>CALHYX010000084.1 GCA_938041035.1 uncultured Acidimicrobiales bacterium | reverse complement strand
TCTGGTGCCAGGCACCAGATGGTTCGCGGACGGATCGGCGAACACGGGAAGTGGCGGTTTTCCGGCGTTCGGGCAAAACGCACGGAGCATCTGGTGCCAGGCACCAGATGCTCCGCCGCGAGGAACGGTCCCGTTTCCGGGTGGAGGGTTCCTGCGGACTATCGACAGCGGAGGACCCTGTCGATCTCGGCGTACAGGCCGGCGTCCTCGATGCCGGTCAGGGCGAGAAATTCGCCGGCGTTGTCCCGCATGCGGGCTCGGGCCTGGTCGAGCGAGGTGTCCTCGTAGGTGCGGGTGTTGATGCGTGCTCCCCTACCGTCGGCGTTCGGGAACTGCTCGTAGGTGAAGGTCACATCGCCGTCGGCCGCCTCGATGGTCACGAACGCCCGCATTCCCAGTGGATTGGGGCCGAGATCGGGGTCATAGGCACAGCTCACCGACCCTGCTGGGGCATCGCCGTCACCATCATCTGGGCTGCAGTCGTTCGGCGAATCGCCGACGTTCTTCGCTCCGTCGATCAGCCAACCGGTGCCCAGGTCGACGAAGTCGTAGTCGAGCGTCCACTCCGAGCAGGTCTGGCCGTTCGGCCCCAGGGCCGCGTCCTGGGTGCTGACAAAGCCGACCCGGGCCGAGGCCTCGGTGTTGGTGTAGGTCGACACCGTTTGCACGTCGATCCCGGCGATCTGGGTGCTGGCCATGTCGGCCACGAAGTCGTCGAGGGAGCCCACCCGGGCCCGCTGTTCGGGCGAGAAGAGGTCGTACGCCTCGGCGTAACGGCCAACGTTGACATATCCCGCGTAGGCCTCCAGCGTGTCGTTGATGGCCTCGCCGGCGGCGATCGGCGGCACGTCATCACCCGGGTCGGAGGTGTCGGGCGACTCGGTCGTGCCCGGCGCCTCATCCTCGGGCGCGGTGTCATCGGGCGCGGTGTCCTCGGGTGGTTCGATACTCGGCGCGCGAGTGGCCGGCGTGGCGTCGGCCATCGCCGGGTCGGCGGTGACGGGGCCCGGGTCGTCACCGTCGGTGGCGGGGACGGTGGCCGGGGCGAACTGCTCGACCGTGGCCAGAGGCTCGACCGCGGTGACGTCGCCGTTGCCGTCACCGGCGAAGGGGTTGCCACAGGCGGACGCCACGATCGCAATGCCAAACCAGAGCACGAACCGGCGCCGCCTGGACGCAGCGGGCACGAGCGAGGCGGACGGGGCGGAAGCGGAGACCATGGCGTCACCGTACGAGTCGCACCGCCGAACCGTAATGGGGAGCGGTCCCCACCGTCGCCGGAAAACGAGGAACCCCCGCCGACGAAGACCAACGAAGCAGTTGCTAGACCTCGGCCGGCGGGGGCCCGGTTACCAGTCCGACACGTCGAAACGGCAACACCCTTACTATCGACACGTACGGTACAGCATTGACGAAACAGTCAGG
This sequence comes from uncultured Acidimicrobiales bacterium, assembly GCA_938041035.1. Taxonomy (GTDB): domain Bacteria; phylum Actinomycetota; class Acidimicrobiia; order Acidimicrobiales; family SHLQ01; genus CALHYX01. Next base: position 54,040 of record CALHYX010000084.1, on the reverse strand, counting down.
TTTCACCCGACGAAATTTCCGGCGCGCGCCGATGTTGCGACGCTCTTCGGTCCCCAGCGTGCGCCCGGCCGCTCGATCCGCGATCATCTCGTCACCGCACAGAGCCGAAACGGGGACAGGCATGGAAGTACCGCTGACGACACGCGACCACCTGGAACGGGCGACGCTGGTCTATGGCGACCGGATCGGCGTGTTCGACGAACCCGAACAGCCGGCGACCCCCCTCGACGACCTCACCTACCAAGGGGTCCACGATCACGCCAAGGCCCTCGCCGCCGGGCTGGAGAAGCTCGGCGTGCCGCAGGGCGGCCGGGTGGCGATCGTGTCGCACAACGCAGCGCGCCTGCTGGTGCTGCTCTACGGCACAACCGCCTGGGGCCGGGTGGCCGTCCCGGCCAACTTCCGGCTCAACGCCGAGGAGATCCAGTACATCGTCGACCACTCCGGCGCCGAGGTGTTGTTGGTAGACCCCGAGCTCGAAGAGTCGCTCAGCGGTGTGACCGCGCCCCAGAAGTTCATCATCGGCAGCGCCACCGACGAGGTGCTGTTCGATTTCGACGGCGAGCCATCGGAGTGGGAAGGGTCCGAAGACGACACCGCCACCATCAACTACACCAGCGGCACCACCGCCCGCCCCAAGGGCGTCGAGATGACCCACCGCAACATCTGGATCAACGCCGCCACGTTCGGATGGCAGTCCGGCGTGAGCGACCGCGATGTTTACCTGCACACCCTGCCGATGTTCCACTGCAACGGCTGGGGCATGCCGTTCGCGCTCGCCGCCATGGGCGTGCCCCAGGTCGTCCTCCGCAAGGTCGACGGTGCCGAGATCCTGCGCCGGGTCGAGGAACACGGCGTCACGCTCATGTGCGGTGCCCCGGCGGTCTGCGCGGCCATTCTCGATGCCGCCGAGACCTGGGACGGACCCATTCCCGGCGCCGGACGCACCCGGATCGTCGTCGCCGGCGCCCCGCCGCCAACGTCGATCATCGAACGAATCGAGACCGACCTCAACTGGGAGTTCATGCAGATCTACGGCCTCACCGAGACCGCTCCGCTGCTCACCATGAGCCGCTGCCGCTCCGAGTGGGACGATCTCAGCACCCATGAGCGGGCTCGCAAGCTGGGTCGGGCCGGCGCCCCGGCGCTCGGCATCCGCCTGAAGACCTCCCAGTCCGGCGAGATCCTGGCGCAGGGCAACGTGGTGCTGAAGAGCTACTGGGATCAACCCGACGCCACCGCCCAGGCGCTCGAGGGCGGCTGGTTCCACACCGGCGACGGCGGCGAGATCGACGACGAAAACTACGTCGTCATCGCCGACCGCAAGAAGGACGTCATCATCTCCGGCGGCGAAAACGTGTCGTCCATCGAGGTCGAGGATGCCCTCTTCGCCCACGACGATGTCACCGAGGTCGCGGTGATCGGTGTACCCGACGAAAAGTGGGGCGAGACGGTGAAGGCGCTCGTCGTCGTCGCCGAGGGATCCTCGGCTACCGAGCAGGACCTCATCGATTTCTGCCGCGACCGCCTCGCCCATTTCAAGTGCCCGACCTCGGTCGAGTTCCGCGACGAACTCTCGCGCACGGCGACCGGAAAGCTCCAGAAGTACAAGTTGCGCGCCCCGTACTGGGCCGACCGCGACAAGCAGATCAACTAGCGACCCACCAGCGACCACCAGCGAAACGGAGAGCGCATGCGCGCTGCGGTACTGACCAGCCAGGGCCAGCCTCTCGAGGTGCTCGACAACATCGATGTCGCCGAGCCCGGCCCGGGCCAGGTGCTCGTGAAGGTGGCGGCCTGCGGCATCTGCCACAGCGACGTCACCATCATGGACCTCGGCCACCAACTCCCCATGGTGCTCGGCCACGAGGCGGCCGGCACGGTCGAGGCGGTGGGCCCCGGCGTGCGCCGGTTGGCGGCCGGCGACCAGGTCATGTTGACCCCGTTGGGCCCGTGCGGCCGCTGCTACTGGTGTGTGCGGGGTGAGCACACGATCTGCGCCGACGCGCAACAGTTCGTCGGCGGCACCCTGAGCGACGGCACCACCCCGTTGTCTCGCGACGGCGAAGACGTCTGGCAGGGTCTCGGTGTGGGCGGGTTCGGCGAGTACTCGCTGGTCGAGGAACGAAACGCCGTAAAACTCGACCCCGACGTACCGCTCGACATCGCCTGCGTCATCGGCTGCGCCATGCAGACCGGCGTCGGCGCGGTACTGAACACCGCCGACGTCGAAGCGGGCGCGACCGTCCTGGTCACCGGACTGGGCGGTATCGGCATCGCCACCGTGCAGGGTGCCCGAATCGCTGGGGCAGCCCGCATCATCGTGTCCGACCCGGTCGAGGATCGCCGCGACGCCGCCATCCACTTCGGCGCCACCGACGTGCTCGATCCCGGCGAAGACGACGTCGTGGCCAGGACCCGCGAACTCACCGGCGGCATCGGCGTGGACTACGCGTTCGACTCCGCCGGGTACGCCCCGCTCCTCGCCGATTGCGTGGCGGCCTCCCGGGTGGGCGGCACGACCGTTTCGGTGGGCGTCCCCTCGTTCGAGCAGCCGCTGCACATCGAAGGCGCGTTTCAGATCGCGTCGCACGAAAAGAAGATCATCGGGTCGCTGCTCGGTTCGGTGCACAGCCATCACGAGGTCCCCCGCCTGATCGCCCTGTGGCGCCGCGGACTGCTCGACCTCGAGGCCATGATCACCCAGCGCTACTCGCTCGACGAGATCAATCACGGCGTCGACGATCTCCGCAACACCCGCGGCATCCGCTCGGTCATCTCCCTCTGACCCCTACCTGACGCGGGGTCTGACCCCCCTATCTGAACGCTGCCTGACGCGGGGTCTGACCCCCCTTACGTTCATTTGAGCGAAAGCGGCGGGGCGGGGGTGGTGGTGACAGACTGCGGTATGACCGATTTCAGTGGACCGTACGAACCGAGCACGTGGGACTGGGTGGCCGACCAGGTCACCGAGTACGAGGCGTCCGGAGGCGAGCGGGCCAACACCTTGATGGACACGGGCATCGCGATCATGGTGATGACCACGATTGGCCACAAGAGCGGCAAGGTCCGCAAGGTGCCGCTCATGCGGGTCGAACACGAAGGCGAATACGCCGTCATCGCGTCGAAGGGCGGTAACCCCACCCATCCCGGTTGGTACTACAACCTCCTCGCCAACGCCGAGGTCCTGATCCAGGACGGGCCCGAAGCCAAGCGGTACACCGTGCGCGAGGTCAGCGGCGAAGAACGCACCGCGTGGTACCAGCGCGGCGCCGACGTGTACCCGCCCTACGACGAGTACCAGGTGGCAGCCACCGGTCACGGACGCGAAATTCCGGTGTTCGTCGCCAGCCCGATCTAAGCCGACCCGATCGACCCAGCCGGTCGCCTACCTCGACCGCAGGTTTGGCGCGTCCCGAATCCGGTCGACGCTCAACCGGGCGTTTCGCCGCGCAGTCGGGTGAGTTCGTCGGGGTCCAGGTACTCGGTGTAGCGGAGCTGACGGGACTGCAGCAGGAGCTCGCCCGAGCTCGCCCAGACCGTCGCATCCTCGTCCACCGCCCCCCGGTGCGAGCGGGCGCTACGCAGCACCACTCGCACCGGCTCGCCGTCGATCACCCGCTGCGGAACCGGCTGGCGGAAGTGGGCCGTGAAGTCGAGGGTGCCGCCGACCGCGGGGCGCACGTTGCGGATATTGGCGAGCGGGAGGTAACCATCGGCCGCGTGCAGCAGGAACCGCTCGTCGGCCGCGCCCGGATCGCCCGGGTCGCACAGCTGCATCCACCCACCCGACTCCTCGACGTCGGCCCCGGTCATCAAGGCACCGGAGTGCCGGGGCCAGATCGCGAACTGTCGGGTCGCCGGCACGGGGATCGGTGACGGTTCCGGCGCTTCGTCGGCGGTGGGCACGGTGAGGTCCGGCGGCGTGGCCAATACCCAGTCGTCGGCGTTGCGATCGGACCCGAACAGCGCCAGTCCGGTCACGCACAGTTTGTGGGCGCCGCCGTCGCCGGTGGGCGCCGATACTCGGAAGCTCAGATTCGTGACCGTGCGCCCCGTCCGTTCGACGGTCACCGCAATGCGCAGCCGCGCCGCCGGGACCCTCCGCAGAAAATGGGCGGTGAACGACATTTCTCGATGGCCCGGCGTGGTCACCGACCGCCGTAGCGCCTCGAGTGCTAGCCCCATCACGTACCCGCCGAACTGGCCGTTCCAGCCCCACCACGTCTTATCGCCGGCATCGCGCTCGAACACCCCGCCGCCGAGGTCGTCGAGCTCGAAGAACTGACCGAACGGTCCCACCATCGGTGCCGCACCGCCGGCGGCGTCGGCCCAAAAGCCCTCGCCCACCGTCTGCCCCGCCATCTCCGCCTCAGTCGCTTCCTCGGAACCCATTGTCACCCCAGCCCAGTGGGGGTCGTTCCGATCACACCATCGGCCTCGAGCGCGCTGATCTCGGCTGCGCTGAACCCGAGGCCGACCAGAATCTCCTCGTTGTGCTCGCCCACCATCGGCGCCGGTCGATGGACCCAACGCTCGACCCCCGAGGACCGGAACGGCATCCCCATCACCGGGAGTGGACCCAACAGCTCGTGGTCGATGATCTCGTGGAACCCCCGGTACCGATGCTGCGGGTGCTCGGAGATCGTGCGCGGGTCCTGCATCACCCCGGCGGGGACACCGGCATTGCAGAGCGCCTCGACCGCGTCATCCGCTGACCGCTCGCTCACCCAGGCGCCGATCACCGCGTCGAGTTCATCGTGCCGGGAGCGGCGTCCGGCGAGGTCGGCGAGGCCGGCGTCGGCCAGCCAGTCCGCCCGATCGACCAGTCCGGCGAGAGCGGTCCACTGCTCGTCGGTCTCCACCGCGACGGCCACCCAGCCCTCCTCGCCTTCGGGCGCCGCCGCCCGATAGAGATTCTGCGGCGCGGCGTACGGACTCCGGTTGCCGTCGCGCTCCATCAGCGTGCCGTAGGCGCTCCACTCAATCACCTGCTCGGCCGCGATGTTGAGCGACGCCTCCACCATCGGCACCTCCACCAGGCTGCCGAGCCCGGTCGACCGACGCCGTTCGAGCGCGGCCAGCACCGCCATGGTGGCGTGGACCCCGGCGTTCGGATCACACGGTCCGCGTTGGATCCGGGGCTGATCGTCGGCGTGGCCGGTGAGCCACGCGAGCCCGCTCAACTGCTCCATCGTCTGGGCAAAGCCGGGCCAGTCCCGCCACGGGCCGTCGAGCCCGAAGGCGGGCATACGGGTGAGGATGGTGGCCGGATTCGTGGCGTGCACGGTCGGCCAATCGAGATCGAACTGCTCCATCACCCGCGGGGTGTAATTCTCCAGCACGACGTCGGCCTGCTCGACCAGGCGCAGGTAGGCCGCCCGTCCCGCATCGCTCGCCAGGTCGAGGGTGAGGCCGCGCTTGTTCACGTTGAACGACAGGAAGAACCACGCTCGCTCCCACCACTGAGCCTCTCCGAAGAAGAACCCGCCGCCCATCCGCATGCCGTCGAGCCGGGTGATCGACTCCACATGGATGACGTCGGCACCGAACGCGGCCAGCATCTGGCCGGCGGTTGGGCCGGCCCACCAACAGGTGGCGTCGATGACGGTGAGGCCGGCCAGCGGCAGAGCGCCGACCCCGCCACCGGCACTACCGGTACCCGCGAAGGGTGCCCGCTCGCCGACCGCGCCCGCATGCTGATGGAGCCCGGGGGCTGGCGCGGGGGTCGGTTGAGGCTCGCCGTCGATGCGCCACGGCCGGCGGGGCATCGTGAACGCGCCGAGGGGGTCAGAGATGAAGGTGCCCCGCTCGCGAAAGTGCTCGACCTCGGTGATCGTCCGACCGTTCCCCACCGGCGTCACCGGTATGCGCAGCGCCGCCGCCTGTTCGATGATCTCGGCGGTCGGGTGCTGGGTCGTCCACGCGTGCACGAGCGCGTTCCATTCGTCCCACGCGCGAGTGCGCGCACCAACGGAGGCATACGTGCCCTCAACCGCCAACTCCGCCCGATCGATCATCACGCAAAAGTCGTCGAATTGCTGCCGGGTGTTGGTGTTGAACCCCACGTAGCCGTCGGCGGTCGGTTCGATCGACGGCGTCTCGAGCGAACGCGCCGGCGCAACCGGCTCGGGGCGACCGCGGAGGTGGTCGAGCAGGTCGGTGAACAGCGTCGCTCCCGTGGTGATGGTCTCGGCCATCGACAGGTCGACGACCCCACCGGTACCGGTTTCGCGCGCACCGACGACGGTGAGCAACGACGCCAGTGCGCCGTAGGCCCCCGACAGCCACTCCCCGACCCGGCCTCCCATCTGGAACGGCTCGGTCGCCGCCCGGCCGCGCATCCCCACGGATCCGGCCTCGGCCTGCACCGTGAACTCGGTTGCGGGCCGCTCGGCATAGGGACCACTGCGCCCGTACGGGGTAATCGACAACACGACCAGGCCGGGGTGCCGAGCGGTCACGTCGTCAACGTCGACCGGGTAGGCCGACTCCGCGGCCCGGCCGACCACCACGACATCGGCGGTCGCGATCAGGGCGTCGGCGTCAGCCCCGGGCACGGAGCGTTGCCCGTGGCGCAGGTAGCGAAAGAGTGCTCCGTCGGCGTCGCCGAGATCGCCGGACCCGACCGACCACCCGCGCAGCGGATCCCCGGACTCGGCCTCCACCACGATCACGTCGGCACCGGCATCGGCGTAGAGCTTGGTGCAGTACCCCGCCGCGAGACCACCGCACAGATCGACCACCCGGAACCCGGCGAGCGGCCCGGCGGCCTCGTCGCCGGCGGTGGCTTTCGGGTCGGTCATGAGGATCTACTCGGTGATCCCGTAGCGCTCGAGTTTGTAGGCGGTGATGGCGTTGCCGCGCATGAGCTTGTACGTCTCCTCGGCGTTCAACCCGGCGGTATCGACGATGCGGCGGGCTACCTCGAGGGTCTCGGGGAAGGTCGAGTCGAGGTGCGGGAAGTCGGTCTCGAACGTGATCTGGTCCATGCCGATCACGTCGCGGTTGCGCAACCCGGTCTCGTCGTCGAACACGCATCCGTACACGTTCTTGATGTAGGTCGTGGGCTTCTCGGGCAGGTCCGAGCCCACACCGTCGAGCGAACCCCGTTCCTCCCACAGCTTGTCCATGCGCTCCATCACGTAAGGCATCCAGCCGACCTGACCCTCGGAGTAGGCGACGGTCAGGTTCGGGAACCGAACGAAGACGCCCGACAAGATGAAGTCGCACATCGATCCCATCGCGTTCGAGAAGGTGATCGTGGACGACACCATGAACGGGGCATCCGGCGAGGTCGACGGCATCTTCGACGACGAGCCGATGTGCATGTTGATCACCGTCTCGGTGTCTTCACACGCGTGGAAGAAGGGCTCCCAGAACCCGTCGGCGTCGTGCACCGACGGGAGCCCGAGATGGTAAGGGTTCTCGCTGAACGCGACGGCGTGACTGCCCTTGCCCGCGCACCGGTGGATCTCCGCGGCGGCCAGCTCGGCATCCCACAGCGGCACGATGGTGAGCGGAATCAGCCGACCGTGGCCGTCGCCGGCACACCACTCGTCGATCATCCAGTCGTTGTAGGCCTGCACGCACAGCAGGGCCAGCTCCTTGTCCTCGCGTTCGAGGAACGCCTGGCCACAGAAGCGGGGCAAGATGTTGGGGAAGCAGAGGCTGGCATCGACGTGGTTGGCGTCCATGGCCGCCAGGCGTTCGGTTTGGCGATAGGCCGAGGGATGGATCTCCTCGAAGGTCACCGGCGTGTTGTCGACCGTGCCGTCGATGCACGCCGCCGCCGACACCCGCGGCATGGGGTACACCAGGTCGTCGTACAGCCACCAGTCGCCCCACGCACCGTCCTCGACCTGGTCGCCCTTGTCGTAGCTGAACACGCCACCTTCGAAGTAAAACTTGGCCTTGTCGCGCTCTATGCGCGGGCAGCGGTCCTGCCACTTCTGGGCCAACCGGGAGGTCCACAGGTCCGGCGGCTCGACCACGTGGTCGTCGACGGAGATGATCCGGGGGATCTCGGTCGGCGTGTCGGCGAGGTCGGTCATGGTTCCTCCAGCGAAGGACGGATGCGAACGATCTGACGGGTCGTCAGATACGGCTCTCACCATACGGGGTGCCGGGCGATGCCGCCTTTCGAGCGGGCGGGAACCGCGGCGCGAAGATGGTGGCCGTCATCGCGACGGCACCAGCCCACCGTCGACCAGCAGGCTCTGCCCGGTGATGTAGCTGCCGGCGCCGCTCACCAGCAACAGCACCGCGCCGACCATCTCGGACGGTTCGGCCATGCGCCCCATGGGCGAAATGCCCTTCATATGCTCGAACGACAGCTCGCCGGTGTTGCGGGTCATGTCGGTGTCGACGGTGCCCGGGGCGATGGCGTTTACCCGGATACCGGGTGCGTACTTGGCCGCCAACGATCGGGTCACGCTCAACATCGCGTTCTTGGCCGCGCCGTACATGAGCTGATCCGGGGTGTGCATGTAGGCGCCCGCGGTCAACACGTTCACCACCGCGGCCTGATCCGACGCCATCAGATGGGGCAGGCACTTCTGGACGAGGAACACCGGCCCGCGCAAGTTGACATCCATGGCCTTGGCCCATGCCTCCTCGGTGATGTCGGGCAGCGGCAGTGCGAGGGCGTTCGCCGCGTTGTTGATCACGATGTCGATCCCGCCGAATCGGTCGACGGTGGCGGCTACCAGCGCGTCGAGCGACTCGAGATCACCCATGTGGGTCGGCACTCCGAGGGCCTCGTGGCCGGCGGCCTCAAGCGCGGCCTGGGTCGTCGTGCACGCGTCGGCCTTGCGACTCGCAACGACCACCTTGGCGCCCTGGGCGGCGAGCCCTTCGGCGATCGCCAGACCGATCCCCCGCGTTCCCCCGGTGACGATCGCCACCCGGCCGGTCAGATCAAACGATGCCGCAATGTCTTCACGATTCATCCGCCGACCATTCCACATCCGCGCCCGGCGGGCGAACGGGCACCGGCAAGGTGCTGCTGGGCCAAACGGCCCGTTTTCGGTGGGATTGGCTCCTGGACTTGCATAGCGAGGCAAATTGGCCACACTGGTGGGACCCATGTCCCAACCGCGCCACCACTCCCGATGGCGGGCATGCCTCACCCTGATCATCCCGGTACTCGCCGCCGCCGTCCTGGCGGCATCGTGCGCGCCCGAACCCGACGAGGGCTTTGAACGCGGGATCGAGTACCGCTCCGAGGCGTTCCGGTTTCTGGAAGAACCCGACAAGCGGCCGTGGCAACCCCTCGTGCGCGGTGCCACGCCGGTGACCGACGGTGTGATTCCGATGGCGACGACGGACGGCGACTCCTGCGTCGGCCTGGGCGAGGTTGCCGATGGCGAGGTCACTCAGACACCGATCGACGGTCTCTGTATGGGCCAGAACACGCTGGAGATTCTGCCCGGCGACGGCATCATGAACTCGCTGTTCGTCGCCGATGGCGACCTCGGCTGGTACTTCTTCTTCACCGGGGACCCGGTCGTGGCGGTCGAAGCGGAACTGCGCGACGGCACGCTGGTGGGGCCCGAGTCGTTGTGGATGCGCGACCAGTTCGGTGCGCTGCACATTCCGCAGGACCTGCAGCTGCGCCGATTCCGCTGGACCACCGATGCCGGCGTCGGGTACTCGTGTGCCCCCGACAACTACACGTCTCCGATGCAGAACACCTGCCTCGATCTTGCCTACTTCCCCGCCGTGCTGGAGAAGAGCACCGGCTGACGGACGCTCGCCCGTGGCCGTAGGCTCGTGGCGATGGTGACCCCGGAAGCCGGCTCCCCCGGATCGACTCCGACCTGTGGCGTGCGACTCCTCGGCGTCCTCTTGGCCGTCCTGGCACTGGTCGCGGCCGCCTGTGGTTCGCCCGCCCGGCCCGAGCTCACCACCACCGACAGCACCGCGGCTGCGGGAAGCGCCAACTCGACGACGGTCGCCGCACCCGGCACCGTCGCCGCCGACGTCGAGCTGGTGCCCGCCACCACCTCGCCCCTGCCCACGGTTCCCCCAACCGCGGTGCGAACCGGTGCCGGCCGGCTGGTCGACTCCGACTTCGCCGCGCTCGACGGCCGACGGGTCGGACTGATCGCCAACCAGACCTCGGTCGTCGACGGCACCCACCTGATCGACCTACTCGACGCCGCACCGAACGTCGACCTCGTCGCGCTGTTCGCCCCCGAGCACGGCATCCGCGGCGAAGCCGACGGTGGCGAACTGGTCGACGACGAGCTCGATGTGAGCACCGGGCTCCAGATCTTCAGCCTCTACGGCGAGACCCGCACGCCGACGCCCGACATGTTGACCGGGCTCGATGTCCTGGTGTTCGACGTGCAGGACGTCGGCGCCCGGTTCTACACGTTCATCTCCACCATGGGTCTGGCAATGGAGGCCGCCGCCACCCAAGGGGTGGCGTTCATGGTGCTCGACCGACCCATCCCGGGAACCGGCGTCGACCCCGCCGGGTTCGTGCTCGAAGCACCCCAGCTGTCGTTCATCGGCCAGTACCCGATCCCCCCGCTGTACGCCATGACGGTCGGCGAGCTGGCGCGCGCCATCCAGGGGGAGGGATGGATGCCGGGGCTCACCACGCTGCAGCTCGAAATCGTAGAACTCGCCGGTTGGACCCGATCGATGCAATGGCCCGAAACCGAACTCGAGTGGATCCCGCCGAGCCGCGGACTCCCGACGTTCGAGTCGGCGTTGGTGTACCCGGGCACGGTGCTGTTCGAAGCGACGGCCATCAACTACGGCACCGGCAGCTACGAACCGTTCACCAGCTTTGGCGCCCCCTGGGCCGATGGCGAAGCTCTCGCCGCCGACCTCAACGCTCGGAACCTCCCCGGCGTTCGGTTCGAACCCAAGACCTACACACCGGTGCCGCTCGAAGGGTTGTCGTACCAACCGCGGCTGGAAGGCGAACTGCTCCAGGGTGTCCGCTATGTGCTGACCGACCGGTTCGCGTTCCGGCCGATCGAAACCGGTATTCACGTGCTCGACGCGTTCAACCGACAAGCGGTTGCGTTCGGCGTCGAGGGGTTCCTCAAACGCCCGCAGGCCATGGACCTGCTCTCCGGCACCGACCGGTTGATGACGATGCTGCGCGCCGGCACGCCCGCGGAGGAAATCATCGCCTCGTTCACCGACGAAGCGGCAGCGTTCGACGTTCTGCGCCAGCCATACCTGCTCTACGACGAGTAGCTACCATCGACCGATGACCGACACCCCGTGGACCGGAGATGCGTGCTCGCTGGTCGACGCGTTTCGCGCCGGCGAGCGCAGCCCAACCGAAGAGCTCGCAGCCAGCCTCGATGCGATCGACGCGTCAACGCTCAACTGCTTCTCGTTCCTCGACCCCGAGCGCGCCATCGACGCCGCCAAGCAGGCCGATGTCAGCCGACCGTTCGGCGGCGTTCCCACCGGCATCAAGGAACTCGACCGGGTGAAGGGTTGGCCCAACACCGAAGCCTCGCTGGTGTTCGCGGACCGCATCGCCGACTACACCCAGGTGAGCGTCGAACGGCTGCTGGACGCCGGCGGCGCGGTGCCGGTCGGCCTCACGACCGCCAGCGAGTTCGGCGGTCTCAACGTCAGCGTGACCCGGCTGAACGGCGTCACCCACAACCCCTGGGAACACGGCCGCACCGCAGGCGGATCATCCGGTGGCTCCTCCGCCGCCGTTGCCGGTGGCCTCGTCGCGCTCGCGACCGGTGGCGATGGCGGCGGCTCGATCCGAATCCCCGCCGCCTACTGCGGCCTGCTCGGCATGAAGGGCACGTTCGGTCGAATCCCCCGCAGCCCGCATGCGTTCATGCGCCCCAACACCGTCGTGTACGGCAACCCGGCTCGTTCGGTCCGCGACGCGGCCCGCCTGTACGACGTCTGCGCCGGACCCCACGGAGCCGACCCGACCAGTCTCCCCGAGCACGCCGGATTCGAGGCCGCGCTCGGCACCCACGAGCTCGCCGGCCGCAAGGTGGCGATCGTGCCGAATCTCGGGGGCGTGCCGCTCGATCCCGGGGTCGAAGACCACCTGCGCGCCGCGGCCGCCGAACTCATCGCCGAGGCCGGCCTGGTCCAGGTCGATCTCGACCTCCGGGTACCCAACTTCATGGCGCATTGGATGATGGGCAACACGGCCACCTTGGCCGCCGATCTCGGCGACCTCTGGCCGGGCTGCGCCGGAGATCTCACCAACGAGGTCGCCGGCGGTCTGTTCGTGTCGCAGTCGATGTACAACCTCCAGACCGCCGCCCGGGCCGAATTGCTGCGCATCGAACTCAACGAAGCGATGGCCGCGGCGTTCGACGAGGTCGATTTCATCATCGCGGCGACCAACCCCGGGCCGGCGTTTGCCGCCGACTCGCCGACCAGCAATCCCGAGGGCAGCCAGTTCGAGTCCGCGCTCAACACCCCCGCAGGCCGGGTCGCACTGCGCGGCGTGCTCGGCGCAACGCGGGCCGCGGCCACGATGGCCACCCGGCTGCCCACCCGCATCCTCGACAAGACCGTCGAACGCGAGCCGGACCTCGTCGCCATGGGCATGCTCACCGCGGTGTCCAACGTGTACGGCAACCCCGCGGTCTCGATTCCGATCGGCACCGTGGCCGACGCACGAGGGTCGGCGCTGCCGGTGGGCATGCAGGTGTTGGCAGCGCACCACCGGGACTCCCTGTTGTTCGACGTGGCCCTGAGCGTGGAACGCGAGCGTCCCTGGCCACTGGTCGCCGCTCAGGCCTCGACCGCATCCGAGCCGTCGTCGGCCTGAGCGATCCAGCGCAGGATCTCATACAGCGCGCCGGCGGTATCGCCCTCGGGCACCACGGGAACGTCGTACACGAGCACCTCGCCATCGGAGAGCGCCGCGTTCTTCACCGCGTCCAACTCTCCGAGCAGTCCGCGCATACCGCGGTTCTCCCACAAGGTCTCGAAGCGCAGCCATTCGACGTTCGAGTGGTGCGCTGTTCCGATCAGAAGTTCGAGTAGCAGCCGACCGATTCCTCGACGCTGGTAGTCGTCGACGACGGCGAGCGATGCCTCGGCAACGGTAGGTTCGTCGTCGAGCGCGATGAACCGGGCCACACCGGCACCCAGGCCCGCCGGGTGGTCATCGGATGTCGCCGCCGAGTCGATCACCACCCACGCCCGATGACGGTCGTGGTCGATGTCGGTGAACTTCTCCACGAGGTCATCGCTCAGTTGATCGCGCACGGAAAAGAACCGCAGGTACCGAGACCGGGGCGACATGCGCTGAAACGATGACTGCAGATCCGGGCCATCGCTGGAACGGATCGGGCGGATCAACATCGTCGAGCCGTCGCGCAGATGCACCTCGATGCCTTCAGGCGACAGGGGAAGATCCCAAACCAGTTCCACCGCCGTAGTCTCGCAGGCTTTGACCGGGGCGTTGCCCACCCGTTTGCCCACCCGTCGCTCAGCCGGCTCGAGCCTGTTCGATGATCGTCCGCACGGTCCGGGCGACCAGCGACGCGCCCCGGCTCGGATCGACATCGAGGACGTCGACGAACTCGAAGAGGACCGTGGAGGAGGTCAGCACGAGCGCCAGGTCGGCGAGGTCGTCGCGGGTGCGGGGATCGAGGCCCGGACATTCGGCGTCGAGCAACCCGAGCGTCACCGATCGATGCAGCGGTACCCGGGCCCGCCGAACCTCGACGCCGGCGGGCCCGACATGTTGGGCTCGGATCAGCGCCTCCTCGGCGATCAGGTTCCGCCATGCCCGGGCGAGCCACTCCTCGAGGTCGTCGAGGGAGGGAAGCGGGCCGGCTTCGACCTGGTCGGCCACGGTCGCCAGCGCGTCCACCAGATCCTGCCGTTTCTGGAAGTAGCGGTACAGCGTGCGCAACGCGACGCCGCTGCGCGCTGCCACCTCGGGCATGGAGAAGTCGACGGTCCCGGACTCACGCACGAGCTCGACCGTGGCATCGAGTATCCGGGCGCGGGTGCGGCGCCGATTCTCGGCCCGGAGGCCGCTGGTGTCGGAGACTGCTCGACGATCGTTCACCGGTCCAGGATGCCAGATCCAGTCGCTTTTGGCACGCCACTGCCTAATTGGCATGTCCATGCCATTACGGGTTACGCTGTGCGGTATGACCACCGAAATCCAGACCTCGATCACCATCGACGCGCCGGCCGCTGTTGTTCGCGCCCAGTTTGGCGATGTCGCCCATCACGAGGCGCAAGCGGTGCACAAGGGCGTCCGGTTCCGGGTGATCGACGACGATGGTTCGCGCTGCCGCTACGAACAAAAGTCCCGCGTTGGACCCATCACCACGACCCAGACCTTCGAGCTGGAGCGCACCGCCGACGGCCCGCTCGTGAACCGGGTGACGGGCGGCATGTTCGCCGGCGGTGCAATCATCTTCAACGTCGTCGCCCTCGACGACCACCGCTCCAGGGTGGACGCCACACTGCGGGCGGACCTCAAGCCGGCCCCGGTCGCGGCGCTCCTGCGCGGCCAGGTACGCCGCTCGCTGGCCAAGGCGCTGCTCGAGGATAAGGCCGACATCGAATCCGGGCGCTACTCCGCCGCCAACTAAGCGGGCAGAACCCGGTAAGGTCGCGCTTCCCGTACACCCCCGAAAAGGAAAGCGATACCTACATGAGCGCTCAACCATACGAACAGGCCTGTGCCTCCACCCGCCAGGTGCTGGAGAACGTGCAAGCAGAACAGATGCAGGCCGGCACCCCGTGCGCCTCGTGGAACGTCGCCGAATTGATCAACCACGTGGTTGGCGCTCAGCACTTTTTCCTCGCCGGCATGCAGGGCCAGCCGCCCGCCGGTGGCGACACCAACTGGGCCGAGGGCGATTACCTCGCCGCGTTCGACGAAGCCAGCGCCCAGGTCCGCGAGGCGTTCTCCGCCGAAGGTGCGCTCGAGCAGAACTACCAGCTGCCGTTCGGCGAGATGCCGGGCTTCGCGGTGATGGGCCTCGCGTCCACCGACACCTTCCAGCACGGCTGGGACCTCGCCAAGGCCACCGGCCAGTCGACCGACCTCAACTCCGAGCTCGCCGGCCAACTGCTGGCGCAGTCCCGGCAGTCGATCCAGGACAGCTTCCGCGGCCCGGAAGGGGCCCCGTTCGGCGCCGAGCAAATCTGCAGCGACGGCGCCTGCAACGCCGACCAACTGGCCGCCTTCCTCGGCCGCGAGGTCTGAGCACAACTACTGCTGAGCTGGCGATGAGGTGCGGCCCGGCCGCATCTCATCGCCGAGCCCACTAGTGCGTGGCAACCTGACAGGCTGAGCCGACACCTGCAGGAGGACCCATGGCCGACCATCGCCCCGGCGAACACGAGCACCGCCACCACGGACACGGACACGGGCACGCCCATGGCCATACGCACGACTCCAGCCCCAGTCACAGCCACGACGGGCACCGGCCCGACCCGTTCCATGCCCTCGGGCGGCTGATTCCCCACCTCGCAGGCCGTCGCCGCGTGCACCAGCTGGACCGCCGCCAATTCCTGGCCGACATGGGCCGCGGCACCTTCGCCGTCGCCATCCTCGGGACCGGCGTCGCCGCGTGCTCGAGCTCGGAACCTTCGTCGGGTGACGCCGCCCCGGCAAGCGACGCCCCCGCCACCACCGACGGATCCGCCCCCGCAAGCGACGCCCCCGCCACCACCGATGGGTCCGCGCCCGCAAGCGACGCCCCCGCCACGACCGACGGATCCGCACCGACCAGCGAAGAGCTCCGGTGGTCGCAGGTCTCGATGGGCTTCGTCTCGGCCTACGTGCTCGTACGAGGCAACGAAGCCGCCGTGGTCGACACCGGAAACCCGGGCGGCGAAGCCGCCATCGCCGACGCGTTGTCCACCATGGGCGTCGGGTGGTCCGAGGTCGCC
The DNA here is from genome assembly GCA_938041035.1 of uncultured Acidimicrobiales bacterium. GTDB lineage: Bacteria > Actinomycetota > Acidimicrobiia > Acidimicrobiales > SHLQ01 > CALHYX01. The sequence goes on along the minus strand of CALHYX010000084.1, from coordinate 38,155 downwards.
CACGTGATCCTCACCCACCATCACGGCGATCACATCGGCGGGCTCAGCGGGGTCCTCACGAACGCCCCGACAGCCATGACCTACGCCGGCGAAGCCGACATCGCCAACATCATCTCCCCCAATCCCCTCACCGCCGTCGGCGACGGCGACGAGGTCTTTGGACTCGAGGTCATCCACACCCCGGGGCATACGCCGGGATCCATCTCCGTGCTCGACCAGGGCATCGGGCTACTCGTCGCCGGCGATGCCCTCAACGGCAATGACGACGGGACCGAGATCAGCGGCCCGAACCCCGACTTCAGCTCGGACCTCGCCACCGCGGAGGAATCGGTGAAGAAGCTCGCCGGCTTCTCCTTCGACGCCGCCGCCTTCGGCCACGGCAATCCGGTCGAGACCGGCGCCGGCCCGCTCGTCGCCGACCTGGCCGCCAGCCTGTAAGTCCCTCCGGCCGGCTGCCGACCTCAGATCCGAACCTCGTAGTACAGGTTCGACGGGTCCTCGAAGTCGTGGAGCTCGAAGTGACCGAAGCCGGCAGCTCGCACCATCTCCTCGGCGACCGGTGGGCTGAACCCCAGCGTGCCCAGGCCGGCGCCACCAGGTTCGGACATCGCCGACGACATGCACGACGACACCGAGAAGCCGTACATCATCGCCAGCATCGGGTTCTTCTGATTGGTGACGAAGTCGCCCGATGATCGGATGTCCTTGATCAACCAGGTGCCGTCGTCGGCCATCGACCGACGGATCGCCGAGATCACCTCGGCCGGGCGGGTCATGTCGTGCAGACAGTCGAACGTGTACACGAAATCGAAGGTCGGGTCGGCCGGGAGATCCTCTCCCCCGGCGTGGTGGAACTCCACGTTGGACAGACCGGCCGTCGCCGCCTTTTCCCGGGCGAGGTCCAGCGCGTTCCCCGACGGATCGAAGCCATGGAAGGTGCTGTTGGGAAAGGCCTCGGCGAGCGTGCACAGCGCCAGGCCGGCGCCGCACCCGACGTCGGCAACCTGCGCTCCGGCCACCAGCTTGTCGTGCACGCCGGTCAACGCCGGGATGATGGTCGGCACGAACGCAACCCGGGTCCACGGGCCCAGCATCCGCTCGGTTCGATGGGCGCCGCTCGGCCCCTGCTCGTCCCAGGACAGGCCGATACCGGTGGTGAACGCTTCCGCGAGACGATCGACGAAGTCGGGCGCGGGAATGGCCGAGAAGGCGCCGGCGGCAAACGCGAGGCTGGTGTCCTCGTGCGCCATGACCTCGGCCCCCACCGGGGTCAGCTCGAACCGCTCCCCGGCACCAGCGTCGTCGGCCGCGGTGTAGGCGAGAAGACCGGCGGCGGCCTGCCCCCGACACCACTCGAGCAGCCAGCGCTCGTGGTACCCGGTGGCGGTGGCCAACTCGGCAATGGTGAGCGCCCCGGCTCCCGCCATGGACCGGTACAGACCGAGTCGGTCGCCGAGGTGAATCATGAGCGAGACCATCTCGCCCTGCTTGTAGCCCCACACGGCAAAGGCGTAGGCGCCGACCTCATCCGGGTCCGGCGAATCCGCCGAGTGCTGAGCGTCCGTTTCGGCCTGATCATTCCCCAACGTTCGATCCCTCCATCGCGTGATGCCCAACAACGTACTCACCAATACCTGGCCGCGTCACAGGTGCAATGATGCGCCGATGGACCTCTCGACCCAGCCCTGGCGCCAACCCGAACTCACCCAGATCGGGCGCCTGCCCATGCGAGCGCCGCTGGGCGCGTTTCGCGACGCGGCGTCGGTCGCCGAAGATCCGGCGCGGTCACCCTGGCGACGTTCGCTCGACGGTGCGTGGCGGTTCCGGCTGATCGACCGGCCGACCGATGCACCGCAACGGTGGACCCAGTCGGGCTACTCCGACGCGAACTGGCGGGAGATCGACGTGCCGGGATGCTGGACCCGACAGGCCACCGCCGACCTCCCGCACTACACGAACATCATCATGCCGTGGCCCGAGGACCCGCCCTTCGTGCCCGACGACAACCCGACCGGGTTGTACCGGCGCGAGTTCTCCACCCCGGCCGGGTGGAAGGGTCGTCGGGTGGTGCTGCATCTGGGCGGGGCCGAAAGCATGGTGCTGGTGTGGTGCAACGGCGAGTTCGTCGGGCTCAGCACCGACTCGCGACTGCCCGCGGAGTTCGACCTCACCCCGATGCTGAACACCACGGCGAAGGCGGGACCGAACCAGTTGGCCGTGATGGTGGTGCGCTGGTGCGCGGCGACCTGGATCGAAGACCAGGACCACTGGTGGCACGCCGGGCTCCACCGCGGCGTCCACCTTCGCGCCGATGCCGCGACCCATCTCGCCGACGTCTCCGCCCGGGGAGACTTCGACCCCGCGACCGGTGCGGGACGCCTGGACGTCACCGCGTTCGTGCGTTTTGCCTCGGCCCCCGAGCTCGGCTGGAGCACGCAGGTCACCCTCGCTACCGAGCGCGGCAAACGGGTTGGCAAGGCCGCCACCGCCCGGGTCTCGACCCATGACCTCTCGAGCAACCTGGCCGAACTGGTTTCGGCCTACATCCACCCGGGGACGCAATCCGACACCACCATCGAGGTGCCCGGCGTCTCCCCCTGGTCGGCCGAACGACCCACCCGATATCGCGTGACCGTGGAACTGATCCGCCCGGACGGCGGCGTGGCCGAAGCGACGGGCCTGTGGACCGGCTTCACGCGCGTCGAGGTTCGCGACCGCGAGTTCCTGGTCAACGGTCAACCGGTGATGTTCAACGGCGTCAACCGTCACGACCACCACCCCGACACCGGCAAGACGCAGTCGCTGGCGGACCTGCGCGCCGACATCGAACAGATGAAGCGGCACAACATCAATGCGCTGCGCTGCGCCCACTACCCCAACGATCATCGCCTGCTCGATCTGTGCGATGAGTACGGGCTGTACGTGATCGACGAAGCGAACGTCGAGAGCCATGCCCGGCTCAGCTCATTGTGTGACGACCCGCGCTATGCGCCGGCCATCACCGAGCGCAGCCAACGCATGGTGTTGCGCGACCGGAACCACCCCAGCATCGTTGCGTGGTCGCTCGGCAACGAGTCGGGCCACGGCGCGGCCCACACCGCGGCGGCCGCGTGGATTCGCCACGTCGATCCGACTCGGGCCGTGCAGTACGAAGGGGCGATCCAGAAGCGGTTCTCGGTGAACGAACCCGGCGCGGGTGAGGCGCTGCGCCATGCGGAACCGTCGCCGATCGAACGGCTGACCACCGATGTCGTGTGCCCGATGTACACCTCGATCGCGGCGATCGTCGACTGGGCTCGATGGGCGACACGGACCGAAATGGACGACCGGCCGCTCATCTTGTGCGAGTACTCGCACGCGATGGGCAACACCAACGGCTCGCTGGCCGAATACTGGGAAGCGTTCCAGAACGAGCCCGGCCTGCAGGGCGGCTTCGTCTGGGATTGGAAGGACCAGGGGTTGCGCACGACCGACGATCACGGGCGCGAGTTCTTCGCCTACGGCGGCCATTTCGGCGACGAACCCAACGATGCAAACTTCTGCATCAACGGGCTTGTTAGCCCGGACGGCGTCGCCCACCCCGGCCTCGTCGAACTAGCATGGTGCGGTCGCCCGGTAGCGGTGTCGGCCGCGGACCCGGCCAAACAGCGCTACGCCATCACCAACCGACGCTGGTTCGCCGACACCTCCGACCTTGCCGCGGAGTGGGAGCTGGTCGTCGACGGTGTCCCCGTAGCCTCGGGGCCGGTGAAGGTCGGACCGATCGAGGCCGGCCAGACGAAGGCCGTGCGCATCGGGTTTCCCCGGCGGGCCCTCGCCGGGGCCGAGGTCGCCCACCTCGTCGTCCGCACGCGGGCGACGAAGGCCACGAGCTGGGCCGAAGCCGGGCACCTCGTGGCATGGGACGCCGTGCCGGTCGACGTCACCGGAACGCCGAAGCGACCGGCTGCGGCACCCGCCGGATCCGTCGCGACCGCCGACGGCCAGATCACGCTGCGGTCCGGCGAGCTCCGGGTCGCGATCGACCAGGCCAGTGCCACGATCGCGAGCGTGCGGGTGGGACGGGCCGAGCTCTTGGCCGCCGCCCCCGAGCTTTCCCTGTGGCGCGCTCCGGTCGACAACGACGGTGTTGCCCAGGGCTGGATGGCCGACGTACCCGCGGTGCGCCATCGGTGGATGGACCTCGGGCTCGACGCGCTACGGATCGACGCGGGGACGGTCGCCACGCGCACCCGCAGCGGGGTCACCACCGTCACGATCGACCGCACCTGGAGCTGCTCCGGCGGCGCGGGAACCCACCGGAGCACGCTGTCGGTAATCGGCGACCGCATCGAGGTTGCCGAGTCCATCTCGCTGCCCGACGAATGGAGCGATCTACCCCGGGTGGGCATCCGTCTGGCGATCGACGGCGGTCGCGATCGGCTGCGCTGGGACGGGCTCGGGCCGCACGAGACCTATCCGGACCGTCGGGCATCGGGCCTTCCCGGCCGCTGGGAGGCAACCGTCGCCGAGCAGTACCACCCCTACGTGGTGCCCCAGGAGCAGGGCCACCACACCGAGACACTCCGGTTTGCGCTGACCAACCGATCGGGGACGGGAATCGAGTTCGGGTCCGACCAGCCGTTCGGTTTCTCGGCCCGCCACCACACCGACCAGGCCCTCACCGCCGCGGTCACCGAAGCCGAGCTCGAGGCGATCGATGCCGTCGACGTTCACCTCGACGCGGCCATGCGGGGCGTGGGCACGGGCGCGTGCGGCCCCGACACGCTGCCTGCGTACCAGGTGGGGGGCGGCCGCCACCGGTTCCGGTGGACGATGCGCGCGGTCCGCGCCGATTAGCGGACTGGGGCGGTTCGCGCCGCCGGGCTACGGTCCGGCCATGACCACGCCGTCGGTGCAGCCCACCATCAAACCGCTCACCGCGGCCGACGACGAGATCGCCGCCGCACTGGCCGAGGCGTACCTGCCACCGTTGCTCCCGGCCCTGGCCTTTTTGACCGGCGATCTCGGGCTCCTGCGGCCCCACCTGCGTATCGACCCGCTCACGGCCCGCGAACCCCAGGGTGGGCTCTCGCCCGAACAGCAGGAGGAGATCCGGGCGCTCGCGCTGACGACGTTGGCCACCTACCGCGATGCCGGGGGTCAGACCCCCTTACACCGTAAGCAAGCCGGGGGTCAGTACGCCGGGGGTCAGACCCCCTTACACCGTAAGGGGGACGACGCGCTCACCGCCATCATGGAGTTCGGGTCGGGCGGAGCGGACCTGACCGAGTACACCGACCTGCTCACCGAGGAGCTGGGGATCGACGCCGACCACCGGGCGCCGGACTGGACGGCCGCCGAGTTCGACGCCGACGATCGTGCGCCGGTGCTCATCGTCGGCGCGGGCATGTCCGGCATCGTCGCCGGCCACCGCCTGAACCAGGCCGGCGTCCCGTTCGTGATGATCGAAAAGAACGCCGACGTCGGTGGCACATGGCTCGAAAACACGTATCCCGGGTGCCGGGTCGACGTTCCGAACCAGTCCTACAGCTACTCGTTCGCCCAGACCGACTGGCCCCAGCACCACTCCCCTCGCCCGGTGCTGCTCGAGTATTTCCGCCGCTGCGCCGACGAGTTCGGACTCCGACCCCACATCCGCTTCGAGCACGAGGTGATCGATGCCCGCTGGGACGATGCCGCCGCGCTTTGGCGGGTGCGCATCCAACCGGCCGATGGCGACGCGGTCGAACTGGACGCCCAGGCGGTGATCAGCGCGGTTGGCCAACTCAACCGGCCCAACCTCCCGGACTTCGACGGCCTCGACGACTACGCCGGGCCCACCTTTCACTCCGCCCGCTGGGACCACGATGTCGACCTCGCCGGCAAGCGGGTCGCGGTCGTGGGGACGGGAGCCAGCGCGGCCCAGTTCGTGCCGATCATCGCCGAGTCGGTCGCCGAGCTGGTGGTGTTTCAGCGAACTCCCAACTGGTTCTTTCCGGTCGAGGACTACCACGCCGACATCGCGCCGGGCCTCCGATGGTTGTTCGCCCATGTGCCGCACTACCGGAGTTGGTACCGGTTCTGGCAGTTCTGGCGGGGCGCGGAGAGCGTGCTCCCGGCGTGTGAGGTCGACCCCGAATGGGACGGCGACCGCACCCGTGCAGTGAGCGCGCTCAACGACGAGATGCGAGCGATGCTGACGATGTACCTCGAGTTCCAGTACGAGTCGGACCCCGAGCTCGCGGCCAAAACCGTGCCGACGTACCCTGTGGCCAGCAAGCGGGTTCTCGTCGACAACGGCAGTTGGGCGGGGGCGTTATTGCGCGACAACGTGCAGTTGGTCGCCGAGGGCATCGACCGCTTCACCCCGACGGGCCTGGTCGATTCGAGTGGTGCAGCCCACGAGGTCGACGTGGTGATCTTCGCCACCGGGTTTCAGGCGTCGAAGTTCCTCACGCCGATGCAGGTGGTCGGGCGCGACGGCTCGAATCTGCACGATCGATGGGCCGGCGGCGAGGCCCGGGCCTACCTCGGCGTCACCGTGCCGGACTTCCCCAACTTCTTCGTGATGTACGGGCCGAACACCAACATCGTGGTGAACGGCAGCATCATCTTCTTCAGCGAGTGCGAGACCAACTACGTGTTGTCGTGCCTCGAACTGTTGTACCGCGGCGGGCACCAATCGATGGCCGTGAAGGCCGACGTGCACGATGCGTTCAACGCCGAGGTCGACGCCGGCAACCGGGCGATGGTCTGGGGCGCCTCGACGGTGAACTCCTGGTACAAGAACGACGCCGGTCGGGTCACGCAGAACTGGCCCTTCAGCCTGCTCGACTACTGGCGCCGCACCCGAACCGTCGACCCCGCCGATTACCACCTCCACTAACGGGGTCAGACCCCGGTGGGACTGCTCGCTCACCTCAAGGGGTCACTTCAGGGGGTCAGACCCCGATCCCGTCCTTCAGGGGGTCAGACCCCCTTACGGTGTAAGTACGGTGTAAGTAGAGCTTCCTCGCTTGGGTCAGACGCCGGTGGGGCTGGCGCGGTGACGCTCAAACGAACTTCGGGGGGTCAGGCCCCCTTACGGTGTAAGTGGTCGCCGGAACTGACCGCCGGGGTCAGACCCCCTTACGGTGTAAGTGGTCGCCGGAAGTGACCGCCGGGGTCAGACCCCGGTGGGGGCGGGTCGCTCAGTCGAGGGTGATGATGATGGCGGCGTTGCCCTGCTCGTCGGCCCGCTTGAGCAGGGTCGCGATCTTGCCCATGAACTGGATTGCGGTGCGCTGGATGCCGTACTTCTTGGCCACCAGACCGTCGACCACGTCGAACTCGGCACCCTGGACCATTCGGGCGGTGCCGGTGGCCACGGTCGAACCGGGGGTGACCACCCCGCGACTGTTGCAGGGCTGCACCTCACACCGATCGTCGTTGGCCAACCGCTTCACCTTCCACGACGTCTCGCCGGTGGTGAACCCGAGTGTGCCGTCGTCGAGCCCGACGACCCACACCGGGAGGCTCTTGCGTTCGCCGTTCTTCCGAAACGTGGTGAACGACAGGTACTTTTCGTCGGCCAGGTTGGTCATGGACCGACCTTAAAGCACACCGTTCCTACAGCACACCGTCGGCCAGCAACCGGGCGGCCGTCGGGTACATGTGGCCCTTCATCTCCCCCAGCACCGGTCCTGCGGTCGGGCCCAACGGGGCCACGAGGGCGACCGCCCGCTCGACCACCTCGGCCTCGGGGGCAAGCTCGTCGGCGATCCCCGCCGCCTCGGCTTCGTCGCCCCCGAAGCGATGGGCCGCGGTCAGGGCCTTGTGGAATGTGGTGGTGGGCAGGCGCTCCTTCAACAGCTCGAGCATCCCCGGCGTGAACTGCATGCCGAGCAGGACCTCGTTGACGCACCAGAACCCGCGGTCGGCCCGCATCACCCGTCGGTCGTGGGCGATCGCCAACATGGCGCCACCGGCGAACGCATGCCCGTTGATCGCGGCCACGGTGGGCGCCGGAAAGGTGAGCACCCGGCCAAGCATGCCGAGCGCGGGGCCCAGGAAGTCCTCGGCGCTGACCTCACCCGACATCAACTCATCGAGATCGAGCCCGTTCGAGAAGAACTTGCCCCGGCCGGTGGTGACCAGTGCCCGCGCCCCATCGGCCTGCTCGACCTCGTCGAGACACTCGTTGATCGAGGCGACCGACGCCAGGTTGAATCGGTTCTCGGTGTCACCCATGTCGAGGATGAAAACCGCCGTGCCGTCGACGTCCCGTTTTGTGATCGAAGCCATGGCCCGAGCCTAGGAGCCGCCTCCGCTCGCGCCGCCACCCGGCGGAGGCTCACCGGTAGGGTTCGGCGAATGGCTGATCCGAACGTCCGCGACTTCATCATCTTCGACTGCGACGGTGTGCTGGTCGACAGCGAGATACTGGCGGTCGAGATCGAAGCCGAGTTGCTCAACGCCGCCGGGTTCGAGATCACCACCGGTGAGATCATCGACCGATTTGTCGGGTTGAGCTACTCGTCGATGATGGCCACGCTGGCCGATCAGTTCGGCCGCCCGATGCCCGCCGGTCTGCGCGAGCAGATCGAGACCCGCACCCTCGACTCCTTCCCGGATCGCCTCCAACCGGTCGACGGCATCGCCGACTATCTGCTCGCTTCCCCCCTCCCCCGCTGCATCGCATCGAGCAGCGACCTCGACCGCATCCAACTGTCGCTCGAGGTCACCGACCTGGCCGGCTACTTCGCCCCCGACGCGATCTTCTCGGCCCAAATGGTCGATAATGGCAAGCCCGCACCAGATCTGTTTCTGCACGCGGCCTCGTCGATGGGTGTGACCCCCGAGCAGTGCACGGTGATCGAGGACAGCCCCCATGGCGTGCAGGCCGGCGTGGCCGCGGGGATGCACGTCGTCGGGTTCACGGGCGGGCAGCACGCTCGCCCATCCCTCGGGCAGCGGCTGCTCGACGCCGGCGCCAGAAGCCTCGTCGCCCACCCGAGCGATCTCGCCGACCTCGGGTAGCACCGCAGGCTCCTAGCCGGGCACCACCACCGCGGCGAGCGCATCCGTGAGCTGCCGCTTCACCGAGTCGGACGCGAACGAGGCGGCCACCGCGTCGCGCTGTATCGCGAGGTGATCGCCGAGCCCAACCCCGAGATGCTCCGTGGCCACCATCAACTCGGTGTTCAGGTCGGTGGCAAACCACCCGGGGTCGTCGGTGTTGAGACACACCCGCAGCCCAGCGTCGCGCAACTGAGGAAGCGGGTGGTCGCCGATCGTCTCGATCACCTGCAGCAGGTCATTGGATGTCGGGCACACCTCGAGCATGATGCCCTGCTCGACCAACCGGGCGACCAGAGCGGCGTCCTCGAGACAGCGCACCCCGTGACCGACACGTTCCGCGCCGAGGTCCTCGACCGCCGAACGCACGCTCGCGGCGCCTTCGGTTTCGCCGGCGTGCGGCACGGAATGCAGACCGATCGCCCGGGCCCGAGCGAACTGGTCGGCATAGGGAGCGGCGGGGAAGCCAACCTCGTAGCCACCGAGGCCGATGGCCACGAGCCCGTCCGGGGTGAGATCGCTCTCGAGATAGTCGATGGTCACGCTGCTGTCCGGCATCTCGATATCGCGGGGAATGTCGATTACCCAACCGATATCGACCCCGGCCGCCGCGGCCCGGCGCCGCCCCTCGTTGAGGCCAGCGCGGTACTCCGACGGAGCCATGCCCGCCCGATCCTCCTTGGCGAGAAAGTGGGTGTACGCAGTCGTCGTGATCTCCGCGTAGCGCACGTTCTGGCCGGCGAGGGTCGCCGCCAGATCTGCGGTGATGGTCGCCAGGTCCTCGCCGGTGCGCAGCAGCGAGAGACCGAAGAAGAACTGGCGGGCGAAATCCGGAAAGCCGTCGAACGAGAAGCGCTCCGGCAACCCGTCGGGCCACACCCTCGACGCGTCCAGTTGGTGGCGCTCGATGAGAGACGCGACCGTGGCGACGGACATCGACCCCTCGAGATGCACGTGCAGTTCCACCTTGGGCAGCGCGGCGAGCCACGCACCGATGGACGGGGGTTCGGTAGCCGGCATGGAACCATTCTGGCCGATCTCTGCCAGGCGGCCGCACCGAGCGTTTGCCGAGCGACACCGAACCCGGCAGGCTCAGAACATGACGACCGACGCCGCTCACCGCTCCCTGCCCGATGGCTCCGAACTACGCGATGCCGCCGACGGGATCCAACCCGATGTGGTCGAGCTCCGGCGGGCCATCCATCGCGAGCCCGAACTCGGTCTCGACCTGCCCCGCACGCAGACCAAGGTGCTCGAAGCCCTCACCGGACTCGGTCTCGAGATCACCACGGGTGAAGCGCTCACCTCGGTCGTCGCCGAACTCGACACCGGCAAGCCCGGCCCGACCGTGCTGCTGCGCGGCGACATGGACGCGCTGCCCATGCAGGAGGACGTCGATGTCGACTACCGGTCGACCGACGAGGGGCGGATGCACGCGTGCGGCCACGACGCCCACACCGCCATGCTGGTCGGCGCCGCCCGACTGCTGAGCGACAACCGCAACGACTTCACCGGCAAGGTGCGTTTCATGTTCCAGCCCGGCGAGGAGGGCTTTGCCGGCGCCCGGCACATGATCGACGAAGGTGTCACCAAGGGGGTCGACCGGGCGTTCGCCATCCACGTGACGCCCAGCATTCCCGCCGGTTTTCTGTCCACCCGCCGGGGACCGTTCATGGCCAGTGCCGACACCTTCCACCTCACGGTCGAAGGCCGGGGTGGGCACGCGTCGAGCCCGCACATGGCGACCGACCCCATCCCCGCGGCGGCCGCGATCATCACCGGGCTGCAAACCATGATCACCCGCGACATCAACGTCGCTCAGCCGGGCGTGCTCACCGTCGCCCACGTCCAGGCGGGCACGACCACGAACGTCATCCCCGAAACCGCGCTCGTCGAAGGGACGATCCGTGCGTTGAGCGAAGACAGTCGCAACCAGATCCACGCCGGAGTGGAACGCATGTCGACCAACGTCGCCGCCGCCCACGGTTGCTCGTGCAGCTGCGAGATCAAGGCCGGGTACCCGGTGACGGTGAACCACGCCGACCAGGCCGACCTCGTCGCCGAGATCGCCGGCCACACGCTCGGCTCCGACCACTACTTCGACCTACCGACGCCGGTGATGGGCGCCGAGGACTGGAGCTACGTGCTCCAGGAGGTCCCGGGCGCCATGGCCTTCCTCGGGGTGTGTCCGGCCGACATCGCCAACTCGCTCGAAGCGCCCAGCAACCACTCGAACCTCATGCGCGTCAACGAAGACGCCATGGCCTCCGGGGTGGCGATGTATGCCGCGATGGCGATGGCCGGCTAGCCACCGGTGCACCGATCCCGCTAGTCGTCGTCGCGCGCGTTCTTGAGCGTCTTGGCCAGACGGGCACGGGCGGTGGCGTCGAGGGCGACCTTGCGCAGCCGCAGGTGGTTCGGCGTGACCTCGACGCACTCGTCGTCGGAGATGAACTCGAGGCACTGCTCGAGCGACAACACCGTCGCGGGCGTGAGCCGGACCAGCTGATCGGCGGCGGCGGCGCGCACGTTGGTGTGCTTCTTTTCCTTACAGATATTGATATCCATGTCGCCGGGCCGCGGGTTCTCGCCCACGATCATGCCTTCGTACACGTCGGCGCCGACGTCGGCGAAGAACGTGCCCCGGTCCTGGAGGTTCATGATGGCGTTGCTCGTGGCTGTGCCGAGACGGTCGGCGACGAGCGAGCCGGTGCGCCGGGTCTGGATCTCGCCGAACCAGGGCTCCCAGCCTTCGAACACGTGGTGCAGCAGGCCGGTGCCGCGGGTCTCGGTGAGGAAGTCGGTGCGGAACCCGATGAGACCGCGAGCGGGTACGACATAGTCGAGCCGCACCCAGCCGGTGCCGTGGTTCACCATCTCGAGCATGCGGGCCTTGCGCGGCGCCAACAGCTGCGTGACCCCGCCGACGTGCTCCTCGGGGATGTCGATGGTGACCGCTTCGACCGGCTCGTGCAGCGTGCCGTCGACCTCGCGGGTCACCACCTGCGGCTTACCGACGGTGAGCTCGAAGCCTTCGCGGCGCATCATCTCGACCAGGATGGCGAGCTGCAGTTCGCCCCGGCCCTGCACTTCCCATGCGTCAGGGCGATCGAGCGGCAGGACGCGCAGCGAGACGTTGCCAACCAGTTCGGCATCGAGTCGGGCGATGACCTGGCGGGCGGTGAGCTTGTTGCCGTCGCGACCGGCCAGCGGTGAGGTGTTGATGCCGATGGTCATCGACAAGCTGGGTTCGTCGACGGTGATCACGGGCATGGCGACGGGGTTGGACGCGTCGGTGAGGGTCTCGCCGATGGTGACGTCGGGCAGGCCGGCCACCGCGATCAGCTCGCCGGCCGACGCTTCGTCGGCATCGATCCGCTCGAGATTTTCGGTGACGTACAGCTCGGTGATCTTGACGTTCTCGCTGGTGCCGTCGCTCTTGCACCACGCGACCTGCTGACCCTTCTTGATCGTGCCGTGCATGATGCGACACATCGCCAGGCGACCGACATAGGGCGACGCATCGAGGTTCGTGACCCACGCCTGCAGGGTGTGGTCGGGGTCGTGCGTCGGCGCGGGGATGAAGTCCAGCAGCGCTTCGAAGAGCGGCTCGAGGTTGGTGCCCGGCACCGCGGGGTCGGTGGTGGCCGTCCCTTCGCGGGCGTTGCAGTACAGGATCGGGAAGTCGATCTGGTCCTCGTCGGCGTCGAGATCGAGGAACAGGTCCTCGACTTCGGTGACGACATCTTCGATACGAGCATCGGCCCGGTCGATCTTGTTCACGACGAGCATCACGGGCAGCTGGCCGGTCAGCGCCTTGCGCAGCACGAAGCGGGTCTGGGGCAACGGGCCCTCGCTGGCGTCGACCAGCAGCACGACACCGTCGACCATGGTGAGCGCCCGCTCGACCTCGCCACCGAAGTCGGCGTGACCGGGGGTGTCGACGACATTGATTTTGGTGTCGCCCCACCGAATGGCGGTGTTCTTGGCGAGGATGGTGATGCCCTTCTCGCGCTCGAGATCCATGGAATCCATCACCCGCTCGGCGACTTCCTGGTGGGCGCTGAACGCCCCGGCCTGATGCAACATGGCATCGACGAGCGTGGTCTTACCGTGATCGACGTGGGCGACGATCGCGATATTGCGAAGATCGGCGCGCGTGGCCAGCGAGGCCGCGGGGGGAGAAACCATAGGTTGAGGATGGGGCCAACCGCCCCAAAACCCTCCGATACCGCCAGATTTCTCGTCGCTCGTGAGCTGGGAGAATCGGCGTTTGTCGACCTACGCTCAGCCCATGCGACTCGAGATGACCGACGATGAGATCGCGGTGCAGGAGGTCTTTGCCGGCTTCTTCGCCGATCAGTGCCCGCCCGACGCGGTGCGCGAGGCTGCCGACCTCGGCCACTCGCCGGATCTGTGGAAGCGCCTGGCCGAAATGGGCGCTCCCGGCATGGCCGTGGCGGTCGAACATGGCGGCGGTGGGGCGACGCTTTCGGACCTCGCGGTGGTCGCCGCCGAAGCCGGCCGGCGCCTGGCGCCGGTGCCGCTGATCGAGCACGCGGTTGCCGTTCGGGGACTCATCGCGACCGACCCCGGCCACGATGCGGTCGCCGACCTGGTGGCCGGCGACCGGATCGCCACCCTCGCACTCCGCGCCGCCATCGAGGGCGAGGCCCGTCTCGTCCCCGGCGGGGCGGTGGCCGACGTCGTACTCGGGCTCGCCGACGGAGCGCTGGTGGTCGGCGGCGACGCCGCTCCCGGCGCCGCCCAAGCCAACACGGGCGACCTCGCCCTCGCCAACCGCACGCTCGGCGATGGCCAGACGCTCGCCGCCGCGGGTGAAACCGAGTGGCGGCGGATGGTGTCGGAGTGGCAGGCCCTGACCGCAGTCGGCCTCACCGGTCTGGCGCAGGAGGCCCTCAGCCTCGGCACCACCTACGCCATGGAGCGCGAGCAGTTCGGGGTACCCGTCGGCTCGTTCCAAGCGGTGCAGCATGGCTTTGCCAATGTCGCCACGTCGCTCGAGGGTGCGGTCTTCCTCGCCCACAAAGCGGTCTGGGCGCTCGATTCGGGCAACGCCGACGCCGACCGGCTCGCCGCTATGGCGTTTCTGTTCGCGGGCGAGACCGCCCAGGCGTGCGCCGCGGCCAGCCTGCAGTATCACGGCGGATACGGCTACGCCGAGGAGTACGACATCCAGCTCTATTACCGCCAAGCGAAGGCGCGCACCCTGGTGCTCGGCCCGCCGAGCGCGGAGTATCGCCGCCTCGCCGACGTGGTGCTCGCCCCCGATTCGACCGAAGGGGCGGCCGCCTGATGGATTTCTCCTATCCCGCCGACGTTGAGGCCTTCCGCACCGAGGTGCAGGAGTTCCTCACCGAACACGTGACCGACGCCGTGCTCGAGGAAGTCGACACCGGCACCGTGCACAGCGACGACCTCCACAAGGCCATGGCCGCCAAGGGTTGGCTGAGCGGGGCCGTGCCCACCGAGCTCGGCGGCGGCGGCATGAGCCCGCTCAAGATGTCGGTGCTCATCGAGGAGCTGCAACTGTTCCGCGCCCCGATCGACGCCATGGGTGTCGCCATCGGTATGGCGTCGATCATCCTCGAGTTGGGCAACGACTTTCTCAAAGGCGAGGTCGTCCCCCGCTTGCTGTCCGGCGACGCGCTGGGGGCGTTTGGCTACAGCGAACCCGAGTCGGGTTCCGACGTGGCCGCCGCCCAGACCAAGGCGGTGCGCGACGGTGACGAATGGGTGATCAACGGACAAAAGATGTGGACCACGATGGCCCACGTCGCCGACTACGTGATCCTGCTCACCCGCACGAATCCCGACGTTCCCAAGCACAAGGGCCTCACGTTCTTCATCGTCCCGCTCGACTCGCCGGGTATCGAGATCCAACCGGTGTGGACCATGGGCTACGAGCGTTCGAACGCCACCTTCTACGACGAGGTCCGCCTCGACGACAAGTGGCGCCTCGGCGACGTGGACGGCGGCTGGAACGTGATGAAGACCGCGCTGAAGTTCGAGCGCGGCATCGCCGGCGGACAGTTCTACTCGCCGCCGCTCATCGACGCGACCATCGATTGGGCGACCGACGCACCGGCGCCCGACGGCGGCGCCATGATCGACGACCCCGGGCTGCGCGAGTCGCTCGTGCGGGCGATGATCGACGTCGAGGTCTGCCGATGTTTCGCGCAAAAGACCGCCTACCTCGCCGATACCGGCGCGCCGTTCGGGGTCGAGGGTTCGATGACGAAACTCTTCGCCTCGGAGACCTTCAAGAAGCACAGCCACTGGTTCATGGATGCGATGGGGCCGGACGGATTGGTCAAACGGGTCGAGGGCGATGGCCCGCACGTGGCGTTCGTCGAAGAGACCTTCCGCCACGCACCGGTCACCACGATCTACGGCGGGACATCGGAGATCAACCGCAACATGGTGGCCGAAGCCCATCTCGGCCTCCCCCGGGCGCGGCGCTAGGGAATCGAAAAGCACGACCGCAGCGCCGCCAGTAGGCGCTTTGTGCGCGGCGGCTGCCAGCGATCGCCCGGACGGGCGGTCAGAAACGCGAACGCCACATCGAGACTGGGGTCGGCGAAGCCCAGCGACCCGCCGTAGCCGTAGTGACCGAACGCGGCCGGGGTCGTGCCCAACGTCCGCTCGTCGCGATGCAGCTGAAAACCCAGTCCGAATCGCGTGGGCCGGCCGATGATGAGGTCGGGACCGTCGGTCTGGGTGGACGTCGCCTCGGCGAGCAGGTCGCCGCTCAGCAGCGGCGACGAGGCCGATGGCAAGAGCGCGGCGTAACACCGGGCGACGGCTCGTGCGGTCATCTGGCCGTTGGTCGACGGCACCGACGCCCTACGCCACTCGGCGCTGTTCACCATCCCCATGCCAGCGATCGAGGGCGGGTTGAAATAGGCGGCGTGCAGCATGCGAGCCCGGTCGTCGCCCTCATCGGGAAACGCGAGCGGGCCGGTGCCCGGGCCGCCGACATCGATCTCGACACAGCGGTCGAGATGTCCGACCGGGGTCCCGATGAAGAGGTCGTCGGCGACGCCGACCGGGCCGGTGAGTTCGGCTCGGAGCAGCTCGGGGAAGGTCGATCCAGTGACTCGGCAGGCCGCGGCCGCGGCGACGTAACCGAAGGTGTTGACGTGGTAGCCGTGGGCCGAACCGGGCTCCCAGTACGCCGGAGTGCGGGCCACCGCGGCCGCCATGGCATCCCAGTCGGCGAGGGCGTCGTTGGCCATGGGCTCGGCGATGGCCGGGACACCGGCGGCATGGGTGAGCGCGTGGCGCAGCGTCGCGCCGTGCTTGTCGCCGGCGGCGAACTCGGGCCAGTGCTCGGTCAGGGGGCGGTCGAGCTCGAGGCGCCCGTCGTCGACCAGGCGCATCACCGCGACGGCGGTGAGGGCCTTACCCACCGAGTACGCGTTGACGAGCGAGGTGGGCTGAAAGGGCCGGGTTCCGGCAATGTCGGCCCATCCGCCGGCCAGGTCGAGCACGGTTTCGCCCCCGACCAGCACGACGAGCGCCGCTCCGAGTTCACCGACGTCGGCGGGGCCGTCGGCGGTGCCGGTCGGCCTGAAGTTGGCGGCGAAGGCGTCGGCGACGGCCTGAAACTCAGGCCGGTGGTCGCCGACGATCGGCGGGTCGGTCATCGACCGGGCTGCGCCCGCAGCAGCGGTTCGAGGACTTCGATGTAGTCGGTGAGCCGGCTCGCCAGTTCGATGGCCAGCTCCGGTTCGCCGAGATCGGCGTCGAGCCAGGTTTCCGAGACCCGCCGCCAGTCGTCGGGTCGCCCGAGAAACGGGCCGGCCACGGCATCGGGGCCGAGCGCTTTGCGCCAGGTCTTCTCCTTGGCGATGAGATGATCGAGCACGGCGTCATTGTCGGCCTGAACCTTGTTTTCGGCGTGGAAGCCGGTCTCGAGGGCGACCCCGGACTCACCGTCGATGTGGCGGCGAGGAATCATCTGTGACTCGTAGTGTTCGCGCGATGGCGTAGCCGACCCGAACCACACCTTGATACCCCCGCGATGGACTTTGTGGTGCCATTCGCCCAGCTCGCTCGGCACCAGGCTCACCATGGCGTCGGCGACCTCTTCGAACAGCGGGAGCAGCATGGATCAGCCCGCGCCGAGCCGCAGGTGCGAATCCATTCCCGGATCGACCGTGAATACGATGTCGCCGCCCAGGATCTCACCGTCGTCATCGAGGTCGAGCTCCACCGGAGCGCAGCCCTCGAACGCGGCCGCCGCTCGGGCTGCGGTAAAGGGCCCGGCGGGCAGGTCGATCACGAACTCGCCCGTCGCATCGGCGCGGACCACCACGGTGGCCTGGGACTCGTCGGCCCGCACCGCGGTGACGCCGACCTCGGTGCCTTCGATGATCTTGCGATCGTTGACATCGATGATTCGGCCATGCAACTGCTCGGTCATGTTCGCGACAGTACCGCGAAGCTGACTTTCGCTCCCGGGCGGGTTGGGCCCGGGACATCATCGAGATGTCCGGGCTCAGTCGAGATAGTCGAGCGGCAGCGCGGTGGTGTGTTTCATCTCTTCCATGACAAACACGGTGCGCACGTCGTACAGGTCGACGGCATCGATCAGTCGTTTGTAGAAGGCGTCGTAGGCCGCGATGTCGGGCACGACGACTTTGAGGACGTAGTCGATCTCGCCGCTGGTGCGGTAGGCCTCGACGATTTCGGGGAACTCGGCGATACCCGCCTGAAAGCGTTCCAGCCAGGGTTGGCTGTGCTCGTTGGTACGAATCTGCACCAGCGCGCTCACACCGAGGTTCAGCTTGGATCGATCGAGCAGCGCCACCCGACTGGCGATGACGCCCGATTTCTCCAGATTCTGGATGCGGCGCCAGCACGGTGTCGCGGTCAATCCAACGTGTTCGGCCACCTCTCGGGCCGACAGCGATGCGTCCGCCTGGAGTAAGCGCACAATTTCCCGATCAACTTCGTCCACAATAGAATGATTTTACGCTCGTTCTCCTCTTTGCGCAACGTTTTCACTCGTTGCGGCCACGACCGTGAGGTTTTTGCCAGAACGTTTCAACGGAAATCTTCTACCGTTGAGGCATGGCACTTCCACAGCGACTCACGGCTCATCCGGCCACCGTCGAGGAGACCTACGGTCAACACTTCCGCTTTGCGCTCGGCTGTGCCGCGCAGTTGGCGGGCGCGGCGGCAGCCGCGGCGGTTCACGCGGTGTACCCACCGGCGTTCGAGACCACGGCCAGCCGCAAGATCAAGGCCCTCAACGAGATGGTGACCAGCGGTCACCGGTGCGACGAGGTTCTGCCCGCGGCGTCACCCACCCTCGACCCCGCCGGCCAGATCACCATCTGACCGAGCGCCGTCCGGCTCTAGACGGTGACGGTGCGACAGCCAATCGACGGGTTGCGCCAGCCGGCCATCTCGTTTATGCCGTAGATGCACACCTCGTGCACGCCCGGCGGTGAGGGCACCGTGAACAGGAATCCGTGCCGCGAGCCGTTGCCGAATGCGGCGGCGACATCGGGGCGTTCGACCCGAGCTCGCACCGCCGTGACGTAGCGACCATCGATGTAGACGTGCGCAACGCTCGGCCGCTTGCGATCGGGGTCCATCACCCAGCCGCCGAGGGTGATGGTGCCGGCGCCGGGCACGGCCCGGTCGAGCGAACCCACCGGTTCGTGATGCAGCGCGACCTGCTCGCAGCCGATCACGCGCGAACGCTTGCCGTCGAGGTCGAGGGCTTCGACGCACACCCGGTGGACACCGTCGGGCACCGACAGCCGCATCCGAAAGCCGTGCCGGGGACCGATCTCGAGATGGCCGAGATCGCTGCGGGGGCGTCGGGCCAGCTGTTCGGCGTACACCTGGCCGTTGATCAGCACCCGGGTCATCACCGGCGCCTCGTCGTCGGGGTCATAGGCGTAACCGGTGACCAGCAGACTGCCTCGCTTGTCCTCGATCAGTGCGGCACCTTTCGGCGCCAGCCCCACCGAGGCATCACCTTCGACATGGGAGCGGACGAGTTCGGCGTAGGCGTCACGGCCGGGATGGGTGAGGTGCACGTCGCCGGGAGCCCACACGTACTCCGGACGCCAGATCCCGGCCCAGTCGGCCAGCTGGACGTTGTCCCAGCGGGTGGCGGCGGCTTCGAGCACCCGGTTCACTTCGAGCATGCCGCGGCGATACACCTGGGCGTTGACCCAGATCACCCGGTCGACGTCGGCAAGGGCGACGAGGGTGCGCTCGACATCGGCGGCGAAGTTGGCCTCGTTGCCCAGGTAGTTGGTGCCGAGGGCCACCACGACGATGTCGTCGATCAGATGGCGCTGCCGGGCGATCAGCGCGGGCGCCGCCTGCGGGCGGAAGCCGCCAAACCCATCGAAGTTGACCTCATAGCCGGGCAACGCGGCCCGGGTGTTGGTGCGGGCGCCGAGCATCACCGAATCATGGATGGCCCACACTCGGGGCCGACCGGCTTCGGGGTTCGGATCGAGATCGGTTTCGGTGCGCACCTCGGGTGCGCTCTCGGCGTCGGGTTCCGTGCCCTGCGCGGCGCTGGGCGCCGCGCCGGCCAGCATCGCCAACAGGGTGAGAAGGGCGATCAGTGATCGCCCCATCGGTCGGGTACCGCCGCTACGCATTGGCTCCTATCGGATGCGGGCGGCGGATCTTTTAGTTGGGTACGGGCTCCGGTGGGTAGGGCTGGGGGAATCAGCCGGTGGTGCGCTCGATGTCGACGATCTCACACGTCGCGCCCGCGTCGGGGCCCTGCACTCGACTGGCGGCCGACTTGGAGTCGGTTTCGCTGCCGTAGACCTCGCGAAACCCCGCCCGGGCGATCCCGATGCGTTTGCCATCGCGCATGATCGCGACGGCGACGTCGTATTCGACGACGTCGTCGGTGGGGTTGGTCACCGACACCCGCACCTCGATTTCGTTCAGGGAGTCCACCCCGACGATGCGGCACGTCGCATCGGTCAATTCGTTGAGCGACGGATCCTCCCAGCGGCGCACCCGGCCGATCTCACACGTCACCGCTCCGTTGATCTCGAAGGTGTAGATCATCTCGGCGACCGTCTCCTTCGGGCGGACGAATCGAACGAACACATCGTCGGCCCCGATCTTGGTACCGGCGCTGTCGCGCATCACGACGTCGAGCACGTAGCTCACCCGCTCCTGGCTGCGGTTCTCGAGGGCGACCTCGATCCGGTCGGTCCCCAGGATCCGGCAACCGCCGACGTCGGCGACCGCTTCGGGCTCACCCAAGATCTCGCCCGGGGCCAGCGAGTCCAGCTCGTCGGGCGGCTCCTCCTCCCCGGGCCCTGCTTCGTCGTCTTCGGCGTTCGCGTCGGCCGGCGCAGGGGCGGCGGGGCGCTCCGCGGGCTCGGCCGCCTGACCGGGCGGGGGCGCGATGGCCCCCGTCCCGGTCGCTCCGGCTGCTGCCTCGGCGACGGCCTGGTCCAACTGATCATCGCCGGAGAGTGCGAGCCAGGAGGCACCTCCGATCGCGACGAGGATCAACAGCGCGGCCACCGCGACCATGGCGGTGCGGAGTCCGCCGCCGGACCGGCTGCTCGCCGCGGGAGCTTTAGCGGCCGAACCGGTCGAGGCCGCGGGTTCGATCACCACACCGAGGGCTCCGGCGGGGGCGGCGGGCCGTTGGCCGAACTGGCTGGGTGGGCCGTCGGGTGCACCCGGAAAGTCCTCGGGCCGATACCAGCGGCCGTCGGATGCCTGCCACCAGCCAGGTTCGAGCATGTGGTCGTTCATGTTGTGTTCGCCTTGGAGTTGGCGCGCAATCGGTGGCGCGGTGGGGACGGGTGGGAACGCCGCGCCGCACCTCTCCAAGGCGAACGGTGGCTGGGTCCATGATGACCGACCTCACGACGATCGCAAGCGAATTACCGCGCCGTCGAAGCCGAGTCGACCAAGATGGGATGAATCCCGATGGCCGGGGATCTTTCGCCACAGATTGGATACGACGTTGAGCCACGAAGAAGACCTTGCCAAGGCCCGCGCCAAGCTCGACAAGGAGTTTGCCGAGGTCCAGGAGTCGCTCGGCCAGGTGCACGTGGCCTTCGACGCCGTCCGAACGGCGAGCCCCGAGGACAATCTGCACGACCTGTTGAAGGCGCTCGAGGACGCAGCCAAAGATGCCCGCGACGGAGGGATCGTCGGCTCCGGCGCCAACGCCCACCGGCGGGCCCTCGAGAAGTTCCTCGAGCTCCGGGACAACCCTCACTAACGCTCAAATGAAAACAACGGGGGTCAGACCCCACTGGGCCTCGCGAACGCTCAAATGAAAACATCGGGGGTCAGACCCCGCCGGGTATTTGGCGGAATTGCGGGCGAAAACGACGAAATCGCCTCGGCTGGTGCCGAGGCGACGTGATGGAGAAACCATAGCACAGTCACTTTTTCGATGCAGGCTGTTCTCCCGATTTCTTTGTTTTTCCACAGTTTTTTTCCAGGCCTGGGGATAACAGGGAAAACCCATTGAAATTTCGGGCTTCGCCGGGGTCGTCCTGCCCACCGCAGGGCGAGGGCGGCGCACCCGTGCGATCATGGGGCATGGAGTTCATGCCCTCGGACCCGTCACTCGCCCCCGTCGACACCACCAACCGCGGTTGGACGCGGTGGCTCACCACCGGATTCGGTCTCGTCCTTGCCGCCTTGGCGGCGATGTGGGCGGTCGAGATCATCGACGTGATCATCAACAACCGCCTCGAGGGCGGCGGCATCCACCCCCGCCGCATCGACGGCCTCGACGGCGTGTTGTGGGCACCGTTCCTGCACGACGACTTCGGCCACCTCATCTCCAACACCGTGCCCTTCCTCGTGCTCGGCGGCCTGTTGGCGCTGCGCGGCGTGCGCGTATGGGTGATGGTCACCGCGATCATCATCGTGGTCGGCGGGCTCGCCACCTGGGTGTTCGCCCGCTCGGGCAACCACATCGGCGCCAGCGGCGTCGTGTTCGGCTACCTCGGCTTCCTGGTAGCGGCCGCAGTGTTCGAGCGCAGCCTGAAGGCCATCGCCATCGCCGTGCTGGCCGGCCTGCTCTACGGCGGGCTCATCTTCGGCATCTTGCCGAGTTCGACGGTGAGTTGGGAAGGCCACCTCTTCGGTGCCCTCGCCGGGGCCGCGGCCGCGTGGCTCATCGCCAACCGTGGTCGCACAACCGTTGCGGCCGACACCGACGACCCGCTGCTGGCCTAACGGTCGAGGACGATACCGAGGATCATCTCCTGGAGCTGATCCACGCCGCCCCCCTCGGGGAGCGGTATCAACGTCGCCGAGAACGCGTACGCGATGTCGTCATCGGGCAGGTACCCGGCCTGGCTGCGGAACCCCGGCACCCCGCCGCCGTGCTGGAACACCCGCACGCCGTCGACCTCGTTCACGTCGAGACCCAGGCCGTAGTTGGTGTCGAGCGCCGTCGTCGTCATCTCCGCGATCGATGCCTCGCTCAGCAGCGTGCCGTCGAACATCGCCTTGAAGATGGCCGATACGTCGTCGAGTTGGGCCTCGTTGCCACCACCGGTCCAACCCGCCGACTGCAGCACGGCCTGTTCGCCGGCGAGGATGTCGAGCACCGGCTCATCGCCGTTGACCGTCAGGCCGAGTTCGTCCTCGACGCCGGGCAACAAGATGAGCGCGTTGTACAGCGCGTCGCGCACGTAGGCGTGCACCACCGGCTGGGGCGGGAACTCCTCCGGCGTGAGAAAGATGTCGACCGCGCCGGCCGGATCGAAGACCCGTTCTCGCATCTCGGCGGCGGCGCCGTTGCCCGTGAGCGCCTCGATGATGAGCCCGGCGGTGACGAAGCCGCCGGTTTCGTACTGGTACTGCTCGCCGGGCGCGAACAGCGGCTCTTGGCGAGACAGGAACTCCAGGATCTCCTCGGGCTCGAACGGCGTGTCCTGGCGAGTGGCCGCCTCGGCGTAGAAGCCGATGTCGAAGGCGTACTCGATCAACCCGTTCGTGTGGTTCAACAGCTGCCGGACGGTGATGTCGGCGGCGAAAGGGTAGGCGCCAAGCCACGTCTCGCCGAGGTAGGTGGCGACCGGCTCGTCGAGCTCGATCATTCCCTCCTCGACGAGTTGCAGCACGATCACCGACGTCATGGGCTTGGTGATGCTGGCGATCCGGAAATAGTCGTCGACACTCACGGGTTCCTCGGTCACGAGGTCGGAGACGCCAACGGCGACGGCTATCGGCTCGACCCCGGGCAAACGCACCGACAGCGACACCGCCGGTGCGCCGTTGGCCTCCATCCACGTCTCGACCGCGGCGGTCAGCTCGGCTTCGATCGCGGCGAGGTCGGGTTGCGCCTCGGTCGTGGTCGGCGCCGCCGTCGGCTCGGGTGCCGCGGTCGTCTCCGGTGCGGCCGTCGTCTCCACCGGGGTCGCGGTAGTAGCCGGCGCCGCGGTGGTCTGCGGGGGCGCCGTGGTCGGTCGAGATTCGGTGGCCGTACTCGAACAGGCGGCGGCGATGAGCAGCACCGCAATCGCCAGGGCGGCCGGGCGTCGTTTCTGATTCACGTTTTTCCCTCCACCACCATGATGGCACCCGCCCGCAGCAACGGGACATGCAGGCGAGATCGTGGACCTCAAGTCTCAAACCGATGTGTCGAAGGGCACACCGTCAGTGTTGGTGACCCCGCGGGGCACAAAGTCGAAAGCCAAACGCCATGTCGAAAAAGAACCCGATTACCTTCATCGCTGCTGCACTCGTTATCGCCGTCTGTGCCGCAGCGGCGTTCCTCCTCACCCGGCCCGACGCCCAACCGGACGCGGCCGAGACGCCGTCGACAACGGCGCCCAAGCCGGTGGCCGCGCCTTCTCTCGGCGCCCCCGGTGCCGATGCGGCGACCGACGTCGAGGTCACCACCGCGCCGTCTCCGACCGGGACGGTGCCGGGCGTTGTCCGATGGGAGCTGACCCTCAGCGACCCGGCTACCGACGGTCCCGCGGTCGGCCTGCTGCGCCTCGACCTCAACGCCACGAACGGCGACATCTGCTTTTCGGCATCGGGAATCGACGGCTCGCTGGAAACCCACATCCATCAACAGGCCAACGACGGTGCCCCCGACCCCGACGACGAGCTCATCGTCGATCTTGGGGAGCTGGAGAACGGAGCCCGCGAGTGTGTCACCAACAGCGTCTCCGCCACGGCAGCCATGATCGCCGACCCGGGTGGCCACTACGTCGACATGCATGACGGCGGCGAACTCGTGCTTCGCAGCGAACTCGCAAACGCGGCCGCAGCGAGCTAGCGGTTCCGGCTCAGTCCGCCAGTTCGACCATCGCGGCGATGAGATCCGCCTGACCAGCCGACGCCCGTGGTGCGCGTTCAAACAGTTGCGCGACCGCGTCGTCGATTACCCCGGATGCATCGCTGACCAGTTCGATGCCGGCCGGCGTGAGCTCGGCTATCGCCAGCCGAGCGTCGCGCTCGGACCGGGTGGTGCTCACAAAGCCGAGCTTCTCGAGTGGCCGCAGCGCCCGGGTGGTCCCGGACGGGGTCAGACCGACCATGCGGGCCAGGTCGACCCGGCTCGACCGCCCATCCGGGGCGTCGGCCAGGTGCCGCAACAGCCGATACTCGGCAAAGCTGATCCCCTTGATGGTCGACACGGCGCCGTCGAGCCGGGCCTCGATGCGATTCCACGCAGCGGCGAGGGCGAGCACGAACGCCTGGTCGGGGCCTGGTTGCGCGACGTCGGGTTTCCGGTTCTTTGCCATGGTCAACATGGTACCTGATCCGTGACTAATCACGTACCTATTTAGTAATGCTCCTGTTTCTCAACGGGAGCGGAACCCCGGGAGCAGCTAGGTTCGCACCATGATCCGCCCGGGCTTTCATCGACCCGACATCGAGACGATGCCGCGACCCGAGCTCGAGACGCTTCAGCTCGAACGCCTGCGCGGCACGGTCACCCGGCTGCGCGATCGAGTGCCGGTCATGGCCGACCGCCTCGCCGGTTTGCCCGACCCCACGACGCTCGACGACCTCCGTCGCTACCCGTTCCTGCGCAAGGCCGACCTGCGCGACAACTACCCCTTCGGCCTCTTCGCCAACGAGCGTCACGAACTGGCCCGTATTCACGCGAGTTCGGGAACATCCGGCAAGCCCACCGTCGTCGGCTACACCCGCGAGGACCTCGACGTGTGGGCCGACTGCGTCGCCCGCTGCCTGCGCGGCGCCGGCATCGAACCGGGCTGGCTGCTCCACAACGGCTACGGCTACGGACTGTTCACCGGAGGCCTCGGCCTGCAACTCGGCGCCGAAGCCGCGGGCATCGGCGTCGTACCCGTGAGCGGCGGCAACACCGACCGCCAACTCACCCTGCTTCACGACTTCGCCCCCGAATCGATCTGTTGCACGCCCAGCTACGCCATGACGCTCGCCGAACGACTCGGCGATTCGGCGGCCGGCTGCTCGTTGCGAGTCGGCGTGCTCGGCGCGGAACCGTGGACCGAGCAGATGCGCCACTCGATCGAGGCCGCCCTCGGAATCATCGCGGTCAACATCTACGGACTGAGCGAGGTGATCGGCCCCGGCGTCTCGTGCGAGACCGCCGACCGCGACGGTCTGGTGATCATGGAGGATCACTTCCTGCCCGAGGTGGTCGATGCCGAGACCGGTGAGCCGGTGCCGGACGGCGACGTGGGTGTGCTGGTGCTCACGAGTCTTACCAAGCAGGCGTTTCCCGTGCTGCGGTACTGGACCGGCGACCTGTGTTCGATCACCCGCGAGCCGGCACCGTGCGGTCGCACCCACGCCCGCATGTCGGCGCTGGTCGGGCGGGCCGACGACATGTTGATCATCCGTGGCGTGAACGTGTACCCGAGCCAGGTCGAGCACGCGCTGCTGAGCGTCGACGGTGCCAGCCCGCACTTTCAGCTCGTGGTCACCCGCGACGGCACGCTCGACCAGCTC
Organism: uncultured Acidimicrobiales bacterium; assembly: GCA_938041035.1. Taxonomy (GTDB): domain Bacteria; phylum Actinomycetota; class Acidimicrobiia; order Acidimicrobiales; family SHLQ01; genus CALHYX01. Next base: position 12,157 of record CALHYX010000084.1, on the reverse strand, counting down.
GCCATCCGGGTCGAGCCCGAAGCCGACGCCGCCGATGCACTCGCCGACCGGGTGGCGGCCGCCATGCAGTCCGCGCTCGGCCTCAGCGTGTCGGTCGCGGTCGAGCCGCCCGGCACGGTCCCCCGGTCCGAAGGCGGCAAGTTGAACCGAACCGCCGACCACCGCAATCTGTAACCGCCAGTCCGACGACAACCAGGAGTACGCCATGCCCAACCTCACCGAGTTCTGCAAGATCTCCGGAGCGCTCGACACCAAGCTCATCGGCAAGGTGGCCGCCGGCTTCCGACTCGACGCGCACTTCGCGGGGACGGCGACCTCGTCGCACTGGGAGGGCGAACGACCGGTCACCGGCATCGACTACGTGACCGTGCGCGACGACGGCTCGATGGAGCTCAACATCCGCGCCGTGCTCGGCGAGGGCAAAGAAGCGGTGAGCTACAAGGCGACCGGGGTGAACCCGGGCGACCAGGTCAAGGAGCTCCTGTTGTTCGAGACCGCCAACGAGGAGATGGCCTGGCTGAACCATGCGGTCGGCGTTGCCCTCGGCGGGGTCGACGGCGACGAGCTGAAGCTCACCGTCTACATCGTCGAGGACTGAACCGGCTCATTCTGAGGAGACGACCAAGTCGCACCCAGGTCCCTCAGCGATCGATCTCGCGCTCGGCGAGGGTCCGCTGCATCAGGACGAGATCGAGCCAGGTGTCGTGCTTGAAACCGACCTCGCGCAGCTCGCCGACGGTTACGAACCCGAGCCGTTCATGAAAGCGCACCGACCCGATGTTGGCGCCGTCGATTGCGGCGATCATCACCCGGATGCCGGCCGCTTCGGCGCGCACCAGCAGCTCCTCGACCAGCGCCCGGCCCACGCCGCGCCCCGATGCTGCGCCGTCGACGTGCACGCTGTGCTCGGCGGTGAACCGGTACCCGGGCCATTTGGCGTTGTCGCGAAACGGCCCGTAGGTGGTCCAGCCGATCACCCGGTCGTCGGCGTCGACGGCCACGAGCACGGGAAGGTCGGCCTCGGCCTGGGCGTGTTGCCAGGCCAGCCGCTCCTCGACGGTGTGGAGCTCCTCGGTCCATTCGATCGTGGTCGTTTCGAGCAGCGCGTTGTAGATCTCGGTCATGGGGCCGACGTCGGCGTCGGTCGCGTCGCGAATCGAAAAATCCATGCCCAAACGTTTACCGCACCGCCACTCGCTGCCATACTGTCCGGCGGTCGAGATCAGGCGGTAGATCACCAGAGATGCGGTAAAGACAAGGACATGCCCCGATGGAGACAGCGAGCGACCTGACGGACCGGCTGGCCGCCGGTGACGTGATCATGATCGACGCCGGCACCGGCACCGAGTTGGAGCGCAAGGGAGCCGAGATGATCGCCGGCGCCTGGAGTGGCGCAGCGGCGCTGACCCACGCCGACGTGCTGACCGAAGTACATCAGGACCACCTGGCCGCCGGCGCCGAGGTGGTCGTCGCCAACACCTATGCGTCGTCGCGCCACATCCTGGCCCAGGTCGGTCGCGAGCACGAGTTCGAGGAGCTGAACCGGGTCGGCATCGAACTGGCCGCCGCGGCCCGCGACGCGGCAGTGGCCGACGGAAGGCCGCGCGCCCTGGTGGCCGGGTCGATCTCGACGACGGATCAGGGCGGCGAGCGCCCAGCGATCGAGGTCGCCCGAGCCAACTACGTCGATCAGGCGCAGATTCAGGTCGACGCCGGCGCGGAGTTGTTCATGCTTGAGATGATGCGCGACATCGACCACACCCGGGCGGTGCTCGACGCGGTCACCCCGCATGGGCTGCCGGTGTGGCTGGGTATGTCCGCGTTGGAGAAGGATGGCGAGCCCTGGCTCCCGTGGGCAGAGGACCGACTCGACGATGCGCTCCGGGTGCTGCTGGCCGACTACACGCCCGACCTGGTGGCGATCATGCACACCGAGGTGGCCTTGATCGACGAATGCCTCGACATTCTCGATCGCTACTGGGACGGCCCGGTCGGGGTGTACGCCCAAACCGGTGAGTTCCGGCCACCCAACTGGGTCTTCACCGACACCATCACCGCCGAGGACTACGCCGACGCGTGCCTGCGATGGGTGGACCGCGGCGTGCAGGTGATCGGCGGCTGCTGTGGCATCACACCGGAGCACCTGGTGCACCTGCGCACCGTGTTGCCGACCACGATCGACTAGCGAGCGGCTAACCCCGGAGCGCGCGCAGCAGGGGCACCAGCCGGGCTGAAACCCGGGCCGTGGCATCGGAGACCGAACCGGACTGCGGCGACTCGGCCCACCGGTTCATCATGGCGTCGAGAGCGCCGAGATAGGCGCCGGCCATGATCGCTGCGGTCTCGTCGTCGAAGTCGCCGAACCGCTGCAGCAGCGCCACCAGCCGCAGCTGCCAGTCGGTGGTCGCCACTCCGCTGGCGCGCAAGCCGGGGGCTTCGTCGATGACGGCGTACGCGGCGAGCACGCTGTCGATGTTGGCGTCGATGTGATTCGCCACCGCCTGCATCGTGGTGTCGAGAGCTTCCTCGATCGGTGTGTCGTCGGCGAGGCCCGCCACGGCGTCGTCGAACGCGTCCTGCCAGCGGCGCAGGATCTCGAGGACGACCTCATCCTTGGTCGGGAAGCGTCGGTACGCAGTGCTGCGCGACACGCCCGCGGCGGCCGCGATCTCCTCCATGGTGACCGCCGCGTAGCCCTTCTGAGCGAACAGGGCGAACGCCGCATCGACCAGGTCGCTCCTGGTCTGCACGTGACGCCGCTGCCGTAGCGACGGCGTCGACCCGGGGGTGGCGATGCTGGTCATGGGTCGCAGTGTAGGTGACAATCGACACGTTGACTCAAACTGAGACGTTGTGTCATTATGGCGATATGGCCCCACTTGCAGACCTACTCAACGCCGAACTGCTCGATGATGTGGACTTCGCCGCCACGCTCGCCAACCCCCGCTTCACCGAGCTGCACGAGCGCACCATCGATCGCCCGATCGCCGAGGTGTGGCCCGCGTGCGTGGAACTCGAAGCGGCCGAGGTCAATGTGCTCGCTCCGCTCGCGGCGCTGCGGGGTCTACCCAAGCTCGTGCGCGGCGCCCGACCCGAACTCACGGGCGGAAACGCAACGCTCATCGAACTCTTCACCGACGAGGGGTTCGTGCTCATCCGCTGCGATCGGGACCCCCGCGGCGGCGAGGCGACCATCATCGTCGGCGCCGCCGGCGAGTTCTGGAAGCCGGTCGGCAACCAGCCCAAGCCCTTTGAGAGCCCTCAGGCATTCATCGACTTCGCCGAGCCCGGGTACGCCAAGACCGTCGCCCGCCTGACCGCCGTCGACCTCGGGGGCGGACGCACCCGGGTCGAGACCGAAACGTGGGTCGCCGGCACCGACGCAGCCGCCACCCGCAAGTTCGCGCCGTACTGGGCGCTCATCCGGCTTCCGAGCGGGCTGATCCGCCGGAGCTGGCTAGCGGCGATCGAGCGGCGGGTGAAGCGGCGGTGAGCACGATTGCCGACCTGTGGCCTCGACGGGCTCCCGGCCTGCCCCCGGGCCAACGCGAAGTCCGCACGTTCCCCCGGTTCAGCGACAAGCCCCTGCGCTGGGCGCCCCGGTCGGGTCCGGCCCGACTCGACATCCAACGGGAGGGACACACGGTCGCCACCATCGAGGGCGCCGATTGGCATCGATTCGACCCGGTCGAACACGCAACCGACTTTCACTGCGTGACTACCTGGACCAAACGCAACCTGCGGTGGAGCGGCGTCCGCCTGGCCGACGTGGTCGCCGAGGTTCTTGGCGGCGACGTCGCGCCCTATATGGTGGCCACTGCGGCCGACGGCCAAACCGCGATCTACATGAGCGACGACGCCCTCGACCCGAGCGTCCTACTCGCGACCGGGCTCGACGGCGAACCCCTCGACCACCGTCACGGCGCACCGCTGCGGCTGGTGAGCCCGCTTCAGTACGGCTACAAGAGCCCCAAACATCTGGTCGCCATCGACTTCGTGGCCACCGAACCAACGTCGACCCTCGGCCCCAAAGAACATCTCCGGGCCCGGGTCGACCGCGAAGAACGCCACGCCACACTGCCGAACTGGGCGCTGCGGTGGCCGTACCGGCTGACCGTCGTGCCCACCGCACTCGCCGCCGAACGAGGCCTGGCCAACTCGCCGGCCTGAGCGAAATCCGAGAGCAACCCGGCCCGCTGGGCTAGGCGGGCTACTTGTTGCCCTTACCCGCGTTGCCCTTACCCGCGTTGCCCTTGCCGGCGTTGTTTGACTTGCCATTGTCGCCTTTGTCGCCCTTGCCGCCGTTACCTTGGCCACGGTCATCGTCGGCGTCGTCATCACGGTCGGCGTCGTCATCGGCGTCGTCATCACGGTCGGCGTCGTCATCACGGTCGGCGTCGTCATCGGCGTCGTCATCATGGTCGGCGTCGTCATCGGCGTCGGTCTTGCCGCACGAGGTCTTGGCTGCCTGGCTCACCACCTGGCCGCGGTTTCCTTCGATCGAGTCATCCCGGGCAACACCCGACACATAATCGCCGTGGCTCTTGGCATCGTCGCAGGCAACATCGCCATAGGCGACACCATTGCTGTTGGTCGGCGGCACCACATCGTCGCTGGGGTCGCTGTCGTCGGGAATCGTGGTCTCCACCGGAGCCTCAGTGGTTGCGACAGGCGCTTCGGTGGTATCGACCGGGATCGTGGTCTCCGCCGGCGCTTCGGTCGTGTCCACCGGAATCGTGGTCTCCACCGGTTGTTCGACTGCGATTGGGTCAGCCGGTTCGTCGGCCTCGAGGAAAGGCACCGGAGCACCGGCAGCCGCAGCCGTCGTCGTTCCGAGGACCAGCGCAGTAGCCACGGACGCTACCTTGTGGCCGAGAATGGATTGGATCAACACGTCAGCTCCGGGCGATTGACATTCGGAACCCTCGTCTTCGGCGTAGAGGCCAGATTCCTTTAACGCTCCACTTCGACAGATCGGCGGACGTTCACTCGTCGATCACCGACGGGATCAGACCAGCGACCCGGCCACGAGTTCGCCCCGGGTCCGCCGTATCAGCCGTTGGGCGTAGATCACCGCTTGCCCGGTCGGTTGCGCCGCGCCCTCGGCGACCAGCCGGTCGAAGTCGTCAGCGCTCAACGATGCCCGCATCTCGGCGATGGCGTCGGAGAGTTCGGGCACGAGCGAAATGCTGGCCTGGCGGGTACTCGCCCCGTAGATGATCGCGGCCCGGTCGCTGCGCCCCGTCGCCTGGAGGAACACCGCCAACGACGCGAGCGTCGCGGCCAGGAACACCACGTTGCCGGCGCGGTGAAACGCATCGATCGCCGAGGCGAACAAGGTCAGCGCATCGTCGACGTCGCCATGGGCCCCTTCGAGCTTGGCCGCGTCCTGGGCGAGGTTCGCCTGCCAGAACGGCAAGCGGTGTTCGGCGGCGTAGCGCAACCCTTCGCGGAGCTTCTCTAGCGCGCGCACCGGCTCGGTCGACGCATGGGCTCGGCCGTAACCGCCGAGCGCCCAACCGATCCAGAACGGGTTTCCGAACCCGCGGGCAACGTCGATGGTCTCGTCGGCGATCGCCATCGCTTCGTCGACCCGCCCCACCGCCGGCAACGCCCAGGTCAGGCCACACATACCCACGACGCGGGCGAAGCCGTCCCGTTCGGCGAGTTCGGTGCAGATCTCCACCCGCCGTTCGATACGGCCGCCGAACAGGTGCGCGAGCGCCTCCAACACCCCGCTCCAGCCATCCTCGAACGGGTCGTGTTCGGCTCCGGCCTCCAACCGGGCGGCGGCCTGGGCGTACTCCACCCCCAGATCGGGCCGGCCGCTGTACAGGCACAGACTGGCCGCCACGTACAGGCGGGGTAGCTGGGCCAGGTCGGCGGCGACGGCGCCGGGCAGGATCTCCTCGGCCCAGCCGACGGGCTCAAACCACTGCAACGGCCACACGATGATGGCCACGTGGGCGGCGATCGTGGTGGCCGTGGCCAGGTCGCCCTGATCGGTGGCCCAGCGGAACGCGGCCCGCAGGTTGGCGAACTCTTCGTCGGCCCACGCCAGTGCATCCAGCTGGTCCGGGCTGTCCCACACCTGCCACTGGTGCTCGGTTTGGGCGGCGAAGTACGCCGCGTGCCGGCGGTGGACCTCGGCTGACCGCTCGGCCTTCACCAGGTTGGTTTCGCCAAACTGGCGGATGGTTTCGAGCATCCGGAACCGGGTGCGGCCGCCCGTGGAGTCGGCCAGAATCAACGACTTGCGGACCAACGACTCCAGGTCGTCCATCAGCGAATATTCATCGACGGCGTCGGCCGATACGGCGTGCGCGGCGGCCAGGTCGAAGCCGTCGGCGAACACCGAACATCGCTCGAGAACCGAACGCTCGGAGTCGTCGAGCAGGTCGTAGGACCACTGCACGGCCTGGCGCAGCGTCTGGTGGTGCTCGAGGCGGCGGCGGCCTCCCGACAACAGCCGGAAGCGGTCATCGAGTCGGTCCCGCACCTCGGCCGGGCTCATCGACACCATGCGGGCGGCGGCGAGTTCGATCGCCAGGGCGATGCCGTCGAGCCGGTCACAGATCTCGGTCACCGCATCGATGTCGGCGGGGTCATCGAGCACGAAGTCATGGCGGGCGGCCGTGGCCCGATCGACGAACAACGAGACCGCGGTTGACGCGATTCCCGCCTGCACATCGAGGGGCGGCACCGCCCAGGCATGTTCGGCTTCGATGCGGAGCGCTTCGCGCGAGCTGGCCACGATCACGACCTCGCTGGTCGACCGCACGATCGTGGCGATCAGGTCGGCGGCCACGTCGAGCACATGCTCACAGTTGTCGAACACGAGAAGGGTGCGTCGGGCCGCCAGCGTTACGGCGATGCTCTCGGCCACCGGCACCCCGGACTGCGGGGTGATGCCGAGGGTGGTGGCGACCACGTCGGGCACCGCGCTCGGGTCACCGACCGGCGCCAACTCGATGAACCACACGCCGTCGGGGAACCCCTCGGCCAGCGCGCCGGCGAGTTCGAGCGACAACCGGGTCTTGCCCACGCCGCCGACTCCGGTGAGCGTGATCATCCGATGCCGGCCGACGAGTTCGATCAGCGTGCTCACCTCCTCGCGCCGACCGACGAAACTGGTCGCCTGCGCCGGGAGGTTGCCGAGCTCGGGGTCGGCCGTCTTGAGCGCGGGGAAGTCGGTGGCCAGCCCGGCTGCGCCGACCTGGAAGATCCGGATCGGCTCGGCCAGGTCGCGCAGGTGGCGACAACCCAGGTCGAGCAACTCGACGCCCTCGAGATCGGCCCGGGCCGACTCGGCGACCAGTATCTGACCGCCGTGGCCCGCCGACATCACCCGGGCGGCCCGGTTCAGCGGCAGGCCGAAATAGTCGTCGCCCCTGGCCTCGGCTTCCCCGGTGGCCATACCCATGCGTACCGGCAGTTCGAGGTCGCGCTGCGCCGAAACCGCTGCGGCGATCGCGTCGGCGGGCGACGCGAACGCCGCGCACATGCCGTCGCCGGTGTGCTTGAACAACCAGCCGTTGTGCGCCGCGATCGTGGCGGTGAGCAGGTCGTCGTGCGCGGTGAGGGCCGCCCGCATGGCGTCAGGGTCGGCTTCCCAGCGTCGGGTCGAGCCCTCGATATCGGTGAATAGGAACGTCACCGAACCAGTCGGTCTAGCCACCCGTTAGCTCTCCACCCGCATGGCGGCACTCTAGCCCGGGCCGGCCGAGCGGACCTAGGGTGGCCCATGGTCTACGCACCGCCCGACCGGGCCTACTACGACGCCGACAGCCACATCATGGAGCTGCCCGACTTCCTGAAGGCCTACGCCGACCCCGATCTGCGCGAGTTCATCCCCGAGGTCAACTACAACGCCTCGCTGGTGACCGACGAAGAGGTCGCGGTCATCGTCGAACAGGGCGGGCGGCACTCCGACGAACATCGGGAGGCCCAGATCGCCATGGGCGACCAGCTGATCGCCCAGTCGAAGGAGATCCAGGGACTCGGCGCGTTCGACAAGGCCGACCGCACCATTGCGTGTGACCTGCTCGGCTTCAAGAAACAGTTGGTGTTCGCCACCCACAGCGTGGTGCTGCCGTTTCACCCGAGCTCCAAAACCGACCCCGTGCACCGTTACGGCGCGGTCCGGGCGCACAACCGGCACATGGCCGATTTCTGCTCCGACGACGACCGGCTGATGGGGGTCGCGGTGCTGCCGCTCGACGACCCGGCCCGGGCGATCACCGAACTCGATTGGGTGCTGGAGCAGGGCCTCGAAGCGGTGTGGGTTCCGCACCGAGCACCGATCGGCTTCGCGCCCGGCCACGTCGACCTTGAACCGCTATGGGCCCGCCTGGCCGAGTCGGGCACCCCGTTTGTGCTGCACGTCGGTGGGTCGCCGCTGCAGGCGCTCAAGTCGTGGAGCAACAACGGCCGGGCCGCGGTGAAGGACTGGATGGGCGGCGGCGAGAACGTGCGCACCAAGGATGCGGCGGTCATGCACCAGCCGCCCGAAACGTTCGTGTCGATGCTCGTACTCGACGGCGTGTTCGACCGGCACCCCGACCTGCGCGGCGCGTCGGTCGAGCTCGGGGCCGGGTGGGTTCCCGAGATGTTGCGCCGGCTCGACTCGGTGACCAAGATCTACGGCCGAGTCGATGAATCGGTGCGCTTCGAGCGGCCGCCGAGCGAGCAGCTCCGCCAGCAGATGGGGTTCACCCCGTTCCCCCACGAAGACGTCGCCCGGCTCATCGCCGACTCCAACGACGAGCTGTACCTGTTCAGCTCCGACTACCCCCACGTCGAGGGCGGCCGCGACCCGATCGGTAAGTTCGGCACGTACCTCGCCGACGCCAGCGACGAGACCATCGACCGGTTCTGCAGCGAGAACTTCCTACGCCTCTGGCCCGAGGCCCGGGTGCACTGAGACGGGCGCAACCGGCGGGGCCAACGCCTCGCTACAGCGGCTGAAAGAGGATGACCTCGATGCCGTTCGGGTCGAACACCGAGAACGACCGGTCGCCCCACCGATTGGTGCGCAGGGCGTGGCCGACCTCGGGCGCCTCGCTCCAATCGGCCCACAGCTCGTCGAGGTCGGTGACCTCGATCGACAGGCGGGCGGGGTTGGGCTGAGGGTCGGCGGTGGCGAAGATCTCGAGGATGGCGGTGCCGAGGTCGATCATCATGCCGCCGGGGAAGGTCTTGGCGATGGCGAACCCGAGACGCCCCTCCCAGAACTTGCGGGCCGCGAAGAGGTCCCCGGCGTCGACCATGAACCGCACATCGTTGGATTCCCGGGGCTCGCTCATGGCGCCAACGCTAGTGGCCCCGTACCCGGCTTTGGACCGGGTACGGGGCATAGGGCCGGACCTCTAGATACTGCTGAGGCTCATAACCTCGGGGCCCTGCCCCGCAACGTTGTTGCAGGAGTAGTCACCCTGAGCCGAGCTGAACATCTGACCGAGACACGTGCCAACGGCCTCCTGACCCAGGGCGTTCGGATGCATGGACTCCTGCGCTTCGCCCTGAGTGAGCCCCGTCACAAGAAAGCGGCCCCACTCGGCGTTGGCGCCCGAGCCCTGGGCAGCGTTCGTCGAGCAGACTTCGCGCCCCTCGAACGTGTTGCTGAGGTCGAGGAACTCCGCTCCCTTGGCAGCCGCGACACCGGCGATGTTGCTGCTGATCTGAGGCACGAGAGAATCGCGGGCCCACGTGGCGTCAACGTTCCAGAACGGGCAACCGCCGGTGTTCGATCGATCCCAGCCGCTCTCGCTGTAACGGAACTCCGACCCCCGCGGGATGGGCGACGGATAGCTCTGGACGACGAGGCGATAGCTGTCGGGCGCTTGCCCGGCGGCAGTCATCACGGCTCGAATCTCATCGATCGATTTACCGACACCGGCCATGGCCCCAGCCATCTTGGCGTCGATATTGGCCTGCTGATCGGCGTTGCAGGTGTTCTTCCACCAGCTTGGACTGGTGTTGTACCCCAACGCGCAATCGATGATGGCCGAAGCAAACCCGAGGTCGTTGCCCCCGATGGACAACACGATCAGTTCGACATTGTGGCTGGAAGCGACCGATGCCAACTGGTCGGCTTGGGGAGCTTCGCCCTTGAACCACTGGCCACCGTTGGCGGCCCGATAGATGTTGCTCGCCACGGCACCGGAGCACGCAAGGTTGAAGCGGGCGTCGACGGCGAGGGCCGCGGTCTCGATCTCGGCGACGTCGGAGCGGTGGCAGCCATTGCTATCGGTGGCGCCGTAGACGCGGGCGGCGTTGTAGAACCACACACCCTTCTTGCGGTATGCGGCCCGGTCGGTGCCATTTCGGTCCCCCGCCGACGAAGCCCAGTTGCCGGACCAGCGACCGCCTTCACCCGAGATGTAGCTGTCACCCAACGACACCGCTGCGGTCGGCAGGGTGTTGTCGCCGCCCCCGCCACCGTTTCCGCCGCCCTTGCCACCTTTTCCGGCAGCGGCGGGGCTCACGCTCACAGCGAGCACGGTGAGGATGATGAGGGGGAACAGGAATATTCGACGCATGCGGGTACGTCCTTTTCTTCTGGCGCTCCGATGGAGCGGTACGGGGACTGAAGCGCGAGTTACCGGTCGGTAACAGGCAGCGGCCAGATTACCGAAAGACGTGACCGTTGTCACGCGCTTTCGACACGAACGCCGTGCGAAACCGCCCGCCCGTACCCCCAGTCCATCAGGCGCCAGCGAAGACGAGCATCATGTTCGGCGAGTACACCGGGGCCGGTTCCGTCTCGGCGGCGCGGGCGCGCAGGTTGGCGATGCCGGTTTCGAACTCGGCGTCGTCGATGAGGCGAAGGGTCGAGATCGCCCGATGGGCGAGCCGGTCGGCCAGGCCGTCGAGGTCGTCGGTGAGCCGCATCTGATGCACCGAACGGTCGACGAGGTGGAGTCCGGCGTCGGCCCATACATCGATGACTTCGGCGGCCGTGGCCATACGAGCGTGATCGATGGCGAGCGAGCTCGGGAACCAGCGATACCACTCGAGTTGGTCGAAGACCTCGGGGTAGGCGTGCCAGATCAGCATGTGGCCGCCGGGTTTGAGCACGCGGGCGCACTCGCGGGCGGCGGCCGGTAGATCGAAGTAGTGGGTGGCGAACGCTGACCAAACGACATCGACGGAAGCCGATCGGAGGGCGATGTGCTCGGCCGAAGCGCTGACCCACCGAGTGTCGTCGGGCGCGAGGCCGGTGCCGACCGAGAGCATTCCGGCGGCGGGCTCGACCGCGATGACGCGGGCAGCGCTGGACTCGGCCAGCAGGCGGGCAAACCGTCCGGTCCCCGCCCCGAGGTCGGCGACCACACCGGCGGCCGCCACATACGGCTCAACCGCCGCCCACCAAGTGGCCCGCGCCTCGGCGCTGATCCGGCGCCCGGGTTCATAGGCCTCCGACAGCTGCCCGTCGTAATCGATCGCGTCGGTTGCGTCCGCCTCTGGTTCGTCCACACCCCACCCTGCCCGCCCAAACCACCCACCGCCTCCGAATTTCCCCAAACCGCACATCTGGACATAAGGGGTGGGGTCAGACCCCGGGACCTCGACTAGGGGGGCGGGGGTCAGACCCCCGGGACCTCAACCTCTACTTGAGGTTGAGGTCGGCGGGGTCTGACCCCAACGCGGCCGACTACGTTGTCGCGATGGCCATCGCCCGGTTCTCGCTCGTCGCTCTGGATTGTCCGGACCCGCGGTCTCTGGCCGCGTTCTACGAGACGATGACCGGCGGTTCGATCAAAGAATCGACCGCGAGGGACGACTGGGTTCGGCTCGAAACCGGCACCGGCGCCGACATTGGTTTCCAGCGCGATGCCAACTATCAACCACCGGAATGGCCCGACGGCACGCCACAACAGGCCCACCTGGACTTCGACGTCGCCGACCTCGATGCCGGCGAAGCCGCGGTCCTGGCCATCGGTGCCACCAAGGCCGAGGCGCAGCCGGCCCCCGACGAGTGGCGAGTTTTCCTCGATCCGGTCGGCCACCCGTTCTGCCTCATCAAGGTCTAACCAAGGCCCAGCCACCAGAAATGCAAATCTGGACTTACCCGGGGTCAGACCCCCGAACCTGGACTTAGCGGGGGTCAGACCCCGCGAACCTCAACCTCTACTTGAGGTTGAGGTTGGCGGGG
>CALHYX010000083.1 GCA_938041035.1 uncultured Acidimicrobiales bacterium | reverse complement strand
GTGGCAACCGACCCGGTCGCGTCGCTCCGGGAACCGGTGACGAGCGGCAGCGAAACCGCGGCGAGGAACACCGCCGCCATCCCGCCGAGCGGCGCCAGTCCGGGGGTTCGGCGCGCCGGTTCCGGCGGTGGGCCAACGGGGCCGTCGTCGAGCAGCAGGTGCAGCACCATCGCCAGCACGCCGAGCCCGACGCCGATCCACCACACCGGGTTGTAGCTCCCGGCGACGTCGGCGAGAAGACCGCCCACCCATGCACCGATGAAGGCGCCGATCTGGTGGCTGAGAAACACGATGCCGAACAGGGTGCCGGCATGTTGGGTGCCGAACTGTTGGGCGATGATGCCCGAGGTCAACGGCACGGTCGACAGCCAGAGCGCGCCCATCGCCAAACCGAACACGACCATCGTCGTGGCCGTACCGGGGACGACGATGAACGCGACGATCACGATCGCCCGAAGGCCGTAGATGCCCGCCAACAGACGCGTCTTGGAATGACGGTCACCCAGCCAACCCGCCGCGAGCGAGCCAAACACGTTTCCCAGACCGATCAGCGCGAGCGTGGTGGCCGCGATACCTCCAGACAGGCCGATGTCGCCGACGTGGGCCGGTAGATGGGTGGCGATCGAGGTCACGTGGAAGCCGCAGACGAAGAACGCCCCGTTCAACAACAGGTAGTCGGTGCTCCCGAACGCCCGCCGCAGCTCCTGACGCAGCGGACGCGGCGAGTCGGGCGAGGTTGACGGATCCCGCCGCTCGGTATCGGCGGCGTTGCCGCGCAGCACCGGGGCCACCAGAACCACCGACGCACCGATCGCGCCCATGATCGCCACGGTCGTGCGCCACCCCTGACCATCGAGCAGCCATTGCGCGAGCGGAACGAGGGCGAACTGGCCAAGCGAGCCGAACGCCGAGACCACCCCGAGGGCGAGCGACCGTCGTTCGGGGCTGGCCGCCCGGCCCACCGCGGCAAGCACCACGGCAAAGCTGGCCGTCGCCACGGCCATGCCGATCACGAAGCCCCCGGTGGCGTGCACGGCGAGCGAGTCGGTGGCTCGCCCCATCAACACCATCCCGATGAGAAAGCACCCGCCGCCGAACGCGAGCACCCGGGCACTGCCCCATCGGTCGGCCACCGCACCCGCCGCGGGTTGACCGAGCCCCCAGACGATGTTCTGGATCGCCACCGACAGCGCGAACGCGCCGCGGCCGGTCCCGAGTTCGTCGACCACCGGGTCGAGGTACAGCCCAAACGTGGAACGAACGCCGAGCGAGACCGCGGTGATAACACTTCCCGCCACCACCAACGCCCAAAGCGGTGGGATTCGGCGCCCCGGGAGTCGGTCGGTGCCGACCACGTTTCCCATCATCGCCGCCAACAGTAGTGGCGCCGACCCCACCGGCGAACTTCGGCCATCCCCGGGTGGCGGCCGCGTTCTACACTGCGTCGATGGCGACCAGAACGGGCGGGGGGCAACAGCAGAACCGGACGTACTACCAGGGTGATCTGCGCCACGACCTGCTCGCCGCCGCGCTGGCCGCCATCGAGGAACGAGGCGTCTCCGCCCTCAGCCTGCGCGACGTCGCCCGGAGGGTCGGGGTGTCTCACGCCGCTCCCGCCCATCATTTCGGCGACAAGACCGGACTGTTCACCGCCCTCGCCACCGAGGGTTTCCACCGCTTCGCCGACCACCTCGCCGCCGCCCGGGGCATCGCCGGCGTTCGGCCCCCGGTGCGCCAACTCGCCGACCTCGGCGTTGCGTACGTCGAGTTCGCCCACGCCAACCCGGCCCGGTTCGACATCATGTTTCATCCCGACCGCTTCGATGCCACCGATGACGACTACCGGGTCGCGGCGGGGCGCGCCCAGGACATCCTGGTCGACGCGGTGGACCGCGCCCAGGCCGAGGGATGGGGAGCCGGTCGATCGTCGGGCGACATGGTCCTGCTCGCGTGGGCGGTCGCCCACGGTCTGGCGTCGCTCGGGGTCAGTGGGTCGCTCGCCGCGGGAACGACCACGCTCGAGACCGAGCAGATGACCAGGCTCGCGTCGCGCGTCGTGGCCACCCTGATCACCGACTACGAATGACCAGCCGGGTGCGTCAACGGTTCGCGCACCGGAGAATCGCCGCGGCCGAGGCATCGACGTCGGCTTCGGTGATCGACGTGTCCGAGAAGCTCACCCGCATGGCCCGCCGACCCTGCCAGGTGGTGGCCCCCGCCCAGCACGTGCCGTCCGCCTGCACCGCGGCGACAACCCGATCGGTCTCGGCGTCGCCGGCCGGGTCGGCGTCGGGCGAACCAAAGCGCACCAGGACCTGGTTGAGAACCACCGGAGCCAGAATGTGGGCGCCACCCGCGGCCAGGGCGGCCGCCATCCGTTCGGCCTGATCGCAGGTGTGGTCGATCATCTCGGCGATACCCGACCGGCCCCGACCCGCGATCACCGCCCAGGTCTCCACGCCGCGCGCCCGCTGGGACATTTGGAGTCCGAGGTGCATCGGCGCCCGTTCCGCGGTGGTCTCGAGGTAGGCGGCGTCGACCGCCATCGACCGGCGCAGGTCCGCGCCATCGGCACAGATCACCACACCCGCGTCGTACGGGGCGTTGAGCCACTTGTGAGCGTCGGTCGCCCAGGAGTCCGCCAGCTCCACGCCGGCGACGGTGACGCGACGCGACGGTGACGCGGCCGCCCACAGACCAAAGGCGCCGTCGACATGAACCCATGCTCCGGCGGCGCGGGCCGCCGGGATCACCTCGGCGAACGGATCGCTGTGACCCGTGTTCACGTTGCCGGCCTGAAGAATCAGCAGGGTGCGGTCTCCGATCGCCGGCAGCTCGTCGGCGAGGAGCCGACCTCGGTCGTCGGTCGCAACGGTGCGCACGGCGCTTCGACCGATGCCCGCGGCCCGCAGCGCCTTGAAGACCGACACGTGCACCTCGGCCGAGGTCACCACGTCGATCGGCGGGGCACCGGCGAGACCGTCGGCACCAACGTCCCAACCACGGCGAGCCAACAGGGCATCGCGACCCGCGAGAATCGCCGTCAGGTTGGCGACCGACGCCCCGGCGCAAAAGGCCGCCTCGGCCGCGGCCGGAAGTCCGAGAAGGTCGACGATCCACCGCGCCGACAAGGCATCCAAGTGGGCGGCCACCGGCGACATGACCGGCAGCGCCACATTCTGATCCCAGGTCGACGCGAGCACCGCCGCAGCGGCGGCGGCCGGTTCGGTTCCGCCGTTCACAAAGCCGAAGTACCGGCCGTGCGTGCTCCGCACGGTCGCCGGCGAACCGAGTCGATCGAGCTGATCGAGCACGGCGGCGGGGTCGGTCGGCCCCTCCGGTACTTCCGCCGAGAAATTTGCGAGGGCGGCGATCGCCTCCGCCGACGGGAAGGTGGGCCGGTCGGATTCGGCCAGGTAGCGGGCGGCACGAGCCGCGGCGTCGAGAACCAGTTCGGGCTTGGAATCACGCATGACCGCAGTCTGGCAGCCGTCGTCTGACCGCCGCCGGGCAATTTGGCGGGTCAGCCGATCAGCGGATCGACCAGTCGGTGACTGCGCTCAGGTCGCCGTTGGCGCCGACGACCCGGATGAGCACGGCATTGTCCGGATCGAGGCGCAACACCTCGGCGACGCCGCCGCGCAGCTGGCAGCCGAGCCGGCCGTCGAATCCGGCGTCGGCCGTTTCATCGGTGACCGGCTGCTCGCCGGTCTCGCCGGCGAAACAGTCCCCGGTGTTCAGCTCCATCGCGCCCTCGCCGATTCGCACGAAGTACTCGGCCTGGGCTTCGGCCCCATCGTCGAACAACAAGAAGGTGACAGACTCGACGTTCTCGTCGGCGGGAAAGCACTGCACCTCCGAGATCCAGTCGGCCCGCGGACCAACGGCCCGACTGCCGCAGTTCTCGCCGACGTCGGGAGGGCCGAGGGCGACGATCGCCTGGGCCTCCTCGTCGAAGTCGACCAGCTCGACCGCGCCGGGGGCGATGTTGTCGAGCCACCACTGATACGCGTCGGCGAGGCCTTCGTCGACGAAGACGGCCTGACCGCTCACCCGGGCAGGGGCGTCATACCACTGGATGAAGGTCCGTCCGTCACGCCGGATACAGGCGACGCGACCGCGTTCGATGTCGTCGATCAGGTACACGGTGTTGCCGGCCACACCGAGGGAACACGAGCCCGAGTCGATGGGCGGCAGACGGAAGGAAGCGAAGTACTCATCGAGGCTGACCCCGACGGTGATGGAGTCGACGAACAACCGGCTCGGACTTTCGCCCTGACAGGAGATGGAGGCCTCGACCGAGGGCTGTACGTCGGCATAGCGCGAGCAGTTTCCGCCCAGCCCATCGGGCACGATGGCGCTGAGCAGCGTCTCTTCGAGCGGACCGGGGAACGGCGCGAGTTCGGTCGCCTCGGCGCCGAGCACCTGGGCGGACCACCAGCGGAACAACTCCGTGACCGAAGTGCCGCGCGCTTCGCCGACCTCCAGCCTTCCGGTCTCGGTCCACACGAGTACCGCCCCGCCGTTGGTCGAGGCACAGAGCAACCGCCCGGTGCGTTCCGATGCAACCGCCTGCCAGTGCACGTCGGCCGGGCCGTCGGCGGCGCAACTGCCGGTGACCCCACCGGCGGTCTCGACCACATCGAGGCTGTTGATGTAGGCGTCGAGACCCATGGTGGTGCCGAACGACGTGAGCTTGACCTCCGAGATCGGAATCGAACCGGCGCAGGTCACCGCCGCTTCAACCGCCGGACCCGCCACCGGCGAGCGACCGCAGTCAAGATCTGCCGGCAGCGCGGCGACCAGCGGGCGCTCGACCGGATTCGGGAAGCTGGTCAGGTCGGTGGGGGTCTCGGGCCGTTCGACCCCGTCGTCGCCCGAGAACAGGGCGCGGAGGCCGACGACGACAAAGATGAGGAACGCGAACACGGCGAGCGCGACCACCGCGGCCCGGATCCAGAACTCGGGCGACCGGACGGCGGATTCGAGCCAGCCATCGGGATCGGTCCGGGGCTCGGCCGGGCGCGAGGTCTGCGCCCCGGGAACCGGCAGGTGGCGAGCCGCCTCCGCCGAGCTGATCGCGCCGGTTGCTGCCGGGGCGGCCGGGACCGGCGCGACCGAATCTGACGCCGAGGGGACCAGCGGCACCTGCGGTGATGGGGACAGCGGTGATGGGGACAGCGGTGGTGGGGACTGGGCCGGCGCGGGCGGGGACGGCGCGGTCGGCGACGGGGGTACGGAGGCCTGGGCTGGTGGGGCCTGGGGTGCTGGGGCCTGGGCTGGTGGAGACGGGGCCGGCGAAGACTGCGGCAGAGGCGCGGCGGGCCGGGGGATCGGCGACGACGGCGGCGTGGTCGGCAGGCTCGGGGGCGAGGCGGCGCCGTTGCGGTGATGGGGCGCACCGGGTCGGGCCGTGGTGACGTTGCGTACGATCCGTTTCGCGGCGAGCTCCGCGGATGGCAGAGCGGCCTGCGGCGACGGGGATCCCGCCGGCGCGGCACCGGCTGCCGATGCCGGGGGTCGGGCGAGGACCTCCCGGGTAAATCGGGTCAGCGAGTTCGGCGGGGCGGGGTTGATCACCAGTGGGTCGGTGTCCCAGGATCGCGGCTCGGTGTTGCCCGGAGCGCTCACGTACTCGGTCCAGCGAACGCCGTCGAAGAACCGCAGGTGGTGACTGCCTACCGGGTCCAGATACCAGTCGGCTGGCGTGGCTTCGTCGCTCACAGCAAACCCCGGACGCGAAGGGTCTCGACGACGGCGAACCCCGGGCCCGTCGAGGGCTGGGATCGCGGGGAGGCGGATGCAACGAACATGATGTTCTGCTCAATCGGCGGCATCGGCCCGGCCTTGAGGCCTCCGACCCGGCGCCGGGGCACCGATCGCCCGATTTCGCCGGGGCCGCAATACCCTCGACCACATGGCGATGAGTAGTCCCTGGCAGATCATGCACGAGATGGGCCGCGAATCGAAGATCGCGCCTCTGCGCCCGGACACCACGCGCCGCGTCTGGGGCTTTGCCCGTCCGTACAAGGGCCGCATCGCCGGATTCATCTTCGTCCTGGTGATCACCTCGATCCTCGGGCTCCTACCGCCGCTCATCTTTGGCCGAATCCTCGATGTCACGATCGCCACGCGCGACCGGGGCGAACTCGACATGCTCGCGCTGATCCTCCTGGCGTCGGCCTTCGCGGTGGCCGCCCTCGGGTTGCTGGAACGATGGTGGTCCTCCCAGATCGGCGAGGGCCTGATCTTCGATCTCCGGGTCGCGCTCTACGACCACGTGCAACGCATGCCGATCGGATTCTTCACCCGCACGCAAACCGGCACGCTCATCAGCCGCCTCAACAACGATGTGATCGGGGCACAACGGGCGTTCACCGGCACCCTCGGCACCGTCGTCGGCAACGTCATCGCCCTGGGAACGACCCTGATCGCCATGTTCGCCATCGAATGGCGCCTCACCCTGCTCTCGCTGGCGCTGCTCCCGCTGTTCTGGCTTCCCGCCAAGCGGGTTGGCCGCGGCCTCCAGGGCATCACCCGAGAGTCGATGGACCTCAACGCAACCATGAACACCACCATGACGGAGCGCTTCGGCGTTTCCGGCGCCATGTTGGTGAAGCTGTTCGGCAACGTCGACGAGGAACAGCAGGAGTTTGCGTCCCGAGCCGGGCGCGTCCGCGACATCGGAGTGAAGAGCGCGATGTACAGCCGCACCTTCGTGAGCGCCCTCACCCTGGTCGGCACCGTCGGCACGGTGCTCATCTACTGGCTGGGCGGGCGGCTGGTCATCTCCGACTCGATCACCGTCGGCAACCTGACGGCGTTGTCGTTGCTCGTCGCCCGGATCTACTCGCCGCTCACCAGTCTCACCCAGGCGCGGGTGAGCGTGATGACCGCGTTCGTGTCCTTCGAGCGGGTCTTCGAGGTGCTCGACACCCCCAACCCGATAAGCGATGCCGAGGATGCCCGCGACCTGGTCGAACCGACCGGCCGGGTGCGGTTCGATCACGTGTCGTTCTCCTACCCCACCGACGTGGCCGACTTCGGGCCGGCCCAGACCAACGAGCCCGACGCCGACAGCGTGCAGGTGCTGCACGACATCGACATCGAAATCGAACCCGGTCAGACGGTCGCCATCGTTGGACCATCGGGCGCGGGCAAGTCGACGATCACCAATCTGGTGCCCCGGCTGTACGACGCCACCGAAGGCGCCGTCCTCGTCGACGGCATCGACGTCCGATCGTTGCGCCAGCAGAGCCTGCGCAACGCGATTGGCGTGGTGAGCCAGGACCCGCATCTCTTCCACGACACGGTCGCCGCCAACCTTCGCTACGCCGCGCCGGAGGCCACGCTCGCCGAGCTCGAAGCCGCGGCGCGCGGCGCCCAGATTCACGATGTGATCGCCTCGCTGCCCGATGGCTACGACACCGTGGTGGGCGAACGCGGCTACCGCCTGTCCGGCGGCGAGAAACAGCGGCTGGCCATCGCCCGCATGTTGTTGAAGGATCCCGCGATCGTGATTCTGGATGAGGCGACGAGCCATCTGGACACCGAGAACGAGGCACTGGTGCAGGAGGCGCTCGCGGCCGGGCTCACCGGCCGCACCGCGCTGATCATCGCCCATCGATTGTCGACCATCACCGACGCCGATCTGATCCTCGTGCTCGATGACGGCCGCGTCGTGGAATCCGGCACCCATGACCAGCTCCGGGCCCTCGGCGGTCTGTACGACGATCTCTACGAAGGTCTGTTGCGCGGCGGCGCGGTCGCTGTCACACCCCAGGGCTAGCTTGTCGGCATGGACACCGATGCCGTCGGCACCAGGCGCTACACCGTTGCCGAGTTCGCCGCGGAACTGGGTCGCCAGCTTCGGACGGTGTTCGCCGACGACATCTATGTCGAGGGTGAGGTCTCGGGCCTGAACCGTTCCGCCCGCGGCCACGTCTACTTCGACCTGATCGAGCCGAAGGCTTCCCCCGATCACCCGCCGGCGGCGCAATTGCCGGTCGCGCTGTGGTCGAGCAACAAGGTCACCGTCAACAAGGCGCTTCGCCGGGCGAAGGTGGGCCGCATCGAGGACGGCATGCGGGTGCGGGTACGGGCCGCGGTCGACTTCTATGAGGCGGGCGGTCGCCTCCAGCTCCGCATGACCGGTATCGACCCCACCTACACCCTCGCTCACCTCACCCTGGAACGCGACGAACTGCGGCGCCGACTGCTCGCCGAGGGGCTCGATCAACGCCAGCAGGTCCACTCGTTTCCCGACGCACCGCTGCGCATCGGTCTCGTCACCGGCGAGGGCAGCGCAGCCGAGGCCGACTTCATGGTCGGGTTGGAACAAAGCGGCCTGGCGTGGACCGTGCTGGTCGCTCATTCCCTCGTCCAGGGTCCGCAGGCCGCGGAGCAGATCGTGGCGGCCATCCGGCGACTCGAACGGCGCCGCGTCGAACTGATCGCGGTCGTGCGCGGCGGTGGTAGTCGAGTCGACCTGGCGGTGTTCGACAGCGAGCTCGTCGCCCGGGCGATCGCCGAGGCCCGCGTCCCGGTGATCACCGGCATCGGGCACGAGGTCGACGCCAGCATCGCCGACGACGTGGCCCACCGGTCGTACAAGACGCCCACGGCGTGTGCATCCAGCCTGGTCGAGGCGGTCGCCGAGGTCCACGGGCGCGCCGAGCGAAGCTGGTCGACGATCGTCGCCGCCTCGGAGGTGCGCCTGACGGACGCCGAGTCGGAGCTGCGCGCCGCCGCGCAACGATGTGGACGAGACACCCGGGCGATGGCCGACCGCCACGATGAACGGCTCCGGGCCCAGGCGGCGAGAGCCCAACGCGAAGGCGTGCGGGCCACCGCCCGAGCCTCGACCGTGCTCCGGGGCCGCCAAGCGTCACTCGGGGCGGCCGCGGCGACCCGGCTGCACGAAGGTGAGTTGAGCACCATCCGGGCGACGGGTCGGGTTCGCCGGTTGGCCGACCGGCCCTTTGGGCCGGCCGAGAACCAACTCGAGACGGCGGCGATCCGCCTGGCCGCCCTCGACCCCCGCCGAGCTCTCGCGCGCGGCTGGTCGATCACGAGCGGGCCCGACGGGGCCGTCGTGCGCGCCGCTTCCCAGCTTTCCCCGGGTGACGAACTGCACACCCTTGTCGCCGACGGCCGCATATCCAGTCGGGTCGAGGGCGTGACAACATCGGAGACAGAGCCATGAGCAGCACCGACGAAACCGACAGCACCGACAAGACCGCGCCGGCCGACACGGTCGAGGGTCTCGGCTACAGCGACGCGGTCGCCGAGCTGGACACGATCCTGGGCGAACTCGAGGACGACGACATCGACATCGATGTCCTGGCCACCAAGGTCGAACGGGCCGCGGTGTTGATCCGGTTCTGCCGGGAGCGCATCGGCGCGGCCAAGGTGCAGGTCGAGCGTGTGGTCGCCGAACTCGAAGATGACCAACCCGACTCGGTATCTGCCGGCGAGACGTCCACCGAGTGAACGCAGTCCCGGCCGCGCTGGCCGACATCGCGGCCGCAACCGATGCCCGACTCGTACGGCTCCTCGACGTCGAGCGCGCCCGCTGGGCCGCGGTCGACGATTCCCTGGGCGGGTTCGTCGATCTGACCAGCTCGATGGTGCTGAACGGCGGAAAGCGACTGCGCCCGGCGTTTTGCCATTGGGCCCACCGCGCCGCCGGCGGCGATCCCGACGATCCCGTGCTGGTCGATGCCCAGGCGGCGCTGGAGCTCCTGCATGCGTTTGCCCTGGCCCACGACGATGTCATGGACGGTGCCGAGCTGCGCCGCGGCCAACCGGCCATCCATCGCCACCGCGCCGAACACCACGCGAGCGAAGGCTGGGCGGGCGAGTCCCGTCGGTTCGGCGACGCGGTCGCCATCCTCGTGGGGGACTACCTCCACGTTCTGGCCGACGGGCTCATCGCCGGGGCGGGCGCCCACACCGAGACCGTCTGGCGCGACCTGTGGACCGAGTTGCGGACGGAATTGAACGTCGGGCAGTACCTCGACGTCCTCGGCGCCGCCAACCGCTCGCTAACCGCCGAGGCCGCCCAGTTGATCGTCCGGTACAAGTCCGGGCGCTACACCATCGAACGACCGCTCGAGCTCGGGGCCACCCTCGCCGGCGACCGCGAGCTGGGGATGGCGCTCGGCACCTACGGCGAGCCGCTGGGCGAGGCGTTTCAGCTGCGCGACGACGTGCTGGGTTGTTTCGGGGACCCGGTCGAGCTCGGCAAGCCCGTCGGCGACGACCTGCGCGAAGGCAAGGCAACCCTGCTGCTGGCGTTCGCCCGGGAGGCCGCCGACCCTGAGCAGGCCGACCTGCTCGCCCGGGTCGGCGGTGCCCTCACCGCCACCGAGGTCACGGCGATCGGCGAGGTCTTCGTGGCGACCGGCGCCCTCGACCAGGTCGAGCGGCGCATCGCTCACCAAACCGAGGCCGCCATCGCCGCCCTCGACCAGCTCACCCTTCCCGCCGACGCCCGGATCGCGTTGGTCGAACTGGCCCACTTCGTCTCGGCTCGCCGGTTCTAGGCTGCAACGGTGAGTTCACCCGTCGAACAAGCGCGCGTCCGGCGCACCTTTGCCATCATCAGCCACCCCGACGCGGGCAAGACCACCCTCACCGAGAAGTTCCTGCTCTACGGCGGAGCGCTCGGAAAGGAAGCGGGCTCGGTGAAGGCGCGCACCGGCGGGCGCTCAGCGACTTCGGACTGGATGGCGCTCGAACAACAGCGCGGTATCTCCATCACCTCGACGGTGCTCCAGTTCCCCTACCGCGACCACGTGGTGAATCTGCTCGACACCCCGGGTCACCGCGACTTCTCCGAAGACACCTACCGGGTGCTGGCGGCGGCCGACGCCGCAGTCATGGTGCTCGACGCCGCGAAAGGCATCGAACCCCAGACGCTCAAGTTGTTCGAGGTGTGTCGAGATCGCGGCCTGCCCCTGCTGACCTTTCTGAACAAGTGGGACCGGCCCGGGCTCGGGGCCCTGGAGCTCATCGACGAGATCGAATCCGAAATCGGCGTGATCCCGACCCCGGTCACCTGGCCGGTCGGTCAGTCGGGTGACTTTCGCGGGGTTATCGACCGCCGCGACGGTGTCTACACCCGGTTCGCCCGCACCGCTCGGGGGGCCACCGAGGCTCCCGAGGAGATCATCGATGCCGACCAGGCCGAGCGCGAGGAGGGCGAGGCCTGGGAGGCCGCCCAGGAGGAGCTGGGGTTGCTCGACGCGGTCAACTCCTCGCTCGATATCGAGACCTATGAAGCGGGCATCACCACGCCGATGTTCGTCGGCTCCGCGCTCACCAACTTCGGTGTTCGCAAGCTGCTCGACGCCATCGTCGACCTGGTGCCCGCGCCCTCGGCTCGGGTCGACGTCGACGAGGAACCCCGCGAGCTCGACGACCCGTTCTCCGGGTTTGTGTTCAAGGTGCAGGCCAACATGGACCCGGCCCATCGCGACCGCATCGCGTTCTTTCGCGTGTGTTCCGGTGTGTTCGACCGGGGCATGGTCGTCACCCACGCCACCACGGGGAAACCCTTCAACACCAAGTACGCGTCGACCGTCTTCGGCCAGGACCGCGAGACCGTCGACCTCGCCTACCCCGGCGACATCGTGGGTCTGGTGAACGCCACCGACTTCCGGATCGGCGACACGATCTGGATGGACGAGCCGGTGGAGTTCGCCCGGATCCCGAGCTTTGCCCCCGAGCACTTCTCGGTCATCCGGGTTCGCGACACCGGCCGCTTCAAGCAGTTCCGCAAGGGCATCTCCCAACTCGACGAGGAAGGCGTGGTGCAGGTGCTGCGCGATCCCCACATCGGCGATCAGGCTCCGGTGCTCGCCGCGGTCGGCCCGATGCAGTTCGAGGTCGCGGTCCACCGGTTGGAGAACGAGTTCGGCGCTCCGGTGGAGCTCAGCCCCACCAGCTATCGCCTGGCTCGTATCACCGATGCGGAAAGTGCCGATGCCCTCCGCGCCATGCAGGGCGTCGACGTCCTCGGCCGCAGCGACGGGACCCTGTTGGCGTTGTTCGAGAGTCCGTACTGGCTTGAGCGGCTCGAACGCGACCAGCCCGAGCTGACCCTCGAACGTATCGTCGCCGAGGGTTAGCCGCCCGCGAGTTGATCGGGCGCCGCCCGATCGGCTTCGGGGGTCGACACGAGTGTCGCCGGATCACGCTCGGAGAGGTCGAGGTCGATCGGGGTGATCTCGGGCTCGACGTCGGCCCAGTGGCGGGCCAGCTCGACCAGGCTCGCGAACGCCGGTTCGATGCGCGCCCGGTCGCCGGTCGCCAGCAGGTCGGTGATCAGGCCGTTCAGCGCCCCGATCAAGATGGTGGCTCCGGTGGTGGCCCGTTGCTCGGTGATGCCCTGGCGGCGCAGAATCTGGGCCATGCGGGCGACCCGCTCCACCACGTAGGTGCCCTCGAACTCGGCGTGGCGAGCGCGATCGCGGGCGACCTCCACGGTCGATTCGAGCGACAACTGGGTCCAACGCAGTCCATCGTCGGTACCGCTCGCCTCCCAGAGCCGTTCGACGAGCTCGCCGGCCTCGGTGGTGGTCGCCGCAACCCGGCGGAGCCGTTGCTCCTGGCGATGTTCGATGTGGCGCAACGTGTCCACCACCATCTCGTCCTTCGAACCGAATTGGTAGGTCAGCGTGTACGTGCTGGTGCCGAGCGCGTTGGCGAGGGGACGCAGGGAAAGATCGCTGAGTCCTTCTTCGAGCAGATAATCGACGATCTCGTCGAGAAGCTCGATTCTCCTCTGCGGGTTAGGCCGTCGGCCCATTGATGCTCCTTGGGGGTCAGCGGAGCCGCATGTCGATTTCGGCCGCCGCCCGAAGTACTCCGGAACCAACTTCGACTTGCGCCCCAGAGTCTAGAACATGTTTTACGTGTTCCCCGCCCCTTGGTTGGCCTGGGGAGACCGGGGCGACGAGAATGGCCGTCGTGCGTATCCACAAGGCCGAATCCGTCGAAGCGTTCTGGGCCATCGACCTCGACAACGCCGAGTCCGCCGCGGGCATCGTCCGTCAGGCTCGCAAGATCCTGCAGGGCGGGGCAAAGGATCTGGCCCGCTCGCTGACCTATGGCTTTGCGTCCTTCGAACACCAGCTGAGCGGTGCCTCGGCCGGGATCAGCGCCGACGGCGACGCCCGCGCCGAGGCCGTGACCGGCTTTGTCGGCGAGTCGAGGGACCGCATCGTCGACGGCTCCTTCCTACCCGACCCGGGCAAAGGCATCGCGGAGTCCGATCTGGCTCCGCTGCGCGACGGCGACCCTCGCAACCCCATCCGACTCCAGGAAACCGACGGCGTCAGCCTGCAGGTTGAACTTCAGGCACTCGGCGCCGTCGCCGGGGCGCAGACGGTGCTCGGCGATCTCGATGGCCGCTCGGTCGCGATCGAGTCGATGGCCGCCAACGGCCCGGCCATCCTCCGGGCCGTCGCGGCGCAGGGAGCAAACGTGACCCGCGTCGGTACCACCAAGGGAGCGTTCGACTGCACCGCCGTCGACCTCGACGAGCTCGCGGCCACCCATCTCGCGGGCGGCGACAGCGCGTTGGCCGGGCTCGATGGCCTCCGTCCGCTCGACAGCGCGGTGGCCGGACCCGTCGACGCGCTCTTCGTCGGTACCAAGATGGGATCGATCGACCACGTGGCCGCCGACACCATCGAGGCCGGTGTGGTCGTCCCCGCCGCGCCGCTGCCGGTGACCACCAAGGCGCTGGCCGTGCTCCGCCGGGCGGAAGTTCCGGTGCTGCCCGACTTCGTCGTGCTCGGCGCCCAGTTCGCGGCCTGGTACGCGGCGCCGGACGCAACGGCGGACAGCATCCGGCACGAGGCGACCAATGCGGTAACCGCCATCGTGGGCGAGGTCGCCGGCCACGACGACGGGCCGCTGCTCGGCGCCTGCTACCGGGCGGAGGCTTACCTTGCGACCTGGCAGGAACAGCTCCCGTTCGGTCGCCCGCTCGCCTGAGCGGCGCCAGGAAATTCTGGGCAAGGAAAGGCTGGGCCAGGGAGAAACGTGGAGCCAGGGAGAATCGAACTCCCGACATCTTGCTTGCAAAGCAAGCGCTCTACCAACTGAGCTATGGCCCCGTTTCGACCTCTTATCGTATCGTGAATCGCGCAATAGTCGCGTCGAAGATGTGAACATATGAGAACCTGTGGGCAGACGGGAAGGCGGCGACGCGATCCCCGGGTTGACTTGCTGTAACTAAGGGGACTTTCACATGAATGATGAGCGACTCGCCGAGAATACGCCGACGCAAACCGACCATGAAGGCGAAACGAAGACGGTTGTGAAGCACACTCGGGCGACCCGGTGGATGCACTGGATCAACTTTCCCGTCCTCACGATCATGATCTGGAGCGGAATTCGGATCTACTGGGCCTTCGACCGATCACGGGTTCCATCGATTCGATTCGGCGAAGACACCCTTTTCCCCGAGGGCTTCTACGAGGCACTTCAGCTCGATCGCAAACTGGCTCGTGGGATGGCGTTCCATTTCAGCTTCGGCTGGATCTTCCTGCTGAACGGCCTCGCATTCGTCGGCTACCTGGCCTTCTCCGGACGGTGGCGAGAGCTGGTACCTACCCGTTCAGACCTCGCCAATCTGTGGGGCACGATCTTGCACGACATTGGATTGCGGAAAGAGGCTCCCCCG
>CALHYX010000082.1 GCA_938041035.1 uncultured Acidimicrobiales bacterium | reverse complement strand
CGTCGTCCTCGCTGTAGCGCCGATGACCGCTCTCGGCGCGAGCCACGTTCTGGAGCAGGTTTTCCTGTTCGTAGTATCGGAGGGTGTCGATCGAGACGCCGGTCCGGTCCGACATTTCGGCGGGCGACAGCATGGCACCGGTTGCTGGTGAGGTGGTCATGGCTCCAGTGAACAACCTGGAGTGCACTCCAGGTCAACCCCCGAGGCCGAATTTCTTGAAAAAGGGTTGATGTCGCGGGGTTTGAGGGTCAATGGGATCCGAGCGCGGTCGGCTTAACCGACCGACCTGTCGTGGTCGGCCCAGTAGGGGGCCCGAAGTTCGGTCTTGAGCACCTTCATCGACGCGTTGCGAGGCAGTTCGTCGTGCCAGTCGACCGACTTCGGGACCTTGAACCCCGCGATCTTCGTACGGCAGAAGTCGATGAGTTCGGTCTCGGTTACGTCGGCGCCCTCGCGACGCACCACGCAGGCCTTCACCGCTTCGCCCCACGTGTCGTCCGGAACGCCGATGACCGCCGCGTCGGCGACGGCGGGGTGACCGAACAGCACCTGCTCGACCTCGGCGGGATACACGTTCTCACCGCCGGAGACCACCATGTCCTTGATGCGGTCCTTCACATAGAGGTAACCCTCGTCGTCGAAGGTGCCGGCATCACCGAGGTACAGCCAGCCGTCGCGCAGGGCCTCAGCCGTCGCTTCGGGCAGGTTCCAGTAGCCGGCCATCAGCTGCGGACCGCGGGCGATGATATGACCTACCTCACCTACGGCGCAGTCGTTGCCGTCGGGGTCGACGACTCGGACGTCGGTGCCGAAGCAGGGCCGACCGGCCGAGCGCAGCAGATGCTCGTGACCATCGAGGGCTCGCCGATGATCAGCCCGGGTGAGCAGGGTCACGCCGCCTGATGATTCGGTCTGGCCGAACCCCTGCACGAACTCACAACCGAAGACCTCCATGGCCTTGTGCAGGGTCGCGGCCGCGATCGGGGCCGCGCCGTAACCGATCTGGTCGAGGTCGGCGAACTCGCGTTCCTCGATCCCCGGCACCATCACCAACAGGGCCTGGATCATCGCGGGTACGAGCATCGTGCGGTTGACGCCCTCTTCGTCGAGGATGCGAGCCACCTCGTCGAAGTCGAAGTGTTCCTGTACGTACACGCTTCCGCCGGCGAACAGGTTCTGCATTCCGGCCAACGCGGAGCCGATATGGGCCAACGGGGCAACGATGTGGGTACACCCGGTTGCGCCCTCGGTGAGCGGGGCGAGGTTCTGCGCCATCGATGCTGTCAGCGAACCGTGGGTCAAGATGGCTCCCTTGGGCCGGCCCGTCGTCCCGCTGGTGTACATCTGCACCGTCGCATCCGACGGGTCGATCGCCACGGTGTTCGCCGGTCGCTCCGGCGCGGCGGCCAGCCAGGTGTGCCATGCGGTCCAGCTCTCGGGCACATCGCCGATGGCCACGCACGTTTCGACCATGGGCAAGGCATCCCGGATGGTCAGGAACGGTTCGATCAGTTCGTTACGCACCACGATCAGACGACAGCCGGCGTCGTCGATGATGTACTCCCACTCTGCGGGAGCGAGGCGTGGATTGAGGGGCACGGTCACGACGTTCGCCATCGCCGCCCCCAGGTAACAGGCGAAGTACTCGAGATGGTTGCCGGCGAGTACTCCGTACCGGTCGCCGGGCCCGAGCCCCGCCGTCACGAGCGCGTCGGCGACCGAACGCGACATGGTCAGGAGTTCGCCAAAGGAAAGGGACCGGTCGCCGTCTCGCAGCGCCGTGGCCTCGGGTTGATTGCGGCCGTTGAACTCGATCAGATCGTGAAGTCGCACGAGCAGATCGTGACAGAGCCGGCGATACGGTGCACGCTGTCGACCTGTCGGCGCCACGAGGAGGCAAGTGATGTCCCCATCCGCACCCATCCGGTCGTTCCCGATCGAGGTGCCCGAGGCCAGCATCGTCGACCTGCGTGAACGCCTCGCCCGCACCCGGTGGCCCGATTCGCTCGATGGTTCGGGGTGGGAGCTCGGCACCGATGCCGACCTACTCCGGGATCTCTGCTCCTACTGGGCCACGAAGTACGACTGGCGCCGGGCCGAAGCGAGACTGAACCGCTACGGGTCGTCGATGATCGAGACGCAGGGTGAGCAGATGCACTTTCTGCACGTGCGCTCGGACCATCCCGATGCGCTACCGATCGTCATCACCCACGGGTGGTGCGGGTCGATCATCGAACACCTTGATGTGCTCGACCGGCTGGTCGATCCTCCCGCGTTCGGGGGCGACGCCGCCGATGCCTTCCACGTTGTCGTGCCCTCGATGCCCGGCTACGGCTTCGGCGGCCCGACCCGCCAGCGCGGTTTCGACGTACACCGGGTGGCCGATGCGGTGGCCGACCTGATGCAGGCTCTGGGTTACGAGCGCTACATCGCCCAGGGCGGTGACTGGGGCGCCCTGGTTACCCGGCGCCTCGCCGAGGTCTATGCCGACCGGCTGACCGCAGTGCATTTCAACATGTTGTTCGCGCTGCCCACCCCGGAGGAACAGGCCCGGCCCGATCTACTCGAGGGAGTTACCGACCGGGAGCTGGCGCGCCTCGAAGCGGACGCTGAGCGGATGAACGGCGAAACGGCGTACATGGACATCCAGGGCACGAAGCCTCAGTCGCTGGCCTACGGCCAGGCCGACTCGCCCGCTGGTCTCGCCGGGTGGGTGCTCGAGAAGTTCCACGCGTGGACCGACCACGACGGTGACCTCTACTCGGTTCTCAGTCGGGATCAGCTACTCGACAACCTGATGACCTACTGGCTTCCGAACACGGCCAACTCCGCGGCGCGGCTGTACTACGAGAGCATGCGATCCGGAACCCATGCCATCAGCCCGTGGAGCGGCCGCATCGATGTTCCGACCGGCCACGCGGACTTCCCCGGTGAACTCATGGGCACGCCAAGGGCGTGGGCTGATCGCAAGTACAACATCGTGCACTGGACCACTCAGGAGCGCGGCGGTCACTTTGCCGCCTTCGAACAGCCCGACGCGTTTGCTCGTGACGTGTGGGCTTTCGGTCGCCTTTTTCGGTAGCGCCTGGCGCTCGGTCGCTCATGCCTGCCAGAAGTGCGCAGAATGGCTGTGGAATCGGCGACGAGGGGTCTGGTAGTATTACGTTTTCCGTTGTAGTCGGCGGTGGCTGTCAGGAGACCGGGTGGGTAAGCGACTTCGAGAGCAATCGGTCTTTATCCTCGCAGTGTTGGCGTCCGGTAGATCCCATGGATACGCGATCATCGCGTCGGTTGAAGAGCTGTCGGATGGACGACTCACACTCACCGCCGGCACGTTGTACGGGGCGCTCGAGCGCCTTCACAAGGCCGGATTGGTCGAGCGCGCCGGCGAGGAATCAGCGGGCGGTCCACCGCGTCGTTACTACGAGATCACTCCCGCGGGGCAGCGTGCCCTTGCCGATGAGGTGGCCACGCTCAGCGAAGCGGTGCGGCAGTTGCGTGGCGTCGGGTTGGCATCGCCTTGAGTTGGTTTGGGCGGCTGGTTCTCGCGCTGTGTCGGATCGCCTTTGCCGGCGATGTCGGGAAACAACGAGAGGTGAGCTCCGTCGTCGCCGAAGTTGTCGGAGCGGGCCGCGGTCGCTGGCTACGGGAGCTCGGGGGCCTGGCGGCGCTCACCCTGGGGCAGGTGTCTGACCGTTCGTGCAGCCATGGTTACGGCGTGGTGAGGTCGGCAGCTGCGCTGGCGGCGCCGGCCGCCTTTTTCGCGACCGCAGGATCGCTCGCTGCCGCGATGGACCCGGTGAGTGGGTCCGGCTGGCTCGGCGTTGCGTTGTTTGCGGCGGCTGGGGTGCTGGCGGCCTGTCGGAGCCGTGCTCCCGCGGTGGTTCTCGGCGGACTCGCTGTTTGGCCGGCCGCGGTGGCCGCCGGTCCGGCGATCATCGCGGCAGGCGTCATTGCGTTGGCGGCCACGGTGGCGATCCCTTCCGGGGCGGGTCGCGAGAGCAGCTACTCGCTGGCCGCGTTCTACCTCGCCGTCGGAATCGCTGCCGGTTTGGCGGTTCTGGCGGGTCTACCCGTGCTGGACGACGGTCTGATCAGGGTGGCCACGCTCGCCGTCGCATCGGTGCTCATCGTTCTCGGTTGGTTCGACCCCCGCTATGCGCTGGTTGCCGCTGTGGTCTTTGGGTGCCGATTCGCCATGTTCGATCTCGTTGGGCTGGGCGAAGCCTTCGCCGGGCTCGGCCGCGACTTGACCGTCGATGAACTGGTCATCCGCTGGGTGGCGATGGCGGCAGGACTGATCGTCAGTTTGGTGACCGCCCGACGCTCGAGTGTCCGAATTTCGATGGTCTAAGCCAGATCGGCTGGGTGGCCGATGGACACTAGTACGATAAACGGTATACCGTTACTCTGAATACCAAGGTTGCTATCTGCTGAGGTTTGGAGAGTTATGGATACCCGGTCCCGTGTCGCAGCAATCTCCGCCCACCGAAACCGGCGGTTCGGGCTGACGTCTCGTCAACTGAACCTGGTGATCGAGGTCCTCTTCGTCTCCTTGGTGGCTACCGGCCTGGCGTCGTGGCTGCTGCCCCTGGACCAGGCGTGGGTAGCCACCACCATCCACGGGATCGCCGGCTTCATGTTGTTCGCGGTCGTTCCGTTGAAAGTTCTCGGGCCGGTGCGGACCGGCTTTCGTCGCCGACGACTCTCCCGCTGGCTCTCGGCGACGTTCGGGGTGATGGTGCTGGCCGTTCTTGTCATCGGTGTTCTCCACGCCAACGGGATCTGGTGGGGCTACGGCTACTGGACCGGGATGTGGACCCACCTTCTCCTCGGCTTCTCGAGCATTCCGCTCTTTCTCTGGCACGTGGTGTCGCGGCCGTCGAAGTCCGCGAGGCCGAAGCGGGTGGATGTCGACCGGCGTTCGTTGCTCACCACTTCTACGTTGCTGGCGGCCGGGGTCGGGGCGTGGGGGACGCAGGAAGTCGTTCTGAAGGCGGTCGGCGCCGATGCCGCTGACCGGGCCGGGACCGGATCCCACGAGATCGCGTCGTTCGACCCCGACGCCATGCCGCGGATGATCTGGATCGACGACAAGCGACCGAAGATCGATTTCGATACGTGGGAGCTTCGCGTCGAAGGAAAGGTCGTGGCGCTCGATGACCTCTGGGCGATGAGCAAGCCCGTCGTCGCCTGGCTCGATTGCACCGACGGTTGGCGCAGTCGGCAGAACTGGGATGTCGTGCCGCTTTCCGACCTCATCTCCAACGAACGCGCGAGAAGTATCCAAGTCACTTCGGCGACCGGATACCGCCGCTTGTTCCCCCTGTCCAGCGCCAGCAGTGTCTACCTCTGTGTCGGTTACGACGGGCGACGCCTCCACGGCGGGCACGGTGCTCCCGTGCGGATCGTGGCTCCGAACCGACGAGGACCCTGGTGGATCAAGTGGGTGACGGACGTCGAGTTGAGCGACCGACCGGCCTGGATGCAGCTACCGCTACCAGGGCCGAGCTTTGGCGCTGGGTCGTCGTCCAAAGGTGCCGAATCCTGATGGGTGGCCTTCTCCGGCGAGCCCTCGTGTCGTGGTCCACACTGATAGCCCCGTTGGGTGAAGACCCGTGCGTCGTGGGCCTGGCCATGCTCCTCCGGGAGCGATGGCGGCAGAATCGAGTACCTACGCGGTTGCTCGTTGGGCCAGGATCTGCCGCGTCGCTTCGTCGGCGGGAATGAGCGTCTCGAGTCGAAGCTCGTCCACCGTGAGATCACCCGCCGTGGCCATGGACGCAATGGTGGTGAAGTACCGCTCGGTGCTACCGGCGATATCGAACGCCACGACGCCAGCCGGAATGGTTGTCGAGGCGTAACCGTCGCGGCGATGGGCCGCCCGGACCGACGGGTAGGACTGGATCTCGGCGAGCAGATCGGCCACGACCGGGTCGTTGGGTCGCTCGGTGCACTCTCGGGTGAGCCGTTCTACCAGCACAGCCGCAGTCTGGCTCACGTTCACCACTCGTTCCGCGGCCCCCGCCGGGTGCAGGACGAGACGAATCGCGTTGCTCTGGACGTCGGGATCGGGCGCCGGGTCGAGCACCCGGGCGGCGAAGCTGATCGCAGCGTCGTTGGCGAGAACGATGTCCCAACCGCGGTCGATCACGTAGGCCGGAAACGGGTTGTGGGCTTCGACCAGTTTCCCAAGCCCATCCCGAATGGCACCGAGCTCGGGGGCGTGCATCGCACTCTCCGGATAGATGGGCGCGAAGCCCGCCGTCTGCAACATGGCGTTGCGGCTGCGCAGCGGCACGTCAAGATGCACCGCCAGGTGCTCGACCATCTCGGCCGAGGGTCGAGCCCGACCGGTTTCGAGAAAGCTGATGTGTTTCTGCGAGACCTCGGCGTGGATGGACAGTTCCAGCTGGGTCAGCCGTCGGAGGTTCCGCCACCGCCGAAGCTCCCTACCGAACCGGGCTTCTCTCGTTTGCGGCATGGGCCCGATGGTACGAGTCCGCCGGCATCTCGCCCATTACCTGCTGGGTAATGGCTCAGCCCCAGGCGAGCATGGTGAAGGCCTCCAGTAGCAGCTCGGTAGCGGAGACGTCTTGCGGGGCTGCTCCCCAAACCGGGTCGTCCGGCGCGCCGGCCCACACGTGGGCGTCCCAGTCGATCTCGTGCAGGAGCGTGTCGGCATCGCAGCCGGCAAAGCTGACGGTGGTTACCAAGATCGCGATCGGCTCGACTGCGGGTTCTGCCGCGCAGCCGTTCGTCGCCGCCCAGGCCGCAATGGTGTCGCGGGCCGAGTCAACCGTGGGTCCTCCGAGCAGTTCGCCGCCCTCGTAGGGGAGGTTTGGGTCGCCAACGTTGCTCACGGAGACCACCGCGATGGGGTCGCGGTCACATGCCGGCCGGGTATTGAGTGAGGCGACGAGGCCGAGGCCGGCGAGGCGGCTGCGTCCTTCGCATGCCATCTGAATCGCGAGTTCGCCTCCGTTGGAGAATCCAGTCGCAAAGACGCGGTCGTCGTCGAAGCACCCTGTTGCCAGGAGTTCGGCGATGAGTGCGTCTCCGAAGGCGATCGAGTCGGCGCCATCGACGCCCCCGCCGAGCACCATGATCGGTGACCCCTCGAGGTGCCACCGCTTTGGGGTTCCCAGGCCGTCTGGGGTGACGACGGCGAAGCCGGCGGCGGTGCCCACGGTCTCGGTCGCCGTCTGGGTTTCGTGCGCGTCGGCGGAGTATCCGAAGCCATGAAACGCCAGTACGAGCGGCACCCGCTCCCGCTCATCGGGTAGCGCGATGCGGTACGAGCGTTCCTCGCCCGAAAACTCGAACGACGCCCGCCCGGTACGGAGCCGGCAATCGGGCGCTGGCGTGGAGGTGCTGGTGGTCGACAGGACCGATGTGGTGGAGCTCTCGGGCGCAGGCGTTTCGGATGCGGCTCCATCGGTCGACGTCGGTTGGGTGCCAACGGCGGAGTCCTGGGTGTTGTCACTGGAGATCCCACCGGCAGAGTCGCTGCTCGCATCGCTTGCGCAGGCGGCGCCAAACAAGGCCAGGGAGGACAGGATTCCGGCGGCCGTCAGGCGGGTTCGGCGCCGATGGTGGCGCCCGTTGCTCGCGGAGCGGGTCGTGGGGTTGTGGTTCATGCCCCGACCATCTCGTGCCTCTGGGGCAGGAGTCGACTACCTCCCGGGTTGTGTACCCAACAGGTAATTGAGCCCACGAGCCGCGGCGGGTGTCCTGGCAACACCACCAGCGACGAGCAAAGGATGTTGACACACATGACCGAAACACTTGATGGGGCACGTATTGCCGACCGATACTTCGCGGCCTGGAATGCTCCTGAAAGCGAGCGGGGCGCCGCGGTGTTGCGGGCCTACGTCGCCGATGCGTACTACTGCGACCCCCTCACCGAGGCCCGAGGAGTTGATGCGATCGCGATGATGATCGGCACTGTTCTGGACCAGTTCCCGGGTGCATCGTTTCGACTGGCCTCGACGGTCGACCAGCATCACCACCAGACGCGATTCGACTGGGCGTTGGTCGATGCCAGCGGTGCGGAGCAGTTGTCCGGTATTGATGTAGTCGTTACCGACGACGCCGGGGCGATCACCCATGTGCTCGGCTTCTTTGGCCGAACGCCCGCGCCGTTTCCGGGTGTGGTCCCCTCGACCGGCTAGGCGCTTCCACCCTCGACGCCGGGCAAGCGGCGTTGGCTTGGTCCGCTGCGCCATACCGCCCACAGGCCGACGACGGCCACCGTGATGCCGCTACTCGCCGCGACGAGTAGGGCTAACGTCATGCCCCGGGCGTCGAGCACGGCGGTCGCGATCCACAGTTCGATCGCACAGAACGCGCCGATCGCCGAGCCGATGACGGCGACGCGGCGCCCGGACTTGTGGGCCCGAGCGAAGGCCCAGAGACCCAGAAGGGCCAGCACGGAAGGAGCTTCGGTGGCGACGAGCACCCAGTTGTCATCGACGACGCCCCAGAGGAGTCCGAGAAAGCAGGTGAACGCGACGATCAGGATGATCGTGCTGGGGGCGAACCCCCCAATGGTGTGGCGGTCCGAGTCCGGTGCGGGCGTCTCGATGAGCTCTGGTCGGTGCAGTTCCTGGTTGGTCATGAGCCGAACGTAGGAGTTCAAGCCGAGTTGAAGTCAAGAAGTTCTTCGGGCTCGGCTCGGCCCGGTCTCAGCTGTAGAAGCGGCCGATGCGATGGACCAGCTGGAGCACGGAGATCCAGACGGCGACCTCGATGACCTCGGCCGAGCCGAGCGTCTCCGCCGTCGCGGCTGCGAGTTCGTCGGTGGTCACCGCCGGACTGGGGGAGATGGCGTGGGCGAGGCGCACGACGGCTTCGGTGTGATCGTCGCCCATCGGTGCGCGTTCATCGGTGGTGCGCAGAAGGAACGCCGGGTCGGCGCCCGCCGCGACCGCGGCGGCGAGCGTGGTTTCTGCGACACCGTGGGCGGCCCCGACGGATCGACCGATCTCGATCAACGCGGTGTCGCCGACCATCGAGGCGTACACCAGCCCGGCGAGCGATTTGTCGCCCAGGCCGACCACCGATGTCGCAGGGTCGAGGTTCTGGTCGAACATGGCGGCGAGCCCGCGCATGGGTTTGGCGTGGCGCATGCGGGACAGAACGGTCACATCGACGTGGCGCGTGTCGCGCAGATACCGACGGAGGTCGGGCGCCGAGGTGGGCAGGTGCTTGGTCCATCCGCGCTCGATCAGGGTCGCCTTCGGGCCCTGGCGGATCATTCGGGCGTAGAGCCCGGTGGAGTCGACCGGCACCTTCGCCGTGGCCCGTTCCACGGCGCCGTTGCGCCAACCGGACCGACCGACATCCCAGCCCGTCGGTTCGATCAGCTCGGATACGTCGTTGATGGCCTCGATCTCGAGCGGCACCGAGATGGCATCCATGAACTTGTTGAGGAAGCCCATCATGCCCACCGACATGGCGATCCACTCGATCTCGTCGGCGCTGAGGTGGCGGCCGAGGTCATCGATGATCGAGCGGTCCCAGGTCGAGGGTTCCGACGCCATGGTCTCGGCGAGGGTGACCACCGCCTGCTCGAGTTCGGTTCGGTTCGTGCCGTCGACCGCACCCTCCGATGCCCCGCGACGCAGCGCGTACGAACAGGTGTGGGCGGCGCAGTACGGGCACTCGGCGGCTCGGCTCGACGTGTACATCGCGAGGCCCATGTGGGCCTTCAGATCGCTGCGGCTCACGACCGACGCCGGGAGGTTCAAGAAGTTCGGCACACAGAGGTTGTAGGTGCGGAAACCCGCAGGCCAGATCTCCAGGTAGGTATCGCAGTCGGGCACGACACCGATCAGCTCGCGGACGATGTGCAGCATCGGGCCGTAGGTGCCGTGCAGCTGCTCGATTTCGACGATGTCGGGTTCGAGATGTTCCGCAAGCGTGGCCATGACCGGACAGTAGCCGGGACGGCCAGGGGCCGAAACGCTGCGTGCGTTGTTGGTTATCCTCGCGAGCCTTATCGCAAAACAGGTTGCGTTTGAAGACATCATGTGTCAAGATAGTAACGCAACAGACGTTGCGATTGAGCCCGAAACGAAACCAGAAGAGGAATGAGCCAGCACATGCGGCACGAATTGAAGACCGAAGTCGACATCGATGCGTCACCCGAGACGGTGTGGCAGGTGCTCACCGACCTCGACGGCTACTCGGACTGGAATCCGTTCATCACCGAGGCGAGCGGCGATGTCGTGGTGGGCGAAACCCTGGTCAATCGAATCAACCCGCCGGGTGGTCGGGCGATGACGTTCAAGCCGGTGGTGACGGTGGCCGACCCGGGTGCCACGTTCGAATGGCTCGGCCGCCTCGGCATCCCCGGCCTCTTCGACGGCCGGCACCGCTTCGACCTCACCGCGACATCGACCGGGGGCACGCGCCTCGTGCACGGCGAACAGTTCAGCGGCATTCTCGTGCGGCTTCTGCGCCGGTCGCTCGACACACAGACCCGCGAGGGGTTCGAAGCCATGAACAGTGCCCTCAAGATCCGGGCCGAGGCGATCGGTGGAGATCCCTCGTAGCCGCGTGGCTGCAAGAGCTGATCCACAGGGGAACGGAGGTGCCGAGGCTCAGGTGCTCGGTGCTGTGCCGTCGCCGAACGGTCGACCGCCGAGGGCCTCGCGCCCGTGGGGCGTTGTCCACGCGTCGGCGCGCGGGCCCTTGGGGATCACCCGGGAGGGATTCAGCCCGGTGTGCACGCCGTAGTAGTGGGCCTTGATCTGGGCAAAATCGATGGTGTCGCCGAACCCGGGCGTTTGAAACAGGTCACGGGAGTAGGCCCACAACGCCGGCATCTCGAGCAACTTGTTGCGGTTGCACTTGAAGTGGTTGTGGTACACCGCGTCGAAGCGCACGAGTGTCGGCCATAGGCGGATGTCGCACTGGGTGATGGTGTCGCCGACGAGGTAACGGCGGTTGGTGAGTCGCTCCTCGAGCCAGTCCAGCCGGGCCCACAAGGCGTCGTAGGCCTCGTCGTAGGCGCCCTGCTCGCCGGCGAAGCCACATTTGTAGACGCCGTTGTTGATGTCGTGGAAGACCAGGTCGTTGACCTCGGCCATCTCGTCGAGGTGGTGGTCGGGCCAGAGGTCGGGTGCCCCGGCTCGATGGTGTTTGGTCCAGGTCGAGGACAGGTCCGCTTCGATCTGGGCGAAATCGTTGGTGACTACGGTGACGGATTCGATGTCGACGATCGCCGGCACGGTGATCCCCCGGTCGTAGTCGGGGTATCGGTTGAGGAACGCCTCCTGCAGTTTGTGGATGCCGAGGACCGGGTCGAGTCCGTCGGGATCGAGATGGAAGTTCCAGCTCGAGGCATCGTGTAGCGGTCCGGCGACCGCGACCGACATCGCCGACTCCAACCCGAGAAGCCGGTGGGTGATCCACGACCGGTTGGCCCAGGGGCAGGCGTGGGCCACCACCAACCGATATTTGTCGGCGGCGACCGGCCAGCCGTCGGTGGCGTCCGGGGTGATGCGGTCGCCGATGTAGTTCATGTCGCGCTTGAATTCGCCGGCCGTGGGAGGTCCCGTCGCTCGTTGAAGGCGCAGTCTTTCAGCGGAAGAGCGGTCGAAGCTGCGCAGATAGTTTCGATCTCAACTATATGGCGAATCTAGCCGTCTATGCGCACGTCCTTGGCCCGCAGTTCGGGCTCGAGCTCGTGGAACACCTGGCGGTACTTGAACCAGGGCACCGAGACCCACAGATGGTGGATCAGGTGGTAGTTCTGGCCGAGCAGTAGAGCGTGGCGAAGGCGACCGGGCTGGATGCGGGTGTCGTAGAACCGCTCGGTGCTGTCGAACGGGTAGTGCGGCAGGTAGTCGAAGGCGAAGAAGAGTACGAGGCCGGCGAGCAGTTGCGGCCCCAGGAACAAGATCAGGTACTCGGCCCAGAACCCGCCGATGATGCTCGCCACGAGCAGCCCGATGGTCGCCGCGTCGAAACCGATCTGGGTCCACTTCTGTCGGGTGGTGACCCAGCCGTGACGAAACGCCAGGCGACGGTAGATGTGCGAGGTGTGGATCAAGACGACGGGTGCGTTCCACCACCGCACGTGCGACACCCAGTGGTCGGGGTCGTGGGCGGGGTCGTTCGTGTGGGCGTGGTGCTTGAGGTGGCAGATGCGAAACAGCGGATAGGTGAAGCCGAGCATCCAGGCGGGCAGAACGCCGATGAGATCGTTGACCCGTCGGTTGCGATGGGCGGCGCGGTGCACGCTGTCGTGGAAGACGGTGAAGCCGAGGTAGGCACCGATCGCATTGCTGATCAGCGCCACCCACCAGGGGATCAACCCGGCGAGGAGCCCGGCGGTGCCGAACGCCCAGAGGGCCAGGGTGACGATGAAGAGCCAGATCGTCGGGTTGGCGAGGGTGGCCATGTCGGGGGCGCCCCGGTGTTCGGCCGCCGGCCGCAGATCCCGGTCGGTGGGCGCGTCGGCCGCGGCGCTGCGACGAGCGTCGAGGTTGGCCAGGCGGAGGACGAGATCGTCGGCGGGCGTGGTCCGGTCGCTCATCGGGTGGTCCGCCCTTCCTTCGGGCCGGCTTCCGGGGAAGGGGTGAACACGGCTCGATCGAGTAACAGGTGCACGACATCGCCGACCCGATCGGCGCTCGTCGCCCAGGTTCCCTGCGCGGCCCGGGTGATGAACACGATGCGCAACATGTCGAGTAGCTCGACCAGCGCCTCGGGGTCGACCGCCGGGTCGATTTGTCCGAGTTCGCCGGCGCCGCGCACGGCGGGGCTGGTGGTCTCGACCGTGATGTGGTTGAACGCAGCGTTGGCCTCCCGAGCCTCGTCGGAAAGCGGGAATGTCGTGCGCAGGTGCAACATGGCGGCGTCCTCGGGCGGGGTGTCGGCGGGAAGAACCACCTGGTCGACGACGGCGCGTAGGCCGCCGTCGGCGAGGGTCGGGTCGAGCGCCGTCAGCGCCTCGGACCATTCGTCGGCCAACAGATGGGTGGCCGCGGCGGTGAGCAGTTCGGCTTTGGAGTCGAAGTAGTTGTACAGCGTGCCGGCGGGCGCGCCAGCTTCGTCGAGGATCGCCCGGGTGGTGGCACCCTGCAGGCCCAGTCGGCTGATCACCCGGCCGGCTGCCTGGATGAGTTCGTCGCGCTTGTTGGCCTTGTGGGCCTCGGAAACCTTGGGCATGAGCGGCAGGGTATCATTAAAAACGAACGCTCGTTCAGTTTCAGAATGTCGCCGCCGATCGCGCTGTGGGAGCATGGGCACCGATGGGGGAGACAACACCGCGAGTACGTCGGTCGGCGTTCGCAGCGTTGGCCCACCGGCCGTTCCGGCTCTACTGGTTCGGCTCGACCGCGGCGCAGTTCGGCTTCTGGTTCTCGCACATCTCGTTTCAGGCCCTCATGGCCGAGCGAACCGACGACGAGTTGTGGTTGGCGATGCTGTTCATCGCCACGTTCGCGCCCATCACCATCGTCGGCCCGTTCGGTGGCGTGCTCGTCGATCGACTCGATCGCAAACGGGTGATGCTCGCCACCTACGGGTTCATCGGGGCCGTCGCCTCGCTGCAGGTGGTGCTGGTCGCGCTCGACCTGGTGTCGCCGCTGATGTTGTTGTTGACCGGTGCGGGGGTCGGCTGTGGACTGGCCTTTCTGGGCCCGGCGTCGGGCGCGGTCGTGGCGAACACCGTCCCCGTGCAGGAACTGTCGAGCGCCATCTCGCTCGGTTCGATGGCCAGCAACCTGAGCCGGGTCGTGGGTCCGGCGGTGGCCGCGCCCCTCATCGCACTCGACCTCTACGAGGTCACCTGGGGGCTCTACGCCTCCGCAGCGCTCATCGCGGCGATCGTCATCCGCGGGGTGGTGTTGCGACCGTACGAGAGCGACACCGACGACACCCCGGTGCGCGATCGGCTGCGGTCGGGCATTCGCCATGCTCGCGAACGCCAGCCTGCGGCCCGGGCGCTGCTGCTGACCGGCATCATGTCGATCTTCGGCGTCTCCCACGTCGTGGTGCTGCCCAACTTCACCGAGCAGGCGCTGGGGCGGTCCTCCGATGACTTTGTGTGGTTGGGCGTGGCCACCGGCATTGGCTCGCTCTTCGGCGCCATGTCCGCCGGTTCGCTGAGCGGTCGGGCCTCGCTGTGGCGCGGCGCGTGGCTGCTCCTGCCGTACTCGGTGGTGCTGCTGGTGTTCTCCCGGGTTGGATCGCTGGGGCTGGCGATCGCGCTACAGGTCGTGCTCGGGTTCTTCTACTTCGCCGGCATGACCACAGTGCAGATCGTGGTGCAGGAGGTCATCGGTGAGGAGCACCGCGGTCGGGTGATGTCGCTGCTGCAGATCTGCTGGGCCGGTCTCGTCCCGGTGGGTTCGTTGTCGATGGGGTTGCTCGCCGGTCAGGCCGGACTCGGGCTCGGGTCGGCCGACGCCATCGCGGTGGTGGCCGTCCTCGGCGGGGTTGGCACGCTGTGGATTTTGCAGACCGCCCGGCGTTACGACGAGATGAGTGCCGCCCGCCGCGCCGCGCCCTCGGCCTAGTCGACCCGCTGCAGCGGGCCGAACGGGCTCGCGCCACCCATGGGCGGCAGGCTCGGGTCGAACTTGGTGAGCCGGACGGCATCCGCGGCATCGAGCTTGCCCGGCTCCAGGCTGGCGAACGGGGTGAACGGTAGGTCGATCGAGCCGAGACCCTCGGCACCCTGCAGGAAGGTGTCGGGGGTCAGCTCGGACCCCGCTGCGGTCGCCGCCATCTCGAAGAGCCGAAGCGGCATGCAGAAGATGCGGATGTTGCCCAGCCAGTCGGGTTCGCCTTCGGCCAGTTCGGGGGTCGATACCACTTCGATGTCGGGGTTCGCCTCCTCAAACGCCCGCACGCAATCCTGCGTGGCCTCGAGTTCCCATTCCTCTTCGGGGCTCGCGCCGCCCGACCCGATCACATCGGCGAGGTCCTCCAGTGGCACTTCGCCCCGGTTCCCGAGCCCGGCGGTGAGTTGGGCGGAGTCCACGATGAGCACTTGGGCTTCGAAATCCAGCTTGGCGAGGGCGCTGGCTCCGAAGGTCCCGGTGTTCTCGACCAGCACGACGCTGTCGACCCCCTCGGATTTGAAGCGCTCGACGAAAACGGCGTACGCGGCATCGGCGGCGATCACGTCGCCGGTGTCGACGGCGAGCTCGACGTCGATGACGGTCTTACCGAGTGCCTCCAGAGCGGGGATCACAATGTCGTCGGCCGCGGCTCGCTCCTCGGGCGTCACGACCAACCCGACGGTGTCGCCGAAGAGGCCCTCCTCCTCCATCAGTTGGACCACGGCGCCGAGTCGGCGGTCGGAAAACATGGCGTTGGAGATCCACGGGGCCTTCGAGATCGCCAGCTGTTCGGGCGTGGGTTGGCCGCCCACGA
Source organism: uncultured Acidimicrobiales bacterium (assembly GCA_938041035.1). Taxonomy (GTDB): domain Bacteria; phylum Actinomycetota; class Acidimicrobiia; order Acidimicrobiales; family SHLQ01; genus CALHYX01. The sequence continues at coordinate 2,650 of CALHYX010000082.1, read as the reverse complement.
TGATGGTCTCGTTGGTCGAGTTGATGCAGGGGTTCACCTCGGTGTTCGGGCCGACGAAGGGCGCGAGGACGGCGAACACTTCGAGGTCCTGGGTGAAGCGGACGCACGCGGCCTCGGCGGGCGCGGCACCGATCGGTAGGAGGACTTCGAGGTGGGCCTCCAACATGCGACCGTTGATTCCACCCCGGGCGTTTACGTCGGCCACGAGGGCATCGAGCACCACCGCGGGGTCGCCCCGGTCGAGGTCGACCAACCCCATCTCTCGGAGCTGGTCGAGGTCCGAGGTGGTGAAGCCGAGACGAATGGTGTCCTCGGTGACGCCGGGCCACGAGGCGGTGAGCGGTGCGGTGGTGCCATCGGGTGGCACGGTCGTCGCCTCGGGTGGGAGGGTCGTCGCGTCGGGTGCCACGGTGGTCGCGTCGGGTGGCACGGTCGTCGCAGGGGCGGCGGGTGCCGATGAGGTGACGGCTTCGCCGACCGTTCCGTCCTCGGAGGTCGTGCAGGCCGTGGCGATGAGCATCGCGACGGCCAAAAGCGCGGCCGCCCGCTGGGTCGCACCTCGCATCGAGCTCGAGTAGTGACTCTGGTCGATGATTCGCCGCGCGCATGGTGCCATGGCCGAACCGTACTGTTTGACCCTCGTAGTTGACGATCTTCGGCGAGTACGCCCAAGATCGGCCATGCGTCCAGATGACCCAGCGATCGGGCCCGCGGTCGTAACCGTGGCCAGTGTGAACTTCGAGGCTGTCGCCCGCGACAAGCACGCCACCGTGGACAAGATGGCCCGGTTCATCGGCGAGGCCGCCGATGCTGGCGCCGACCTGGTGGTGTTTCCTGAGCTGGCGCTCAACACCTGGGGTGGCTGCGACGACTGTGCCGAAGTGCACGAGCCGTGCGCCTGGCATGTCGCTCAGGCCGAGGTCGCCGACGGCGAGTCCTGCCGGCGGATCGCCGACGTTGCCCAAGCCCGCGGCGTGCACGTGATCTACGGCTTCGAGGAGTTGGACGCCACCGATCGGGCCACGATCTACAACTCGGCCAACCTTGTCGCCCCCAACGGTCTGGTCGGCACGTACCGGAAGCTCCACCTTGGGATCCCGCTCGAGACCGACCGGTTCAGCCCGGGCTGCGAGCTGCCCGTGTTCGACACCGCGCTCGGGCCCATCGGGATCTCGATCTGTTACGACTTCTACAACAACCCGGAGCTGAGCCGGGTCCTCGCGCTGAAGGGGGCCCGGATACTGGTGAACCCGACCGGGCGTTCCGACCTGCCCCGGGCTCGCGAGAACCTGGAACACGCGACACTCATCCGGGCCCAGGAGAATCTGGTGTACGCGGTTTCGGCCAACCGGGTTGGCGATAGCCACGGCGACTCGAGCTGGGCGGGCGGCAGTGTGATCGGCGGACCAGGCTTTCCCGGCTTCGGGCTGGTGCTCGCGCAGGCGGGGGAGGCCGAGGAAGTCATCGTCGCCGAACTCGACTTCCCCGAACTGGCGAAATGGTACGACTGGCTGCCGTGGCGGGAATGGCGCGCCGGACCTCAGAGCGACATCACCCGTCTGGTCGCCGACGAGCTCCGCGACCTGGCCGGTCCCGGGCCGACGCCGTGCTGAGCAGCGCCTTCGGGCGGTGACTCAGCTCAAGGCGGTGACGATCGCGGTTAGGTGTGGATCCAACCTGGGTTGGCGAAGTCGGTGTTGTCGATGACGACATCGGCCTTGGAAAGCGGATCCACCTCGGCGATGTAGATCCTTTCCGACTCGTGGTAGCGGTCGCGATGCAGGCGCTCTGCTTCAGCTCGACCCTCAGACGGGGAGTCGCGAGCGATTCCGCGCTGAAGCGAGACTTCGGCTGGAACATCGAGCCAGACCCGAAAGTCCCAGTTCTCCTCGTACTCGGGTCGCATCGCAAAAACGGAGTCGACGATCAGGACGGCGTCGCGAGGTGCGGCAACGGTCACGTTGCGGTGATCCACGCCCGTAAGTGGATCGTGCGCGCAGAGAACAACCGTGCCCGAACCGTTCGGTCCGGCAGGCTCGAGTAGAAGCCTCCGGGCGGAGGTGAAGTCCGGGGCGTTTCGGTAGAAGCCCTCACCGCTGGTTCGGTCGTAGCCCTTCTCCCTTGCATCGCTCCACGGCTTCTTGAAGTCGTCGAGGGAGGCGCGAAGCGTCGGCCGCCCGTGGGAGCGGATCGCCGCCGCGAGTTCGTGGGCGAAGCTGGTCTTCCCGCTTGCCGTGTAGCCGTCCACGGCGATCCGTAGCCGGTCGGCGCTGATCGCCAGGATGCGGATCGCAAGATCGTCGATCAGTTCGCGCCGAGGCGGTGACGCCGAAGGCGGCATGTCTTGCCTCCAGCTCGAAACGGACTCGTAGCTCTCCATGCCCAATAGTGCTTCACCATCTTCGTGAAATTCTGCTCGTTCTTCCTTGACCGTGTCCCACCCATCCACTACGATCGAACATATGTTCGATCACGATGGTTTCGAGGGCGAGGGTCACGGGGGCGGGTCCGAGCCCGCGCCTGGTGTCGGCGGCCTGGTTTCGGGGTTGGTTGAGCTCGAGGATGCGGCGGGGTCGTTGGCGTTGTTGGGCAAGGTCGATTTCGCCGGGTTGGGGCCGGATCAGTTGTTGGATGTGGTGCGCGATGTGGC
>CALHYX010000081.1 GCA_938041035.1 uncultured Acidimicrobiales bacterium | reverse complement strand
GTGGCTGCAGCGCAGCCACCCCCTCATTACCTTTTCCGATACTTGTCTTGGTGCCGGCGGGCGAAGGCCGGTTAGCCCTGACCGCCCGAGGCGTCCTGCACGCTCTGCTTGCCGGCGCTGATCCACGGCATCATCGCCCGCAGTTCCTTACCGACCGACTCGATCTTGAGATCGTGGCCAGCGGCTTCGAGGGCGTGGAAGTTCTTCCGGCCGCTCTTGGACTCGGCGACCCACTCCTCGGCGAATTGGCCGGACTGGATCTCACTCAGGATGGTCTTCATTGTTTCGCGGACGCTGTCGTCGATGATGCGCGGACCCCGGGTGAGATCGCCGTACTCGGCCGTGTCGGAGACCGAGTAGCGCATGCCGGCGATCCCCTCTTCGTACATGAGATCGACGATCAGCTTGAGCTCGTGCAGGCACTCGAAGTAGGCGACCTCGGGCTGGTAGCCCGCCTCGACCAGCGTGTCGAAGCCACTGCGCACCAGCTCGGTGGTGCCGCCGCACAGCACGACCTGCTCACCGAACAGGTCGGTTTCGCACTCTTCGGTGAAGGTGGTCTCGATGATGCCGGCCCGAGCGCCACCGAGGGCATCGGCATAGGCCAGCGACAAGGCCTTGGCGCCTCCGGTGGCGTCGTTTTCGACCGCGATCAGACACGGAACGCCGCCGCCCTCGGTATAGGTCCGGCGCACGAGGTGACCGGGGCCCTTGGGGGCCACCATGCACACGTCGACGCCGGCCGACGGCTCGATGAGGTCGAAACGAATGTTGAAGCCGTGGGCGAAGAACAACGCGTCGCCATCGGAGAGGTTGGGCTCGATGTGCTCGGCGTAGATTTCGGCCTGCTCGGTGTCCGGTAGCAGCACCATGATGACGTCGGCCTCGGCCACGGCGTCGGCGATGGTGGCTACGGCGAGGCCGGCGGCTTCCGCTTTGGCCCGGGACCCCGAGCCCTCGCGCAACCCAACCCGGACGTCGATGCCGGATTCCTTGAGGTTCAACGCGTGGGCGTGGCCCTGCGAGCCGTAGCCGAGGATCGCCACCTTGCGGTTGGCGATGAGCGAGCGATCGCAGTCAGCTTCGTAATAGACGTTGGCCACGAGGGCCTCCTTGTGGTGACGGGCCCGCACGTCCGCGGACACTGAAGAGATTGACTGGAGAGATTGACTGAAGAGGAGATGAAGAGATGAGGAGAGAAGAGAAAAGCGGATCTACCCGGCAACGCAGCCGAGCAGGGATCGAGACTAGCGAACCGGTGCGGTTCAGCTCTCTTCGGCGGACGGGGCGGCCTGAATCTTGTCCAGCCGGCGCAGGGCCACCCGGCCCGTGCGTTGCAGCTCGACGATGCCATGCGGGCTCAGGAGCTGCTCGAAGTCATCCACGCGCGATGGAGCGCCGGAGAGCGACAGCATCATCTGGTCGTACCCCACGTTGAGCACCTTGGCCTCAAAGATCCGGACCAGGTCCATGACCTGGCCCCGATTCTCCGGCGCCACGTTCACCGTGATGATCATCAGCTCACGTTCCACCGATGACTTGGGGTCGAGTTCGGTGATCTCCACCACGTTGATGAGCTTGTTGAGCTGCTTCACCACCTGATCGAGTGGTGCCGATTCAACGTCGACGGTGAAGGTGATTCGCGAGAACCGGTCATCCTCGGTGGGCGCGACGGCCAACGAATCAATGTTGAAGCCTCGGCGGGCGAACAACCCGGCGACCCGGGCGAGGACACCCGCCTTGTTTTCGACGCGCAGGACGACGGTGTGGAACCGATCGGAGCTCATCGTTGCTGACCTTCCTGGGAGGGGTGGACCATGATGTCGGAGTTGGTTTTGCCGGCCGGCACCATCGGGAACACCTTCTCGGTGGCCTCGGTGCGGAACTCGACCACGACCGGGCGATCGTCGATGTCGTTGGCCTGGGCAATGGCGGGTTCGACCTCTTCGGGCGACTCGGCCCGGATGCCGACGCAGCCCATGGCCTCGGCCCATTTGACGTAGTCGGGAACCGCCTGGCCGAGCTCGACCTCGCTGAAGCGCTCTTCGTAGAACATCTCCTGCCACTGCCGCACCATGCCGAGGTAGCCGTTGTTCAACAGCGCCACCTTGACCGGGATGCGTTCGACGGCCGCGGTGACCAGTTCCTGGGCGGTCATCTGGAAGCAGCCATCGCCATCCACGGCCCACACGGTGCGATCGGGCATGCCGACCTTGGCGCCGATGGCGGCCGGGATCGAGAAGCCCATCGTGCCCAACCCACCGCTGTTGATCCAGGTGTAGGGGTGGCGGAAGGTCCAGTGCTGGGCGGCCCACATCTGATGCTGACCAACGCCGGAGGTCACGATCGTGTCCTCCGGGGAGCCGTCGCGGAGTTGTTCGAGCACCTGTTGGGGTTTGAGGCCCTCGCCCGGTACGTGTTCGTCGTAGGTGAGCGGGAAACGCTCACGCCAACCGCTGATGCGCGACCGCCACTCACTCCGGTCGGCCGGGCTCGGGCCCGCCGCGGCCAAACCCTCGACCATCGCCTCGATCACCAGGCGGCTGTCGCCCACGATTGCCACGTCGGCCCGGCGCACCTTGTTCAGCTCGGCCGGGTCGATGTCGGCGTGGATGATCTTGGCCTCCGGGGCAAAGCCATCGAGTCGACCGGTGACCCGGTCATCGAAGCGGGCGCCGAGCGCGATCAACAGATCGGCCTGCTGCATCGCGGTCACGGCGGTGTAGTTGCCGTGCATGCCGGGCATACCGAGGCACAGCGGATGATCGTCGGGGAACGCGCCCCGGGCCATCAGCGTGGTGACGACGTGAATGTCGGCGGCGTCGGCCAGCGCCCGCAGCGCTTCGGCGGCCCGCGCCTTCAAGATGCCACCTCCGGCGTAGATCACCGGCCGTTCAGCCTGCTGGATCAACTCGATGGCGTCGGCGATGAGTGTTGCCTCGGGCTCGGGTTGGGGCTGGTACCCGGGGAGTTTGGGGCCATCGGGTTGGTACATTTCCAGCGCCGAGCGGGGGTTGTTCGGGTCGACGATGTCCTTGGGAATGTCCACCAGGACCGGGCCTGGGCGACCGGTGGTGGCGATGTGAAAGGCATCGTGGATCACCTGGGGAATGTCGGCCGCGTCGGTGACCAGGAAGTTGTGCTTGGTGACCGACATGGTGATTCCGGTGGTGTCGCACTCCTGGAACGCATCGGTGCCGATGGCGCTGTAGGGCACCTGCCCGGTGATGGCGACCAGCGGGATGGAGTCCATGTAGGCGTCGCAGAGCGGGGTGACGATGTTGGTGGCCGCCGGGCCGCTCGTGACCATGAGGACGCCGGGTCGGCCGGTGGCGTGGGCATACCCCTGGGCCATGTGCCCGGCACCTTGCTCGTGGCGCACCAGAATGTGGCGGATCGACGAGTCGAGGATGGGGTCATACACCGGCAAGATGGCGCCGCCCGGCAAACCGAATACGACGTCTACACCCTCGCGCTCGAGTGAGGCGATGAGGGCTGAGCCACCGTTGGTTTTCATGGTTTCTCCGGTTTGGTGTGACGGGTGTGGGCGGATTGGTCGGTGCGCCGACCAACGGGTTCGAGCGGAAAACAAACAACGGCCTCCCTGAGGGAGGCCGAGATGCACACGATCGATGAGGGATCGTGTGCTAGTCGAGTACCACTACAGAAGGGTTGCGGGTGCAAGCCATAGCCCGCACACTATAGCGGCGATGAGGCGACTTCGAATCGGTATCTACCCCGGATCGTTCAACCCACCGACCACCGCTCATCTCGCGATCGCCGCTGCGGTGCGCGAGCAACGCCACCTGGACCACGTGATCTGGGCGGTCTCCACGGTCGGTTTGGAGAAGGGTACGGTCGCGGTGCCGTCGTTCGCCGACCGGTTGGCGGTCCTCCGCCAAGAGGCCGAAGCCTTCGCCTGGCTCGGCGTGGTGGTCACCGAAAAACAGCTGATCGCCGACATCGCCGCCGGTTACGACGTGGTCATTCTCGGCGCGGACAAGTGGCATCAGATCCACGACGTCGCGTACTACGAGGACGGCTCCGCGCGCGACGCGGCGATCGCGTCGCTACCGTCGCCCGCCATCGTGGGGCGGGCGGGGTTGTCGGTGCCGCCGGAACTGGCGGTCCAACTCGACGGCATCGACCACGTCTCGTCGTCGGCTGCCCGAGGGGGCGATACCGCCATGATGGGTCCGGCCGCCCGCGCGTTCGACGCGGCGACGGGCGCGTGGAGCGACCCCGACCGGTATCGGCGAGATCACCTAGCGCACGAACGCGACCCGGGTGATGGCGCCGGTTAGGCGGTGGCCAGCGAGTCGACGACTGCGGGATCGACGTCGACGGCGTCGGCGGGGACTTCGACGGTGAAGTCGGCCCCTACGTCGTAGAAGTCGCCCCGGGTGTGAAGTGAGAAGCTCGCACCATCGGTGGGTTCGCCGGTTGCGTCGGCGATGGCGGCAAACGTCGTTTCGTCGAGGTTGGTTTCGATGGCGGCGAGACGGCCCTCGGCATCGACCCACACGTCGTAGCTGACGAGGAGATCGCCGGCATCACCCAGATCGGTCGTCATCTGACCGGTGGTGAATTCACCCTGCGCCTCGAGGAGTACGGCAAGGGTTGTCTCGACCCGGTAGCCCTGCACGGGGCGACCTCGGAGCTCGTCGGCGCCCAGATCGGTGACCTCGCCGACATCGTCGAGTAGCGCGAGCTGCGACTCCACGTCGGTCAGGCCCCCGCCGCTCAACGCGGCAAAGTCCTCTTCGGTGAGTGAGCTGATCGGCACCCGGACCCAACGACCGGCGTACTGCTGTGCCGGACCCTCGAGCAGGTCCTTGGGAACGAGCAGGTAGACGTGTTCGTCGTCGACCACCGTGGTGAACGACAGGTCCTGGGAGTCATCGCCGATCAGGGACCCGAGCAGGGCACCGATATCCATTGTGGTGGCCGTGCGCGCACCGTCGTGGGCGATCTGGGCCACGGGATCCTCACCGCCGAAGGAGAAGGAGAACGAGTCGTCGCCCACCGTCATCTCCAGGGAGACCTCGGCCCGATAGCTCTCGGTGCGGAGCTTCTCCCCGGCCAACGTGAGATCCACCGAGGCCACCGGTTCAGCCGGAGGCTCGGTCGGGCCAAGCGGCTTGAAGCTGAACACCGTCGTGGTGGTTGCGTCCGGCGGCTCGGTGGTGGGAGCCGAGGTGGAGGGCGCTTCGGTGGTCGACGGCGGCTCGGTGGTGGGCGCCTCGGTGGTCGACGGCGGCTCGGTGGTCGCGGGAGGAGTCGCGACGGACGTCGTCGGGGTCACCGTTTCGCCGGCTTCGCGGCTCACGCCGGTCTCCACCGTCAGCGACGGATCCCGCTCATCGATCGATGCCTGGAGACTCTGGGTGCCGCAGGCCGCAGCCACGAGCGTCGTCACGAGCAGGAGCGCGAGCAGGCGAAGTGAGTTTCGAATAGTCCGAATAGCCATAACGGCGCTATCGGCATCTCCGCCGGAGCGCTATAGCAACTTCGGGCTCTGCTCCGGTGGGGCGCTCGGGTTCGGGGTCAGTCCTCGAGGAGCGCGACGTCGCGGACAGCTCCGGTGTCGGCACTGGTGACCATGGCGGCGTAGGCCCGCAACGCAACGCTGACCGGGCGGTCGCGGTCGGCCGGTTTCCAACCGGCCTCATCTCGGGCCGCCCGTCGGGTGGCCAACTCCTCATCGGACAGGGCCACGTCGATCGTTCTATTCGGAATATCGATCTCGATGATGTCGCCGTCCTCGATGAGCCCGATGGCGCCGCCGGCCGCGGCCTCGGGCGAACAATGCCCGATCGACAGGCCCGCCGTACCTCCGGAAAAGCGACCATCGGTGATCAGCGCGCACTCTTTGCCGAGCCCCCGGCTCTTGATGTAGGTCGTCGGGTACAACATCTCCTGCATGCCGGGGCCGCCTTTGGGGCCCTCATAGCGCACGATCACCACATCGCCGGCCCGTACCTGGTCCTCGTCGAGCACCCCGTCCATCGCCGCTTCCTGGCTCTCGAACACCCGCGCCGGGCCGGAGAACTTCCAGATCGACTCGTCCACGCCCGCCGTTTTCACGATGCAGCCGTCCTCGGCGATGTTGCCGAACAGGATCGCCAGCCCGCCCTCGCGGGAATAGGCGTGTTCGACGGAACGGATGCAGCCATGCTCCCGGTCGGTGTCGAGGCTCGGCCAGCGGGTGGCCTGGCTGAACGCCACCTGGGTGGGGATACCGGCCGGACCGGCGAGAAACAGCCGCTCGGCTTCCGCGGTGTGGGTCGGCGCGGTGATATCCCACTGCTCCAGCGCGGCGGCGAGCGATTCACTGTGCACCGTCGGCAACGAGGTGTCGATGAGATCGGCCCGGGCGAGTTCTCCCAGGATGCCCATGATGCCGCCGGCGCGATGCACATCCTCGACGTGGTACTCCTCGGTGCTCGGCGCCACCTTGCACAGGTTGGGTAGCCGACGACTCAGACGGTCGATATCGGCCATCGTGAAGTCGATGCCGCCCTCGCGAGCGGCGGCGAGAATGTGGAGCACCGTGTTGGTCGATCCGCCCATGGCGATGTCGAGCGCCATGGCGTTTTCGAACGCTGCCTTGGTGGCGATGCGGCGCGGCAACACGGCGTCGTCGTCTTTTTCGTAGTAGCGCCGAGCCAGGTCGACCACCGTTCGCCCGGCCTGGAGGAACAGTTCCTCCCGGTCGGCGTGGGTGGCCAGGGTCGTGCCGTTGCCCGGTAGCGAAAGACCGAGCGCTTCGGTCAGGCAGTTCATGGAGTTGGCGGTGAACATGCCCGAGCACGACCCGCAGGTCGGGCACGCGGAACGCTCGACCGCGGCGACGTCTTCGTCGCTGACGTTGGCGTCGCCGGCCGACATCATGGCCGAGATGAGATCGACCTTGACCTCGACGCCCGCGAGCCGGGTCTTGCCGGCCTCCATCGGGCCGCCGCTCACGAACACCACCGGGACGTTGAGGCGCATGGCGGCCATCAGCATGCCGGGGGTGATCTTGTCGCAGTTACTGATGCACACCAGGGCGTCGGCGCAGTGGGCGTTCACCATGTATTCGACCGAGTCGGCGATGAGATCGCGGCTCGGAAGGCTGTAGAGCATGCCGCCGTGACCCATGGCGATGCCATCGTCGACCGCGATGGTGTTGAACTCCTTGGCCACGCCGCCGGATCGCTCGATCTCGCGGGCGACGAGCTGGCCGAGGTCCTTCAGATGCACATGGCCCGGCACGAACTGCGTGAAGCTGTTGGCGATCGCGATGATCGGCTTTTCGAAGTCGTCATCGGTCATGCCGGTGGCGCGCCACAGGGCGCGAGCACCCGCCATGTTGCGGCCTTCGGTGGTGGTACGAGAACGGTACGCAGGCATGGACAAAGCGTAGTGGGCGGAGCGCCCACTTGGCCCGGCGTTGTGCTCCTAGACTGCCGGAGCAATGAGTTCAGAACCGATGACCAACCCCTGGCGGGAGCGCCTGGGCTATCTCCTCGAGCTCATCGCCATGTGTGCCCTGGTCATCGCCCAACCGGTGTTCAACACGTTTCAGGGCAACGCCACCGACCTCGTGTTTCGCCGCACGGGGGCCACCGACCTGATCCTCTTCGCCATCATCGTCACCCTGCTCCCCCCGGTGGTGTTGTGGCTGGCGGAGACCGCGGTGGGACTCGTGCGACCGGAGACCGGTCGCATCATGCACGTATGCCTGCTCGGCATCCTGGCCGGGATCTTCGCCGTGGAGGTCGCCAAGGAACTCACCGATCTCGCCCCCGGTCCGCTCATCGCCATCGGCATCGTTGCGGTGCTGGCGATGGTCGTCGCCCGCCACAACGTCGAACTGCTCGGCAAGGTGCTCCGGTACCTGATCGTGGCGCCCGTGCTCTTCGTCCTGTCGTTTCTCTTCGCCTCGCCCATCACCGGAGTCGCGTTTGCCGACGGCACCGCCGAGGCGGCCAGGCTTGAGATGGACAACCCGGTCGACGTCGTGCTGATCACCTTCGACGAATTGGCGACGCTGTCGCTGCTCGACGAGGCCGACGACGTCGACGCAGAACTCTGGCCGGCGTTTGCCGACCTCGCCGCGGAGTCGACCTGGTATCGCAACAACGCCTCCGTCGCCCCCACCACCCCCACGGCGATCCCGGCCCTTTTCACCGGGCAGCTCCCGACCGCGATCGACACCCTGCCCCAGTCCGAGAACCACCCGCAGAACATCTTCACCATGCTCGGGTCCACCCACGACCTCAACGTGCACGAGTCGGTAAGCCTGCTGTGCCCCAACGCGTTGTGCGCCACCGCCGACGCCAAGGGAGGCACGCTCGGGTCCCTGCTCGACGATGCGGTTGTCGTTTGGCGGGAGTTCGCCTCCCCCCGACGATCGAGCGAGGAGCCGATCGACTTCACCATCCCGCAGTCCGACCCCAGTGCCGACACCAAGATCACCGAGTGGATCAACCGCATCGAGCCGGGCGGCGACGGCGTGCTGCGCCTCGACCTGATCCACACGATCCTGCCCCACCAGCCCTGGTGGCGGGTACCCGACGGTCGACGTTACGACGCGCCCGTCGTCGCCGAAGGGCTCGAAGCCAACTACGCCTGGGGCCCCGACACCGCCCGCCTGTCCGCCCAGCAACGACACCTCATGCAGCTGCAGTGGACCGACGTACAGCTCGGCCGGATGGTGGGCGCCCTCAAGCAGCAGGGCCGCTGGGACGACGCCCTCGTCATCGTCACCGTCGACCACGGCGTGTCGTTCGAGATCGGCGATCCCATTCGCGGGCTCGGCTTCGAGAACGAGTCGCGGGTGGCGTGGTCGCCGCTGTTTGTGAAATACCCGGGGCAGATCGACGGCGTCATCGATGAGCGCCCCACCCAGACGCTCGATGTGGTGCCGACGATCGTCGACGTGCTCGGCGCCGAAGCCCCCTGGGAGCTCGACGGCCAGTCCCTGCTCGAGGAACGCACCGCCGACGATCGGGTGTTCGCCGACTGGTCATTGTCGACCCGCAAGCCCGACGACGGCGGCATCTTTGCCCGCCTCGACGGCGAAGCGGGTTATAGCGAACTTCTCGCCGCCGACCCCGTCGTGGCGCCCGGCGACCCGGCCCTGCGCATCTACCGATGGGGCGCCTACGGCGATCTCGTCGGCACCGAGGCCGGCGCATACCCGATCGGGCCCAGCGCCGAGCTCACCATCGACATGGACGATGACTACTCACCCGGGTCGGTCAGCTACGACCCCGCCGCGGATCGGATCCCGGTGTATGTGGCCGGAACGCTGAATGTCGACCGGCCCGTCGACGTCGCGTTCTCGGTCAACGGCACCATCGCCGGGTGGGGCCGATCCAAAGTTGTGGCCGGTGGGCATCGGGTGTGGTCGGTGCTGATCCCCGAACTCATCCAACCGGGCTCGAACACCGTTGCCCTGTTCGAGATCCGCCCTGGCGACGACGGGGTCACCCTGTTGCCAATCCCGACGGTTCCCTAACCGCCGGGCGGCCGTCCTACGGCACCGGTGGATCGGCGACGCGAACGTCCTCGAACCGGTCGACGTCGCGCAGGGCCGGGAAGAACTTCCACCACAGCGCCACCACCACGAGGGTGCCAACGCCGCCCAACACGATCGAGCCGACGAGGCCAAAGAGCTGGGCGGTGACCCCCGACTCGAGCGCTCCGAGCTCGTTGGAACCACCGATGAAGACGTTTTCGACGGCGATGATGCGGCCTCGCATCGCCTCCGGTGCTGCCAGCGGCACCAGGCTCATTCGTACGAAGACGCTGATCGCGTCGGCGCCGGACAACACCATGATGGCGAGGAAGGCCACCGCGTAGTTGGTCGTCAGCCCGAGCCCGATCGTGACCGCTCCGAAGAGGGCGACGGCCATGAGCAGAACTTTGCCGACGTTTCTCCGCAGCGGCCGCACCGCCAGGCACGCCGACACGGTGGCCGCGCCGATGCCATCGGCGGCGCGCAGCCATCCCAGACCGACATCGCCCACACCCAGGCGTTCCGATGCAATCGCGGGCAACAGGGCAACCGCGCCGCCCAACAACACGGCGAAGAGGTCGAGCGAGATGGCGCCGGCCAACACGGGGTTTCGGCGGATGTACCGAGCCCCTTCGGCCGCGTCGCGAAAGGCCTGGAGGCCGCCGCTGCTGTCGAGCTGGGCGATCGGTGGCTTCGGGACCAACAAGATGAGCAGCAGCACCACGACGAGCAGCCCGGCGGAGATGAGGAACGGCAGCTCGGGCGCGACGACCGAAGCGAAGCCGGCGACCACCGGCCCGACGATCACCCCAGCCTGGAACGACAGCGCCTTCAGTGCGATGACCCGTTCGAGCACATCGGGTGGTGCCAGATCGATCGGCATGGCCCGCGCCGCGGGGGCTGCGAACGCTCGACACACCCCGTAGCCCGAGACCAGGGCGAAGATGGGCCCCACCGCCGTGGGTTCGCTGCGGATGTAGAAGAACAGGCCGAGGGCCAGAGCCGCCTCGACGACGACCGCGGCCGCATACACGAAGCGCCGATCGACCCGATCGACGATCGAGCCCGCGAACGGGGCCAGCACGAAGATCGGCGCGAACGTCGCCAGCCCCAGCAAGCCGAGGTCGAGTTCGCGGCCGGTGATGGCGAAGATCTCATCGCCCGCGAACGTGAGGAGCCCGACGTAGGCGAACGTCGAGAAGAAGTTGGAGGCGAGCAGCGCCACCACACCGGCGGGTACCCGCCCCGGAGCCGGATTCGTCACCCGGCCAAGCCTAGGACCCGAATATTCGAGCGGGAGAAGGTTGGCCCGCGCCCTACCGGGCGAACGAGATCTCGGCGCCCACGGCATCGTCGAGCCCGAGCTCGAGGAATCCGTCACCGACGACGGGCGCGGCGCCCACGACACACCGCGAGACGAAACAGTCGACGCCGCCCGCCTGCTGCGAGACATACACCACGAACGCGAACGAGCCGTCGGCGGCCACGACGACCTGGGCGAAGTTGCTCGTCGAACAGTCGCTGGCGACGTCGATCTCGAGCGGGTCGAGTTTGGAGCACTGCCCGGCGACCAACCGGGTGCCCGGCGGGTACCCGTCGCCGGTGATCACCACCGGGTCGCCCGGGCGGAGCCCCTCGGTGTTCGAGACGCGCAGCTGACGACCACCCCAGGCGTCGGCGGTCAGCACCAGGTCGTCGAGCCGGACGATGAGGGGCCCGTCGATCACATCGCCGACGGGGATCTGTTGTTCGAACACCAGAGTTCCGCTCGGGACCTCGACCGGCAGCTCACCCGGCACCACGGTCGTCGTTCCCGGATTGGTCACGGTGACGAGCGGGAGCGTCGTACCCGGGACGGTGCTCGAGGTGGAGGTCGGTAGCGGCGCCGTGTCCGGCGGCGGAGTCGTGTCCACCACCACGGTGTCTTGCCCCCCGGTCGAACACCCGGCGGCCAAACACGAGGCTGCGAGCAGGATCGGTACCATCACCCGTCGCACGCGGTCCTCCCTCAATCGCTGACGTCCAGTCTCGCGTGCGGACCGGGCATCTTGCCGTCGCCCCTTCGCAACCCCACCAACGATCTCAACCCCTGGCAGGCTGGCGGGGATGACGACCACCACCCGACGGGGGCTCGACCGGGAGATCCTGCGACTCGCCGTGCCCGCGTTCGGAGCGCTGGTGGCCGAACCGCTGTACGTGCTGGCCGATACCGCGGTCGTCGGACGCCTCGGGACCAGCTCGCTCGACGGACTGGCGCTGGCCGTGCAGCCGCTGCTGATCGGTCAGGCGATCTTCATCTTTCTCGCCTACGGGACCACCGCCGCGGTCGGACGGCTACTCGGTGCGGGAGAAGAGCGCGAAGCCGCCGACCAGGCCGTGCAGAGCCTGTGGTTGGCCACCGCGATCGGCATCGTGTTCGTCGGGCTCGGACAGCTCATCGCGGGCCCGCTCATCGATGCCTGGGGCGGCGAACTCGCCGACGATGACGAGATCCGCAGCCAGGCGCTCACCTACCTGCGTATCAGCCTGTTCGGGTTTCCCGGGCTGCTGATCATGATGGCCGGTGTCGGCTACCTGCGCGGTTTGCAGGACACCGTTCGCCCGCTGATCGTGAGCCTGGTGACCGCGGTCATCAACCTCGTGATCGAGCTGGTGTTGATCTACGGGTTCGACCAGGGCATCGGTGCGTCCGCCCTCTCGACCGTCATCGCCCAGATGATCGGCGCGGCGGCCTACGTCGGCTGGACCATCCAGGCCGTACGCCGCCACGGCGTGGCGCTGGGCCCGAACCGGACCCGGATGGGCCGGCTCGCATCGGCCGGGTTCGACCTGTTTCTGCGCACGATTGCCCTGCGCGGCTCGATCACGTTCGCCACGGCCGTCGCCGCCCGCATCGGTTCGGCGGAGCTCGCCGCCCACCAGATCGTGTTCGAAATCTGGAGTCTGCTCGCGCTGGCCCTCGACTCGATAGCCATCGCCGGACAGGCCATCGTCGCCCGCTACCTCGGCGCCGGGGACACCGCCGAGGCCCGCCGGGTCGCCAATCGGATGCTGCAGTGGGGGGTCGGCGCCGGCGTGATCGGCGGGCTCATCGTGCTCGGGGTCCGCCCCTTCCTCCCGGCGATCTTCAGTACGGACGAAGCCGTTCGGTCGGTCGCCGCCATGCTCGCCATCCACCTCGCGTTCCAGCAACCGGTCAACGGGGTCGTGTTCGCCCTCGACGGCATTCTCATCGGGGCGGGTGATCTGGCGTACCTGGCGCGGGCGATGTGGATCGCCGCGATTGGTTTCGTACCGCTCGCCGTGATCGTGCTGGTCGCCGACCTCGGGATCGGCTGGCTCTGGGCCGCTATCGCGGTGTTCATGACCATTCGCATGATCACGCTTCTGATCCGCTTCCGTCAGGACCGGTGGCTCGTGGGCGGCCGCGCCCAACCGGGCTGACGCGGCCCGGGACCTAGCCCGCCTGGGGCAGGGCGAAGAACGCGACCGCCACGTAGTGCACGGCCGCCCCGGCGATGACGAACACGTGGAAAACCTCGTGGTACCCAAACCAACGAGGCCACGGGTCGGGCTTGCGGGTGGCATAGATGACCGCACCCATCGTGTACAACACCCCGCCGACCAACAACAGGGTGAACCCGGCAACGCCCATGGACCGCCAGACATCGCCGACCACCAGTAGACAGGCCCAGCCCACGGCCACGTAGGGCAGGGCGATGACCGGGTAGGGGGCGTTCGTCCATGCCCAGCGGCTGACGATCCCGAGGGTGGCGCCGATCCACACGACCAGCAACACCAGCCGCGCCGATGTCGGCGGCAGCGCAAACAACGCCACTGGCGTGTAGGTGCCGGCGATGGCGAGAAAGATCATCGAATGATCGAGGCGGCGCATGAACGTGTGAGCCCGTTCCCCCCATTTGACGTTGTGATAGAGCGCGGAGACCCCGAAAAGGCCGACGATCGCCATCGAGTAGACTGCCATCACGAAGCGGGGACCGACCCCGGGGGCGGCGACGATCACCAGCGGAGCGAGGGTCAGCGCCGAGGCGAACGCCAGCAGATGCGAAAACCCGCGGAACCGGGGCCGTTCGGCGACGACCTGCTCGGCGCGGGTGCCCGGGGGGAGGGTGTTCACGTCGTTCGACATCGCGACAGTGTAGGCCCGCGTGGACGGCTGCGCCCCTGCTGGCACCGGCTAGAGGTGGGCCTCGAGGTCGCTTCGGGTGAACAGCGGTCGTAACTCGATGTCCGCCGCGGCGAGCCGGTCGGCTCCGTCCTCCTCGCGATCGAGCACACACAGGGCCACGTCCACGATCGCTCCCCGAGCCCGCAGGTCGGCCACCGACGCCACGATCTGGCCGCCCGAGGTGACGACGTCCTCCACCACCAGCACCCGGCGGCCCTCGATCGGTGCTCCTTCGGCCAACCGGGCGGTGCCGTACTCCTTGGCCGCCTTGCGGACGAACGCGGCGGGCAGGCCCGACGCCAGAGACAATGCGGTGGCCACGGGGACACCGCCGAGTTCCAACCCGGCCAGGACATCTGTATCCTTGGGGACGAGCGGTACCAGTACTCCAGCAACCTCGCGCAGAAGCTCGGGGTCGGATTCGAACTGGTACTTGTCGAAATAGGTGTCGGCCACCCGACCCGATCGAAGCACGAAGGTTCCGTCCAGATGGGCGACGTCGTAGATACGACGGGCGAGTTCGGCAGCTTCCATGTCCACCAGACTGACAGAAGCGAGACGTCTGCAATGAACAAGCTCTCCGACCTTCTCGACCGCGATGGCGCGGTCGTCATCGATGGCGCCATGGGCACCCAGCTCTTCGCCACGGGACTCCAGTCCGGCGATCCGCCGGAGCCCTGGAACATCGATCACCCCGACCGCATCCGCAAGGTGCACGACGACTACATCGCCGCGGGGTCCCAGATCATTTTGACCAACAGCTTTGGCGGCACCACCAGCCGCCTGAAGCTCCACAACCTGCAGGACCAGTCCTACGAGCTCAACAAGGCCGCCGCCGCGGTGGGTCGGGCGTCAGCGGACTCGGTTGATCAAACGGTGATCGTCGCCGGGTCGATGGGACCGACCGGTGAGCTGTTCGAACCGATGGGGCCGCTGACCCACGACGAGACCAAGGAGATCTTCGCCATCCAGGCATCGGGCCTCGCCGACGGCGGCGCCGACGTGTTCTGGATCGAGACGATGAGCGACATCGCCGAGGTCACCGCTGCCGTGGCCGGCATCCGTTCGGTCTCCGAGCTGCCGATCTGCGCCACCATGTCGTTCGATACCAAAGGCCGCACGATGATGGGGGTCACCCCGCGCCAGGCGGTTCGCCAACTCGTCGACATCGGTGTGTGGGGCATCGGCGGCAACTGCGGCAACGGGGTCGACGAGATCGAGGGCGTTATCGACCAGATGCGCGATGCGGCGCCGGATGCGGTGTTGATCGCCAAGTCGAACGCCGGCATTCCGAAGTGGCTCGACGGTGAGCTGTATTACGACGGTTCCCCGAAGGTCATGGCCGAATACGCCCAGCGGGTGCGAGCGCTCGGCGCCTCGATCATCGGCGCCTGCTGTGGCAGCGGCCCGGAACACATCACCGCCATGGCCGAGGCGCTACACCCCGAAGCGGAACCGGCCGTGGTCCCACGCGGGCACGATATCGAGGATGTTCCCGCCGCGGAGACGCCGGCCGAAGGCGAACCCCGCCGACGCCGCCGCCGCTCCCGCGACTAACCCGCGAACCATCTGGTGCCAGGCACAAAACGGAGCAAAACCGGCGCCGCGAACCTTTCATTCCAGTCAATACCTGGTCGCGAGGCGGGCCACCATCGTCGCGCGAACCATCTGGTGCCGGGCACCAGATGGTTCGCGGAAGCCGAAAATGGCATCACATGCGCAGCCGCATCGGCGCCGAGGGAGCGCCAGCGACCGAACGACGAGTGCGGAATGAAGACGAGTGCGGAATGAACCAGCGACGAGGGACGAGGAGCGAGACGGGCGCCTCCGGCGCAGCCGCAGCCCTGCCGAGGGAGCGCCAGCGACCGAACAGGGAGTGCGGAATGAATCAGCACTCGTCGTAGACGTAGACCCCTGACGGTGGGTCGGTGGCGTTCTGGTCGCGCAGGACAACGGAGGCGACATCGCCGATCTGGGCGCAGGCCACGGCGAACGACGCTTCGCTGTACTCGATGCCGATGACCTTGTCGTACACGTCGGTGAAGTCCGTGCACTCGTCGTACACACCGCACGACTCGACGATGGCGAAGTCGAAGCCGATGGCCTCGACGTCATCGAGGAGGTCGGTGGTGTTCTTCTGCCCCACCGCCAACAGTTTGGTGTGGGCGTAGTACGCGATATCGGTGGCGAACAGGATGGCCTCGGCCTCACCGAAGGGCACCTGACCCTCGAGCGGCGTGCCATCGAAGCGGGTCCAGGAATCGAGATTGTCGAACTCGACCGCGTCGAAGCCCTTCGCTTCGCACGCGTCGATCATCGGCTCCAGCCAGGCGAGCGCCTGTGCCCGCTTCGGCGCGGTGCTGATGTCGATCAGGTACTCCCCGCCCCAGTTCGGGTCGTCGCCGAGTTCGGTGAGGACCAGGTTGGCGGGCCAGTTCGAACGCTCGTCGGGCCGGTCCACGAACGGATCGTCGGCCTGGGTCTGAAACGCGTTCACGTAGCAGATCGAATAGGCGTCCTCGCCGGTGAGCGCTTCACCGCCGAACCAGTCGCGCGACACCACGCGGACGCCCGGCTCCGGTTCGTAATCGTTGTAGATCTGATAGTCGAACTGTACGTTCGCCGGTGGTCCGCAGGCGGTCGCCACAACGGCGACGGCAGCAAGGGCGAGTACGGCCTTGGTACGCATGATCGATGTACTTCCGGTTGAGTGCCGCCAGCTCGCCCAGGGTACCCGGCCGGGCCGGGCCCGCCAGTCGAGCGAGATCCGATCAGCCAAACGATGCCGGGGCCACACCGGCGGCCGCCCGCGCCGCGACCAGGTCCTCGCGCGAAAACGCACACGGCACCGGAGCCAGATCGATGCCGTAGAGCTCCGCCGCGTTACCACCAAAGATCTTGTTCTTGATCTCGGTGGTCAGGGCCGGATAGCCGAACCTCTCCTGGTATTCGGCGCTGATCTCGAACATCCGGAAGGCCTCGATCTGGTCCTGCGGAGTGCCGTACCAGATCGAGTCGGTCCCCCAGACAATCCGGTCCTCCCCCACCGCCACCAGCAACTTGCCGATCACGTGAGCGGCGGTGTCCGGGTCGCCCATCACCGCTCGCCAGGTCGATCCGAGTTCGGCATAGACGTTGCTGCCCGGCGCCAGTCCCGCCGACTCCACCGACGCGATCAGTCGGTCGATGCCGGCGTTTGGGGCGGCCGGGTCGTATGGCCCTTCGGCCACGTCGCTCTCGAACCCGGAGTGGTACACCACGATGTCGATATCGGGATTGTTCACCGCGGCGGGCCCCACATCGACCGGGTCGGCCTGCACGCCGCCGCCGGCGACCCCCCGAAACCCCTTGTGCACACAGACGATCGGCGGGCCGACCTCGCGCACGTGGTCGAGAAAGCGCTGACCGATCGGCTCGAGGTTCGGGTCACCGTCGTCGAGACGGAACGCCGCCGCCGCGGGCGTGTGGGGATACACCTTCCAGGCATCGATCGAGAAGCGGTCGCGCAGATCGGTCATGGCGGCGAGCGAAGCCGACAGCTCTCCCAGGTTCGGTGCGGCCTGGCCATGGGCCAACACGCGGGGCTGCTCGCACAACACTCCGGCGATCGCCTGCGTGCGGGCCATGACCTCGGCCGACAACGGGTTCTCGGTGCCGAACACGGGAATCGCCGAGAGCACCGCCACCGCCGTGTCGCTCTGGAGAAAGAACAGGTCGAGGAACGCCTCGATGGAGAAACACGATCGCGGGTCGGATTCGCCGCAAGCGGCCTGCGGGAAGATCTGACCGATGTACGGCGAGCCATCCCAGGGCACGTCGGGGGTCACCTCGTAGTCGAGCAGGTGGGCCTGCACATCGACGATGACCTCCTCGGGCGCCGGCGCCAGCGTCGTCGTCGCCGCTTCCGGTTCGGTGGTGGCGACTGGAGGGATGGTGAAGGTGCCGCCCGGCTCACCCGCGTCGCGACTGGCCTGCTCCTCGCGGCTGCAGGCCGCCAGGGTGAACAGCGTCAATGCCGATCCCGCCGCCGTCGAAAGGAACTGGCGCCTCGTCAGCCCCAGCCGACGAGCGTTGACCTCGGCCGACTCGTTGGCACGCCGGATGGTCTCGCGCACCAGGGGCGTCATCGGCGGCGCGACGAACTCGCCGTTCGAACAGGGCCCCAGCTTGATCGGGAGTCCGCCGTGTTGTCGAAACCGTGGCTGTCGTTGACCCCGTGGCCCCATCGCTCGTTCATAGGTCGCTGCGACCGCCTCCGCAACCCTTGATCGACGCCCGAGAAGGGCCACCCCCGACGCGATGGATTGCCTCGTGGCCGCCGACTAGCGTCGCGTCACAACACGCGGGTGGAGAAGGCGAGAAGCTCATGCGTTGGACACCGCGCAGCCAATGGACACCGCGCAGCGAATGGAAGCCGCGCAGCCAATGGAAACCGCGCAGCCGGCTCCTGGTGATCCTGGCGGTCATCGCGGCGACCGTGGCGATGCCCACATCCCCTGCGGCGGGGCATGACGCGTCAGGGTTCGACGACACCCGCATCCTCGTGCTGACCCAGCCCACCGACCTGGACTGGACCCCGGACGGGCGCATGCTCATCGCCGAGAAGGCGGGCCGGGTGCTCGTGGTCGAAAACGATGCGGTCACCGGAACAGCCCTCGACATCAGCTCGATCGTGTGCGGCGGCGGCGAGCGCGGCATCGTCGGGCTCACCGTCCACCCGGACTTCGCGATCAATGGCTTCGTGTACCTGTATTACACGTACGCGAAACACGGGAACTGCGGCACCGACCTCGTGACCGGCCCGGCCAATCGGGTGGCTCGATTCACGATGGTCGGCAATACGCTCGACGCGGCCTCCGAACTGGTGCTGCTGGAAGGACCCGAACTCGATCGCACCAACCACAATGCCGGGGCGCTCGGATTCGGTAACGACGGCTATCTGTACATCGCGACCGGCGACGCGGCCCGACCGCGACCGCTCGGCCTGCCTCGGGATCCGGCGAATCTGCTGGGCAAAATCCTCCGCGTCACCGACGACGGCGACATCCCCAACACCAACCCCTTCACCGGCCCGGGTACCGCCGACTGCTCGGCGGCCGGCGTGATTCCCGCCGGTTCCACCGCCACCGCGTGTCAGCAGGTCTTTGCCCTCGGTCTCCGCAACCCGTTCCGCGTGGCGTTCGACCCCAACACGACCGACACCCGCTTCTACATCAACGATGTCGGCCAGAACCGTTGGGAGGAGATCGACGAAGGGGCGATGGGGGCTGACTACGGCTGGCCCGAGCGAGAGGGGCCTTGTGCCTTCGGCTCGACCACGAACTGCGCGGTGCCGACCGGCGCGGTCGACCCGATCCACTGGTATCCCCACGTCGGGGGCGCCGCCATCACGGGTGGAGCATTCGTTCCCAACGGAATCTGGCCCGCCGAATACGACAACACCTACATCTACGGCGACTTCGTCGACGATCGGTTGTACGTCATGGAGCCCGGCGGGGCTGATTGCCGCACCTGCACGCCGCCGACCTCGCCGTTCCTGGACCACGTCTTCGCCGAGAACGCCGACAACGTCTCGGCCATCGCCTTCGGGCCCTTCGGCGATACGCAGGCGCTGTACGGCTTGTTCGGCAACCGGGTGCACCGCATCTCCTACACCGGCGACGCCAATCGGGCACCGACCGCCGTCGCCACCGCGTCGCCGCGGGCCGGCACCCTGCCGCTCCAGGTGAGCTTTACCGGTTCGGCTTCGAGCGACCCCGACGGGGATCCTCTCTCCTACCTGTGGGACTTCGGCGACGGTGGTGGGTCGAACGAAGCCAACCCGACCCACACCTACACCGGCTCGGGCACCGTCACCGCCACCCTGTGGGTAAGCGACGGCCAGGGCGGAACCGATCAGACCACCGTGCGGATCGACCCCGGCAACTCACCCCCCACCCCGACGATCATCACCCCGACGGTCTCCACCACATTCGGGGTCGGGGAGATCCTCACCCTTACGGGCTCGGCGGTCGACGCCGAGGACGGCACGCTGGGCGCCGCCGATCTCACGTGGGAGGTCCGACAACACCACGGCGGCCACGTCCACCCGTTCCTCGCCCCGACCTCCGGGAACGGCCTCACCATCGCCGGGCCGCCGCCCGAGGACACGCTCGCCGCCACCAACAGCTACCTCGAAGTACTCCTCACCGCGACCGATAGCGGCGGGGTGAGCACCACCGTCTCGGTCGACGTGCAGCCCCGTACCCGCACCATCGACTTCGTGACCGTGCCCCCCGGCCTCGAGCTCGTGGTGGACGGCATCACCGTCACCGCTCCCCATTCCGTGACCGCCTGGGACGGCCAACAGCTCGACATCGCCGCACCGGCGACCCAGCCGCTCGGCGGGGTCACCCAGTACTGGCACAGCTGGGCGCCGACCGGGGCCGCGACGCGAACCATCGACATCGGCGCGAACGATACGACCTTCACGGCGAACTACGCCGCAACGCCCCGGCCGACCGCGGTGCCCGGAGGCATCGTCGACATCGAGGGCACCGGTGGCGTGCAGGGGTACACCCCGATGGCGGTGCCCATCACCTTGTCGGCGGCGTCGCCGTTCCCGGTCACCATCGACTGGGTCACCCTCGACAGCACCGCCACCGCACCCGACGACTACATCGAACAGGCCGGCACCATCACCCTGGCGGCCGGCGAACGAACCGGCTACGCCGTGGTCGATGTTGTCGCCGATGCCGATATCGAGCCCCGCGAGACCTTTGTCGTCAGCTTTCGAAATCCCAGCGGCGCGGCGATGGGCGGGGTTTGGGGGCTCGGGCTGGGCGTCATCATCAACGACGACGCGTTCTGACCCACCGCCGCTCGCCCGTGAGCACGACCCGGGCTCAGCTTTTGCGGGCGCCCAGCAGCTGGTTGACCACCTTGCCGTCGGCCTGGCCCCTGGTCGCCTTCATGATGGCGCCCGTGAAAAAGCCCGCCATCTTCTTGGCGTCCTTGGGGTCGTCGCCGCAATAGCGCGCCCATTCATCGGCGTGCTCGGCGATCAGCCCGTCGAGGATGCCCTCGAGTTCGCCGGTGTCCATCGCCTCAAAGCCCTTCGCCGTCGCGATGGCGGCCGGGTCACCACCGGAGGCAACCAGCTCGGCGAGGACCTCCTTGGTCTGGGTCGACGACAGGTCGCCGCCGGTCTCCATGGTGACCAGCGCCGCGAATGCGGCGGCGTCGAGCTTGCCCGGACCGTCGGCGAGGTTCTGTTCGAGGTGCACCAGTACCCGCGCCGGGTCGGCCCCGGCCTCGATGGCCGCAACCCCCAGATCGTCGAACCCCTCGCCCCGATCCACGATCACCACGACGGCCGACGGATCGACACCGGCGGCGGTGGCCAGACGCTGGCGCCGGGCCGCGGGCAGTAGCGGCAGGGAGGCATCGATCGCGGCCAGATCGTCGGCCGAGGGAACCAGCGGCACGAGGTCGGGTTCGGCGAAGTAGCGGTAGTCGTCGGCGTCCTCTTTGGCGCGACCCGGTCGAGTGCGGCCGGCCCCTTCGTCCCAGTGGCGGGTCTCCTGACGAGGTGCCTCGCCCGAGTCGTAGAGCGCGATGTGGCGCTCCGCCTCATAGACGATCGCCCGGCCGAGAGAGTTCAACGAGTTGATGTTCTTGATCTCGCAGCGGGTGCGCAGCTCGTCACTGCCGGTCGGGCGCACCGAAACGTTGGCGTCGACCCGCATCGACCCCTCCTCCATCTTGGCGTCGGAGACGTCGAGGGCGGTGACGATGTTGCGCAGCTCGGCGACGTAGGCCCTGGCCTCCTCGGCGGTGCGGACATCGGGACACGACACGATCTCGACCAGCGGTACCCCGGCCCGGTTGTAGTCGACCAGGGAGTACTGGGCGCCATGGATCCGACCGGACTCGCCCACGTGAGTCGACTTGCCCGTGTCCTCCTCGATGTGAGCCCGTTCGATACCGATGCGGATACCCGAGGCGAGGATCATCTCCCCGTCGGCGTTGGTCGGTTTGTCGTACTGGCTGACCTGATAGTCCTTCGGCATGTCCGGGTAGAAGTAGTTCTTGCGAGCGAACACGCTCGGGTGCACGTCGCACCCGAGAGCCCGGCCGAGGCGCATGGCATCGGTGACGGCCCGCTCGTTCACCACGGGCAGCGAGCCCGGTAGGCCGAGACACGTGGGGCACACGTTGGTGTTCGGGTCGGAACCGAACTCGTTGCGGCACGAACAGAACAGTTTGGTGGCGGTCGACAGTTCGACGTGCACCTCGAGGCCGCAAACGAGTTCCCACGCATCCGGCAGCGCTTCCTCGCGGATGCTGTGGTCACGGGTCGTCACGTACATGGTCGGATCGCTCATGTCAGCTCACCTCCGGGGCGGATCGTTCGATGGCCGCAGCCACCCGGAACATCACTTCGTCTTCGTTCAGCGGGGCCAGTACCTGCACGCCGACGGGAAGCCCGTCGTCACCCGAGCCGAACGGCACCGTCATCGCCGGCTGGCCCGACAGATTCGACGGGATCGTGCACACGTCGTTGAGATACATCGCCATCGGGTCGGCGGTCTTGGCGTCGAGTTCGAACGCGGTGGTGGGCGAGGTCGGCGTGAGCAGCACATCGAAGTTCTCGTAGGCGCGGGCGAAGTCGTCGATGATCAACGTGCGCACCCGTTGCGCCTTGCCGTAGTACGCGTCGTAGTAGCCGGCCGACAGGGCGTAGGTGCCCAGCATGATGCGGCGTTTCACCTCGTCGCCGAAGCCGGCGGTGCGGGAGGCCTCGTTCATTGCGGAGGTGTTTGCCCCGTCGACGCGCAGGCCGTAGCGAACGCCGTCGTAGCGGGCGAGGTTGCTCGACGCCTCGGCCGGGGCGATCAGGTAGTACGCCGACAGGCCGTAGATGGTGGAGGGCACGGACGCCTCCCCGACGATGGCCCCCTCCTTCTCGAGGGCGAGAGCGGCCTCCCGAACGCGGGCCGCGACATCGGGAGCGATGCCGTCGACCCCGTCGCCGCTGAGCTCGCCGATGATGCCGACGCGCAGACCCTCGACCCCGGTATCGAGTGAACGTGACACCGGCAGCACGGGCTGCGGAATCGCGGTGGCGTCCAGGGGGTCGTGGCCCCCGATCGCCTCGTACAGGGCCGCCGCATCGGCGACACTGTGGGCGAACGGCCCGATCTGGTCGAGCGAGCTGGCGAAGGCGATGAGCCCGTAGCGCGACACCGCTCCGTAGGTGGGCTTCACACCCACGACACCGCACAGGGCGGCGGGCTGACGAATGGAACCACCGGTGTCAGAACCAAGAGCGAGCGGCGCGAAGTCGGCGGCAACCGCTGCCGCGCTGCCGCCCGAGGACCCGCCCGGCACCCGAGTGAGGTCGTGGGGGTTACGGGTCGGGCCGAACGCCGAGTTTTCGGTCGAGCTGCCCATGGCGAACTCGTCCAGGTTGGTCTTGCCCACGACGATGGCGCCCGCCTCGCGGAGCCGACGCACCACGGTGGCGTCGTACGGGGGCTGCCAGCCTTCGAGAATCTTCGAAGAACAGGTCGTCGCCACCCCGCGCGTGCACATGTTGTCCTTGAGCGCCACCGGCACGCCGGCCAGCGGGCCGACGTCGTCGCCGGCCGCCACCCGCGCATCCAACGCGTCGGCCTCGGCCCGGGCCTCGTCGGCGAGCACCAGGTTGAAGGCGTGGATATCGCCCTCGCGCTCGTCGATGCGGGCGAGATGCCCGTCGAGCACCTCGCGAGCGCTGCGCTCGCCCGCCGAAACCGCTGCCGCGATGGCGAGCGCCGGGTTCGTCGACGGGCTCACTGTTCCTCCCCCAGCGCGGGCGGCACTTTGAACCGGTCGTCCTCCACGGCCGGCGCCTGGGCGAGAACCTCGGACCGATCGAGCGAATCGGCGACCACATCGGGGCGCATCACATTGGTGAGACCGAACGGGTGATGGGTGGGCTCGACCGACGAGACATCGAGCGCCTCGACGTCGCGGGCATGTTCGAGCACCGCGGCCAGTTGCCCGGTAAATCGATCGATGTCGGCGTCGGACACGTCGAGCAACGCCAGCTTGGCGACATGGGCGACTTCGTCGCGAGAGATCGGTTGAGACATCCAGTCACGCTAGCGTGTGCCCACCTTCGTCCTGCAGGAGTTTCCGTGGCCGCATACCCCTTTTTGAGTCCCGAATGGATCGAGGCTGCTCAGGCTCTGCGCACCGAACTCGCCGCCGAGATCGCGGCGAAGTACCCCGATCAGGCCACCGAGCCACCGATGGAGGTCAAGGCGAACGTGATCGTCACCGACGCCCCGTTCGCCGAATCGACCATCGAGGGCCACGTCGATACCTCCGGCGGTGCCCTCACCATCGAGAACGGCCACCTCGACGACCCGGAACTCACCGTGGAGTTGCCGTACTCCGTCGCCAAGTCATTGTTCGTCGACCGCGACCCGCAGGCCGCCATGCAGTCGTTCATGGAGGGCAAGATCAAGGTCACCGGCGATGTGAGCAAGATCCTCGCCATCCAGCCCCCCAAGCCCGGCGGCGAGGAGAACGCGATGGCGGGCGAGATCATCCGCCGGCTCGACGAGATCACCGAATAGCGACCGACTCAGCCGCGTCGGCGCAACACGTACACGTTCGAGCTTGAGCCCAGCCCGTCGAAGTGCGGGCCGTATTCGCAGAACACTTCGTCGGCAACGCCGGAGTCGATGGCGCCGGAGACCACACCGGTGTATTCGGGCATCTCGAGGGCGTGGTCGTTGTAGGAGAAGACGACGTGCCCTCCCGGGGCGAGCGCCTGAAGCGCATCGGTGAGCACCGACGCCGGGGCGGCGCCGACGCCGATCACGCCGACGGCGGCCATGGCCGCGAACGTGCCGGGCTCGAACGGAAACGGATCGGCCAGATCGGTGATTGCCGTCGTCTGGTAGATCCCTGCTCGTTGGGCAACCGCCAACATGTCGGCGTTGATGTCGTGTCCGGAGACATTGGTGAAGCCGGCGGCCCGCAACGCCCGGCCGGAAAGACCGGTACCGCAACCGATGTCGAGCACCGGGGCGTCGACGGCCACGAACTGCGCCAGCGCTTCGGCGCAGCGTTGGGGCGATCGATAGCCCTCGCGGATCAGCTCCTCGTCGTACGAGGCGGCCCACGCCGAGTAGTACGCGTCGGTGTCCGCCTGGGTCTCGAGGTCGTACACCTGGCGCAGAAAGTCCTCAGCCATGGGCCAACCTTAGGGCTCCGCGGTCGTGGTGGTCGCCGGCTCCTCACGGGTCGTGAGGTTCACACAGGTGCCCGGCACCACGAGGTCGTCGGGCAACAAATCCTGGCCGGTGACCTGCCCGTTCGGCGGGCCGTCGACGTCGTCGATGCAGAATCCCTGGTCGGTCAACAGCTCCTCGGCCGCGTCGACCGTCAACCCGATGAGGCTGGGGAAGGGAACCGGTTCGGGGCCCTCGGATATCGAAATCGTCACCGTGGAGTCTGCGGCGACGGAAGTGCCACCGATGGGGTCGAGGCCCACGACCAGCCCCTCCTCGATCTCGGGGTCAAACACGTCCTCGCAGACCGGGACCAGGCGGAGGCGTTCCAGCAGCACCGATGCCTCATCACAATCGAGCCCCACGAAACCATCGACCGGCACGATGCGGGGCGCGGGCCCGTCCGACACGACGTAGTCGACCGCCGATCCCTTCGGCGGGTCGGGCTCGGCGAGGTCGAGGCGAACGACCTGGCCCTCGACCACCACTTCGTCGAAGGCGGTGGTGGCGTCGCCGAGTACGAGGTCGACCGCGTTCAACCGTTGTTCGAGCTCGTCGGGGGTCACGTTGGCGACATCGCCCAACCCGCGCAGGCTCACGGTGGTCGGACCGAGCGAGATCCACATCCGCAGGTCCTCGCCCTCGGCCAACTCGGTACCTTCGGGTGGGTCGATGCGCACGACCGAGCCCTGGGCCACCGCATCGGATCGGTCGCGGAGGTTGGCGTCGACGTTCCACTCGAACGGCGCGACGGCGGCGAGCGCCTCGTCCTGCGTGAGACCCACGACGTCGGGTACAGCATGGCTCTCGACCGCGTTGGCCTGGACGAGGAACCACCCACCGACACCGGCGCCCGCTACCAGGGCGACGAAAAACAGTGCCCACAACCATCGTCTCGCCGGCGGGTCGGCGTCGTCATCGGCGAAGAGCTCGCTCTCGGCGCGCGCCGGGGCGACCGAGACCGCAGGGGCGAGCGCGGTCGGCGGCGAAGAGGTGTCCGGGTCGACCAGCCGGGCGCCGACCAACGGCAGCGGTTTGGGCCGCGGGAGCGCCTCGGCCGAGGCCATCAGGGCGACCCCGAACTCGCCCGCATCGGGCCGCTCATCGGGGTCGGCCAACCCGGCTCGTTCCAGCGGCGGCCGCAACTCCTCGAGCGCTCCCGGCACGTCGAGGTCGTTGTCGACCCGGGCCATCAAGGTGCCCAGCTGGGTATCGGCGCTGAACGGAACCGATCCGGTGACCGCCTCGACGAGCGTGAGCGCCAGCGCGTACACGTCGCTCTTGCCGCTCAACGACTGGCCCTGCGCCTGCTCGGGAGAGGCGTAGCGAGCGGTGCCGACCACCGCGCCCTGCGGCTCGGTCCACCCCGCTTCGGCCAACGCCCGAGCGAGACCGAAATCGGCGATCTTGAGCCGACCCTCGTCGTCGAAGATGAGATTCCCGGGCTTGATGTCGCGATGCACCAGGCCCCGTCGGTGCGCGTATTCGAGACCGCGCACCGCGTCGAGGCCGACGACGAGGGCCTGGGACGGGCTCAACCGGTTGCCCGCATCGAGCATCGAGCGCAGCGACCCGCCCCCGAGGTACTCGGTGACCAGATACGGCCCGTCGTCGTGCCCCCAGTCGTACACCGACATGATGTACGGGTTACTCAACCCCGCCGCCGCCTGGGCTTCGGCGCGGAAGCGCTTCAAAAAGACCTGGTCATCGGCCAGCGCCGGGTGCAGCACCTTCACCGCCACCTGCCGGCGCAACTCGATGTCGTCGGCGGCATAGACCTGGGCGGAGGACCCACTCCCGAGCCGAGCGGTCAGCCGATACCGGCCGCTCAGCACGCGCCCGACCGCGTCGGCGGCGCGGGGAGACCCCGGGCGGGGTTGGGAGAGGGAGTCGGCCACCCGGAGAGGTTAACGCGCCACCCAGGGGCGTCCCCATGCAGCGACCGCCAGGGACCAAATTCCCCGCCCTGATGCCGCGTCCAGCGGCACCGGCAACGATCATGGAGGCGTGCGCACCAAACAACGGATCATCGTGGCCGTCCTGTTCGTGGCCGGAATCGGAGCGTTCGTCGCCGCCGGTATCGGCGGGGGCGATGACCAGAGCGATCTCGAAGTCGAGAACTCGGTTGCGCTCGAATCGCTCATCCCGGCCCGCGGCGCCGAGGTGCTGCAACAACAACAGGTCGGCGTCGACCTCTCCCCCGGCTTCACCGGCTCGCTCGTCATCGATGGTCGTCCCATCCCCGACGCCGAGCTCGAGGGGTTTGACGAACTCAACCAGGAGCTGTTCTCGCCCGGTCCCGGCAAGACATTTACCCGGCTGCCGGCCGACCGGGTGTGCGCCGTCTTCACGTACTGGCCGGTGGCCGACACCACCGACGTCGACGACGTCACCTGGTGCTTCTTCGTGCTTTAGTCGGGCGCGGCCATCAGGCGACGGACTTCGCTCGCCGCGGGATTGCCGTCGGCCTCGACGAGAATGCCGTAGAGACCCAACTCGGCAGCTCCGGTGAGGTTTGACGCCACATCGTCGAGAAACACGGCCCGGTCGGGGGCCACCGATCCGAGCTGTTCAAGCGCCAACGAGTAAATCGCCGGGTCCGGCTTTCGTATCCCGACCACGCTCGAGTCGATGACGACGTCAAACACGTTGTCGACGTCGTAGGCCGACCGCCACATCTCGGCGAATTCGACGACGTTGTTGGTGACGATGGCCTGCGGGGTGCCGGCGGCATGGAGCTCACGGGCGAGCTCCAGCATGAAGGCCCGGTCCTGTTCGTCCGAGTCGACGGGAGCCGTGAGAAAACTCAGCGGGTTCTCGGGGTCCAGGGTCACGCCCTGGACCTTTGCTTCCCGCACGACCTCGGCGAGACAGTCGCGCAGGCCCATCTCACCGCGTTCGAGGCGGTGCCAGGGATGGTCGGTATCGCGATCGTACGGACCGAACAGCGCCGCCTTCACCGCCTGGGACTCCTGGCCCGTTTCGACCGCCCAGGCATCGAGCCGGTCGAAGGGCGACGGGCTGAAAACTCCACCGACGTCCCAGAGCACGGCATCGACGGCGCCCGGCTCGAGGCCGGCGGTGTTTCGGTACTCGTTCACGTCGGCAGTTCCCCGGTCTCGAGCAGTTGCCGGAATCCCGCCTCGTCGAGGATCGCGACGTCGGCTTCCTCGGCCTTGGTGACCTTGGAAGCGCCCGGATCAGCACCGACCACCAGGGCGAACGTCTTCTTGGAAACGCTGCCCGGCGACTTGCCGCCCCGCGACTTGATGGCGTTGGCGGCCTCGTCCCGACTG
Source organism: uncultured Acidimicrobiales bacterium (assembly GCA_938041035.1). Taxonomy (GTDB): domain Bacteria; phylum Actinomycetota; class Acidimicrobiia; order Acidimicrobiales; family SHLQ01; genus CALHYX01. Next base: position 59,855 of record CALHYX010000081.1, on the reverse strand, counting down.
AAGTCCGTCAGGCTGCCGCTGACCACCACCGACTTGCCGGCGAGGACCTGTTCGACATCCGCGATCGGCTCGGGTCCGTCGAAGTTCACCCCCGCGGCGCGCAGTTTTTCCACGATCGCCAGGTTCCCGGGGTCGGCGAACCAGGCATGAACGCTCGCCGCCACGATGGGACCAACACCATCGGCGGAGGCGAGTTCCTCCTCGGTTGCGGCCGCCAGCCGGTCGAGATGACCAAAGTGGCCGGCGAGCAGTTCGCCGCCGGAGCCGCCGACGTGACGAATGTTGAGCCCGAACAGCAGGTTGCCGAGCGGGCGCTGCTTCGACTCCTCGATCGCCGCGCTGAGGTTCTGTACCGACGTCTCGCCGAATCCCTCCAGCTTGCGGACCTCGTCGAAATCGATCGCATACACATCGCCGATATCGCCGACGATCCCGTTCTCGGTGAACAGCCGCACCGTGCGCTCGCCGAAGCCCTCGATGTCCATCGCTCCCCGGGACGCGAAATGCTCGATCCAGCCGTCGAGCTGGAGCGGGCAGGTCACGTTTCGGCAGTAGTGGGCCGCGTCCTCCCCCTCGCGGGTCAGGGCATGGCCGACGGGGCACGGACACACGTCGGGGAACACCCACTCGGGCCGATCGGCGGGGCGGTCGGCCAGCACCGGGCGCAGGACCTCAGGGATGACATCGCCGGCCTTGCGCACCATCACGGTGTCGCCGGGCCGCACGTCTTTCACCTTCACCTGATCTTCATTGTGCAGCGTGGCCATCGCCACCGTTGAGCCGCCGACGAAGACCGGCTCGAGCACCGCAAACGGGGTCGCCTTTCCCTTGCCGCCGATCGACACCTGAATATCGATGAGGGTCGTCGGTTTCTCCTCGGGTGGGAACTTGTAGGCGATCGCCCAGCGCGGCGCCTTGGAGGTCACACCGAGATCCCGCTGGAGCCCGAGGTCGTCCACCTTGATGACCACGCCATCGATCTCATAGGGCAGGTCGTGACGGCGTTCGATGGCGGAGTTGATGTAGTCCTCGAGCTCGGCGAACGAACCCAGAACCCGGGCTTCGGGATTGACCGGCAGGCCCAGCTCCTCGAGCACCGCGAGGGTGTCGGCATGGCTCGTGAAATCCGGGCCACCCTGTACCTCGCCCAGCTGATACGCCCACATGGCGAGCCCCCGGCCGGCCGTGATGGCGGAATCCTTCTGGCGCAACGATCCGGCCGCGGTGTTGCGCGGGTTCACGTAGGTCTTTTCGCCCCGCGCAGCCAGGTCGGCGTTCAGGGCGTCGAAGGTGGCGATCGGCAGGTACACCTCACCCCGCGCTTCGAGTACCGCCGGTGGCGACCCCGCCAGCTCGTGGGGGATCGCTGCGATGGTGCGCACGTTGTCGGTGACGTCTTCGCCCACCCGGCCGTTGCCCCGGGTCGCGGCCTGCACCAACCGACCGTTCTCGTACCGCACGGACACGGCGAGCCCGTCGAACTTCAACTCGCAGATGTACCGATCGATCGTGCGCCCCTCGAGGCGGCGTTCGAGCCGCTCGACCCACCCGCGCAGCTCGTCGATATCGAAGGCGTTGTCGAGCGACATCATCGGAACCCGATGCTCGACGGGGGCGAACGCGGTCGACGGGGCGCCGCCGATGGTCTGGGTGGGCGAGTCCGCCGTGATGAGCTCCGGGTGGGCGTCTTCGAGCTCGCGTAGTTCGCGGATCAGATCATCCCACTCGGCGTCGCCGATCGACGGTTCGTCGAGCTCGTAGTAGCGCCGGCTGTGCTCGCCGATCTCCTCGCGCAGCGCCGCAACCCGGGCGACGAGCTCGGACGACGGTTCGGTTGCGGACGGATCTGATGCAGATGACTTGGCCACGCACCGGAGCCTATGGGATCGTCGCAGCGATGTTCGGACTTGGGCCCTGGCCTTTTCGAGTGCTGTGGGTGATTCTGCCCCTGACGACAGGGCCGCTCTTCGCGACCGCGCTCGCCGACGCCGACGAGCCCTTCCAAACCACCGCGTCGATCGGGTTGTGGGCGGTGTGGGCAGCCGTGCTCGTCGTATCGATGGTGCCGCGAACAACGACCCTGACCGCCATACGGGTGGCGGGGCCCGCCGGCCTGGTCGCCACGATCTGGGCGGCTGTCGAGGTCGGTGGTGACGCCACCAACGCCGCGATCGTCGGCGTGTGCACCGCGGCCGCCGCCATCGTCGCCCTCCTCAGCGCCGATCTCGGCCGGGCCTTCGTCGCCGGTTCGGCCTATGGCGCCGAGCAGCGCCTCCCGCTACGGGCACCCGCGGCCGTTTTCATAGGCCCGCTCCCGCTCGCCTGGGCGATCGCGGTCGCCGGTATCGCTCTCGGCCCGATACTGCTCGCCGCCCAACGGTGGGTAGCCGGCGCCATCGTCACCGCCGTCGGCCTACCCCTCGCCGGGTTCGCCATCCGGTCGCTCCACGTGCTCAGTCGCCGCTGGCTGGTGCTGGTGCCCGCCGGCGTGGTGTTGCACGACCAGATGGCCCTTCGGGAGCCGGTGCTGTTCCCCCGCAGCGATGTCCTCGGCCTCGGGCCCGCCGCAGCCGACACCGATGCGCTCGACCTCACACTCGGTTCGTTCGGCCTCGCCCTCCAGATCGATCTCGAGCAAGCCATCGATGTCGGTCTGCGCCGCCGCGACGCCGGAACCGACGAGCTCGCCCTCACACCGCTGCGCGCGTTTCTGTTCACGCCCACGCAACCGGGCGCTGTCATGCGGCAGTACGGCGAACATTCCGGTTGACGGCCTCGTTAGCGGTACTCAGACCACCAGTGCGCCACCGACCACGTGGTCGCCGCGGTAGAACACGACGCTTTGGCCCGGGGCTACCCGCCGGTGCGGTTTCGCCCACCGGATGACCTCGCCGTCGAAGTCGGCCGGTTCAGCGGAGCCGTGGGCGTTCACCTGCACGAGCAGCTCGCCGGTCACCGGCTCGTGGGACCACACCGGATTCCGCGTCGTCGTCTCGGCGTCGAGCAGGTCGCGGCGGTGCCCGACGGTGACGGTGGCCGACGCCACGTCGACATCGGTGACGTACCGGGGTTCGCGCAACCCGCCCGCCAACCCCAGGCCCTTGCGCTGACCGATCGTGACCAGCTGCACCGCTTCGACGGTGGCCAGTTCGTTGCCGTCGGAATCGACCACCCGGCCCGGCGTGAGCTCCATTCGGTCGGTCAGAAACGTCGACCGCCCACCCGTCGCGGTGATGAAGCACACATCCTGGCTGTCGGGCTTGTTGGCGATGCGCATTCCCAGCCGGGTGGCGGCCGCTCGCACGTCGTCCTTGGTCATCGCTCCCACCGGCAACACCACGCGGGCGATCTGGGCCTGGTCGAGCATGTAGATCACGTAACTCTGATCCTTGGCGCCATCGGCGCCTCGGGTGACCCGGCGAACCCCGTCGGCGTCGGCGGCGATACGGGCGTGGTGACCGGTGGCCACGAGGTCAAACCCGAGGGCGTCGGCCCGGCGCAGCAACTTGTCGAACTTCACGTGGCGGTTGCACTCGATGCACGGGTTTGGGGTGAGCCCCTGCGAATGAGCCTGCACGTACGGCTCGACTACATGGGTATCGAACTCGTCGCCGAAGTTGAACACGTGATGGTCGATGCCGAGCTGCTGGGCCACCCGCCGGGCATCGTCGACGTCGGAGACCGAGCAGCAGCCGGAGTCGCTGTCACCACCCCACAGCTTGAGCGTGACGCCGACGACGTCATAACCCTGCTCGAGCAGCAGGGCCGCGGCCACGGAGGAATCCACCCCGCCCGACATACCGACGAGTACGCGCTCAGCCACGGGCCCGCAACCGTTCGACCGCGGGCGGCAGCACCGCGAGCACTCGATCGACGTCGGCGGCGGTGCTCGACGCCCCCAAGGACAATCGCAGCGACCCCCGGGCCATCGAGCGGGGCACGCCCATGGCCGCCAGGACGTGCGAGGGTTCCTGAGCACCGGATGCGCACGACGATGCCGCGGATGCATAGACCCCGCCCTGCTCGAGCAGGAACAGCAGGGCCTCGCTCTCGATGCCTTCGAAGCACAGGTGACACGATCCGGGCACCTTGTCGGCCCGATTGCCCGACTCGACGGTGCCGGGAACCATCTCCAACAAGCCGTTGGCGAGCCGGTCGCGCAGACCGGCGACGCGGGCGTTCGTTTCGAGCCGTTCCGCTGCGGTCTCGGCGATCGCGGCGCCCAGCGCAACGATCCCGGCCACGTTGTGACTGCCCGCTCGACGGCCGCGTTCCTGGCCACCGCCCTGGAGTAGCGGGGTCAGGGCGACCTCGTTGCGCACGACGAGGGCGCCGACCCCCATGGGACCACCGAACTTGTGACCGCTGATCGATACGAGATCGGCCCGCCGGGTGTGCTCGGGCAGGTCGAGCCAGGCGGCCGCCTGCACGGCGTCGGTGTGCAGCACCGCGTCGGGTGCGTGTTTGGCCACCAGGTCGGCGATGGGATCGAGCGGCTGGATCACACCACTTTCGTTGTTGACCGCCATGACGGACACGACCGAGACCTCTTCATCGAGGGCGGCGGTGAGGTTGTCGAGGTCGACTCGACCGTCCTCCCGGTGAGCGACGACGCGTCCGCCGGAGTTCTCGACGGGATACAACACCGCATGATGTTCTGCGGCCGGGCACACCGCCACGCCCCCGCGGGCACCCAGCACCCCGGCGATCGCCAGATTGTCGGCTTCGGTGCCACCCGCGGTGAAGATGACGCCACCCGGATCGCCACCCACGGCTGCGGCCACGGCGTCGCGCGCCTCGTCGAGCAGCCGCTGGGCATCGCGTGCGAGCCGGTGCGCGCCGCTCGGGTTTCCGTGCGGCCCGGTCGCCGCCGCGTTGTACGCGTCGAGCGCGCCGGCCCGCATCGGCGTGCTCGCGGCGTGATCGAGGTAAGCGGTTTCGTCCACGCCTCAAGGGTACGGCGGATCCCTACGGTTGAGGAGGCGGAACCGCGACCGGCGCACCGGTTGGCATCGGCAGGTGCTGCAGCGGCGGACCCACCCCCATCGATGGAGCCGGCGGACCCCCGCCGTACGGCCCCGGACCACCCGGCGGAGCAGCACCGCCGCCGGCGCCGAACTGGTTCGAGACCGAGGCAAACGACGAGTTGTCGTGGCGCAGCTGGTACGCCGCCGCCGCGCACACCAGAAACGACGTTGGATGCACATGAGCGGGCCGCTGATGGTTCAGCCGGGCGGCGAGGGCATCGGCTGTCTGGTTCTCGAGTTGCCAGCGGTAGCCGGGGTCGAGTTGGTTCAGCCGCAGGAGCAACGAACGCACGTGGCCGTACTGCTCCTGGGTCATCGACGACGTATCGAGGCTCAGGGCGTAGGGCTCGTAGCCCATCGGGGGGCGGAAATCGATCGCCTGGCTGGTGCCGTCGGTGGCGCTGCGCCGCTCGCGGATCACAAACGTTCCGGCCGCGAGGTCGCCGAGGCGTTGTGATCGCGGGGTGAGCAGGGCCGACACGATGGCCACTCCCCCACCGTTGGTGTAGATGTCGACCAGCTGCATCATGCTGCGGATGGCGCACTGCACGAACCCGACGGGCGCACCTTCGATGGTGACCACCCGCAGTCCGAGGGCCATCTTGCCGAGGGTCCGACCCTTCCAGAGCCATTCCAGGATGGCGGAGTAGCCGAACAGCAGCAGAAAGAGGGTGACGATGAAGGCGATGAGGCCCACCACCTCGCCCACCGCGCCGGCGGCGAACGCAGCCACGAAGATGATCATCCACAACGCGACCATCTGTACGAGCAGATCGATCAGGCGGGCGAGCAGCCGAGAGGCGATTCCCGCCGTCTCGAACTCGAGCACGACGGCCTCGGGGGTGATGATGCCGCGATACTGATCCACGGACATCTAGCGTAGTGTTCGAAACCGGTGCGGCCGGGCCAGCGAGTGGAGCGAGTCGGATGGATATCGATCGATACATCGCCCAAAACCAGCCGACGTGGGATCGACTCGCTTCGGTGACCAAGGATGCCCGCAAGCGGATTCGCAGGTTGGAGCCGACCCAGGTCGACGAACTGATCGCGTTGTACGAGCGCACCTCCTCGCACCTGTCGTACGTGCGCACCTACTACCAGGATCCGGCGTTGATCGGCCGGTTGACGCTGGTGGTGGGCGATGCCCGGTCGCTGATCTACGGCACCAAGTCGCGCTCGACCCGCTCGTTCGCCCGCTTCTTCACCCATCTGTTCCCCGCCGCGGTGTGGAATTCGCGGCGCTTCATTCTGATCGCCACCGCGCTCACGTTCGTCCCGGCGTTGGCGATGGGCGCCTGGATCGCCAACAGCGACCGCGCCCTCGATGCGACCGCGCCTCCGGCGCTGCGCGAGGCCTACGTCGAAGAGGACTTCGAGGCGTACTACTCGAGCGAGAACGCCGGGGCCTTCAGCACTCGGGTGCTGATCAACAACATTCAGGTGTCGTTCTTCGCGTTCGCTGCCGGCATCGTGTTCTGCGCGGGCACCGCGGCGATCCTGATGTACAACGGTGCCAACGTGGGTTTGGCTGCCGGACTGTTCTACGCCGCCGGGCAGGAGGGCAGGTTCTGGGGCCTGATCCTGCCCCACGGACTGCTCGAATTGTCCGCCGTGGTGATCGCGGGGGCAGCCGGTATACGCCTGGGGTGGGCGATCATCTCTCCGGGCGATCGATCGCGGAGCGAAGCGCTGGCCGAGGAGGGCCGGCTGTCGGCCACCGTGGTCATGGGCCTCATCGTCGCGTTCATCATCGCCGGAATCATCGAAGGCTTCGTCACACCGAGCGCGCTCCCTACCGGGGCGCGGGTCGGCATCGGCGTGCTGGTCGAGGCGGCCTTCATCCTCTACATCGTGACGTTTGGACGGCGAGCCGCTGCGCAGGGCATCACCGGCGGCATCCGCGACCACAAGGTCTGACTTCACCGCCGACCGGTTTACAGCCGACCGACCGCCTTGACCCGCAGGTAGGCATCGGCGAGTCGGGGCGCGAGGTCGCCGGGCGGTTCGTCGAGCACGACCGCGCCGAACGCCCGCAGCCGAGCGATGGTGCGTTGGCGCTCGGCGAGCGCGTCGAGCGCCGCGGCCTGGCGATAGACGTCGGGCCAGGCATCCGGCGCATCGCTCGACCATGACTGCACGTCGGGGTCGCGTACCGCGGCGACGATCACCACGTGGTTCCGGGCGATCAGCGGCAGGGCCGGCAGGAGGTTCTCGCCCACCGACTGGGCCGACAACTCGGTGTGGATCACCAGCATCGACCGGCGGCGAAATCGCACCAGAGTTTCGGTGAAGGCACTGCGATAGTCCGACTCCAACAGCACCGGTTCGAGGTCGTACATCGCCTCGGTGACCAGGCCCAGTTGGTGACTGCCGCGCCCGGGAGGCACGACCGCCCGCACCTGGCGATCGAACGCGAGCAGGCCACACTTGTCGCCCAACCGGGTCGCCACCGTGGTGAGCGCCATCACCGCATCCATGGCGTGTTCGACCCGGGGCACATCGGCGACCCGGCCGGCCATCGTGCGCCCGTTGTCGAGCAGGTTGATCACCGTCTGGTTCCGCTCGGCGCGATAGTCGCGCACGATCGGCTTGCCGAGGCGGGCGGTCGCCGCCCAGTCGACGCGGCGAAACTCATCGTCGGTCGTGTACTCGCGAAGCTGATCGAACTCGGTACCGCCGCCGCGCCCCTTGGCCGACCGCAACCCGACCTCGAGCAGTCGGGCCTTTTTCACCCGCAGCTCGGCCTCGTCTTTCGACCGGTACTGCGGCAGCACCCGAAGCAGCTGTGGTTGCACCCGGTTGCGCTGCTTGGCGAACAATCCCAGAGGTCCGAATGTGCGCACCGACAGATCGTCGATGTCGAAGCGACCTCGGCGCTCGGGGTGCACCTCGGCTTCGATGCGGGCGATGCCCTTGGCCGGGAGGGTGAGCGCATGCCGGCGCGCTGCCGCTCGCAACGACGGAGCCAGCTGATCGGCGAACCCCAGGCGGATGGACGCGTTCGTCGTGTTGGTCACCACCCAGCGCAGCTGCGCTCGCGAGCCCAGCACGATACTCGGCGGAAACTGCCGATCGATCTCCACCGCCGCCGGATTGCGGGCGAGGGCCCAGTCGATGAGCCCGATGAGCACCACCACCGCAAGCACCACGAGCATCCCTCCGGGTTGGGCCATGGGCACAAACACGGTGACGATCGACGCGAGCGCAACGAGGATGGCCAGACGGCCGGTGGGTACGGGCATGGCGGGTTACCGGGGCGCGGGGACCGAGGAGAGGATGGCGTCGAGCACGCTGTCGGCGGTGACGCCTTCCAATTCGGTTTCCGGGCGCAACTGCACCCGGTGCCGCAACGCCGGCTTCGCCACCGCCTTCACCTCGTCGGGGGTCACGTATGGGCGACCGGCGAGCCAGGCCCAGGCCTTGGATGCGTGCAACAGCGCCGCGGCGCCGCGCGGCGAAACGCCGAGGGCCAACGACGGTGAATCTCGCGTTGCCCGGGCCAGGGCGACGATGTAGTGCAGGATGGGATCTTCCACCCGCATGGCGTCGACCTCGACCCGCGCCCGGGTCAGATCCGCAGCCGATGCAACCGCCTGCACGCCGGCCTCGCTCACGTCGTGGGGGTTGAGTCCCGCATCGTGGCGCCGCAGCACCTCGGTCTCCTGGTCGGCGTTGGGATACCCGACCTGAAGCTTGAACAGGAAACGGTCGAGCTGGGCCTCGGGCAGTGGGTACGTGCCCTCGTACTCGACCGGATTCTGCGTGGCGACCACGATGAACGGGTCGGGCAACGGCCGGGTCTGACCCCCGAGGGATACCTGACGTTCCTCCATGACCTCGAGCAGCGCCGCCTGGGTTTTGGGCGGGGTCCGGTTGATCTCGTCGGCCAGCATCAGGTTGGTGAACACCGGGCCGGGCCGGAAACTGAAGGTCCCCTTCCCCTGTTCGTAGATGGTCTGACCCAACACATCGCTCGGCATGAGATCGGGCGTGAACTGCACGCGGCCGAAGTCGAGTGACAGCGCGGCGGCCACCGCCTTGACGATGAGGGTCTTGGCCACACCGGGGACCCCCTCGAGCAGTACGTGGCCTCGCACCAGCAGCGCCGCCACCAGACCCGACAGTGTCCCGTCCTGCCCGACGACAACCTTGCCCACCTCGGTGCGCAGCGCCATGATCGGCGCCCGGGTCTCGGAGACGCCGGCCGCCGACGGCATCGGGACCGGTGGCGGCGCGGGCGGCGGGGCCGGAAGCCCAGCCGCCGCGGCGGGCGGGGGCGCCGGGGACGACGACTCCGGTTCGTAGGGGCTTTGGGGTGGCTGGTCAGCCATCGAGCACCTCCTGGCGCACGGTGTGTATTCGTGTAGCTAGATCGAGCAGGGCTTGTTCGGAACCCGCCGGTTGGGAGCGATCGAGCGCTCGGGCGACGAGGGCGGGATCGAGGTCGAGGCGTTCAGCAGCAGTCTTGGCCACCACATCGTCGGGGGTCGCCGCCGGTAGCCCGAGCCGGCGCACCAGGGTGCGATGAAGGTTCTCGCGCAGGGTCTGCGCCGCGTGGTCGTGGTGGGCGGTTCGTTCGTGCAGCGTGCCCGTGGCGGCGACGAGTTCGGATCCCGCCAGGTTCACCACCAGCGGCTCGGGCACCGGATGCCCGTGACGCCACGCTCGGGCGGCGGCCAGCACCAGGAAGGCGATGATCAGCTGGAGGAGGCCCCACTTCACCCCGTCGGGTACGAGATCCCACAACGACTCGTCGCCGAATCCGGGCAGCTCGCCGTCGGCGAACACCCCCGGATCGATGTGGTTCGGGTCGATGATGACGACGTTGCGGCCGGAGCGGGGCACGACCGCGGCGGCGATGGCGACCGCGTTGTCGTCCGAGCCAAACGACTCGTTCACGAGGAACTGCGGCGAAGCAAAGGTGATGATGCGCCCCTCGCCCACCGGGCTGCTGACGATGGCCGCGCCCCGAGGTGTGCCGAGGCAGAAGTCGTCGTCGGGTCCAACGTCGAGCGCTCCGTTCACGGTGATGTTCTCGAGCCCCAGGCCCGCGAACGCATCGATGGTGCACTGCGACCGCAGCGTCGACGGGCTGGAATCGGGTCCCAGGGGCGAAATGCCGTCGGCGAGCACCAGCAGGTTGCCCCGCTGCACCCATTCCCGGAGCTCGGTGTGGGTGGCGGACGCCATGCGGTCCACGATGACCAGCACGACGTCGGCGTCTCGCCGATCGAGCTCACCGCCGACGCCGGCTTCGCCCCTGACCACATCGACGTCGGCCCCGTATTCCTCGATCAGCAGCCGCAGCGCCTTGGTTCCGGCGGGACCGGGGCTGTCGGGGTCGAAGGGCAAACCGCTGTCGCCGGAGCGGCTGAACAAGGCCAGCATCACGATGACGAAGAGCAGCCCTCCGCCCCAGATCAGGACTCGTTGGCGGTTCATGCGGCCACCGCCCCGAGAATCCGGTCGCTGGCCGTACGGATGAGCGCGCTGTCCTCGCTGGTGGCCGGCTCGTCGCCGTACCAGATGCGTTCGAACACGTCGGTGACCGCGGCGAAGCTCTCGGCGTTTTCGGGATGGTCCCGGAACATGGCGCGGCGGTACTCGCCCGGCGTTCGCCCGGCGATGTCTTCGAGGGTGCCGCGCTCGACCAGCTCCGATACGAGCAGGCGGTAGCGGGCGCGAACGGCCTCTTTCCAGTTCCCGTCGCGCTCGAACCGCTCCACCTCCGAACGCAGCTCGCGAGCCGAAAGGGGCGCCTCGATTTCAATGGTCGGCTCCGGCTTTTCGGCCTTCTCCGGCAGCCGGATGAAACGGTCCCGAATCAGTTTCCAGAGCAGCCACAACACGACGACGGCAAAGACCGCCATCAGGGTGTAGGCGATGAGATTCGGCGCCCCGGAGCCGCCGAACCGGCTGAAGAGCTCGGCCAGCTGTTCGGTCAGCCACTCGCTGAACCGTTCGAGCAGGGACCGGGGACGGGGCTGAAACTCGTTGCGAGCCAGGATGTCCTCGGCCGACTTCTCGACATCGTCGGGGTCCCACTCGGGGGTTTCCAGGTCGACCTGCACGAGCCGGCTCACGCGGCGGCCCCGGCATCGGAGGAGGCGGCCGCGTTCGCTTCCGGGAACACGTCGGCCGCCTGCAGCTGCAGATCGAGCCCCTCGGTTCGGACCCGGGTGTCGATGTAGAGCAGGGACGTGGCCGACGCCAGCACGGCCACGGAGATAGTCGAGGCGATGATGTTGCCGACGGTCAACGGCAGCCAACCAACGTCGACGGCGATCGTGGCCGCGATGGCGGTCGGCAACAACCCCAGCGCCAGTTCGAGCACCGAGGACACCAGGGCCGTAGCGAGGAAGAACCCGAGACACAGACCGAAGCGGCGTTGCACCAGCGTGAACGATCGCTTGATCGCCCCGATCGGGCCGTCGCTCTCCATACCCACGACCGGGCCGAACAACATCGTGAAGACGAGCGGTATCACGACGATGCCCATCAACCGGGTGAGCACGAACCCGATGGCGATAACCCACGAACGCCGCAGCAGCATTTTGGCGACCTCACCAAAGCCGATCGCCGTGCCCGAGTACCAGGCCGAGTGCACCCGGGCGACCCCGGCGGCCACGAACGGCAGGATCGCCATCGAACCAACAAAGGACACCAGGGTCGCCAGATCGCTCGTCTGGGGTGACTGGCCGGCCGCAAAGGCGTCGGCGAACACCTGGCCCAGGTCCTGGTTGAGGAAATCCCGGTTGAGGTAGCTGATCCACAGCTGGAGCGGGATCACAAAGAGCGCGGCGATCCCGAAGATCAGCGTCGGAGCGATGCGCAGCGTCTCGAAGGCACCGTCGAGCATGTCGCTCAGGGTGAGGGGGCGCAACGGGACGGGCACCGGCGGCGCCGTGTTCTTCGCCGGCCGGGCGATACCCGCCAGTTGGCGGACGGCCCGGGGGCCCTGCGGGTCGGCCGCGGCTTCGGGCATGGCCCATACGTCTTCCGTCGCGGGGCGACCGGGATCGGCCATGTGCGAACTCGACCTCCCGTCGAACAGCGTCAGCGCCATTCTGGCCGCTCAGCTGAGCGCCGCGGCGTCAATGCGACATTTTGGTGACCGGGTCGCCGCCGTAGACTCGCCCGGTGCCCGAACCGGACCCCGCGTCAGCCCCCGACGACACCCCGCTCTCGCCGCTGGCCGGCATGGAGGGCTACGACGCGACGATCTACGGCCGGAGCTTCGCCGACGTCTATGACCACTGGTACGCCGACGTGTCCGACATCGACGGCACGGTCGCCATGATCCGTTCGCTGGCCGAGGAACGGTCGGGCGGACCGGTGCTTGAGCTCGGCATTGGCTCGGGTCGCCTCGCGCTGCCGTTGGCGGCCGGACCGCCGGCGCTGGAGGTCGTGGGCCTCGACGCATCGGTCGAGATGATCGAGCAGCTGCGGGCCAAGCCCAGCGGCTCCCTGATCGACTGCGTGCTCGGCGACATGGCGGCCATCCCGTTTCGGTCGAGTTTCGATGTGGTGTTCGTCGCCTTCAACACGATCTGCAATCTGGCGACCGAAGCCGACCAACGCCGCTGCGTCGAGGGGGCCGCGGCGGCGTTGCGCCCCGGTGGCGCCTTCGTCGTGGAGGCGTTCGTCCCGCCGTTGCCCGGGGAGGCGCCGCGCGCCGCCGTCGCCCCCCGCTCGATCGAGTTGGACCACGTGATCCTCACCGCCACCCTGGTCGACGAGGACGCCCAGCTGATCAGCGGCCAGCACATCGACATCACCGAGACCGACGGGGTCCGCCTGCGCCCGTGGCAACTGCGCTACCTGTACCCCGAGCAACTCGATGGCCTCGCCGAAGCGGCCGGTCTGACCCTGAAGGTCCGATCTGCCGACTGGGCCGGCACCCCCTTTTCGAGCACTGCTGACGTTCACGTGTCGGTGTACGTTCGGGACCGATGAGCAGGATCTACCGTGAGTAACATTCGGGTGGAAATCGAACTCGACCGCCCGCCCGATGAGGTGTGGGCGGCGCTGGAACAGGTCGAGACCCACGTCGAGTGGATGGCCGACGCCGAGTCGATCCGCTTCACCACCGAGCAGCGCCAGGGCGTGGGCACCACCTTCGACTGCGTGACCCGGGTGGGGCCGATTCGGCTGACCGACGTCATGGAGATCACCGCCTGGGACCCGGGCCGCACCATGGGCGTCGAGCATCGGGGCGTGGTTACCGGCTCTGGCGCGTTCACACTGGAACCGCTCGGCGACTCCGGCACGCGCTTCATCTGGGCCGAAGAGCTGCGCTTTCCTCTCTGGCTCGGCGGTCCCATCGGCGAGGTCGTCGGCGCGCCGATACTAAAGGCGATTTGGAAGCGCAATCTGGCCAGACTCAAGGCGATGGTGGAAGCGCGCCCGCGGGGCTAGAGGGTTGTTCGCGAGAACGCGAGAAACCTAGAAGAAGTCGAACAACGGCGCGGTCCAGGTGGTCGCGGCAAAGAGCCCGGCGATGCCGAACGCGATGGTCACGGCCGCGGCGAGACCGACCTCCACCTGACGGTTCGGCCAGTACCGTTCGCCAACGGTGAGGATCCACCCGACGACCACGCCGCCCAGCAGACCGCCGAGGTGACCGCCGACGGAGATGTTCGGGATGGCAAAGGTGAGCACGAGGTTGAGCAACACCATCGTGCCGATACCGCTGTCCATGAAGCCCACGCCCCTGGATCGGGCGTGCATGAGCCAGCCGCCCATCAGACCGAAGACCGCGCCGGACGCCCCCACGGTCAACGCCCGCGGCGACAGCAACAACACGCCGAACGCACCACCGAGCAGACCGGCCGCGTACAGCACGATGTAGTCGACCCGCCCCAACCAGCGTTCGAGCTGACGACCGAGCTGGTACAGCAGAAACATGTTGAAACCAATGTGCATCAGGTTGGCGTGCAGGAAGCCGCTCGTCACCATGCGGTACCACTCGTTCTGTACGTCGACGAAGTCGCCGCGCAGCGCGAAATCCCTGGTGACGGTCAACGCCGAACCGGGTGAGCTCCGCGAGGCGAAGTCGACGACGAACACGACCACGTTGATGATCAACAACCCCATGGTCACCGGTGGCCGCTGGCCGAGTATCGACGACGCGGTGTGCACCTGTTGGCGCCCGGTCTTCAGGCACTCGGGACAGTGAAACCCGACGGAGGCCTGCGACATGCACGACGGACAAATGGGCCGCTCACAGCGTTGACAAACCACGCCCGCCCCGCGGTCGGCGTGGCGGTAGCAGGACGGTTCACCGGTGGTCACCCGTCCAATTTTATCGGTGCCCGACCCGCTAACGGCGCCGATCGCGTTTCTCGTTAGAGCGACACCGAGGTCTCGCCGACGGTGAACGGCGAGATGACGTCACCCTGGGTGACCTCGGCAAACAGGTCAGCGTTGAGCTGGTTGACCGCGTTTACGCCCTCGACCCGGTCCATCAGGATGCGCTCGACGCCGGCCTTCATCGTCTCGGTCGAGGCCGGGCACGTCACACAGGCGCCCTGGAGTTCAACCGTCACCACCCCGGATTCCTCGTCGACCTCGCGCAACACGATGTCGCCCTTGTCGGCCTGAATGGCGGGCCGGATGATCTCGATGACCTTGGCGACCTTCGCGTACATCTCCGACGGAGCTTCGTCGGGCGCGACGGCGGGGCCACCGGCGGGGTCAACAGGGTCTTCGGCCATGGCCCAAGTGTGGCATCCGCGCGGGCGTAAACAAACCTCGACCGCCGGTTTGCGCTCAGGAATCGGTGTGTTCTTCGACGCTGTCCTCGTCGTCCATCACCGCACCGGGGTCGGCTCCGCCCAGGGCCTTGGCCCGTTTGTTGGCGAGCCAGAGAAGCCCGACGAAGACGAGTACCGGCAGGGCGACGAACAGGATCTCATCCCATCCACCCTGGTGGGCGAGGGTCACGACGGGTTCTCCTCACGACTGCTCACCCGATGACTGGCCACCGAATGACCCTACCGCCTGCCGTCGCCGGGCCGAGGAGCCGCCCGAGCCGGTGAGCCCCGCTCAGCGGATCTGGACCCGCTCGATGTCGGCGCCGACCGCCCGCAGGTTGCCCACGATGTCTTCGTAGCCGCGGTCGATGTGCTGGGACTCGGTGATCACGGTCTCGCCGTCGGCGGCGAGCGCCGCGACGACGAGCGCGGCGCCGGCCCGGATGTCGTGGGCCTTCACCGGGGCACCGGAGAGTCGAGGCACGCCCCGAACGACGGCGTGGTGGCCTTCGGTGCGGATGTCGGCGCCCATGCGTTTCAGTTCATCGACGTAGCGAAACCGACCGGAGAAGAGATTTTCGGTGACGATGCCGACGCCGTCGGCCAGGCACAACATGGCGACGAGGAACGGCTTGTAGTCGGTGGCGAGCCCCGGGTACGGCAACGTCGACACGTCCTGGCTGCGCAGCCGGGACCCGACATAGGCCCAGAGGCCGTCGGGGTCGGGCGAGATACGCATACCCATGTCGCCCAGCTTCTGGATCAACATGTCCATGTGGTCGGGGCGAGCGCCGGCCAACGTGAGTTCTCCACCCGCGATGGCGACGGCGGCGAGATAGGTCGCCGCCTCGATACGGTCGGGGACGACCGTGTGGTCGACCGCCGAAAGCTGCTCGACGCCTTCGATCACGATCGTTGCGGTCCCCGCCCCGGAAATGGTCGCCCCCATCCGACCGAGATAGGCGGCGAGATCGCCGATCTCGGGCTCGCGGGCGGCGTTTTCGATGGTGGTCACCCCTTTGGCGAGGGTGGCCGCCATCATGATGTTCTCGGTCGCACCGACGCTCGGGAACTCGAGCAACACCCGCTCGCCGAGCAGGTTGTCGGCCTGGCCCGTGATGTAACCGTGGGCGGTCGAGAACACCGCGCCGAGCGTTTCCAGCCCGCGCAGATGCATGTCGATCGGTCGGGGACCAAAGTCGTCGCCGCCCGGCAATGCCACCTGGGCGGTGCCGCACCGGCCGAGGAGAGGCCCGAGTACCGCGATCGACGCCCGGAACTGCTCGACCAACTCGTAGGGCGCCACCGGGGAAATGTCACCGGGGACATCGATCGTGACCGTCGAGCCTGCGGTCGATACCGAGCAGCCCATCGATTCGAGTAGCTGGCCCATGAAGCCGACGTCGGTGATGGCGGGCACATTGTGCAGGGTGTGAATGCCGGGAGCGAGCAGGCTGGCGGCCATCAGCTTGAGCGCGCTGTTCTTTGCCCCGTTGATGGCGACGGTCCCCGCGAGGGGCCCGGCCGGGCGCACGACGAGGGCTTGGCGGAGGTCGGGCATATCCCGTCAGTATGCTCCGCCCGTGACCACCACGACCACGCAGCGCACCGTCGATGCCGCCGAACTCGCCCGCTACCGCGTGGCGCGCAGCGACATCGTGGTCGAGGTCGAGGACGGGGCCGATCGTTTCGTGCAGCAGGAGGGGCCCTTCCGCCGCTATGAGCGCCGGGTCAGCGTGACGCCCGGGCCGGACGGCAGCGACGGCTTCGAGGTCACCGAGACCACCGACTGGGTGCTCGACATCCCCGTCTGGTGGATCATCTACTGGGTGCCGACCTGGTTCGCGTTCCGGTTTCAACCAACGCGCCGGGGAGTCCCCTGGTGGGCGCCGCCCGAGCGCATCGATCAACGGTCGGCCCGCATCATTGGACTGCTCGCCACCCTGGCGGTGTTCGATGGTTTCCTCGGTTCGATCATCTCCCAGACCCTCACGTTTGCGGCCAAGGAATTCGACGTCGACCGCACCGGCCAGGCCGTCACCCTTGCGGCGGTCCGCATCGGGGTCCCGCTCTCCCTGGGGTTCCTGATCTTCGCCGATCGCCGGGGCCGCCAACCCATGATGATGGTGTCGGGCGTCGCCGCGTGTGCGATCACCGCCCTGGGCGGGATAGCTCCGTCGATCTGGGGGCTGGGGGTGAGCCAGGCGATCGGGCGGGGTATCACCACCGCGCTTGGCATCCTCATCATCGTGGTGCTGGCCGAGGAATTTCCCGCCGGCAGCCGGGCGTACGGCACCAGCGTGGTCGTGCTGGCGGCCGGCCTCGGCAGCGGCATGGTCGTGTGGATGCTGCCCCTGGCCGACCTGGGGCCGCGCGGGTGGCGGGCGATCTACCTCGCTCCCCTGCTGTTCATCCCCGCGATCATCGCCCTGGTGCGCCGGTTGCCGGAATCGAAACGGTTCACCGCCGCCGATGGCGCAGGAGCCGCGAGGACCGGTGACGACACCGCCAGGCGCCGGCTGATCATTCTCGGCATCACCGCCTTTCTACTCTCGTTCGTCGCCGCCCCGGCGTCGCAGTTTCAGAACGAATTCCTCACCGAGGATCGCGGATTCTCGGGCACCAAGATCACCCTGTTCACCATCGTGACCAGCACGCCCGTCGGGCTCGGCGTGTTCTTCGGCGGCCGCCTCGCCGACCTGCGCGGCCGCCGACTCGTCGCCATCGTCGGCATCCTCGCCAGCGCCCTGTTCACCGTGCTCACCTACGCCACCGAGGGCGTCCTGTTGTGGGTCACCACGCTCGTCGCCATCCTCGTTGGGGGGCTCGTCGTCCCCGCGCTCAGCGTGTACGGGCCGGAGTTGTTCGCGACCCGCCAACGCGGTCGGGCCAACGGTGTTATCAGCATCGTCGGCGTGCTCGGAAGCGCGTCCGGCCTGCTGCTGATCGGCTGGTTGGCCGACGAGGATCGGTTCGGGTCCTTCGCCCCCGCGTTCGCCATCGCGTCGATCGCCTCGGTGCTGGCCGCGATCACCGTCGCGGTCGCCTTCCCCGAAACAGCGCGGCGCGAGCTCGAAGAACTGAATCCGAGCGATGGGCAACGACCCCACTAGCCCGGTGCGCACCGGTAGCCTCTGTCCGTGTCCACCGTCGATCCCCGTCCCCGCCGGGACGCGTTCGTTGTCACTCCGGTAGCCCTGGTGGCCCTGCTGCTCGCCGTCGTGGTGCTGGCCGCATCGTGCGGCGGCGGCGAACGGCCCCGACTCATCGACAACGACGGTGCGGCCGATGCCGATGGCGGCGTGCTCGAGGCCACCGAGATCACCGACGCCGAAGATCCGGAGTTCACGACCGACCTCTCCGTCGTCGCCACCGCCAGTACCGATCTGGTCGAGGTGTTCTCGGATCCGGCCGACGGCGAGCCGGTACACGAGATGGCCAACCCGAACAGCGGCGGCGGCCCCCTCGTGTTCCTGGTCGAGCGCACCGTGGGCGAGTGGCACGAGGTGCTCCTGCCGATCCGGCCGAACGGCAGCACGGGATGGGTGCGCAGTGCCGACGTCGATCTCGCCGCCCACAACGTGCGGGTCGAGGTCAGCCTGTCGGACTTCGATCTGAAGGTGTTCGACAACGGTGAGCTGGTGCTCCAGGCCGTTATCGGGGTCGCCCGCGAGAACGCGCCGACCCCCGGCGGCCGGTATTACGTCACCGAACTCGTGCGACCGATCGAGCAGAACACGATTTACGGGCGCTTCGCTTACGGGCTGTCCGGGTTCAGCGAGACGTTCGAGACCTTCGAAGGGGGCCCGGGCCAACTCGGCATCCACGGGACCAACGAACCCGACAAACTCGGCACGCGGGTCAGCGCCGGCTGTATTCGGCTGCACGACAACGACATCACCCGCCTGGTTGAATTTCTCCCGCTCGGCACGCCGGTGGAGGTCTTTACCTAGCGGGGTATGGGCCAGCGACGAGCCGGGCAACCGAGCGTTGTCCGCCCGTCAACCGAGGTCGGCCAGCCAGCTTTCGATCGCCGTGATGATCTCGGCGTCGTGCTTTTTCGGACTGTGCCGAGCCCCTTCGAGCCACACGTGGGTGACCGGTCCCGGAATGGCCTTGGTGGCCCGCTCGAGTTCGTCCGGGGTGGCGAAGGGGTCGCGATCGCCCGAGACGAACAGGCACGGCACGTCCAACGCGTCGAAGTGGTCGGTGCGGAGTTGTTCGGGTTTACCGGGCGGGTGCAGCGGGTAGCTCAGGAGCACCAGCCCCGCGGTGGCGTGACCATCGGCGGCGGCCATCGAGCACATGCGCCCACCGAAGCTGCGGCCACCGATCACCACGCGGGCCGGCTCCAGGTCGGCGCTCTCGGCGAACTCGGCCACCGCGCCGCTGATGATGGCCGCGGCCTTTTGCACCGACCGGCTGCGCATGTCGATCCGGTGCACGGGGACCGACAGGCCTTCGTCGATCGCGATGAGGGTTTGGTGGTTACGATCGCTCCCGGCACCGGGCGTCAACAACAGCCCCTGGGGGGAATGGGAGGATTGGGGCACGAGGAGAGTATGGGGGCAGTGCGCCTCGTGTTCCAGTCGAGCCGCTACGCGAGCAGAATTCGGCGAGCCTCGCTGAGATCGGCGATGCGGCGAGCGGCATCGACCTCTTCGGCCCCGTGGTCGGGGTGGGCGTCGCGCAGCATCTGGCGGAACTGCCGCTGCACCGCGCTTCGTTCCGGGGTGGGACCGGCACCGTCGAGCCCGAGCACCGTCATCGCCCACTGCACGGGATCGGCGAGCGCGGCGGCCGGCAGGGCCCCGGCGGTGCTGCCGGTGTTGCTCAGGTGCGAAATCAGGGCGGGGCCGACCGGCCCGGTCCAGCGCAGTCCCTTGCGCACGACATCCATCACCGCTTGGCGCTCGGCGTGCTCGAAGTCGGCGACGGCATACATCGCGGCCAGGATGTTCTGGGCGGGCGCGGCCTTGTCCCCTTCAAGGTCGAGGGTGAGCCGATCATCGATGCGCAGCAGCCGGTGACGGCTGCGGATCAGGCCGACCTGATCGGTTTGCAAGCGATGGCGCAGGCGGGGCTGGGGAATGCGCTGCCCGGCCTGGATTTCATGGGTCAGGGAGCGCAGTTCGGGCTGGAGGTCGGGATCGACGTCGGGAATGAACCGGGCGACGACCGCCCCGAGGAGCACACCGCCGACACCCGGAGCCGGGTCGACCGGGAGGATGCGGTCGCCGAGGGCCACCCGCCGGGTCGGCGCGATGGGTCGAGAGTGAAAGACGTCTAACTGAGCGAGGAGCACTCTGCGTAAGGTAGCCCGGCTCGCGCCGATATCGGGAGCCGAACGCCCGCGTCCGGCCCGCGACGTCAGACCTGCATCAGATGCCTCAGATGAGGCCGTGCAGCGCGGTTCGGAGCTTCCCGGCCATCTCCACCACGACCTCGTCGTCGAACAGGTCGGTCTCGGACTCGAATTCGTCCCGAATGGTCTGCGCGTTGGCAACGATGGGCTTCCAGGCCCCGGAATCGAGCCCGAAGGGCGTGCGAATTCGTTCCATCGTCGCCACATCGGTGGTGAAGTCCAAAATGGCCACCGAATCGCGCGGGTTCTTGCGGAGCCGGTCGCTGGCGACGAACAGCCGGGTCAACAACTTGTTGGTCTCGAGCCCCGGGAGGTCGACCTTTTCGACCTCCTCGCCGTCGGCCAGCCGAGCGGTGACGTCCTCGATCGTGGCGTCGACCTCCTCTTCGTCCTCCGCGTGGGCGATCAGGTTGCCGTCGCGATCGAATTCGTGCGGCACCCCGCGCAAGCCCAGGCGGCTCGACAGCTGCTCGCTCTGTTCGGGCTTCCAGCCCTCCATGGAGTACTCGATGTGCTCCATGTCCGCGTCGAGCGTCGGCAGCAGCTGCTGCTCGATCTCCTCGATCACCTTGTCGACCCGGTCCTCGTCGGCCTCGCGCACCACGAGCGCCGCCCCCTGCCACGCGTGACGAAGCCGCCGATCCGACAATGTGGTGTCGACCTGATGGCGCGCCGCGAACGACCAGTCGTGCAGTTCATAGGCGATCTGGTCCTCGCCGCCGTCGCCCACCTTCTCGGGCGCGATCGGCACCTCGTCGACCAGCGGCACGCCGCATTCGAGGCATTCGGCGACCTCCTCGACGTATTGACTTCGGCACTGGAAACACCAACGGTCGCTCACGCCGCAACCCTAGGAGACGAGACGACCGTCGCGCCGTGACCGCCTCAGATCGTTGGCGCGGTCGCCGATGGATTGACGACCGCGCTCCCGGTCGTTCCCGCCCCTCTCGCCGGTATTCGGTACCGTAGGAAACCATGACTGACACTTCTGCCCAGGCTCCCGACCGCAACCTTGCTCTCGAGCTCGTACGAGTGACCGAGGCGGCGGCCATGGCCGCGTCTCGCTGGATGGGACGCGGCGACAAGGAGGGTTCCGACGGCGCGGCTGTCGACGCCATGCGGGTGGTGCTGTCCACCGTGTCGATGGACGGCATCGTCGTCATTGGCGAGGGCGAGAAGGACGAAGCCCCGATGCTCTACAACGGCGAGCGCATCGGCAACGGCGAGGCACCCATGACCGACATCGCCGTCGACCCCATCGACGGCACCACGCTCACCGCGCTGGGACGCGGCAACGCGCTCGCCGTCATCGCCGCTTCCGAGCGCGGCACGATGTTCAATCCGGGCCCGTGCGTGTACATGGACAAGGTGGCGGTGGGTCCCGAAGGCGTCGGCGTCGTATCGATCGACAACACCCCGGCCGAGAACCTCGCCGCACTGGCGAAGGCCAAGGGCGAAGCGGTCCGCGACCTGACCGCCGTGATCCTCGACCGGGACCGCCACCTCCAGCTGATCGACGACGTTCGCGCGACCGGTGCCCGCATCCGGCTCATCCCCGATGGCGACGTCGCCGGCGCCATCTCCACCGCCTGGCCCGACTCGGGCGCCGACATCCTCTTCGGTATCGGCGGCACGCCGGAGGGCGTGATCTCCGCGGCTGCGCTCAAGGCCATGGGCGGCGATCAACAGGGCCGACTCTGGCCGCGCAACAACGACGAGAAGGCGGCCGCACTGGCCGAGGGGTACGACCTCGAAGAGATCCTGACCCTCGACCGCATGATCGAAAGCGACAACTGTTTCTTCGCCGCGACGGGCATCACCGACGGAGAGCTGTTGAAGGGTGTGCACTACGACGCCAAGGGTGCCTACACCCAGTCGCTGGTGATGCGCTCGAAGTCCGGAACCGTGCGGTTGGTCAACGCCCACCACCGGCCCGAAAAGATCAACGACTACTCCGCCGTCGAGTACTAGCCACGCGGCCACCGCACCTCCGTAGCGGGGCCGTGCGCTAAAACGGCCCGATGGAACCTCTGCTCGATACCGCCGCATACCTGGTCGAACCGGAATCCCCGGTCGACCTCAAGTCGTGGGCCCCGGACGACGACGGAGGCGATCTCGACCGCGACGCGGCCAAAGACCGCACCAAAGCGTTGCGAGCCCGCATCGAGGAGCTTCAGGAGCTCATCTACGCCGAAGGGCGCCACCGGGTACTCATCGTGTTGCAGGCCACCGACACGGCCGGCAAGGACAGCACGATTCGCCGGGTGTTCGACGGCGTGAACCCCCAGGGCGTGTCCGTGGCCTCGTTCAAGAAACCGACCGAGGTCGAACTCGCCCACGACTACCTGTGGCGGGTCCACGCCGAGACCCCCGGTGCCGGCCAGATCACGATCTTCAACCGATCGCACTACGAGGACGTCCTCGTGGTGCGGGTACACGAGCTCGTTCCCGAGGAACAGTGGTCACGGCGCTACCAGCACATTCGCCATTTCGAACAGCTGCTGGCCGACGAGGGCACCACCATCATCAAGTTCTTCCTGCACATCTCCAAAGACGAGCAGGCCGAGCGGCTTCAGGCCCGGCTCGACGATCCCGCCAAGCACTGGAAGTTCGCCAAGGGCGACCTGGCCGAGCGTGAGCTCTGGCCGGAGTATCAGGCCGCCTTCACCGCCATGCTCGAGCGCACCAGCGCCGCCCACGCCCCCTGGTACGTCATTCCGGCCAACCGCAAGTGGTTCCGCGACCTGTTGGTGTCCCAAATCGTCGTCGACACCCTGGAAGCGCTCAATCCGCAGTTCCCCGACGCCGAAGACGACCTCGACGACGTCACGATCGTCTAGCGGGGACGAGCGCAGACTCGACCCGGTACTTCGGTCCGAAAAAGGCGAAACGCCGGTGGAGCCCCGCAGCACCACCGGCGTTTCTTAAGGTCCTTCTCCACGCTAATGGGAAGGCACTCATATAGTATCGCCCATTTTCGCGTTCGCTTGAGGGCAATTCCGGCTATTTCTCGGTATTTCACTGACCCTGGAGTCAGAACGACCCGGTCGCGACCTGTGGTTTAGCCGGTTACGACGGCTTCACCCGAGGCGACGGCAATCCGGACTTTTGCCCGTCGGGCGGCCGCGGTGGCCTCGGCATCGTCGTCATCGGCCGACTCGGCCCGCGCCAGGGCCGCTCTTGCCCGCTCGACGTCGATGTTCTCGCGCTGCTCACTCACGTCGGACAGGATCGTGACCTTGCCGCGGGCGACCTGCACGAAGCCCTGGTGGACCGCGAACGTTTCGGACTGATCGTCCTCGCCCACGATCTTGGCTTCCCACACCTGGAGCACACCGATGAAGGGCACATGGCCCTCCTGGAATGCGATGTCGCCGCCGCCGACGGTGCGGCACACGACGAGCTTGGCATCGCCGGAATAGGTGATGCGCTCGGGAGAAACGACTTCGACCTGAAGGGACACCCTTACTCCTGAAGCTCGGCGGCCTTGCGCTCGACCTCTTCGGCACCGCCGACCATGTAGAACGCCTGCTCGGGCATGTCGTCGAGGTCGCCGCCGAGCAGCGCCTCGAACGAGGAAATCGTGTCCTCGAGCGAGGTGAACACGCCGGGCTGGCCGGTGAAGATCTCGGCCACGAACATCGGCTGGCTGAGGAAGCGCTGGACCTTGCGGGCCCGGTCGACGGTGACGCGGTCCTCTTCGGAAAGCTCGTCGAGACCGAGGATGGCGATGATGTCCTGCAGCTCCTTGTAGCGCTGGAGAACTTCCTGCACCTGACGGGCAACGTTGTAGTGACGATCACCCACCACCTCGGGCGACAGGATCGTCGAGGTCGACGACAGCGGGTCCACCGCGGGATAGATGCCCAGGGCGGCGATGTCGCGGCTCAGCTCGGTGGTGCCGTCGAAGTGGGTGAACGAGGTGAACGGTGCCGGGTCGGTGTAGTCATCGGCGGGCACGTACACGGCCTGCAGCGACGTAATCGACTTGCCCCGGGTCGAGGTGATGCGCTCCTGGAGCTCGCCCATCTCATCGGCCAGGGTCGGCTGGTAGCCCACCGCCGAAGGCATACGGCCCAACAGGGTCGACACCTCCGAACCGGCCTGCACGAAACGGAAGATGTTGTCGATGAACAACAGCACGTCCTGGCCCTGCACGTCACGGAAGTACTCGGCCATGGTGACACCGGCGAGACCGACCCGCAGCCGCACGCCGGGCGGCTCATCCATCTGACCGAACACGAGCGCGGCCTTGGAGAGCACGGTGGCGGCGTCTTCGCCGGCACCCATCTTGGCTTCGCCCATTTCGATGAAGAGGTCGGTGCCCTCCCGGGTGCGTTCGCCCACTCCGGCGAACACCGACACACCGCCGTGGTTGGATGCCACGCGGGTGATCATCTCCTGGATGAGCACGGTCTTGCCGACACCGGCGCCGCCGAACAGGCCGATCTTGCCGCCCTCCTTGTAGGGCGTGAGAAGGTCGATCACCTTGATGCCCGTTTCGAACATCTTGGTGGACGGCTCCAGCGAATCGAACGCCGGCGCCGGACGGTGGATCTCCCAGCGGTCCTCGACGACGTGCTCCGGGACATCGAGGCACTCGCCCATGACGTTCCACACGTGGCCCAGGGTGGCGTCGCCGACCGGCATCTCCATGCCGTGCCCGGTGTTGCGCACGGCCGTGCCGCGCACCAGACCATCGGTCGGCTTGAGCGCAATGGCGCGCACCCGGCCGTTGCCGATCTGTTGGGCAACCTCGGCGGGAACCACGGTCGCCTCGCCGTCGACGACGACGTCGAACTCGAGCTGGGTGTTGATCTCCGGCAGGGTGCCGGGAGGGAACTCAACGTCGACCACGGGGCCGGCGATACCGACGATGCGGCCTTCCTGGCGTTGGGTTTCGGTGACAGTCATTGCTGTGGATGTCTCCTGTAAGGACGGACTAGATGTCGGAAGGGTTAGCTGTCGGACGGTTCGTCGCCGCCGAGGGCCTCGGCGCCACTGACGATTTCCATGATTTCGGTGGTGATTGCTTCCTGGCGCACCCGGTTCATCTCGCGGGTGAGCTTCGTCTTGAGTTCTTCAGCGTTGTCGGTGGCGGCCTTCATGGCCCGCTGGCGGTTGGCGTGCTCCGACGCGGCCGCGTCGAGCATGGCGCCGTACAGACGCGCCTCCACGTAGCGGGGAAGCAGTGACTCGAGTACGCCGCCCGGGGACGGTTCGAACTCGAACTCGGCGAGCGCTTCGCTGTCGGCGTCGTCACCGGCAGCCATCGAGGAGGTGTCCTCGAGCGGTAGAAAGCGGCGCACGGCGACCTTCTGGGTGCCCATGGAGATGAACTCGGTGTAGATCAACTCGACCCGGTCGAGTTCGCCTTCGGTGAACATGTCCATGACCTTGGTCGCCACCTCGCGGGCGTCGGCGTAGGTCGGGCTGTCGCTGATGCCCTCGTAGTAGGCGTCGATCTCATAGCCGCGGAACCGGAAGTAGTCGCCGGTCTTTTTCCCGCAGAGGATGAGCTTGTAGTCCGCCCCTTCGGAGCGGGCCGCGTCGAGCTGACGCTCGGCGGCGCGAAGGACACCGGCGTTGTAGGGGCCGGCCAGACCCCGGTCGCCTGCGATGGCGATGATGCCGACGGACTTGACGTCCTCGGCCTTGCGCAGCAGCGGGTGCGAGACCGAAGCTCCGCCGGCGGCGAGGCTTTCGATGACGCTGGTGATCTGCACCGCGTAGGGGCGGGCCTCGTTCGCACGCTGCATGGCCTTGACCACGCGAGTGGCCGCGATGAGCTCCATGGCTCGCGTGATCTTCTTGGTGGAGTTCACACTCGCGATGCGGCGGCGGAGAATCCGCTCCTTTGCCCCTGCCATGGGTTAGGCCTCGTCTCCATCGGCGCTGATGTCCTCTTCGGGCAGCGTCGTGTCCTTGTCGACGATCGTGCTGGTCGCCGAACCGGGATCCCCGGCCTCGGGAGCCTCGCCGGGACCGCCGTCGCTGGCCTTGAAGCCGTTGGCGTAGGTCTTGATGGCGGCGTCGAAGGCGTCCTCGTCGTCGATCGTGCCGGACGAGACAATGTCGCGCAGCATGTCGCCATGGTTGGCTTCCATGTGCTCGAGCAGGCCGACCTCGAAGCGCTGCACGTCCTCCACCGGGATGGCGTCGAGGAAGCCGCGGGTACCGGCAAACAGCGACACCACCTGCTTTTCGACCGGCAGCGGCGAGCTGATGCCCTGCTTCAGCAACTCGGTCAGGCGGTAGCCCCGGTCGAGCTGGTTCTGCGATACCGGGTCGAGATCGGAACCAAAGGCGGCAAAGGCCTCGAGCTCACGGAACTGCTGGAGATCGGACTTCAAGGTGCCGACCGCGCTCTTCATCGCCTTGATCTGCGCGGCGGAGCCGACTCGGGACACCGAGATGCCTACGTCGACGGCGGGGCGAACACCGGCCTTGAACAGATCGTCCTGGAGGAAGATCTGCCCGTCGGTGATCGAGATCACGTTGGTGGGGATGTAGGCCGAGACGTCGCCCGCCTTGGTCTCGATAACCGGCAGGGCGGTGAGCGAACCGGCGCCCAGGTCGTCGGACAGCTTGGCGGCTCGTTCGAGCAGCCGGCTGTGCAGATAGAACACATCGCCGGGGTAGGCCTCACGCCCGGGTGGGCGGCGAAGCAGCAGCGACATCTGGCGGTAGGCCTCGGCCTGCTTGGAAAGGTCGTCGTACACGATGAGACCGTGTTCGCCGTTTTCCATCCAGTGCTGACCCATGGCGCAACCGGCGTAGGGCGCGATGTACTTGAACGGTGCCGGATCCGACGCCGGCGCCACCACGACCACGGTGTATTCCATGGCGCCGTTGGCTTCGAGCAGCGCCACGGTCTGGGCCACGGTGGAGGCCTTTTGGCCGATCGCGACGTAGATGCACTTCACGCCGAGCCCACCCTGGTTGAGGATGGTGTCGATACCGATGGTGGTCTTGCCCGTCTTGCGGTCGCCGATGATCAGCTCGCGCTGACCCCGACCGATCGGAATAAGCGAGTCGATCGCCTTGATGCCGGTCTGCATCGGCTCGGCCACGGGCTGGCGACCCATGATGCCCGGCGCCTGGATCTCCATACGGCGGGGCCGAGTGTTGGCCAGCGGACCCTTGCCGTCGATGGGCTCACCGAGGGCGTTGACCACCCGGCCGAGCACGCCGTCGCCGACGGGGACCGAGAGAATCTCGCCGGTCGCGCGCACGGTCTGGCCTTCTTCGATGCCTTCGACCGACCCGAGCACCACGGCGCCGATCGAGTCTTCATCGAGGTTCAGCGCGAGGCCCGTGGCCCCGTTCTGAAACTCGAGCATCTCGTTCACGGCCGCATTGGGCAGACCGGAGACGCGGGCGATGCCGTCGCCAACCTCGGTGATTCGGCCAACCTGGGCCTCTTCGAGCGAGGGCGAGAAATCGTCGAGATTCTTCTTCAGCGCAGCGGTGATATCTGCGGTGTTCAAGGTGAGATCGGACATGGTGTTCGCTTTCGCTTTGTTGTCCTGGTGGAACGAGAGGGTGGGGTGACGTTCAGGCCGAAAGGCTGGAACGCATCTGGGCGAGTCGGGTACGGACCGAGCCGTCGATCACGGTGTCACCGATCTGGGTGACGATGCCGCCGACGACGGAGGGGTCCACGATGACCTGGACCTCGACCTCGGTCCCCGTGGACTGCGACAACGCCGCGGTCAGTCGGGCTACCTGGTCGTCGCTGAGCGGGACCGCGGAGCGGACCTCGGCCAGCTGGCGGCCGCGGCCGCTGGCGCCGCGCTGGGACACGGCCTGAGCAATGGCGCTCAGATCCTTGGCCCGACCGGCGCCGACGATCATCGACACGACCGCTTTGGTCGCCGGAGCAGCACTGCCGAGGAGGTCCTCGACGATTTGTTGGCGCCGGGCCACCGGGGTGGAGGAGTCGCTGAGCGCACCGGACAGTTCGTCGTTGCCGGCCACCGCCCGGGCGAATTCGCCCAGCTGGCTTTCGACGACGGAGGACTGTCCTTCGGCGGAGGCGACGCCCAGAACGGCGTCGGCGTAGGACTCGATGGCGTTGCTCATGACCGGGCCCCAACCTGTTGGATGTACTGCTCGATGAGGTCGTTCTTGGCCGTGTCGTCGAGGTTTTCGACGGCGACCGCTTCGGCGGCCCGAACCGTGCGCTGGGCGACCTCGGACCGCAACTCGGCGAGAACCTGGGTACGAGACGCTTCGATCTCGGCCCGGGCCCGCTGCTTGGACGCGGTGACGTCGGCCTCGGCCCGCTTCATCAGGTCGGTCTTGAGCACGGCGGCCCGATCGCGGGCGTCGGCGACGATCCGCTCGGCCTCACCATCGGCGTCGGCGAACTGTGCTTCCTGTTCAGCTCGTGACGCGGCGGCTTCGTGCTCGGCCCGTTCGGCGGCTGCGAGATCGTCGCGGATGCCTTCACTGCGAGCGGCCATGGCCTCTTTCAGCTTCGGCAGACCCTTCCAAAGAAAGAGCGCAGCGAGGATGAGGAACGAAACCGTGCCCCAGTACACCTCGTTGATGTCGGCCGGCAGGAGCCAACCGTTGGGAC
Source organism: uncultured Acidimicrobiales bacterium (assembly GCA_938041035.1). Classification (GTDB taxonomy): domain Bacteria; phylum Actinomycetota; class Acidimicrobiia; order Acidimicrobiales; family SHLQ01; genus CALHYX01. The sequence goes on along the minus strand of CALHYX010000081.1, from coordinate 31,124 downwards.
CTTCGGCTGCGAGCAGGTGCGTCATCACGCATCACCCCCGATGAATCGGTCGAGTACCGCTTGTTGGGACCCGACGTCGAGTTGCTTGCCGATCACCGTCGATGCGGCGCCGACCGCCATCTGCGACACGTCACCGCGCACCGAGACCAGGGCCTGGGCCCGGGCGGCTTCGATCTCGGCGTCGGCGGCGGCGCGGAGATCAGCGATCTCGGCGTCGGCCTCGGCCTGGAGACCGGAGCGGTGCGCTTCGGCATCGGCGCGAGCGGACTCGAGCAGGGCGTTGGCCTCGTCACGGGCCGCGGAGATCCGGGCGTCGTAGTCGGCTTTGGCCGTGCCCATGTCGGACTCGACGGAATCGGCGGCCGCCTTGGCCGACCGGATCTGTTCGTTGCGTTGCGCCATGGCCGCCTGGATGGGCGGCACGAGCACGAATCGCATGGCGAAGAAGAGGGCACCAAAGAACAGAACGGCCCAGAGAATCTCATTCATCTCCGGGAGGATCGGGTTAACGACCTCATCTGGTTCGTTGCTGTATCCGTCTTCGCCCTCGTGAGATTCGTCTTCGTCGACGGCGAACTCTTCACCTTGTAGGTAGAGGCGATACTCCACTGTCATAGACCTTTCGGTCCTTTCACGTGTTCTTCGTAACGGTCAGAATTCGACTCGGTCGCTCAGGCGAACTTGAGCAGAATGAAGACGACGAAGCCGATGAGGGCGAGCGCCTCGGTAAAGGCGATGCCGAGGAACATGGTGGTCTGGACCTGACCGGCCGATTCGGGCTGGCGGGCCATGGCCTGCACGGCCTGACCGACCAGGTAACCGATGCCGATACCCGGACCGATCGCGGCAAGGCCGTAGGCGAAGCCGGCGCTCGAAGCCGCATCGGCGGCCTTTTGCGCATCGGCATCGAGCTGACCCAGGACCTGCACGGCGGTCGTGGAAATGCTGCTCATTGGAAGCTGTTCTCCTGTGTTGTTTGGTTACTTGCCACCGCGGTGGCGAGAGCTTGGTTTGGCTCCGACGAAAGCCGGAGAGATCGTCACGTCAGTGCGACGGATGGAGGGCGCCACCGATGTAGACGCCGGTGAGAATGGTGAAGACGTAGGCCTGGAGCACGGCGACGCCGGCTTCGAAGGCGGTGAGGGCGACGAGCATGGGGAACGACAGCACCTCGACGGCGAGCAGCGGGCCCCGCTGCCACAGCGCGATACACAGCACGCCGAAGGTCACGAGAAGGATGTGACCGGCCAACATGTTGGCGAAGAGACGCACGGCGTGGCTGAACGGCCGGATGAGGAAGGTGGAGAGGAACTCGATCGGGGTCACGAGCAGGTACAGCGCCTTCGGTACGCCCGGCGGGAAGAGGACCTCTTTGAGATAGCCGAGGCCGTGGTTCTTCAACCCGATGTAGATCCAGGTGAAGAACACGATGAGCGCCAGGACCAACGGGGCCGCCATGCGGGCGTTGCCGGGCATCTGGAAGACCGGGATGATCTCGAAGATGTTCGAGATGGCGATGAACATGAACAGGCTCAGCAGGAACGGCACGTACACCATGCCGTCCTTGCCGATCGTCGGCATGACGATCTGCTCTTCGACGAAGCCGACCAACGTCTCGGCGACGTTGCGGGCCCCGGTCGGTACCAGACCCTTTTGGCCCCGGGCGACCAGGAACAACAGGATCGGCACGACGGCGGCGATCAGGTAGATCAGGCCGATCTTGTTGAAGAAGCCCGGCCATTCGACCAGGTTCGAGACGCTTGGAAATTCGAGTCCGAGGATCACCGCGGATTCGCTCCTTTACAGAGGGGTAAAGATGGGACGGAAAATACGAGAGAGAAACTAGCGCCCGATGGGCTTGGTCTTGGGTTTCAGACCGGGATAGGCGAGCGACGCGGAGATATAGCGAAGCTCCCAGAACAACAGACCCAGGTGGGTGACGATGATCGTGATGCCGAGGGGAACGATCTTGATCCACGACGCATCTTTGACCAGCCAGACGGCGAGGAAGATGAGGCTCAGCCGGATGAGGTAGCCGAACAGGGCGGCGGCCCCCATCAGCGCGAAGGAGATGCGGCCGGCGTAGGTGAGCATGGCGGCGGCCAGGGCGAAGTTGAACAGGATGAGCCCGAGCCCGAAGGCGACCGAACTCGCGCCGGCCGAACCCCAGAAGATAGCGCCGGCGGCGATGAGAAGTGGACCGACGATGAGGCCGCGACGGATGAGATCGCGCACGACGGCGGCGACGGGCGAGTCGCCTTCGAGGCGCTGCACGAGCACGTCGACGCCGGCATCGCCGGTCGGCGCGCTGAGGTCGCGTTCTCCGTTTACTGCGCTCTGACTCATTGCGCACCCTCCGCGGCGGCACCCGACGCATTCTCGTCGACGGGAGATGATAGGCCGTTGGCGCGTTCGGTGCTCGACCGGGCGGCCCGTACTTCGGCGCGCTCCGACGTCACCCGCTCCATCATGTAGCGGTAGGTGTAGAAGGTCTTGATCACGACGCCGGCAAAGGCGGCGATCGCCAGGACGATGACGAAGAGCGGCGACGTGCCGAGGCGCCCGTCGATCCACCAACCGAGGAGACCGAACAGCAAGGGGCTGAGCGCGAGCTCGTAGCCGCCGTGGCTACGCCATATCCCGTCGTTGAGTTCGCGTCGTTGCGAGTTGTCCACGTGTGCTCCGGCTTCGAGGAAAGTCCCGCACCAACCCGCCGAACGAACGGGTCGGTCCCGGGTTGCGCGCCGTTCGAAACGCGCTTGTGAAACCTTTCGCAATCTACGTCAGCGGCGCGAGCGGTGCAAACACCGGTGCGGGGAACTTTTGATCGGCTACGGGGTGGCGCTCGGCGGGTTGTGGGTCCAGTCCCACAACAGGGTTCCGGCGGCCTCGGTGTCGGCTCGATCCAGGATCTCCCAGACCGGCGTGCGCTGCCCGAAGCTTCGACCCACGCTCATTCCCGACTGGTGGCCCTGGTTCGCGTGCCAGAGCAGGATGCCAATGCCCGGCTGGTTCAGGGCGAAGAGCGCCTGCACGGTCGGCCACGAGTCCCGAGTGCGCTTGTTGCCGACCTCGGGATGGCCACCGGTCTCGCCGGCGATCACCGCCAACCCCTTGGCCTTCGCCTCGGCGAAGAAGGCGACGAGGTCCTCACTGCGTCCGCCCCAGCGGTCGTAGAAATGCACGGAGAACAAGATGTTGTCGTACCGGGCGTTCATCGCTTCGCCGTGGACCAGCGTCGCGGAGTGCAGGGGGTTGTAGTCGTTGCCGGCGCGCCCCTGGCCCCAATGGGTTTCGTCGACCACCACCACGGCGTCGCTCACCGCGCGAATGGCGTCGATCACCGGGACGTGCCACTGGATCCACGCATCGCTGGCGCTCACGTCGGCCGCGTTGATGTGATACTCCGAGATGTCCACCTTGCCGCCCGGTTCGTTGAAGGGGTTGAACCAGACGCAGTGATTGCCCTCGTAGCGGTTCGCCAGGGCCGCGAACCCGTCGGCGGTGATCTGGATCTGCTCCGGGGTCGGGTCGAGCCCGGTGCCAAAGCTGTGCATCTCGACGATGACCACCATGTCGGCCGCAGTGAACAAGCCGATGACCCGCAGTAGCTCCGGGTCGTCGAAGATGTCGGGGTTGGCCCCGTGGTGCAGGTTCAGGCGCACGGTGTTGAACGCCCAGACGTCGCGCATCTTGGCCACGCCGTCGGCCGTCAGGTCGGTCGCCGACGTCGCCTCCCAGTAGGCGCCGTCGTCGTAGGCGCCGGCGGTGAGGTTGATGCCGCGGGGCAAGAATGGTTGTCCGTTGGGGTCGACGATGACGGCGGTGGTTTCGTCGATGACGAACGGAGCGGTCTCGCAATAGCTCGGCGGCACCGTGGTCGCGGGGACGGCCGTTGTCGGGGCGGCTGTTGTCGGGGCCGAGCCCTCGGGCTCGAGGCCGGAGTCGGACGCACGTTCCTCACCGAACTCGTCGATCGCTCCGGCCGCGTCGGCATCGGATCCGAGGGCCTCGAGCGAGTCGCCATCGGAGGAACACGCCGACCCGACGAGGGCGAGGACCATGGCTATCGCCAGACCCACCCGTCGAAGATCCACCGCGTCGTTCATGCTCCCCCACCGTACCGGCCCGACCCCTGTTGCCGACCGCGGCGCAGCGCTGCCGGACGCGCTGAAGCGCAACATCACCGGGGCGACGTTGCGCTTCAGGCACGGGGGGCCGTTCGGGGCTGGGCGACCCGGGTTCACCGGGGCGGCCCCGGAGATCGCGACCTACGGGGTGGCGCTAGGCGGGTTGTGCGTCCAATCCCACAACAAGGTGCCGCTCGCTTCGGTGTCGGATCGGGTGGTGACATCCCACACCGCGGTGCGGCGGCCGAAGTCTCGACCGACCGACATGCCGGACTGGTAGCCCTGGTTGCCGTGCCACAACAAGATGCCGACGCCGGGCTGGCGCATCTGGAACAGTGCGGTGGCCGTCGGCCAGTAGGCCTGGACGTACCAGGGACCGAGCGTGGGGTGACCGCCGGCTTCACCGGCGACGATGGCCAGGCCCTTGGCCTTGGCCGAGGCAAAGAACGATCCGAGGTCGGCTTTGCTCCCGCCCCACCGGTCATAGAAGTGCACCGAGTAGACGAGGTTGTCGAACTTCTGATTGAGGCCGGGGCCATAGACCAGCGAGGCCGACTGGTTCGCGTCGTACCGGTTGCCGGCTCGGGCCTGACCGAAGTGGGTGTCGTCGAGCACGATCACCGCGTGCTCGCTCTTGGCGCGAATGGCATCGATGACCGGGACGTGCCAGTCGACCCAGGCGTCGTTACCCGACACGTCGGTCGCGTTCACGTGGTACACCGAGGCGTTCAGCTTGCCGCCCGGTTCGTTGTACGGGTTGAACCACACGCAGGGGTTGTCCGCCCAGCGCTTCGCCAGCGTGGCGAACCCCTGGGCCGTCGTCGTGATCTGGCTCGAGGTGGGGTCGAAGCCGGTGCCGAACGGATGGTTCTCCACCATGGCGACGATGCCGGCATCGGTGAGCAGGCCGATGACCCGGTCGAGTTCGGCGTCGAACCAGATGTTCGGGTTGGCGACGGAGTTGACGTTCAGCCGCACGGTGTTGAACTTCCACGTCTTGGCCAGGGTTGCCGCGTCGTCGGCGGTGAACGCCGTCGCCGAGGAGTTCTGCCAGTAGGCGCCGTCGCGGTAGGAGCCGGCGGTGATGTTGATTCCCATCGGCAGAAAGGCCCGGCCGCGGGGGTCGGTGATGGCCGCGGTGTTCTCGTTCACCGTGAAGTGGCCACCGGAGCCGCAGAGCTCACCGCTCGGTGCCGGCGGTGGGGGTGAAGAGGGCGGCGCGGGAGCTGGTGGAGGTGGCGGCGCCGGGGCTGGTGGAGGTGGCGGCGCGGGAGCTGGTGGCGGCGGCGGGGTCGGGGCCGGCGGCGCGGGTGCCGGCGGTGGCGGCGGGGCCGGGGGCGCCGGGGCCGGCGGAGGAGTCGTTGGTGGAACAGTCGGCGGTGCCGTGGGCGCCGGCCGGGCGGGCGGCAGCGAAGACGTCGGCCGTGTCGTCGGCGGGGCAACCGGCTTCGTAGTGGGCGTAGGGGGTGTGGGGGTAGTGGTCGGGACCCGCGGCGCGACCGGCTTCGTGGTCGTCGGAGCCACCGTGTTGGTGGGCACCGTGTTGGTCGGCACCGTGTTGGTGGGCGGAACAGTGGGCAGCGTCGGGGCCGCAGTAGTTGGCGGAGTAGTAGGGGGAACCGCGGGCGGTGCGACCGGCTTCGTGGTCGTCGGGGCCGTGACATAGGGGCCGGTGACGGTTGGGCGGGTGGTCGACGGCGACGAACCGGGTGCTTCGGTGGTGGTCGGCGGGGTGAACCCGGGGACCGAGGCTGACGGGTTGGGGCCGTCGGCTCGGGCGGCGGGTGAGAAGTCGGAATCGTCCGCCGTGAGACCGTCGGCCTCGGTCGACTCGGCGTCGACGGTGCCGTCGTCGGCGCCGTCTGCGGTGGCCGATGGATCGTCGGCACCGTCGCCGGGGCCGGTTTCGCCGGAAGCGGGCGAACCGCCGGTGGAGCCGGTGCCGGAACCGCCGCGGGCCGCAGTTGTGCTCTCGCCGGTCACCTCTCGGGCGACGCCATCGCCGGGTGCGGTGTTGGGCGGTGCGAGCGTGTTGGCGGGCGAGGCATCTTCGGCGGGACCGCACGCCGCGAGCACGAGGGCCGCCGCGGCGGCGAGGACGAGAACCATCCATCGCCGCGCCGCCGACCGGCCCCGGGCAGGGCCAGCTACAGGGCGGACGCCAGCTACAGGGCGGACGCCAGCGACAGGGCCAGGGACAGGGCCAGGGACAGAGCCAGGGGAAACGTTTTCGGCTTCGTGATCGTTGTCGTACAGCACCGGAGGGACCTCCTGTGGGCAGATGTGTCCCCCGAGGCAACGGTTACCGCGAACCCGCCGGTTTACTTTCCGTAACACAAATGCAACAATGCGTGGGTCGTCGTACCCGGCCCCCCGCCAGACGGCTCACGCCCGACAGGGGTGCGGGGTTTCGGTCGGGTTGGATTGGCTCAGGCCGCCGCCCCCGCCTGCCGATCACCATCGAATACCCCTAGGATTTCCGGGGCTCTTCCGCCCAACTACTCCCCGAACCCTCGCCCCGAAAGGGTTGTGCCCATGACCATCCTCAAAGCGACCGCCAACGCCGGTCATCATCGACGGGACCGCCAACCAACACCGACCCCCGGCAGTCGTCCCCTCATGACCGCTCAACCCATCATCATCGTGGGCATGCACCGCTCGGGCACGAGCATGCTGGCCCAACTCCTCGCCGACGCCGGCCTGTTCCTGGGCTGGCGGGTACAGCCCGGCCACCAGGAGGCGTACTTCTTCCAGAAGCTCAACGACTGGGTCCTTCGCGAGGCTTCGGCCACGTGGGATCGCCCGGCCGGCATGCGCACCCTGCTGGAGGACGACAAGGCCCGGGCCTACATCGTCGACTACCTCATCACGACGATGAACAGCCCGCGCATCACCGAGTTCATGGGCCCGAAGCGATACGCCCAATCGCGTTCACTCAACACCTACACCGCCGCATGGGGTTGGAAGGATCCGCGCTCGACGCTGACCCTCGACCTGTGGCGCACCGTGTTCCCCCAGAGCAAGATCCTGCACGTCACCCGGCACGGCCTCGACGTGGCCCGAAGTTTGCAGGTTCGTTACGGCAAGAGCATCGACGACTACATCGACCGCTACGAGCAACGCAAGAGCCTGTACCGGCTGATCGCCCGCCGTTCGAACCTCTCCACGAGCATGCGGGTGGCGGACCTCAGCGCCGGACTCGAACTGTGGGACCACTATGTGACCGAAGCCAAACAGTCGGTCATCGACTACGGCGAGTGCGCCATGGAGTTCCGGTATGAGGACTTCCTGGCCGACCCCGACCCGATCATGCGCCAGCTGCTCGAGTTCTGCGGGATTCCCGTCGCGGCGAGCGTGAGTTGGCGCGACCGCATCGATGCCGATCGAGCCTTCGCCTATCGCAAGGACCCGGAGTTGGTCGAGTTCGCCCGGCACCACGAAGCGACACTGCAGCGCCACGGCTACGACGTCACCGACTGATCTTCGCTCCCCGCCGTGATCGACTCCAGCTCCTCCGCCAGCTCCGCCCCCACGCCGGCGAGCGCCGCACCGACGGCCGGCTTTGACGCCAGCCCGATCATCGTCGGCGCGCTCGGCGGCAGCGGTACGCGCGTCATCGGCCAGATCCTCATCGACAGCGGCGTCCACCTCGGCCACAACCTGAACGTCGCCAACGACTCCCTCACGGCGTCGATCCTGTTCAATCGCCCGGAGTGGATCGCGGCGTCGAGTCGGGCCGACCGCCTGGCCGTGTTCACCCAGGTCCAACGCTTCCTGCTCGGGCGCCAGGGCCCGTCGGACCGCCTGGCCCCGGCCCGGGCCGCGGTCGGCCTCGACCACCCGGGGCTACGCCATCGCTGCGAGTACGTGCTCGGGACCGTCCGGGAGCGGGGTCCGGCCAGTGCGGCGCGGGCGTGGGGGTTCAAGGAACCGAACACCCACATGTTCATCGATGAACTGCACCAGCTCTTCGCCGGGCTGCGCTACATCTATGTGATGCGCCACCCCCTCGACATGGCGTTCAGCTCCAACATCCAGCAGCTCCAGAACTGGCACGAGCGTTACGGGCTCCGCGTGCCGACCGACGAAGACGAGATCGCCACCGCGCAGCTCGACCTCTGGCTCGAGGCCAGCCGCCGGGCGATCGAAACCGGGACGAAACTGCTCGGCGATCGGTTCCTGGCCGTCGACTACGAAGCGCTGGTGCGCAACCCGATTCCCGATGTCGACGCCCTCCTGCGCTTCACCGGCTACGAAGCCCCCGACGAGCGGCTCAAGATGATCGCCTCGTCGGTCGGCACCCCGCGCTCGGTGGGTCGCTACAAGAACCACGATCTTTCCCAGTTCGGTGACGATCGCCTCCAGGCGATCACCGAATTCGGTTTCGCCGTCTAGCCATGCCTGGCGGAGACGTCCGCCGGTTGCCCCGGAGCTAGTACCCGCGCGACCAGTCCTTGCGGGCCTTCCACATCTGCACGTAGGGATCCTCGCCCGGCGCGGCGCGCTTCGCGGTCTTGATCGCCCCGTAGCCGGCGGCGCGCACCGCGATGCCGAGCTGGAGCATCGCCAGGCCGTGCGCCCGGCGCCACGCCGTGAAGTGCTGGCGGATCAACGTGGCCTTGCCCCGGTAGACCATCTCGAGGTTGCGGTAGCGGTTGGCCGACGATGCCCCGACCTCGTGAAAGATCTCGGCCTCGGGGCAGATGATGGGGCGATACCCGTTGAGGTGGGCGCGATAGGAGAGGTCGGCGTCCTCGCCGTACATCCAGTAGCGCTCGTCGAACCCGCCGAGGTGCTCCCAGGCGCCGCGTTCGATGAGGACGAGGCAACCGGTGACGATGCCCACCTCGCGGACGGTGTCGCGATCCCAGTCGCCCAACGATTCCGGGTCGAACACCGCCGAACGTTTGAACAGGGTCGTGAGCCCGAATCCGAAGCAGGTCAGACTCCACGCGGTGGGCAGCCCCCAGCACGACGACGGGTCGACGTCGCCGTTGCGATCGACGGTGCGGCCGCCGTACAGCCCATGGCCGGGGCGGCGGTCGGCAAACTCGACGAGCGCGTCGACGGCCGCGCCGCGAAGTTCGGTGTCGGGGTTCAGGAGGAGGAGGTACCGGCCCGTCGCCTGAGAGGCGGCGAGGTTGACACCCTTGCCGAAGCCGAGGTTCTCCTCGCTGGCGGTGAGCAGGACGTCGGGGTAGCGGTCGGCGATGAACTCGGCGGTGGCGTCGCTCGAGGCGTTGTCGACGATGATCACCTCGAGCACGGCGGACGTTTTGGCGCGAAGGGTGTCGAGGCAGGCCTCGATGTGGTCGCGCGAGTTGTAGGTGACGATGAGGACCGATACGTCGGCGGTCACGGGCGGGTTCGCTCTCCGACCACCTTGGCGGGCACGCCCGCGGCGATGGAGTACGGGGGGATGTCGCGGGTCACGACCGCTCCGGCCGCGACGATCGAGCCTTCGCCAATCGTTACCCCCTTCACCACCATCACCTTGGCGCCGAGCCACACGTCTCGGCCGATCACCACGTCGGCTTCGTCCTTGGCCATGTCCATCACCGGCTCGCCGTCGTTGAACCGGTAGTCCGATGCGGTGATGAAGACGTCGGGGGCGGTCAGCACATGCTCGCCCAGGATGATGCGCCCGGAGGTGTCGCCGGCCCAGATCTGATTGCGCGAACCAATGTTGCTGCCCCGGCCGATCTCGATGCGCTCGGCATTGGTGAACGACACGTTCGGTGCGAGGGCCACTCCGGGACCCATGGTGAGCTTCCGGCGTTCCGCGACGTGGGTGTAGTTGTAGTAATTCACCAAGCGGAGCGCTCCGATGTAGGCGCGCGGGTCGAACGTCGACGTCAAAAACCGCTTGATCTTGGCAGGGGTCATCGGCAGGGTCTCTCGATCGGGGGTGCCTCCATCGTGCTCCAAACGGACACAAACGTGGTGTCTTGAGCGTTTCGCGCCCACGGTGGTGCCAAACACCCCCTCTGCGTTCGCGCGCCGAGTGGTATGACCATCACCCACCGGGTTCCGTCGTCGTGCCACGATCGAAGAGATTTCTATGCGCCGACCACCCGTGATCATCATCGGTATGCACCGCTCCGGCACCAGTCTGGTCGGGCGCCTGCTCGAGGAAGCCGGCCTGTACCTGGGCTGGCGTCAACAGCCCGGCCATGCAGAATCCCGATTCTTCCAACAGCTGAACGACTGGGCCCTGTACCAGGCCGGCGCCGCATGGGACCGCCCGGAGGGCATGCACGACCTGGCCGCCAACCCGCTGGCCGCCGAGGTCGTCACCGAGTACTTCCGGGTGGCGAGCAGCTCGGTCCGCTCGCTCGACTACCTGGGGCCGCGCCACTTTGCCGCCTCTCGCAACCTCGCCGACTTCGACGGCTTCTGGGGCTGGAAGGACCCGCGCACGACGTTCACGCTTCCGCTGTGGATCGAGCTGTTTCCCGACGCCCGCATCGTGCACGTCATCCGCCACGGCGTCGATGTTGCGCACAGCCTCAGCGTTCGCGCCGGCGCACTGGCCGCCGCGGAGAGCGAGGACTTTGCCCGCAAGCGGTGGCGCTACAACATCGTGCCGCGCCGCAACCGCATGTCGATGGGGGTGCAGCTGAGCGACCTCGACGCCGGTATCGACCTCTGGGAGACCTATGTTTCCGAGGCCCGCCGCCACTGCGGCGCCGCGGGCGATCGGGCCATCGAGGTGCGCTTTGAGGATCTGGTGGCCGAACCCGGCCAGATCATGAAGTCACTCGTCGAGCACTGCGGCATGAGCGCTGACGAGGACTGGCCCTGGGCCGACCGGGTCAACGGCAGCCGCAAGTTTGCCTTCCAGGCCGATGCCGAATTGATCGTTTTCAGTCGCGAGCGCGCCGAACTGCTCGACCGCTTCGACTACCAGCCGGCCTGACCCCGAACCGGCGGCCGTACGACCGCGGATTGATCAGGCGAAGCGGGAACCGACGACGGGGAGCTTGGCCGCCAGGGTCCGCGCCTCGGGCTCGATGCCGACCAGAACGCCGAGCATCACCACGCCGCCGAACCCGCCGGCGAGGGCGATCACCACGAGCGCGGGCAGACCACCCACCAGCCACACCGCGGCGGTGGTCGCGGCGAAGGCGGCGATGCCGGCCACGACCGACGGAAGCGCGCACCGCATGATGTCGAGCGGGTGCAACGACGTGAACCGGGCGAGGACCACCGAGTCGACGATCACCGCGAACAACATCACGGCAACGCGCGAAACCGAGCCGGCGTTCACCTGGTCGACGGCCAGGGTGTCCTCACCGCCGAGCCACAAACCGACACCGATGAACGCGATGGCGGCCATCGCGGCATGGAACCAGGTGAGCGCGGCGAGAACGAACGTCTTGCCCAACGCCTGCAGAATGGGCGCGCTGAACAGCGTGAGCGCCTTGGTGGCCACGACCACCGCAAAAATCTTCACCGCGGTGTTGGCGTCGCCCCACTTGTCGAGGTCGGCGAGGCGCACCACCTGGTAGCTGAGCCCGGCGATGATCCCCAGCACCGGGATGCCGGCGACCGCCGACAACCGCACCACCGCCTGGATCCGTTCGCGAAACTTCTCCGGATCATCGGCATGCTTGGAGAGCTCGGGCAACGATGCCGACTGCAACGACCGGACCGACATCTCCGACCACGTCTCCGGGAACCGGGCACCGAAGCGGTACAGACCGACGGTGAGCGCCGGGAAGAAGACGTCGATCAACAACATGTCGACCTGCCAGCGCAGAAAGCTCCCGGCGCTGGCGACGATGTTGCCGCTCCAGAAGCCGAACAGCTCGCGCGCGGCGCGTCGGTCGAACCCAAAGCGGGGCCGCCAGTCGGTGATGAACCACAACAGCACCAGACCGACCGCCTCGGTCACCAACTGCAGCAGCACGAGCGACCACACACCGGCGCCCTGCCATGCCGCGATCACCGCCACGATCGAGCCGATGACCACGGCGACGGAGGTGCGCATCGCCAGCGCCCGGAAGTTCATCTGGCGGCGCTGCAACCCCTCGGGCACCACCGCGAGTGAACCGATCACGATCAACGCGCTCAGCACCTGCAGCACCGGTCGCATGTCGGGGTTGTCGGTGAGCCGGGCCCACGCCGGGGCCGACAAGATGGTGAGCCCGGCCAGCACGGCACCGATGCCGACGATGATCCAGAACGCGGACAGCAGGTGGCGCTCCTCCAGTTCCTCGCGCTGGATGATGGCGGCGACCATGCCGTTTTGCACCACCAGCCGCACGAACAGCACGAACACGAGGGCAAAGGCGGCGATGCCGAAGATCTCCGGGCCGAGGATGCGGGCCAGGATGAAGACGACGATGAGGTTGGTGACGACTCGGGACCCGTCCATCAGGTAGGACCAGAAGACGGCACGATCGAAGCTCGTCGTGCCTCGATCGGCGGGGGTGGGCGGCGGCGCGGCCGAGTCGGGGCTGGAGGTCATGGGCTGGGGTCGAGCCTATGGCACGGCGGCAGGACCATCGCGACACCTCCGCGATAGCGAACGCCGACACGTACGCGGCCAAGGGAGTAGGGCGGCCCGCCAGTTGATCTCACGCTGAGTGGTTGAATTCGCGACGGGCGGCGCGGCGGCCGCACACCAGAAAATCACATCTTTTTTCCCAATTGGTGCGGATTGCCCACTGACGTTGACCACCTATCGCGTTAGGCTCTTGTCATACGCCTCTGGATCTGTTTCGCGCTCGCGGGCCCGATGCGGTGGCGCGACTGTTTCGAAGGCGTTCCCCCCGGGCGCCCGAATGCCGACAAAAGGACTTCCGCCGTGGATCTCTGGGTAACTCTCGGAGTACTGATCAAGCGCTGGTACATCACGTTGCCGCTGCTGGGCCTCGTGGTGTTTGGCGCCATGCGGGTCGCCGATTCGCTCGAACCGACCTTCACCGCCACGGCCGTGGCCCGGGTGCTGTGCCCGGACCAGACCCGCGACCCCCAGACCGGCGAGCTCCAGGACACCAACGCCTTCTGCGCCGACCGGGCCGTGCTCGACATCAGCCAGGACGCCGGCGTGTTCATGAACTCCACCAGCACCCGACGGCTCATGAGCAATCAGGGCCTGCTCGGCGACTACGTCGTCACCGACAACGATCCGCCCCGCATCTCGATCACCGCCGAGGACGTCGACGAACAGCTCGTGCTCGACACGGTCCAGGGGGCGGTCGCGCTGATCCAGTCCCAGGTCGACCAGCTCCAGGGCGACAGCGAACTCAAGTACACCGCGACGCCGCTCGACATACCGCGCGAGGCCGACCAGAGCGACTCGGGCGCCGTGCGCACCCAGATCACGATCGCCGTCGCCGGCCTCATCATGGTCGCCGTGCTCGTCCACGTGTTCGACGCCCTCGCCACCCTCCTCGCCCGTCGCCGCGGCACCGGCGAGGTGGCCGACGATGACTTCGAGTACGACGACGAGGCCGGCGATCCCGATGGCGGACGGCTCGCCGCCGTCCCGGATCCGCCCCAGCCCGCACCGGTCGAGGCCGCCCGCCCCGCACCCGAGCCCGAGTCCTACGACGACGGCTTTGTCGCCGCCGACAGCAGCGGTCCCGCTCCCCGCCGGGCGAGCGGTGGCGAAACCAACCGCTGGGGCCGCTGAGCGTTCGCGCCGCGACCTCGCCCGCCATGGCTGCGTCCACCATCCCGGCTGTTGACTCCAAGCGGAGCCAGCGCCTCTCCTCGGGGCTTCTCGCCTGGCGCCCCGACGCCGTCTCCTTTGTGACGGTGTATCTGGTGCTGGCCTTTTGCCTGCCGGCCCGCCTGACCATCCCCGCCCTCGGCGCCGCCGGTCGCCCCGCCGACCTCTTCGGCATCGTCGGCCTCGGCTGGTGGTTCCTCTACGGACTCCTGCCCGGCGCCCACCGACGCGGCGCCTCGCCCCTGCGCTTCGTCCTGTTCGTTCGACTCGTCATCATCATGGCGTCGCTGGTGTGGGGCCTGCAGCGCGACCTGGCCCCCGGCGAAGCGCTCGGCGGCGACCGGTACCTGCTCGGCACCCTCAGCATCATGGGCATCGCCCTGGTGGCCTCCGACGGCATCTTGACCCGCGCCCGGCTCGACGACCTGCTGAAGCGGGTCACCTACGCCGGCGGGTTCATCGCCTCGGTGGCGTTCCTCCAGTTCAATCTCAGCTTCGACCTCACCCGGTTCCTCCAGCTACCCGGGCTCAGCTTCAACAACGATCAGTACGCCATCCAGTCCCGCTTCGTGTTCAACCGGGTCGCCGGCACGGCCAACCACGCCATCGAGTTCGCCGTGGTCACCGGCATGATGTTGCCGCTCGCCATCCACTACGCGATGCACGCCACCAGCCGTGAAGAAAAGCAATGGCGGTGGATCCTCGTCGGCCTCATCGCCACCGGTGTTCCGTTCTCGGTTTCGCGCGCCGGCGTGCTGGCGTTCGCCGTCGGCATGTTGACCCTGGCCATGGTGTGGGAGCAACGCACCCGTATCAACGCGCTGTGGGTCTCTGCGCTCGGCGTCTGCGTTCTGTTCGCCGCCGTGCCGGGCATCATCGGCACCATCCGCGGTCTGTTCACCCGGGGGGCCCAGGGCAAGGACACCAGCATCACCGCCCGTACCGACGACTACGAAATCGTCTTCGCCCTCGTGCAGGAGCGGCCGTGGCTCGGCCGCGGCGCAGGAACCTGGCTGGTCGACATCTACTTCACGCTCGACAACGAGATCCTGGGGACGCTGGTGCAGACCGGCTACCTCGGCCTGATCGCGACGGTCGCCATGTGGGTCATCGGCTACGCCCTCCCCCGCGACGTCCGCCATCGCAGCAACGACCCGCTCACCAAGCATCTCGCCCAGGCCATCGCCGCCGTGGTGATGGTATCGGCGGTCACCACCGTCACGTTCGACAGCTTTGCCTTCCCGATCCACACCGGGTTCCTGGCGGTCGTCCTCGGCGCCGGCAGCTGCCTGTGGCGCCTCGAACGCGAACGCCGCGGCGCCGAACCCGCCCTCGCCAAAACCGACGAACGCACCCGCTCGTAGCGGGCGATCGCGCGCGAAGAACGCTCGTTACAGGGCGTCGGCGATCTCGACCAGGGTGGCTTTGCGCGCGTCGGCGGCCGCCCCCGGTTCGATGTCCACGGCCTCGAGCATGGCTTCCCAGCGATGCACATGGTCGTGGCGCAACAGGGCGTTGCTCACGTTGCGGCGGCGAGCGGCGAGCACCCGATCGGGTTGGGCATCGAGCTCTTCGATGAGGTCGGCGATCATGGGCGCGTCGAACGCCACCGGGATGATGGCGTCCTCCCAGTCGAACAGTTTGGCGACCACCGGCGTTTCCGGCGGCGAGCCGACCATCAGGGCCCCGGCGGCGGCCGCTTCGAAGAATCGGAACCCAAGCTCTTCCTGGCCACCGGTCTCGTGGGCGCGGGCGCCGATGCCGCGGTTGGTGATGGCGACGTTGCTGGCCCGCATCAGCCGGGCGAGCTGGGCCCGATGTTCCTCGACGCCGTAGAAGTCGCCCGGCGAAAACGAGTCGTAGTAGTAGAACCGGTCGGTGTGGTTGGCCCACTCGAGCAACGCCCGGTGGGTGACCTCGGACCGGCGGCCGATGTTGCACACGTCGATGAACCGCTGCGCCGAGACGTCGGCAGGGGCGAATTCCAGACTGTCGACGCCGTAGGGCAGGTACGACACCGGCACGTCGACCCGTTCGGCCAACGCTTCGACGGTTCCCCACGCCGCTACGAACACGTGGTCGAACCGGTTCATCTGCTCGATGTGGCCCTTCCACTTGTCGAGCTCTGATGCCCACATCTCCTCGACGAACAGGACCGCCTTGTCACACCGTTCGCGCCAATCCTTGATGGCGTTGAGCGCCACGATGTCAGACGGGATCTGTACGACCGCACACATCAGGTCGTAGCTCCCCGCCGGCTCGATCGTCGGCATCACCGGTTTGAGGCCGGCGGCGGCGGTGAAGCGCTTGTTGAGGCGGTTGACGGCGACCTCGGGAAAGTGGCCCAGCACGCCGTGGCGCAGCACCGCCCAGTCGACGCGGCTCATGCTGGCGATCAGGCGCTCGAACTCATAGGCGACGCAGCGCGAAACCTTGGGCCGCAGCAGTCGCTGCGACGCCAACAGCACGCTGGGGCCATCCTCGGGCACCAGACTCGCCGCTCCGAGATTCACTCCTGCGCTACTCACCTCTCCACTACCTACCATCCGCGACTCACCGTCCGCGGGCTCATGGGGGTGCGGTCGGGGTGTTGGAAAAAGTGCATGTCTACGGTCGCTCTCGCCACGTCCACCATTCGGCAGAAACTCCTCCGACATGAAGTCCTGCCACGCTTGGTGGTTGAAACTAGCACACTAGGTGAGACCGCTGGTGGCATATTCCCGGCGAACCTGCGGCGGGCCCCACGGCGGATCAGCGCGGTTGCTGGCGTTCGGGGCGCCGGTTGGCGGCCCGGGCGGCTTCGGCGGTTTCGCCGGACTTGGTACGACGGAAAAGCTCGGACCACGACCCGCCCTTCAGTCCGGGGTGGAACACCGTGTAGAGCACCAGGCCGAGGGCCCCGACCCCGAGTGGCACGATGGCGTCGCCCTTGCCGGTGTAGGTCGGGTACAACACAAACCCGCTGAGCAGCAGGGTCCAGGTCCACATGATCAGCACGCTTCGCCGCTGACCGTGGCCCAGCCGCATCAGGCGGTGATGCAGGTGCTCCTTGTCGGCCTCGGCCATGCTTCGGCCGCGCGACGCGCGGCGGACGATGGCGAACAAGGTGTCGAGGATCGGGACGCCCAGGATGAACAACGGGATGAAGACCGGGGCGAAGAAGAAGAACGCCTGCCCGGAGAAGGGCTCGCTCGTGCGGCCCCCGACCGACATGGTGGAGGCGGCCATCAACAACCCCAGCAACAGGGCCCCGCCGTCGCCCATGAAGATCCGGGCAGGATGAAAATTGTGCGGCAGGAAACCCACGCAGATCCCGAGCACGATCACCGCGATCAACGCGCCGGGGTTGCCGGGCAGCAGGAGTTCGGCGTCGCTCAGCCGCAGTGCGTACAAGAAGAACGTGCCGGCCGCGATGGCGATGATCCCGGCCGCCAGCCCGTCGAGACCGTCGATCAGATTGACCGCGTTGGCCATGCCGAGCACCCAGAGCACCGACAACAGGGCGGACCAGTCCGGCGACAACAAGAAGAGATCGAAGAACGGCACCCGGAACACGAGCAGGCTGACGCCGGCGAGCGACAAGATGCTGCCCGCCAACACCATGCCGGCGGTCTTGGCCGGCGCCGATATCTCCCGCAGATCATCGAAGAGGCCGACCGCGAAGATCACGAGCGCCGCCGCCACGATGCCGACGACTTCGGTCCCGCCGGCGAACACCTCGCCGAAGTCGCCGAGCGACCAGGCGGTCACCATCGCGGCGAGGAAACCGGCGAACATCGCGATTCCGCCGACGTTCGGCGTCGGCGAGGTGTGCACCTTGCGATCGTCGGGCGGGACGAGCGCCCCCTTGCGCACCGCCCACAGGCGCACCAACGGCGTCGTGGCCACCGTCACCAGGCCGGCGATGGCGAACACGATGGCGTAGGAGGTGATCCCGGGGGCCATGGCTGGTGATCAGCCGCCGTACGGGGTGAACCGGGCGCAGAGCTCGGCGACGTCGGCCCGCACCGCAGCGACGGCGTCGGGATCGTCGCGCTCGCGCAGCGTGCGAGCGATAAACGACGCGATGGCCGGCATTTCGGCCACCGTCATGCCCTGGGTGGTGACCGACGGCGTGCCGATGCGGATGCCGCTGGTGACAAACGGAGATCGGGGATCGTCGGGCACCGTGTTCTTGTTCAGG
This sequence comes from uncultured Acidimicrobiales bacterium, assembly GCA_938041035.1. Taxonomy (GTDB): domain Bacteria; phylum Actinomycetota; class Acidimicrobiia; order Acidimicrobiales; family SHLQ01; genus CALHYX01. The sequence goes on along the minus strand of CALHYX010000081.1, from coordinate 13,129 downwards.
GTGATGCCCGCTTCGTCGAGCACGGCCTGGGCCTGCTTGCCCGTGAGCTCGGCGTCGAAGGACCGCAGGTCGACGAGCAGCAGGTGGTTGTCGCTGCCGCCGGAGACGAGGCGGAACCCCTCCCCCGCCAGCGCCTCGGAGAGGGCTCGGGCATTGGCCACGATCTGGGCCGCGTAGTGGGAGAACTCCGGCCGTTGCGCCTCGCCGAAGGCGACGGCCTTGCCGGCGATGACGTGCTCGAGCGGGCCGCCCTGCAGCCCCGGAAAGATCGCCTTGTCGATGGCCGCGGCATGCGCCGCCGTGGTGAGGATGCACCCGCCGCGCGGACCGCGCAGCGTCTTGTGGGTGGTGAAAGTCATCACGTCGACGTGCGGCATCGGGTTCGGGTGGGACCCGCCGGCGATCAACCCGGCGATGTGGGCGGCATCGAACAAGAACAACGCCCCGACCTCATCGGCAATCTCCTTGATCGGCGCCGGTTCGATCGTGCGCGGGTAGGCGGTGGCGCCGGCCACGATCATCTTGGGCTGGTGTTGGTGGGCGAGCTCTCGCATCTGGTCGAGGTCGATGCGCTCATCGCTCTTGGTCAGTCCGTAGCCCACGAAGTTGTAGATGACGCCGCTGAAGTTCACGGGGCTGCCGTGGGTCAGGTGCCCACCGTGGTCGAGGCTCATGCCGAGCACGGTGTCGCCCGGCTCGAGCAGTCCGAGATAGACCGCCATGTTGGCGTTCGCCCCCGAGTGGGGCTGCACGTTTGCGTGTTCGGCGCCGAACAGCGCCTTCACCCGGTCCCGGGCGATTTCCTCGATGTCGTCGACGACGGCGTTACCGCCGTAGTAGCGCTTCCCCGGATAGCCCTCGCTGTACTTGTTGGTCAGCACCGATCCGGTCGCTTCCATCACTGCCGGGGAGGTGAAGTTCTCCGAGGCAATCAGCTGCAGGCCGGTGTTCTGGCGCTCCTGTTCGCGGTCGATCAGATCAAAAACGGTGTTGTCTCGTTCGGTGGTCCAAGCCACGCGGGTCTCCAAATCACAGGGTTCGCTGGGGTTCACAGGGTCGTGCTCGGGAACGGTCGGCGAGTCCGCCGCCGCCCCGGCGCTCGCGCCACCGCTCAGGCTAGCGGCCGATCCCGACCGGTCCCGGCACCCGGCCGGGCGATTTTTCGACGCCCGCCAGGGCCCTGGGGCCGCGGGGGTGACCCGGCGGGCCGACGGCGGGCCCCATCGCCCGGTCCGCCGATGCCGATACGCTCAGCGCCGTGCTGACCGCATCCGGGCTCTCGAAGTCCTTTGGCCCCCGCGTCCTGTTCGCCGACGTCACCCTCAAGTTGGCGAACGGGCGTCGAATCGCGCTCGTCGGCGGGAACGGCGTGGGCAAAACCACGCTGGTGAGCATCTTGATGGGCGACGAATCGCCCGACGAGGGCCAGGTCCATCATCCCAAGGACATGCGGATCGGCTACCTCCCCCAGGAGCTGCCGGGCATCACCGATGGCACCGTCCTCGACGACGTCCTCGCCGGCGCCGGCCAGGTGGCCGAGCTGGCGGAACGGCTCCGCGACCTCGAAGCGGCGATGACCACCACGACCGGCGACGACCACGCCAAGGTGCTCGACGACTACGGGGAGACGCAGAGTCGATTCGAGCAGCTGGGCGGGTACGCCCTGGAGGGCGAGGCTCACCGGGTCCTCGCCGGTCTCGGCTTCGCCCCCGACGACGCCGACCGGCCCGTCCGCGAACTCTCGGGTGGCTGGCGGATGCGGGTGGCCCTGGCTCGACTGCTGCTGTCGGAACCCGATCTGTTGATCCTCGACGAGCCGACCAACCACCTCGACCTCGACAGCATCGCCTGGCTCGAGGAACGGCTCCGCAACTGGACCGGCGCGCTGCTGTTCGTCAGCCACGATCGCGATTTCATCGATGCGGTCGCCAACCGGGTGATCGAACTCGTCGGCGGCACGAGCCACGAGTACGTGGGCGGTTTCGCTGAGTTCGTGGTCGAGCGCGAAGAACGGTTGACGGTGCTCGAAGCCGCGGCTCGCCGCCAGTCGGTCGAGGTCGCCCGGGTCGAGAAGTTCGTCGAGCGCTTCCGCTACAAGGCCACCAAGGCCCGGCAGGTGCAGTCCCGGCTCAAAACGCTGGAGAAACTGGAGAAGATCGCGGTACCGGACCGCAAGCAGGTGATCGCCAAGTTCGCGTTTCCCGAGCCCCAGCGATCGGCCCGAGTCGTCGCCGAACTGGAAGGCGTCACGGTGGGGTACGACGATGATGAGCCCATCCTCCGCAACGTCGACCTGGTGCTCGAACGGGGGCAAAAGGTTGCCCTCGTCGGTCCGAATGGCGCCGGCAAGACCACGCTGGTCCGCCTGCTGATCGGCCAACTCGAACCCAACGAGGGCACCGCCACCATCGGAACCAACGTCGACACGGCCGTGTTCGTACAGGATCAGGCCGAGAACCTCGACCCGACCCGCACCGTCTACCAGGAGTTCATGAAGGCCGTACCCAAACCCGGCAATCGCAACCTGCGCACGCTGCTCGGCTCGTTCGGGTTCTCCGGCGACGCCGCCGATCGCAAGGTGGCGGACTTGTCCGGGGGTGAACGCACGCGGTTGGCGCTCGGGATGATCATGGCCGAGCCGGTGAACCTGCTCGTGCTCGATGAGCCCACCAACCACCTCGACCTACCCAGCTGCGATGTGCTCGAGGATGCATTGACCGCTTACACCGGCACGGTCCTACTGGTCACCCACGATCGCTTCCTGGTGCGGTCGGTGGCCGATGCCCTGGTCGACGTGCGCGACGGGAAGGCGGTGTGGCACGACGGTGTCGACGAGGCGGTGCTGATGCCCGGCGACGGTGCCCTGACCTCCCGCCGGGGCTCCCCCAACGCGGGCGGCGACCGGGCCGACACGAACACCCTGGCGAGAGCCAACCCCAACAAGAACACCGCCAAGAAGAACTCGAACACAGCAAAGAAGGACACAGCAAAGAAGGACACCGCGAAGAAGGCGGCAAACAAGAAGTCGTCCGCGAACGATCGCGAGCTGCGCAAGCAGCTGGCCCGGGTTGAACGCCAGTGGGAGAAGGCCGAGGCCCAGGTGGCGCTCATCCAGGCCGAGATGGCGAAGCCGGAGACCTACGAGACGCCGGAGAAGATCGGCGAGCTCACCCGGGGCCACGATGAGGCCAAGGAAAAGGCCGCCGAGCTGATGAGCGAGTGGGAACGGCTCAGCGAGAAGATCGCCCGTTAGCGCCACTCGGCGCAGGGGGCGGGTTCGGCGCCGTCAGGAGCCGGTGGTGGCGAAGTGGGCCCGTTGCTCGGCGCGCAGCTCATCGATGAGCCGCCCCGGGGGCACGTCGACGTCGGCGTACGTGAGCGCCTGGTCCTTGGCTACATCGCGGACCAGCGTGCACCCCTGGGCAACGCCGATCGGTAACAGGTCGGCGGCGGCGGTGATAGCCGCCCGCTCGCATTCGCCGTAGGTGTGATACCCGCCCAGACCATCGATCGTGGTGCCGGCGGCGAGATCGGTCTTGGCCAGGGTGATCACTTCCACGGTGGGCGCACCCGGCGCGGCCATGACGACGTCGCCGAACAAAACGACGCGGGCCACGGAGAGCGGCACCTCGAAATGACAGAGGTGGTAGGGCGTGTAGAACGAGTACAGGGGACCGTCGCCCAGCTTGTAGAGGCGCAGGTACTCCTGCTGCTTCGGGTCGTCGTTGGCGGCGAACACGTACACGCCGGGCCCGGGCTTGATCCCGAAGCCGACCACGTAGTCGACGATGCCGCCGAGTTCGCGCAGTTCGTCGATGTCGTAGAGCCCGACCGCGTCGTCGATGTGGCCTTCGTAGGGGTGGCCGTGCATGCCGCGCTTGGCCACGGTCATGCCGGTGGCGTTGGCGATGATCGCCTGCTCGAAGCTGATCTTGGTGCCGTCGGCGAACGACGTCACCATCTCGGGCTTCTGGTTCCACTGCTCGGCGTACGCGGCCTGCGTGGTGGGGTTCCGGTAGGGATCCTGCAGGCCCTTGATGTTTCCGCACACCAGCGGCTCCATTCCCAGGCTGGTGACCTGGCGGTACAGGTTCATCTGCACGCCGGGTTGATCGCCGTCGGCCAGGGTGAGGATTACGCCGGCCTCGCGAGCGCGGTGCGCGAGAATCGGCCCCACGGTGGCGTCGAGTTCGGCGTTCATGGTGATGATGTGCTTGCCGGCCGCGATCGCGTCGAGGGTGACCTCGGCGCCGAAGCCGATGGCGCCGGTCACGTCGACGACCGCGTCGACGCCGTCGGCGCGGGTCAACGCGAGTGCGTCGGTGGTGATCGCCCGTCCGCCGTCGGCCACGATCTGGCTGACCTGTTCGGCAGTGTCGGCGACCACATAGTCGGTGACACCGGCTTCGTCGTAGGCCCGTTTGGCCTGGTCGAGGTTGCGGTTCGATATGGCGGCCACGTCCATGCCCGGCACGGAGTTGATGGCCTGGTTGACGACGCCCCGACCCATGTAGCCGGCGCCGATCATCGCAAAGCGCACCGGGTCACCGGCGCGCTCGCGCTCTCGCAGTGCAGTGTCGACAATGATCATTCGGGTCCCGCCCCATCGATGGTCGAATCGCTCCCCGCCACCGTACCCACCTCATCCATTACCGCAGGATCCATTACCGCAGGATCCATTACCGCAGGATCCATTCCCGCAGGATCCACTACCGCAGGATCCACTACCGCAGGATCCGCCACGGCGTTGAGAGGCGCCCAGGTCGTGTCCTTGGCCGAGATGACGGCGACGTCGCGGGGCCAGTCGATGCCGAGTCCGGGATCGTCGTAGGCGACACCGCGCTCGTGGCCGGGCGTGTAGAACTCGCTCACCTGATACTGCACCTCGGTGTCGTCGGCCAGGGTCAGATACCCGTGGGCCATCATGTTCGGGATGAAGATCGAGCGGCGGTTCGCTGCGCTGAGTTCGATACCAAAGCTCCGGAGGTAGGTCTCGGAATCGGGGCGCATGTCGACGATGACGTCGTGGATGGCACCCGCAGTACATCGCACGAGCTTTGATTCGACCACCGGCGGCACCTGATAGTGCAGGCCGCGCATGGTTCCCGCGACGTGGTTGTAGGCCATGTTGCACTGGGCGATCGGCAACTCGATGCCGTGTTCGGCGAACTCCCGAGGGCAGTAGGTTCGGGCGAAGCCACCGCGCTCGTCCTCGTGAAACTCGAGGTCGATGATCCAGGCCCCGGCGATCGGGGTCTCGGTGAACCTCATGACACGCGTCCTCCCGGCTGGTGCTGCGAGCGATCCGACGGCCGCTCAATCGCGGGGAGCGATTACGCGGCCTGTTCTTCCGTCGACCAATAAAACGATTCATCGAGGCGACCAGCCGAGATCAACCATTCGAGCATCCGCAGCCGGGTAAACGCCGGCGTGGCGAACATCTCGGCGGACAGTGCCACCTCGTCGAACAATCGTTGCAGCTGCTCGGTGCCGCGGCGAGCATCCCACCGGCAGGCGAAGCCCGGCAGCCCGGTGTGGATCCGGTCGAAGTTCACCCGGTAGCTGCGATTGTCGCTACCCGAGGTACCCAGGGTTACCGCGGCGTGCGGGAACACCTCGGCGACGATGGCGGCGATATCGAGCACGCGGTAGTTCTGATCGTTGCTCCCGACGTTGAACACGGCGTCGTGCACGGTGTCGCGGGGCGCGGCCAGGGTGCACTCGATCGCCTGGACGATGTCGAGCACGTGGACCAGGGGCCGCCAGGGCGTGCCGTCGCTGGTCATCGCGACCCGACCCGCGGTGTGAGCCAGGCCGGCGAGGTTGTTGACGACCAGGTCGAACCGCATGCGCGGTGAGGCGCCGAATGCGGTTCCGTTGCGCAGGATGGTCGGCGAGAAGTCGTCGTCGGCCAGCGCGTGGAGGTCGGCCTCGACGAGTACTTTGCACTCGGCGTAGGCGGTCTGCGGGTCCACCGCGGCCCGTTCATCGACGATCTGGTCAGCCGAAGCGCCGTAGACGCTGCACGATGACATGTAGACAAAGCGGGTTGCGCCGGCCTGCTTGGCGAGGCGGGCCAACCGGACACTCGCCTGGTGATTTATCTCGAACGTGACGCTCGGACGCATGGCGCCGGTCGGGTCGTTCGACAGTTCGGCCAGGTGGACGACGGCGTCGAACCCGACGAGGTCGGCGGCGGTGATGTTGCGAAGATCCTTGAAGATGGCGGGCGCGGCGCCGGCTTCGGGGGCGTACAGCTCACCGGAGACGTAGTAGCCGGTATCGAGACCGATGACCTCGTGGCCGGCACGAGCGAGCTGGGGCCCGAGAACGGAGCCGAGGTAGCCCTCGGAGCCGGTAACGAGAATCTTCACGGCGTCCCTTAGTGGGTGGGGCCCGGGTGGGCGGTGCGGGGGGTGCCTGGCACCGAGGTGCGCGCCCGATTGCGCGTAGGCATTCCCAGACTAGAACGTCGGCGCCGATTTTGGGAACCGCCCGGTTTCGCGGGTGGCGTTACCAGACCTTCCAGGGGGCGTCACCGCTGTCCCACAGGCCGTTGAGTTCGACGAACTCGCGGTAGGTGTCCATGCCGCGCCAGAAGCCCTCGTGGATGTTGTACCCGAGCTGACGATCGTTGGTCAGCTTCTGGAGCGCATCGCTTTCGAGCATGCCGCTGCCGTCGTTGACGTAGTCGAGGAAGCTGCGCTGGAACACGAAGTAGCCACCGTTGACCAGGCCCTTGTTGAGCATGGGCTTTTCGGCGAAGTCGACGATGGCGCCGTCCTCGACCTGGAGTTCACCGAAGCGGGAGGTCGGATGCACGGCGGTGACGGTGCCGACCCGGCCGTGATCGCGATGCGCCTGCAAAAGGGCGGCGAGGTCGATATCGGCGACACCGTCGCCGTAGGTCAACATGAACGTCTCGGCGTCCTCGAGGTAGCGGGAAACCTTGGCCAGTCGCGAACCGGTGAGGGTCTCCACGCCAGTGTCGGCACAGGTGATTTCCCAGTCCTCGGTCCCGACTCGCGAGTGGAACGTCGGGGCATCGTCGTTGTTGAGCTCGACGGTGAAATCCGACAGGTGCTCGCGGTAGCGCAGGAAGTAGTCCTTGATGATGTTGGCCTTGTAGCCAAGGCACAGCACGAAACGACGATGACCAAAGTGGTGGTACGTCTTCATGATGTGCCACAGGATGGGACGACCGCCGATGGTGATCATTGGCTTCGGGAGGCTCTCGGATGCCTCGCGGATGCGGGTGCCGAAGCCCCCGCACAAAATCACTACCGGGATGTCACGGTTATCGGGGTTCATACGTCCTGCTCGAGCCTCGCGTTCGGTCGGTGCGGAACGTGACCGCACCCGGCTGTTTTCTCATCGGCAAACGTGCTCAAGACTCAAGCACGTACGCGGGCGCCCGTCCACGACCCGGGTCAGGAAATTTCACTCAACGCGTCAATTTTCGCCACTCTTGGCGCATGCCGGCCCCCTTCGAACTCGGCGCCGAGGAAGGCGTCGAGGGCTTCGAGAGCCACCGCCTCGCCGATGAGGCGTTCGCCGAAGCAGATGACGTTGGCGTCGTTGTGCTCGCGGGTGAGGTGGGCGCTGGTGACGTCGTGCACGGTGGCGGCCCGGATTCCCGGGATCTTGTTGGCCGCCATGGCGATCCCGATGCCGCTTCCACAGACGCAGACGCCGAGCTCGGCGTCGCCGCCGCTCACCGCGCGCCCGACAGCGGCACCGAAGTCGGGATAGTCGACCCGGTCGGTCGACGTCGTGCCGCAGTCGACGACGTCGTGGCCGTCGTCGGCGAGTTTTTTGGCCAACACCTCTTTGAGGGCGAACCCCGCGTGGTCAGAACCGATCGCAATCCGTGCCATGCCGGCGATCCTAGGCTGTCTCACCCGACTTCGGTGCGGGGTGCGAAAGCGCGGCGGTGAGCTCGGCGGCCGACAGGGGGCCCTCGCGCAGCACGGTCGGTTCGGGGCCGGTGACATCGACGACGGTCGACGCCCGATCGGTGGCCGGACCGCCGTCGATGATCAACAGATCATCACCGAGCTGATCGGCGACGGCCGCCGCCTCGAACGGGGTTGGTTCCCCGTGCCGGTTGGCGCTCGTCGCCGCGATGGGGCCCACCCGGCGGCAGAGTTCGCGCACCCAGGGATGGTCGGGACAGCGGACACCCACGGTCGTTGGATCCCCGCCCAGGTGCAGGTCGACGCCGGAAGTGCGGCGGCCGACGAGGGTGAGCGCTCCGGGCCACAGCGACATCAGCGCGGCGTACCGGTCGTCGAGGGCGAGGACGGCGGCGCTCTGTTCGCCGTCGGCGACCAGCACGGCCATCGGGGTGTCGAACCGGCGTTGTTTGCGCTCGAAGAGGCCGGCGGTCGCCGCGGCATTGGTCGGGTCGGCGATGAGGCCGTACACGGTGTCGGTGGGGATCACGACCGGTTCGCCCCGCCCGAGCGCGGCGACGACGAGGTCGATCGCAGTGGGATCGGCCAGGTCGATGATCACCGCGGTCCCCATCGGGCCACCAGGGCGCGAGCGCGGCCGTTGAGGTCGGGTTCGACGACGGCTTCAGCGAACCCGGCGGCGACGGCGAGAGCGATGGCCGGCTCGGCCTGGTCGGGTGCCAACTCGATGACCAGGCTGCCGCGGTCGGACAACCACTTCGGGGCCGCGGCGATGATGTGTTCGATGTCGTCGAGCCCGGCCGGGCCGGCCCGCAGGGCTTCGGCGGGCTCCCAGTCGGCGACGTCGGCCGGCAACTCGTCGGCGTCGGCGACGTAGGGCGGGTTCGATACAACGACATCGATGGAGCCGGCCAGATCCGACGGGAGGGCCCCGAACCACGAACCCTCGGTGAGGCGAACCCGGGTGCCGGCCGTGCCGAGGCCGGCGAGATTGGACCGGGCGACCGCCAGAGCATCGGGTGAGCGATCGGTGGCCCACACCTCCAACGTGTCGCGTTCGACGGCCAACGACAGGGCGATGGCCCCGGATCCGGTGCCGAGGTCCACGGCTCGGCGGGCCTGGAGTCGGTCGACCTCGCGGAGGGCGAACTCGGTGACCTGCTCGGTTTCGGGTCGGGGAATGAGGACCCGGGGGTCGACGGCCAGGTCGAGGTGGCGGAACCCCCAACGGCCGAGCACGTACTGGAGCGGTTCGCCGGCGCGGCGCCGGGCCAACATGGCGTCGAACCGGGCCATGGCCCGGACGGTCACCAACTCGTCGAGGGCGCGGAACCAGTCGGGCCCGTCGTGGCCGGAGGCTTCCTCGACGATGCGGCGAGCGTCGACCTCGGGGGAAGCGACGACCCCGTCGAGGGCGGTGGTGGCCTCGGCGAGCAGGCTGCGCCAGGCCACCGTGCCGTCGGGCTCAGTCATCGCCCGCTTGCAGCTGCGCCTGGCGCTCGTGGTGCAGGAGCTGGTCGCTGACCTCGTCGAGTTCGCCGGCCAGCACCTTGTCGAGGTTGTGCACCGTGAACTTGATGCGATGATCGGTGACCCGGTTCTCCTTGTAGTTGTACGTGCGGATCTTCTCGGAGCGGTCGCCGGTCTTGACCTGGTCCTTGCGGGCGGCGGACTGCTCGGCCGCCTGGCGCTCCTGTTCGAGCTGGAGGAGGCGGGACCGCAGTACGCGCAGGGCGCGGGCCTTGTTCTGAAGCTGGCTCTTTTCGTCCTGCATCGACACCGTGACCCCGGTGGGTTTGTGGGTGATCCGCACCGCGGAGTCGGTCGTGTTCACCGACTGCCCGCCGGGCCCCGACGAGCGGAAGTAGTCGATCTGCAGCTCGTTTTCGTCGATGTTGACCTCGACTTCCTCGGCCTCGGGCATCACGAGCACGGTGGCCGACGAGGTGTGGACCCGGCCCTGCGATTCGGTGACCGGCACCCGTTGCACCCGGTGGGTACCGCCCTCGTGGCGCATCCGGGTCCACACGCCCTCGCCCTTCAACAGGAACGTCACCTCGTTGAATCCACCCATGTCGGAGTGGGTTGAACCCAACATCTCGAATTTCCACCCCTGGCGTTTCGCAAAGGCGTCGAACATGTCGAACAGGTCGCGGGCGAACAGGTTCGCCTCCTCGCCACCGGCGGCCCCGCGGATCTCGACGATCACGTTGCGCCCGGCGTTGGGGTCCTTGGGCAGCAGCAGGACCTCGAGGGCCGCCCGGTGCTGCTCGGCGGCGACTTCGAGCTCCCCCAGCTCGGTGCGCAGCATCTCCTCGTCGTCGCCGGTGGCGTCGGCCAGCATCTCCTGGGCGACCTCGATGTCGTCGCGGGTGCTCGTGAGCTGGTGCCACTTCTCGACGATCTCGCCCAGCTCCTTGTAGCGCTTGGACAGATCGAGGAACCGCTTCTGGTCCTTGTGGACCTCGGGGTCGCCGAGGCGCGCCTCCACGTCGGAGAACTCGTGCTCCAAGGAGAGCAGGCGGTTGGCGAAGTCGTCGGCCATGGTCGTGATCGTACCGGCGCCCCAGCCGCTTGTTCGCGGCCGAAGCACGCGCCGCGGCGTCGGCTAGGCGGCCGGCGGCTGATACGGCAGTTCGAGCGGGGTGAACTCGACGTCGATCTCCAGGTGTTTGGCCTGGTCGACAAGGATCGGCATCACATCGCGAGCGGGCATCGCCAGGACGACGCGGTCGGGTCGGTGGCGCAGGACCTGGTCGGCGGTGTGGGCGACGAGTTCGAGTTGCAGCCCGAGCGATGTGGCGACGAGGACGGAGTCGCCGGCGACACCGACGCCGAGGGCAAAGGCCGGCCAGGCATCGAGCAGGTTGGTGCGCGGTTCGACCGACTCGACGGCGGTGGCCGAGTCCAGGCCGACCAGGTCGGGGGCGGCGAGCACCATGGCCCGCAGCCATCGCTCCGGTGAGAGCCGACCGACGGCGTGCGGCGTGGCGCCGGCCCGGCGATACCCGCGAACCATCGCCACCGCGTCCGCCAGGGCGTCGTCGATCTGGTGGGGGCCGCGCAACATGGCCCCGGCCTCGCGGTCGAAGCGGCCGACACCCACGTCGAGCCGGGCGGTTCCGTCGGGGTCGATCGAAACCCGGGCGACCTCGAGGCCGAGCACCTCACCCATCACGACGCCGTGCTCGACGGCGATGTCGAGACCCTCGTCGAGCATTTGGTCGACGAAGGCGTCGATGCCCGCGGGGACCGGGATCGGTTCGGGCACCGGCGCGGCGGTCGCGGGGTGCAGCTCGGCGCCGTCGATGCGCCAGATCTGTGGCATCGGGTCAAAAGCCGTGGCGCGGCGGGCGACCATGCCCGGATCGGCATCGAGCATCAGGTGCAACGGTGCGCCCGGCTTTCGCCGATGGGCGAGCGCAAGGGCCGCGCCCAGCGGTTGCGGGGCGTCGGCGGACGAGTACACGTAGACGGCATCGGGGCCGATCAGCGCGGCGCCGTCGGGGAAGGCCGCCGCCGCCAGATCGGCTTCGGCCACACCGAAGGTGTCACGGACGATGGCGCGGGACTTCACGCCGAGGAGGGCGGCGGTTCTGGCGGGATCCAGGCTCACCGACTGCTCGATTCGGGATGGCCGTCCACCCGCGCTGCGAGCGCCGAGCGGAGGGCCAGGCGATGAAGCGGGCGGCGAAGAAGGACTAGTCGTCCTTCTTCTTGCGGGAGCCGTAGCGGCGCTCGAAGCGCTCCACCCGACCGGCGGTATCGACGATCTTCATCGTTCCGGTGAAGAACGGATGGCTATCGCTCGAGATTTCCACCTTGCACAACGGGTAGGTGTTGCCGTCTTCCCATTCGACGGTTTCGTCGGTCTCGAGGGTCGATCGGGTGATGAAGGAAAACCCGGACGACATGTCGGTGAACACGACGGGGCGGTACTGGGGGTGAAGGTCGGTCTGCATAGCGTTCCTAGTCTGGTGCAAGCGGTTGCGGATGCCAACCCGCGAACGGGCGGTTCTGCTCGGGATTCTGCTCAGGAGATGGTGGAGCCCTTGCCCACCTCGGCGAGGAAGTCGGCGTTCGTCTTGAACGTGGCGAGCCGTTCGATCACCAGCTCCAGTCCCGACGATGGGCCCCCCTCGGCCATACCGGCGAGGACGCGGCGCAGCTTCCAGACCTGTTCGAGTTGCTTGCGTTCGAACAGCAGCTCCTCGTGGCGGGTCGAGGACCCCTCGATGTCGATGGCCGGGTAGACGCGGCGTTCCGCGGCGTTCCGGTCGAGGCGCAGCTCCATGTTTCCGGTGCCCTTGAACTCCTCGAAAATGACCTCGTCCATCTTGGATCCGGTCTCGACTAGGGCCGAGGCCAGGATCGTCAGCGAGCCCCCCTCTTCGATGTTGCGGGCGGCGCCGAAGAAACGCTTCGGCGGGTAGAGGGCTCCGGTGTCGAGCCCGCCGGACATGACCCGACCGTTGCCGGGGGCGGCCAGGTTGTAGGCACGGGCGAGTCGGGTGATGCCATCGAGGATCACGACGACATCGACGCCCTGTTCGACCATGCGCTTGGCCCGCTCGATGGCGATCTCGGCGACCTGGGTGTGCTCCTCGGGCGGTCGATCGAAGGTGCTGGCGATGACCTCGCCCCCCTTTAGCCACCGCTTCATGTCGGTGACTTCTTCGGGGCGCTCGTCGACGAGCAGCACGATCAGGTGCACCTCAGGGTGATTCGACTCGATGGCCCGGGCGATCTCCTTCATGACCGTGGTCTTGCCCGCCTTGGGCGGGGCCACGATGAGCCCGCGCTGCCCCTTGCCGATGGGCGACAGCAGATCGATGATCCGCGTCGTCATGTTGTAGGGATCGTCCTTGGGATCTTCCAGGGTCAGGCGCTCATCGGGGAAGAGCGGCGTCAGGTCGTCGAAGCGGGGGCGGTCGGCCGCCTTGGCGGGGTCGTCGTGGTTGACCTTGTCGATGGTGAGGATCGCCGGGTTCTTCTCGTTGCGGCTGGGCGGGCGGCTGGTGCCGACCAGGTGGTCGCCCCGGCGGAGGCCGAGCTGACGGATGAGCTTGACCGGGATGTAGGCATCCTGCTTGGACGGCTTCCAACCCTTGGTGCGCAGGAACCCGAACCCCTCGTCGCGCAGATCGAGGTAGCCCTCGACGGCGACCGGTTCACCGTCCCACGGGTCGAGGTCGTCGCGGCCGCGATCGCGG
>CALHYX010000080.1 GCA_938041035.1 uncultured Acidimicrobiales bacterium | reverse complement strand
CGCGTCGCCGAGGTCGCGGCGCTGGCCGAGAACGATCGCCGCGTCTGTCGGGTCGAGCATCTGGCCGACGCCGCCGGCTACAGCGTGCGGTCGCTGCAACGGTTGTTCGATCTGCACGTGGGTCAGAGCCCGGCGTTCATCATCCGCCGCTGGCGCATTATCGAAGCCGCCGAAGCGGGGCGGGCGGCCATCGACGACGATGCCGACTGGCGGGGTTGGGCCAGCGTGGCCGACGAGTTGGGCTACGCCGACCAGGCCCACCTGGTGCGCGACTTCGGCCGCCACCTGGGCGTGAGCCCGACCGCCTACGTCGACCGCAACCGGTCTTGAGCGGCCGACTGGATCCCGTCAGCCCGGGCTCGTTCGCTATCGGTGGGTTGGCCCATTCGGCAGCGGCCCACTCGATGAAGTCCGCCATGGCGTCGAGCGCAGCATCGTTGGTGGGTTTGGACGGTTCATCGGCGGACGGGCACATGGGAACAGTGTGGCTCGGGCGAGAGACAGGTTTCCCGGGATTCAGCTCGCCAGGTAGTCGACGACCGTCTTGGCCAGCGCGTTCGAAATGATGCGCAGCGGTGCGTCGGTGGCGATCATCCGGTTGCCGTTGGCGATCTGGGTGTAGGACTGGCTTTCGACGCCGTCGGCGCCGTAGCTCCAGGTGAATCCGCTCCAGCCATCCCGCTCGATCGCTTCGATCTCGATGAGGGGGTCGCTGATGAACTCCTGCGTGCAGCCGGTCTCGGTCGGGAAGGTGGCGAAGTAGTCGGCGATCGCTTCGGGCGATTCCCAGATGATGAGCGCCCGGCTTACCAGCGAGATGCCGGGGCCGTTGACCACTTGGCGCCGGGCCACGCCGGCCGGGGCCTGGGCGGGTCCGCAGGGGAAGGGGAAGTCGTCGACCGAGGCCGGGTCGCGGTTGACGGTGAACGGCCCCTCGACGATGTCGGCCAGCCCGAAGTCGCCCATGTCCTCGAGGGCGAAGTCGGCCTCGGTGGGGCAGAACTCCCACTCCGGGTCGCACTCCTCGGTGGTGGTGGGCGCCGGGTCGTCGGCTGCCGAGCCGTCGTCGGCCGGTTCAGGATCGTCAGCAGCATCCCCGTCGGCGGCGGCGGTCTCGACCGGTTGGGTCGCCTCGCCATCGTCGGTGGACGCAGATCCGTCGTCGGCGCTGCCGCAGGCGGTCGCCAGGAGAGCGAGGGCGGCGAACAGCAGGACGATCCGACGCACGGGAGTCGCGGGGCTTGCGGGTTTCTTGCGGGGAGATTCCATCGAGCGATTGTAGGGAGTCGGGTCCCGTGTTCCGACCCGTCGGCGCGGCCCCGGCTGCGGGAATGGAGCAGCCCTACAGGTCCTTCACCAACCGGAGTGCGTCGTAGATGGCGGCGTGAATGTTACGGCTGGCGACGGCATCGCCGATGCGGAACAGCTGGTAGGCGCCGTCGGCGTTTCGCTGCATGTCTAACCCGTGGGGTCAGACCCCTCGCTCGTGGGGTCAGACCCCTCGCTCCCGTGCAACCCGTGGGGTCAGACCCCTCGCTCCCGTGGGGTCAGACCCCTCCTAAAGTTCATTTGGGCACAACGGCTGCTAGGCCCTGAAAAATCAGCGATCGGCGGTGGCTGTGGCCGTTACGCCGGTCCACTTCGGCCTGTGGAAAACCTCAAGTTTGCTCGAGGTTCGGCTCGGAAGGGGGTCAGACCCCCGCGACCTCAACCTCACGTTGAGGTTGAGGTTGGCGGGGTCTGACCCCACCGGGCTCGCTTGGGGCCGTTAGGGCAGGTACTGCCCGTCGCAGGTGCCGCCGTTGGCGGTGCTGGTCACACCGGTCGGGCAGGTGGTGTCGCCGAAGATCGTGCCCGAGACCGCGGGGGTGCCCACTGCGCCCAGCAGCGTGGCGTCGGTGAGGTTCGCGTTGGCGAGGGCGGTTGCGTCGATGATTGCGCCGACGAGCGTGGCGCCGGTGAGGTTGGCGCCGGTGAGGTGGGTTCCGTCGAGGTTGGTGCCGACGAGGATGGCTCCGGTGAGGTTGGCGTCGGGGAGGAGGGATCCGCCGAGGTTGGCGTTGGTGAGGTTGGCGCCGGCGAGGTTGGCGTCGCTGATCGCGGCGGCGTTGATGGTGGCGTCGGTGAGGTTGGCGTTGGGGGCGATCCAGTAGCCGCTCGCGATCTGGACATCACCGGGCAGGGCCGAAGGGGTGCCGGTGAGGCCGCCGGAGGCGAGGTAGGTGGAGTTGACGTCCGTGAAGTTGGCGTTGCCGATGCTGGCGTTGGCGAGGTTGGCGTTCGTCAGGTCGGCGCCGGTGAGGTTGGCGCCGGTGAGGTGGGTTCCGTCGAGGTTGGTGCCGACGAGGATGGCTCCGGTGAGGTTGGCGTCGAGGAGGAGGGATCCGCCGAGGTTGGCGTTGGTGAGGTTGGCGCCGGCGAGGTTGGCGTCGGTGATCGCGGTGGCGGTGATGGTGGCGTCGGTGAGGTTGGCGTTGGGGGCGATCCAGTAGCCGCTAACGATCTGGGCGTCGCCGGGCAGAGCAGAAGCCGAGCCCGTGATCCCGCCGGAGCGAATGCCGTCGTCGATCACCCCGAGGAAGCCGACGTTGGAGAGGCTCACCCCGCCAAGGTTGGCCCCGGTGAGGTTGGCGCCGAGGAAGGTGGTGTCGTTGAACAAACTCGAGTCGAGGTTGGCGTTGGTCAGGTTGGCCCCGGTGAAGTCGGCGAAGAGGAACGACTCGGCCACGATGTTGGCGTTGCTCAGGTCACAGTTCCGAAACTGGGTCGAACCGCTGGTGACGCTGCCGGGCAGGCAGTCGGCCCCCGGTGTGGAGCTCGGCTGGGTCTCCACGGCGCCGGCGTCGCAGCCGCCCTGTGGTCGAGCCTGGCCCCGGGCGTCCGCGGGGAGCGTGGCCACGCAGTCGCCGGTGCCGACCGGGGTGGCGTCGATGGCGGCCGACCCGTTCGTCGGCTGGCGGGTCCGGGTCGGGCCGCCGTAGTCGCCAACGGCGGTGAGGGCCGTGTCGGTGTTCTGCACGTCGCCGGTGCCCGCGGGGCACGACGAGTCGCTGTAGATGCTTCGCGTGCTCGAGAACGATCCGTTGGGACCGACCTCACAGTTGCTGGGTGCCTCGACGATGCTGTGTTCGATGACCGCGGTGCCGCTGAACACGTCGAGGGCGATGCCGGAGCCGGCCGTGATGGTCGACCACAGGATGTCCACGTCGGCGCCCGTCGGGTTCGTGGCTTCGATGCTCACGGCGCCGACGCCACCGGAGTTGTCGGCGACCGTCGTTTGGAACAGGCGGGACGTCGTGCCGGTAAAGATGCCCGACCCGAAGCTCACCACCGTGTTGTTGGCGATCAGGCTGTCTTCGATCCACAGCGTGCCGCCGACCGACGCAATGCCGCCGCCTTTTGCCCCCGCCGAGTTGTTGACCACCATCGTGTCTTCGATGCCGAGCAGACCGGCCGCGTGCCGGATGGCGCCGCCGTCAGAGTTGGAACTCTGGATGGTGTCGCCCCCGGTGATGGTGAGGCCTTCGAGGAAGTGGAAGTCGCCGGCCAGCGCTTCGATGGCCCGGTCGAGCCCGGCCGCGTCGATTGTTGCGGTTTCGGCCACCGTGGTGGCGTAGCTGCGGATGTAGGTGCGTTCGTTGAGGTCGAGGTCGCCGGTCGCGGCGCCGTCTTCGTCGACCCCGGCCAACGTCAGCGTGTAGGTGGTGCCCGGGCTGAGGACGATCTCGGTGGTGTTGGGGTCGGCGTTGCCCTCCATCACCGCGGCCCGCAGCGAGCAGTTGCCCGCCGCATCGGCGCACACGCCATCGCCGACGGCGGCGTCGATGGTGTCGTCGGTGGTGTCGACAGTGAAGAACTCGTTCGCGGGCGGTGGGGTACAGCCCATCAACACGAGCGCGAATGCTCCCGCGACGATGAGTTTGTAGATCTTCGGCCCCGCCAGGGCCCCCGCGAACCGCACGGACGCACTGTACCGCTCGGCCGTGTCTGAACGTCAACTTTCCGGTCGTTACTCGATCGGGACTTCGGCCCAGATCACCGATGGGTGGGCGTTCTCGACGACCTCGATGGCGAACATGATGTGGCCAAAATCGTCGACCGCGGTCGCGAGTTCCCACACGCTCGTGTAGGTGCCGACCTCGGTGTTCCCGAGTCCGGCGGCCGACCAGACCGTTTCCGGATTCGCCTTCAGGGTTTCGAGTGTGGCCTGTGCGTCGGCGTGGCCGTCGAGTTCGTGGCGTTGCAGGTCGATGACGTCGGCGCCCGAGTCCATCTGGAGCCGGGTTTCGGCCGCGTAGGTGAAGTCGTTCTCGCCCGGCGCTGGGCCCACGATCTCAGGGCCGGTCATGGGTTCGGCGAAGTAGAAGTAGACCCGTTGCAGCACGTCGCCGACGGGGAGCGGTTCGGCCGATAACGGGGTCGGCGGCGCCGGTGCCGGAGTGGGCGCGCTGCGGGTCATCGACGCCCGGAACGCGATCTCGAAGTCCTGGGGAGCGCCGTCGTCGCTCAGGCCATGCACCCGCCCCCAGGCGGTGACCAGGCCGTCGGCGAACTCGAGTATGTAGGGGTCGAGCCTGCGGTGAGCCACCGCGTAGATGCCGATCTCGCCGGTGTGCTCGACGGGCGGACCCGACGCTGCGAGCGTCGTATCGGTGGAGCGGTCGAACTCGATATCGACGAGGTAGAAGCGCGGCGGGTGGCTGATCCAGCTCCAGCGGTGCTCGGTCTCGTTCAGCCTCGCCATCACCTGCGTCGACCCACA
>CALHYX010000079.1 GCA_938041035.1 uncultured Acidimicrobiales bacterium | reverse complement strand
GCCGGCATGGCGTTCTTGCCCTCGCTCACGATCCGCATCTGGTCTTCGATGACCGGGTACTTCTCGAGCACGCGATCCGACCGGATGTTCGGGCCCCGGCCGCCTCCTCCGTCGGCGCTGTGACAGCGCTGACACTGGGCGGAGAACAGGTCTCGCCCCTCGAGCAGCACCGGATCGGGCTCGCCGTCGGGCCCCAGGGGAACCTCGGGCGCCTGGCTACAGCCGGCGGCCAGCAGCAACGCCACCAGAACCACCACCCATGCCATGGCCCCGGGGCGAGCGATCGGTCGTGTCATTCCCCGACGATTGCAGTTCCGCGGCGACGGCGAGAACCCGGCGCCGCCCTGCGTCCGGGCTCGGAGAAGCCGGGCCCGGGTCGGTACGGTGCGGGTATGGGATTCGACCCCAACCGCCGCTACCAGCGCCGCACCAGCGACTTCGTCTTCGTCGGTGCCGCGTTGCTGGTCGCCGCGGGTCTGCTCATCTGGGCATTCTTCGGATAGCCGGTTCGAACGACACCGGGCAGGGAGGGCGATCACGTGGACAATCCGGAGATGTTGGGCGAGCTGGAGGTTCGCTACATCCAGGCCTACCAGGCGACGAAGGCCTACCTCTGCCCGGGCTGCAACCGCGACATCCCCGAGCGCACCCACCATGTCGTGGTGGTGCCCACCGAGGCCCCGGACCTCCGCCGCCACTGGCACACAGGGTGCTGGCAGCGCCGCAAGCCCCGCTCCTGACGACCGGTCCTACCCCGACACCTACTCCGACGCCCTACCCCGACACCACGGTGCGGAACTCGAGGGCGGTACCGCTGGGCGAGTTGTTGATGCGGGCGACGATCGCCGAACCCTCGGTGATGTCGAACGCCCCCGTGATCACGATCTGGTCGCGTTCGAACGATGCCGCCTGAATCGTCGGGGCCGACACGACCCGTCCGCCGACGGCGATGGCGGTGCGGCCCGTACCGCAAAGCGGTTCGCGATTGAAGCACGACGCCGCGATCTGGTTGAAGCTCACGATGCCTTCTTCGCTGAAGGTGAGCTCGACCCGCACCACGTCGGCGTCGTCGAGGTTTACCGACTCCAGAACCCGGCCATCGAGAAGCGCCGGCGCCAGGCACAGCGACTCGCTCACCGTATCGACCCGCACGTAGTCGGTCGGCGCGGAATCCGTGCGCAATGGCAGCGCCGCATCACAGGCCGCGGCGATATCGGCCGGGTCGGTGAGCGCCGGTTCGATCACCATCTCCTCCGGTACCGGCTCGGTGCCGAGTTCGCCGCTGAGCGGACGGCCATCACCGCACGCGGCGAGAAGGACGGCACAGCCGAGGAGAAGTAGCCGGGGAAGCACCAAACGAGTGTACGCGTTCATCACCGGCTGACGGGCCCAGCGACGCGATCGAACCGACAGCACCCCAAAAAGGCCGCCACCCGGACGACTCTCGAGATGCCTCACGTCTCGATCGTCATTCCGGGTTGGCGACGGCTGTTGCGGTGAAACCGTTTCGGTCTCGCTGCGATGTTGTTCGCACGGCTCACAAGGACCCATGCGGTATAGCTCCAGGCTACGCGATGCCCAGCCGCGGAAACATGAGGATTTCAGCCCATTTCGGTCGCCATCGGGCCCAGATGGGGAAAGACCGTCTGAGGCCCTCAGTAGCTTGCCGACCATGGGACAACACAACCAACGACTCGGGGCCTGGGGCGAAGATGTCGCCGCCCGTTGGTACCAACGTCGCGGTTATGCCGTGGTCGAGCGCAACTGGCGAACCTCGGCCGGTGAGCTCGATCTCATCGTCGTGCGAGACCGCCAACTGGTCTTCAGCGAGGTGAAGACCCGGTCGTCGCTGCGCTTCGGCGCCCCCATCGAGGCCATCACCGTGGCCAAACAGCGTCGGCTCCGTCGGCTGGGGGCGGCCTGGATTCGCGAACGCGACGTGCGACCGCGCTCCACGCGCTACGACGTGGTGTCGATCGTCGGCGGGACGGTGGAGGTGTTCGAAGGCGTCTTGTAAACCAGCGGACGAGGCCCGCCGGTGGCCCGGGCGTGCGCTAGTCGCGCAGTTCCTTGACCTTGGCCTTCTTGCCAATGCGATCGCGCAGGTAATAGAGCTTGGCGCGCCGCACGTCGCCGCGAGCGACCCGTTCGATCTTTTCGACCGATGGGGTGTGCAGCGGGAACGTGCGCTCAACCCCAACGCCGAAGCTGAGCTTGCGAACCGTGAAGGTCTCGCGCACGCCGGCGCCCTGGCGGCGAATGACCACGCCTTCAAAGACCTGCACCCGCTGGCGGTTGCCCTCGATGACCTTCACGTGCACCTTGACCGTGTCGCCGGGCCCGAAGTCGGGCAGGTCGTCGCGTAGGCTGTCGAGATCGACGAGATCGGTGTTCTGCATGGCGCTGCTCCTGCGCTGGCACGGGTGTGTCGTAGCCCAGTGGGCCAGCGAGCCAGCGTAGCGGAACGCGAGGCGAGACCAACCATCGGAGCCCTCTCGTTCGGCGAGTAGCATCTCTGGATGTCCAACGACCGGGTTCGGCAGTTCTGGGATGACTTCGCGGCGGCCACCGGTGTCGAAGCCGGCTATCGGGTCGAGGCCTTCGGGGGCCCGGATCGACCCGACCTCGCCGACTCGCTCGCCCTGCTCGTGCGCGACGGCCCGAAACGGGCCACAGCGGGCCTACCCGCCGAATACGCCGACGATGGTGAGACCATTCCTGCCGTCGGCGATTTCACCGTGATCATCGACAGCCAGGAGAACCCGGTGTGCATCATTCGCACCACCGAGGTCAACCTCGCGCCGTTTGGCTCGGTCGACGAGCAATTCGCGTTCGACGAGGGTGAAGGCGACCGGACCCTCGCCTGGTGGCGAAAGGCCCACATCGCCTTCTTCGTCGAAGCCGGGTACGAGATCGACGACGACACGTTGGTCCTGCTCGAGCGGTTCGAATTGCTCTGGCCCCGCCGGGCCTGAGCGGGCGGTCCTACGCTCCGGACGCCCCAAACCGCCAGCGCACCGCGGTCTCGACAAACGCCGACTCATCCCACGAAAACGCTTTCGCCGGCGCCAGCTCGAACCAGGCGAACCCGGCGTCGGCGAGGTCGAGTTCGATGCCGTACTTGGCCTCGTACGCCTCGGCAAAGCCGTCGGGCAGGCGCTCGGCGGGAATCCGGCCCACGTTGGCCTCGATGATGACGACGTCGTCCCCGCTCTCCAGATGCACGACGGCACGGTCATCGCGGGCGAGGTTCTTCGCCTTCACCGACCCCGGATCGGTCGAGAAAACCAATCGGTCCTGCACCGAGACACCCCACACCGGCATCGTGTGCGGGCGACCGTCGGGCCGGGTGGTCGACAGCCACCAGGAACGACCCGAGCCCATCGCCGCGACGATTTCGGGCCACGACCGGTAATCGGGCCCCAGCTCATCGGGCATGCCGTAGCTGCCACCCATGTAGGGAAGGTCACCGCGCGGTTCGTCCATCTCCCGACGCTAGGGGGCGAGGTCGAACTCGTCGAGCAAGGCGTGATCGGCCTCGCTCAACCCGCCGCGCCGCTCGATGAGGTCCGGGCGGTTGGTGATGGTCCGGGCCAGCGACATGGCGCGGCGCCACCGTTCGATACGTCCGTGATCACCGGAACGGAGCACCTCCGGCACCGGCCAGCCCCGAAAATCGGCCGGCCGGGTGTACTGGGGGTACTCGAGCAGGCCGTCGGAGAACGACTCGTCCTCGGCCGAATCGACGTTGCCCATCACGCCGGGGACGAGCCGACCGACGGCTTCGAGCAGAACCATGGCTGCAACCTCGCCGCCGGCCAACACGTAGTCGCCCAACGAAATCTCGCCGTCGACCAGATGCTCGCGCACCCGCTCGTCGAGACCCTCGTACCGTCCGCACAACAACGAGAAGCCGTCGAGGGCGGCGAGTTCGCGGGCCAACCCCTGATCGAACGGGCGCCCGGCCGGGCCGAGGAAGAACAGCGGCCGGGGCGGGTCGACCCGCTCGACGGTCGCGAAGACCGGCTCCGGGCTGAGCACCATTCCGGCTCCCCCACCGAACGGCGAGTCGTCGACGCTGCGATGCTTGTCGGTCGCCGCGTCGCGCAGATCGTGGGCCCGTATGTCGAGCAGGCCCGCCTCGCGGGCCTTCCCCAGCAGGCTCTCGTTGGCGAACGCCTCGATCATCCCGGGGAAGATCGTGATGACGTCGATCCTCACGGTGCCTCCCGGGCCACCTCGGCGGCATCGGGGTTGAAAATGCCATCGGGGGCGTCGACCACCACCGAGTCCCCGGCGACGATCTCCACCACGAACGTGGTGGGCACCAGGGTGCCGTCATCGAGTTCGAGCAGGGCGGCGGCGGGATTGTCGAGCACCGTGGCGACGGTGCCGTGCTCCACGCCGGCGGTGTCGACCACCACCGCACCGATGAGCTCGTGTACCCAGAGCTCGTCGGGGTCGTCGAGCGGTTCGGCGCGCAACATCTGGCCCCGCAGCGTCTCGGCTGCCTCGCGGCCATCGACGCCGACGAACTGCACGAGGAATCGCTCCTGGTGCGGGCGCGACGAGGCGACCTCGAGAACGCGATCGTCGACGTACAGCCGGGCGCCGGGCGCCACCCGCTCGACCCGGTTGGTTACGAGCGAGACCGAAACCTCGCCGCGCAGCCCGTGGGCCTTACCGATGCGGCCGACCTCGAGCAGCTCGTGCTCATCGGCGCTCATCGGTGACACCGCCCAGCGGTGACAAACCCTCGCGGCCAGGGCCGCGAGGCGGGAACGATGGAGGACTCAGTCCAGGAATTCGACGTCAACTTCGAGGTCGTCTTTGACCGCCGCGGCCCGCACGACGGTGCGGATGGCGTTGGCCACCCGGCCCCGCTTGCCGATCACGCGGCCCATGTCGCCCGGAGCGACGGTGACCTCGAGAACCGCACGGTCGCCGCTGTCGTCCGTTTCGATCTCGACGGCGTCGGGATCCTCGACGATCGAACGCACGAGGTAGGACAAGACGCTGTTGGCACTGGTGGTGTCGCTCATTCGGCTGCTTCCTCCGCGGCTTCTTCGACGGGTGCATCTTCGGCCGAGGCCTCTTCGGCCGCAGCTTCTGCCGCCGGCGCCTCTTCGGCCGGAGCTTCCTGTGCTGCTTTCTCGGCCGGGGCTTCTTCGGCCGCAGCTTCCGCGGCCGGCGCCTCCGCCGGGGCGCTGTCCGCCGCGATGGTGACCTTGGGCTTTTGCACGGGCAACACGACGGCTTCGCCGGTGTAGGACTCCCACGCTCCGCTGATCTTCAGCAGCTTCTCGACCCGCTCGGTGGGCTGGGCGCCATGTTGGAGCCAGTGCACGGCACGGTCGTTGTCGATCTCGATAACCGAAGGATCCTGACGGGGCTGGTACGTCCCGATGATCTCGATAAACCGGCCGTCACGAGGCGAGCGGGCGTCGGCCGCGACGACCCGGTACGTCGGTTGCTTCTTCTTACCCATCCGCATCAGGCGGAGCTTCACAGCCACGGTGGTGACACCTATTTCTTGTCGAGGTTCTTGGTCGTTTGGACCAGGCTCCGCAAGGATCCGGAGCCGGCGATCAAAGCACGCGCCGACGGATCCCTCCGTCGGCGACATGACAGTCTGCCCGATACGCGGCGCAATCCCACAATCGCACTGGAAAGATTCGCGCCGGTTCCAACCAGCGGTCCCGAACCCCGGCTACTCGTCCTCGAGACCCTCGAACAAACCCTGCATGCTCTCGGGCATATCCTCCATCAGCCCCGGCAGGCTGAGGTCGGGTTTGGCCGCGGTGACCCCACCCTTTTGGGTCACCCGACCCTGATGGCGCGACGCTGCTTTACCGCCCTTGGGCGTGGTGCGACCGCCGGTGTTGCGGCCCTTCTTGCCCTTCTTACCCTTGCGCTTGGATCGCTTGGTGCCGAAGCCGCCCATCTGCTTCATCATCTTGCGCATCTGCTTGAACTGGTCGATCAGCTGACCGACCTCGGCGGGACTCGTGCCCGATCCGGACGCGATCCGGGTGCGGCGGGATCCATCGATGAGCTCGGGTTTGGCCCGCTCCTCTATGGTCATCGAGGTGATCATCGCCTCGATGCGACCGACCTCTTTGTCGCCGATCTCCACATCCTTCACCTCTTTGGGGATGCCCGGCATCATGCCGAGAAGGTTGCCGATCGGCCCCATCTTCTTGATCTGTTGCATCTGCTCGAGGAAGTCGTCGAGGGTGAATTGCCCCTCGAGCATCTTGGCGGCCGCGGCTTCGGCCTCGTCTTTTTCGAAGGCCTCCTCGGCCTTTTCGATGAGCGACAACATGTCGCCCATACCGAGGATCCTGCTGGCGAGGCGATCCGGGTGGAACTGGTCGAAGTCGGCGAGGGTCTCGCCGGTCGAGGCGAAGGCGATCGGACGGCCGACAACTTCTTTCACCGACAGGGCCGCGCCGCCCCGAGCGTCACCGTCGAGTTTGGTGAGGATGACGCCGTCGAGCTCGAGCGTCTCGTGGAAGGCCCGAGCGGTGTTGACCGCGTCCTGCCCGGTCATCGCGTCGATCACGAGGAACGTGTAGTGGGGCTGAATGGTGTCGCTGATGTCGCGCACCTGCTGCATCAGCTCTTCGTCGATGGCGAGGCGACCGGCGGTGTCGCAAATGATGACGTCGCGGCCCAGGCGCTTGGCTTCGTCGAGCGCGGCGGCCGACACGGCGACCGGGTCGCTGGGCTCGGAGAACACCGGGACGTCGATCTGGGCGCCGAGCGTGCGCAGCTGCTCGACCGCGGCGGGCCGCTGGAGGTCGGCGCCGACGAGGATCGGATTGCGGCCCTGCTTCTTGAACCACTGGGCGAGCTTGGCCGAGTTGGTCGTCTTACCCGCGCCCTGCAGGCCGGCCATCAGCACGACCGTGGGCGGCTTGGGCGCGTACGTGATCGCCATCGTCTCGCCACCGAGACTGGTGGTGAGTTCCTCCTGCACGATCTTGACGACCTGCTGGGCGGGGTTCAGCGCCTGGCTGACCTCTTCACCGATGGCCCGATCCCGGATGCGTCCCTGGAGGCCCTTGACGACCTCGAAGTTCACATCGGCTTCAAGCAGGGCGAGCCGGATCTCGCGCAGGACCTCGTCTACGTCGGACTCGCTGAGCTTTCCCTTGCCGCGCAGGCGACCAAGAATGCCGTCGAACCGATCTGAAAGCGCATCAAACACAGCAAAACCCTAGCGCCGCGAGGCCCGCTTCCGCGCCCGATGAACCAGCGCCGATCCGCGTCCGGGCGGTTCTAGAACAGTGCGTCGACGAACTCGTCGGCGTCGAACTCAACCAGGTCGCCGATTCCCTCGCCCAGACCCACGAGCTTCACCGGGATGTCGAGCTTGTCCTGGATGGCCAGCACGATGCCGCCCTTGGCCGAACCGTCGAGCTTGGTGAGCACGACGCCGGTCACGTCGACGGCCTCGGTGAAGACCTCGACCTGGGTGAGGCCGTTCTGGCCGGTGGTGGCGTCGAGCACCAGCAACACTTCGCTCACGGTGCCGGCGCCCTTCTCCGACACGCGCCGCACCTTGCGGAGCTCGTCCATAAGGTTCGACTTGTTGTGCAGGCGGCCGGCGGTGTCGGCCAGTACCACGTCGGCGCCCTTGGCGGCGGCGTGTTCGACCGCGTCGAAGATCACCGAGCTCGGGTCACCCCCTTCGGCGCCGCGGATGAAACCGGCGCCGGAGCGTTCGGCCCAGGTCTCGAGCTGCTCGGCGGCCGCGGCGCGGAACGTGTCACCGGCGGCGAGCACGAGTTCTTTTCCGTCATCCATCTCGCGCTTGGCGAGCTTGCCAATGGTGGTGGTCTTGCCCACACCGTTGACGCCGACGAACAGCCACACGCTGGGCGCTTCGTCGGCCAGGTGCAGCGAACGGTCCTTGCCGCCGAGTCGCTGCTTCAGTTCCTCTTTCAGCAGGTCGAGGACGACCTGAGCGTCGGTGATCTTGTCGGCGTCGGCCTTGGACTTCACCGACTCGAGCACGCTCATGGTTGTCTCGACGCCCACGTCGGCTCGGATCAGCGCCTCCTCGAGCTCTTCCCAGGTCTGCGCGTCGACGCCGCGCGACAGGATCGAACCGAGGTAGCCGGCGAATGCACCCCGAGCCTTGGCCAACCGCTCGCGAAAGCTGGGCTTGGTGATGACCTCGGGTTCGACGACCGGTTCGTCGACAACCGCCGGGTCGTCGAGGACTGCAGCGTCGTCGACGACGGGCGGGTCGAGAACGGCCGTACCCGTGCCGGTCTGCTCCGTGCTCGGCGGGTCGAGCGTCGTCGATACGTCGGCGGGTCGTTCGAGGACATCGCTGCCGCCCCGACCGCTGAGGAAGAAGGCGCCGGCCCCGCCAAGCAACACGACGGCGACCACGATGATGATGATGAGCGTCACAAGATCCATGCGCCGCCCAGTCTAGGGAGTGCCTCCCGTGCCTGGCACCAGTGCCTCTCGTGCCTGGCACCAGAGCGGTCGCGGGACAGCTGCGAAGCCCGCCCACCGCCGCGATGGACCCTGTGTTTTTGAAAACCACGCCCCCAAAACTCCGTGACTCCTCAAGCTTCGCGAACCATCTGGTGCCAGGCACCAGATGGTTCGCGACGGGAGCGGGAGGAGGTGTGGAGGGGGTGGTGAGGGCGGTCAGTTCGTGGCGAGGGTGACGCTGACGGTGGTCTCGGAGCCGTCGCGTACGAAGGTGATATCGACGGTCTCGCCGGGCTTGCGGAGGCGAATGGCCGCCGACAGGTCAGCCCGGTTCTCGATGATTTTGGCGTCCAGGCCGACGATGACGTCGCCGGGGCGGAGCCCGGACCCCTCGGCGGGGGAACCGTCGACCACGTCGGTGATGATGGCGCCGACCACCGTCGTCGTCGCATTGTCGATACCCACACCCAGGAAGCCCATTTCGAGGGACTCACCGTTCACGATCCGGGTGGCGATCAGGGTGATCGTGTCGCTCGGGATGGCGAAACCAACGCCGGAGAACGTTCCCGTATCGGTCCGAATGGCCGTGTTCATCCCGATGATCCGACCCTCGCGGTCGGCGAGGGCACCACCGGAATTGCCCGGGTTGATCGGTGCGTCGGTCTGCACCATGGCCACCGGCACCTGGCCGTCCAAACCACCGGGTACCACCCGGTCGACCGCCGACACCACGCCGGAGGTCACGGTCTGCTCGAGTCCGAACGGACTGCCGAGCGCCACGGCGAGTTGCCCCACCGTCACGGTGGACGACGGCGCAAAGACCGCCGGTTCCAACCCGGCCTCGACCGGGATCTCGATCACGGCGAGGTCGCGGTCGGGATCGGTGCCCAACACATCGCCCTGCACCTGCGCACCCGAAGCCAACTGCACGGTCACGGTGGTGGCGTCGCCGATGACGTGGGCGTTGCTCACGACCAGCCCGTCGGCGTAGCCAATACCCGAACCCTGGCCGACATCGGTCGTGATCAGCACCACGCTGGGGAGCACGGCCTGGGCCACCGCGGCCACCGGCTCTTCGACCTCGGCGCCCTCCAGCGGACCGGGCGGAGGCGGTTCATCCGGGTCGGTGGGCGTCGTGGCGATGACCGGCGTCGGGCTGGCCTGGGTATCGTCGTCGCCGTCATCGGTTGCCCGGGCGAACACGAAGCCGGTCGCGAGCAGGGCCAGTGCGAGAAAACTCGCCAAAACCCCGGTGAGGACCGACCCCATACCCCGGCGCGAACCGGGGGCACCGCTCGGCGTGCTCGCGAGCGGCTGGGCAGAACCCCCCGGCGCGGCCGAGGACGACGCGACGCCAGCGGATCCGAATGGAGCCGCGCCTTCGATCGGCGCGCCCCACGAGGTCGATGCCGGCATCGGCGCAGGCGGTGCCGGAGGGGGGCCGGACTGGGTGTACGGCCCGATCGGCACCGTGCCGGGCGTCGGGGGGGCCGGCACCAGGCGAGGGGCGCCGGCGGGCGGCTCGCCGAGCCCGCTCACCGAGCCGGTGGGCAGGGCCGGGTCATAGGGGCGGGGAGCCGCCGGATCCGATTCGAAGCCCGATGCGGTCGGCTGGATCGGCGACGGGATCGGTTCGGTGGGAGGCGCCCAACCCGAGGCGACGACCGGAGCACTAGGGGATGCTTCCGGCCAGGTCGCGCCCGGGTCGGTGGGCGCCTCGACGGATGGCGCATCGTCGTAGCCGGCGGGTCGAGGAGTGACTGCCGGGGTGGAGGGAGAAGCCCACGGGTCGACGCTGGGAGAAGGTGCGTCGTCGGGGTTCAGCGATTCGTCATCCATGGGCCAACCATACGGAGAGGGGGCGAAAGCGGCGGTAAACGGTTAGCAAAGTAAACGCAAAATGCGGGCGGAAATTCCCTGCCACTCGTCGTCACTGCCAAGCCGTCCGCGCCAACGCGGTCACCTGGCCTCTGCAGCTTCGACACGGGCACCGTTTGGATCAAGGAGAATTTCGCCGGTACTCGGCGGTCGCTCCCCGGGCGACATCGATGTCGTCGCCGTCGGCAACCACATCGAAAACGTCGAGCCGACGCCGACCTCCGATGCCAGATGCACCTGACCGCCATGGCTCTCGACGATCTGGCGCACGATGGTCAGCCCGAGACCGCTGCGAGCCTGGAGCGGGCGACCCCGGCGCTGTTCCCCGCGCCAGAAACGTTGCCACACGCGCTTTTGGTCACCGGTGGCGATGCCCGGCCCCTGATCTTCGACCGCCATCCAGACCCACGCCCCCTCGATGCCGGCGGCGACGCGAATCCGATCCCCGGGCGCGCTGTAGCGAATGGCGTTGGCGACGAGATTGGCGAGCGCTCGCCGCAGCGCGACGGCATCGCCGTGCACGAGGAGTCCGCGGGGTGCCTGGTCGATGAGGTTAATCCCGTCGGCCTCGGCCGCCGCCCGGTACTCGGTTGCGGTATCGGCGACGACATCGCTGACGTCGAGCAGTTCTTCGCGCTGGTCGGGGGACTCCTGTCGGGCATACAGCAACAGGTCGTCCACCAGCGTGGTCATCCGTTCGGCGGTCCGGCCGACCACCTCGCCCACCTCGCGATAGTCGTCGATCGTCGCGTGCGGGTCGGACTGCACCACGTCGATGTTGGTGCGGATGACCGCCAGCGGGTTGCGCAGCTCATGCGAGGCCTCGTGAATGAAGCGGCGCTGGCCTTCGAACGCCTGATCGAGCCGACCGAGCATGTCGTCGAACGTGTCGGCGAGAAACCGCAGCTCATCGTTGGGGCCGCGCATGCGGATACGCCGCTTGAGATCGGTGGCCTGAATCTCCTGGGCCACGCCCGCGATGCGGCCGATGGGGCGCAGGACCAGGTTGGCGACATACCAGCCGATCGCCAGACTCGAGACGAACAGCAGCGCCAGCGCGCCGAAGGAGTAGTTGCGCAGCTTCTGCAGCGCCTGCTGGTTGACCGCCTTCTCGAACAGGGCGAGCTCGTCGAGCACCTCGACATCGCCTTCGATGATCACCCGGCCCTGCGGGGTGTCGAAGATGCCGACAACCTCTTCGCTGCGATACACGCTCTGGTTGTCGAGCTCGCGGGACAACCCGAGATAGATACCGCCGACCACGATGGCAGCGAGGCCGAACAACAACACCGAATACAGCAGCGTGAGTCGGGTGCGAACCGATCCGGCCCACGGCGGCAGCCGCTCGACGAACCGCTGCCCCACGGGCTTGGCCGTGGCGACCGGCAGCTCGATGGTGTCGCCACCGAGGTTTGGTTCATCCATCGCTGATCGACCCCGAGCTTTCCTCAGCCGTCCCGGTTTCGAGGAAGCGGTAGCCCCGTCCGATCACCGTCTCGATCAACTGGGTTTCCCCATCGACGGTCAACTTGCGGCGCAGGGTCCCGACCGTGACCCGCACCGTGTTGGTGAACGGGTCGGCGTGTTCGTCCCACACGTGCTCGAGCAGATCCTCCTGCGACAAGACCCGGTCGACGTGGCCCATGAAGTAGCGCAGCAGCGCGAACTCCTTGGCGGTGAGCGCGAGCTCGCGTTCGCCGCGGGTCGCCCGGTGCTTGGCGGTGTCGACCTCGACATCGCCGACCCGGAGCACCGCGGTGCTGCGGCCGGCCTCGCGGCGCATGAGCGAGCGCACGCGCGCCGCGAGTTCGGCGAAGGCAAAGGGCTTCACCAGGTAGTCGTCGGCGCCGTGGTCGAGGCCTTCGATGCGGTCGTCGATGGAATCGCGGGCCGTGAGCATCAGCACCCGCGGCGGTGGATCGTGCGGCGGGTCGTCCCGCAGCGCCCGGCAGACCGACAGGCCATCGGTCCCGGGCATGGTGACATCGAGACACACCAGGTCGTACTCGTTCAACCGGGTCTTTTCGAGCGCCTCGTCGCCGTCGTGGGCGACATCGACGGCATATCCTTCGCGCCGCAATCCGCGCGCGACGGCTTCGGCCAGGTCAACCTCATCGTCCACCACGAGCACGCGCACCCCCGAAACGGTACCGGACGGCATCGATTCCGCCGATTTCTTGGCCCCGCCGCCCAGCAGCTCGCCCCGGGAGTCCTCGGTTTCAGCGGTCATCGACGCGACGCCCGAACCGAAGATTTCCAGCGGGAAATTTCGAACCAAACCACCGTCGGTGACGTCGCACCCGGTGACCAGCCGCAGAGGTCGGCTTCACCATCGACTCGCACCGGTCTTTACCCTCGCCTTCGGAGAACCGTGTTTCACTGCCATCCTGGACAGTGGAACCCAACCACCCGAAGGCCAACATAAAGACCGTGAATCCCGAACAGGCACCGCACATGACCCCAGAACACGACGACTCCGCTCTCCTCGAGACCGCGCTGGTCGAAACCAAGAAGGTGATCGTTGGCCAGGAGCGGCTGATCGAACGCCTGATGGTGTGCCTCCTCAGCCGGGGCCACGTGCTGCTCGAGGGCGTCCCCGGCGTGGCCAAGACCCTTGCCGTCGAAACCCTGGCCCGGGTTACGGGCGGTCACTTCAACCGGATTCAGTTCACGCCGGACCTCCTCCCCGCCGACATCGTCGGCACCCGGATCTACCGGGCCAGCACCGAGACCTTCGACGTCGAACTCGGCCCCGTGTTCGCCAACTACGTGTTGGCCGATGAGATCAACCGGGCCCCCGCCAAGGTGCAGTCCGCCCTGCTGGAGGCGATGGCCGAAAAGCAGGTGTCCATCGGCGGCGAGACCCATGCGCTCCCCGACCCGTTCCTGGTGCTGGCCACCCAGAACCCCATCGAGAACGAGGGCGTCTACCCACTGCCCGAGGCCCAGGCCGACCGCTTCTTGATGAAGGTCATCGTCGAATACCCGAGCCGGGACGAAGAGATCGAAATCGTGTACCGGATGAGCGTCAGCCCGCCGGAGTCTCGCCAGGTGCTCACCCCCGAACGACTGGTCGCCATGCAAAAGACCGTCGACGGCGTCTACGTCGACCGCAGCGTCGTCGACTATGCCGTGAATCTGGTTCTCGCCACCCGTGACCCCGCGGCACTCAACCTGCCCGACCTCACCGAGCTCATCAGCTACGGCGCATCGCCCCGGGCGAGCCTCGGTCTGGTGCGGGCCAGCCGGGCGATGGCCCTGCTGCGCGGACGGCGTTACGTCGTACCCCAGGACGTGTTCGACGTCGCCCCGGACATCTTTCGCCACCGGCTGGTGCTCACCTACGAAGCCCTCGCCCGCGACCTCACCGCCGACCACGTGATGGGTCGCATCCTGTCCACCGTCCCCGCACCGCGGGTCGTCCCCGCTCAGGATCAGGTCGGCTACTGAACGTGACCACCCAACCCGACGTCGACTCCGGATCGACGCAGCAGGTCCTCAAGCGGCTCGAACTCGACATCACCATCAAGCTCGACGGCCTGCTCCAGGGCAACTACCTGGGACTGGTCCCCGGTCACGGCAGCGAGCCGGGCGAAACCAGGCGCTACGCGGCGGGCGATGATGTCCGGCGGATCGACTGGAACGTCACGGCCCGGATGCAAACCCCGTATGTACGCGAGTCGATCGCCGACCGTGAACTCGAGACCCGCGTGCTCGTCGACCTCTCCCCCAGCCTCGACTTCGGTACCGGGCTCTGCGAAAAGCGCGACCTCGTGCTCGCGTCCACCGCGGCCGTCGGGTTTCTCACCAACCGCATCGGCAACCGCTTCGGGTCGGTCATGCTGCACGACGGCAAGATGCACCAGACCAAGCCCCGAGCCGGGCGCGACCACGTGCGCAGCCTGCTCCATCGGATTCAAACCGCCGACCGGGTCGACCAGGCCAATACCGAGCTCGGCGCCGGCATCGCCCGCATCGCGGCCACCGCCCGGCGGGCCGGGCTCATGGTCATCATCTCGGACTTCTTGTCCGATGACTCCTGGAGTACTCCGCTCAAGCGCCTCGCGGTGCGTCACCAGGTGCTGTGCATCGAGGTCATCGACCCCCGGGAGCTCGAGATGCCGAACGTCGGGCTCATCACGGTGGTCGACCCGGAGTCGGGTCGACTCCGGGAGGTCAACACGGCCGACGCCAAGATGCGGGCGCGATACGCCGCTGAGGCTCAGGCCCAGCGCAACCGCCACGCCCTCGACATCCAGAGTGCAGGTGCTGAGCATCTCGTGCTGCGCACCGATCGCCCGTGGCTGATCGATCTCGTGCGCTTCGTCACCCTGCGCCGCCGGTTGAACGGAGCCGGCCGATGACCATGCTCGGCTTCACCTTCCTGGCCCCCGAACGCCTCGCCCTGCTGCTCGGCGTCATCGCCATCGCGGTCATCTACGTCATCTTGCAGTTCACCCGTCGGAGCTACGCGGTCCGGTTCACCAACGTCGACCTCCTCGACAAGGTCGCGCCTTCCCGACCCGGCTGGCGCCGCCACATCCCCGCGCTCGGGTTCCTCATCCTCACCTCGTTGCTGGTCGTGGCGTTTGCCCGCCCGGCCACCGAGATAGAGGTACCGGTCGAGCAGGCGACCATCGTGCTCGCCATCGACACCTCCCTGTCGATGATGGCCACCGATGTCGTCCCGTCGCGGATCGACGCGGCCAAAGCCGCGGCCATCGGCTTCCTCGACCAGGCGCCCGAAGACGTGAACCTGGCCCTCGTGAGCTTCAACGGCATCGCCTCGGTGGTGGTCGCGCCGACCATCGACCGCGAGCTGATGCGGCGATCGATCGAAGAGCTCGAACTCGGCGAATCCACCGCGGTCGGCGAAGCCCTGTTCGCCAGCCTCCAGGCCCTGGAGTCGGGGCCCGGCTTCGAAGAAGAGGCCGAAGCGACCGGCGAGCTTCCGCCCGGCGCCATCGTGTTGATGTCCGACGGCGAGACCACGATCGGCCGCGACCCGGCCGAAGCGGTGGCGGCGGCTCAGGAGATCGGCGTGCCGGTGTCGACGATCGCCTTTGGCACCGTCGACGGCATCATCGAAATCCCCCAGGAACCGTTTCCGATCCCGGTGCCGGTGAAGGAGGCCGAGTTGCGCGACATCGCCGACCGCACCAACGGCAAGTTCTTCACCGCTGAGTCGGCCAGCGAGCTGGAGTCGATCTACACCGACATCGGTACCGCTATCGGCTTTGAGACCGACGACCGCGAAATCGGGAGCTGGTTCGTGGGGCTGGCACTGCTGTTCGCGCTGTTGACGTCGGCCACGAGCCTGATCTGGTTCAGCCGACTCCCCTGAGCGAGGGTTACCCGGCGCGCAACAGGCGGCGTACCTCGCCGAGCAGTTCGCAGCTGCGCAGGGCCACGTCCTGGGGTACCGCCGCCATTTGGCGTACCACGACCTCGTCGAACCCGAGCTCGCCGTACACGGCCAACTGTTCCGCCACCTGCGCCGGGTCGCCATAGGCCACGCTCTCCGGCGGAAAACCCCGGTATCCGGCCGCCACCATCGGGTCGCCGAGTGCCGCCGCGGCAGCGGCGGTATCGGCGACGATCACGTCCTTGCGCACCGCCGCGTAGGGCGTTCGCCCGTGGGTGGCGCAGGCCTCGCGATAGCTGGCGAGTTTGGCCGCCGCGGTGGTCGGGGTGAGGTTCGCGTTGCCGTACCAGCCGGTACCGAGCCGCGCCGCCCGGTCGATCGCGACCGGCGCGTCGCCGGCGATCATCCACCGCACCGGGTTTGGAGGGGTGGGGGCGATGCGAGCGCCGACCAGGCCGAATTCGGGAACGTCGACTGTCTCACCGGCGAGCATGGCCTGCACTGCGACGATGCCGGCTTCGAGCAGCCGGCCGCGCGAGCGCTCATCGACCCCCATGGCCGCGAACTGCTGCTCACCCCGGCCCAGGCCCGTCTGCACCACGAACTCGCCATCGTGCAGCGAGGCGAGGGTGCCGATCTGCTCGGCCATCAGCACGGGGTGCCACAACGGCACGAGGAACAGACACCCCAGCAGTCGCCCGTCCCAGTCGGGAGCGATTCGTCCGATGATCGGCACGTTGGCGAAATAGTTCACCGCCATGGCGTGGTGATCGCCGACGTAGCCGCCGTCGAGGCCGGCGGCGGCCGCCACCGACGATCGCTCGACGATGTTGCGGGCCCCCTGGCGCTGGTCGCCGGGGTGGGTACTCGACAGCGATGTGGAGAGTTGCAGGGCCACGGACCCGACGGTAGCCAACTAGGCCGACGCGGGCTCCCGGTCGTCGGCGCCAACCTTCTCGCTGACCACCTTCGACGAACCGCCCGGCTGCATCGACACGCCGTAGAGGCAGTCGGCGGCTTCCATGGTGCGCTTCTGGTGGCTCACGATCAACAGCTGAGCTTCGGAGCGGAACTCCTCGACCAGGCCGAGGAACCGGTGCAGGTTGACGTCGTCGAGGGCCGCCTCGACCTCGTCCATCACGTAGAACGGCGACGGCCGACTGCGGAACACGGCGAACAGGAACGCCATCGCGGTGAGGGTGCGTTCTCCACCGGAAAGCAGCGACAGCTTCTTGACGTTCTTGCCCGACGGCTTGGCTTCGAGTTCGATGCCGGTCTCGAGCAGGTGCTCGGCGTTGGTGAGTTTGAGTCGACCCCGACCGCCCGGGAACAAGGTGCCGAAGAGCTTTTCGAAGTTGTCGGCCACGTCGGCGAAGGCGCTCGCGAAGACGTTGACAATTTCCTCGTCGATCGCCTTGATGACCTTGGTCAGCTCCCGACGGGTCGAGCGGATGTCATCGAGTTGGCCCTGAAGGAACTCATGGCGCTCGGTGAGCTCCTCGAACTCCTGCAACGCCAGCGGGTTGATCGGCCCCATGACCTTGAGCTCGCGCTCGAGCTCGCGGATCCGCGCCGCGGGCTTGACACCTTCGGGCAGCTCCGGGCAGACCGCCTTCATCGCCAGGTGGGGCTCGGTGTCGAGTTCGCGACGGGTCGTTTCGACCGCGGCTTCGAGGCGCAGTTTGATCTCGGCCTCGGCGACCTCGGACCGACTCGCCAGCTCGCGCAGCTCGTTGTAGGACCTTTCGGCAGCCGACCGTTCCTTGCGCAGCTCGTCGAGCTGCATCGCAATGGCGCGAGCCTGTTCGGATTGCTTTTGTCGGCGCGCCCGCAGGACGGTGAGTTCGGCTTCGATCTCGGTGGAGCGCTCGGCGACCACCTCGGACAGTCGGGCGGTGACCGCGGCGCGGCGGTCGAGCGCGACGCGCCGCGCTACCAGTGCCTCGCGTTCGGTCGCATGGCGGGCAAGCCGTTGATCGAGTTCGCCCAGTCGGCGTTCGAGCCCTTGGCGCCGCTCGGCGACTCCGGCCACGCGAACCTGAAGATCGGTGCGCCGAGCGCCCACGGCCGCGGCCCGCTCCTCGATGCTGGAGCGCAAGCGGCTCATCTCCCGAGCCCGCTCAAGGGTGGCCGCTTCGGCGTGTTCGTGTTCGGGCAACAACGCTTCGAGTTCGACCACCCGGGCCGTTTCGCGCTGGCGGCGCTCGGTGAGCTCTGTCACCCGGGAACGAAGCGATTCGGCCTCGACCTCGACGTCGCGCCGTTCGGCGTCGATGCGTTCGAGCGCATCGGCGGCACCGGCCATTCGGCCGTCGTTTTCGTCAAGGCTGCGGCGCAGATCGGCTTCGCGGTCGCGCACGGTGGCGACCGCTCGCTCCGCGTCGGCCACCTGGGCCTGGGCGTCGACCAGCGCCTGGGTGGCGATGGAGGTCTGGGCCTCGGCTTCGGTGAGCGCGGCTGCGGTCGCTCCCGAGCCGCCGGCGCCGATGCGCCACCCGGTGGGACCGAAACGGTCGCCCGTCCGGGTGACCACGGTCGATTCCGGGTTGGCGACGGCGGTATCGACCGCCGCGGCCCAGTCGTCGACGACCACCGCGCTGCCGAGCAGCCGTTGCAGCAGTGTCTGCACCTCGGGTCGGGTCGACCGCACGTGCTGGAGCAGCGGCACGCCGGTGGTGGGCGCCGGGCGCCACTGTGTCTGACCACCGAGCGCGAGCACGGCGCCTGCGAATTCCTCGGCGGCCAGCGCCCGGAGCGCCTGCCGGGCAATGCTGACGTCGGCGACGACAACCGCGCTCAGCGCCTCACCGGCGGCCGCCTCGAAGGCGGTCTCCCACCCGGTGTCGACCTCGACGAGGTCGAGCAGCGTGCCGAGCACGCCGTCGATGTCGGCCAGCCGTTCGATCCCGGCTTCGGTGCGGGCTTCGGCCAGGGCCAGGCTCAGCGCCTCGACCCGAGCCACCCAGGCGTTCAGTTCGCGTTCGGCCTCAGCCTGCTCCTGCTGATCGTCGGCCAGCGTGGCTTCGGCGGTCGCACGACGGCCGGTCGCCGCGTCGAGGCGCTCGATGAGCGGCTGCTCGGCCGACTCGGCTTCGCGCATCGCGGCAACGTGTTGCTCGCGTCGGGCTTCGAGGGCGGTGTCGGTCTCGCCGATCGTCGCCAGCTTGGCGTCGAGTTCGCGGCGCTCGCGGTTGGTGCGCTCGACCGATGCTCGAAGCGCGCCGAGCTCGCCCCGCACCTCGGCGGCCTGACCCGACGGCGGCGCGACGCCATCGGCCCATTCGGACTCGAAGGTCGATCGTTCCGATGCCAACGCCGCCTCCTCGGCGGCCAGGGCGTCGGTGTCCGGCGCGAGTTCGGCTTCGTCGGCGGCGACCGTTTCCAACTCCGCGGTCACCCGCGCCTGCTCGGATTCCAGGCTGGCGACCACTTCCTGGTCGACGAACGCCGCCCGGTCTCGCTCGATGCCGCGGGCCCGCTCGGCGAGCAACGCAGTCAGGCCCCGGGATCGTTCGCGCAGCGATTCCACCCGCACCAGATCG
The DNA here is from genome assembly GCA_938041035.1 of uncultured Acidimicrobiales bacterium. Taxonomy (GTDB): domain Bacteria; phylum Actinomycetota; class Acidimicrobiia; order Acidimicrobiales; family SHLQ01; genus CALHYX01. The sequence continues at coordinate 51,639 of CALHYX010000079.1, read as the reverse complement.
TCACCGAGGTCGTCGCCGCCGTGGGAGGCAAGCGTCGCCTCGGTGCTCAACACCACGGTGTCGAGACGGGCGAGTTCGGTGCGGACGTCGGCCTGCTGGCTGGCGAGCTGACCCTTGGTATCCGCCGCGTCGCGCAGGCGCGCCTTCAGCTGTGTGAGTTCGACGCCGGCGGCGTAGAGCTGCAGGGCGCGCAGTTCGTCGACGAGGTCGCCGTGGCGGCGAGCGGCGTCGGCTTGCTTCTCGAGCGGACGGAGCTGGCGGCGAACCTCGCGCAGGAGGTCCTGCACCCGGGTGAGGTTGGCCTCGGTGGCGTCGAGGCGGCGTTCGGCCTTTTCCTTGCGCTTGCGGAACTTGAGGACGCCTGCGGCTTCTTCAATGATCGCTCGGCGTTCCTCGGGCCGGGCGTTGAGTACCTGGTCGATGTGACCCTGCGAGACAATGACGTGTTGTTGGCGGCCCACGCCGGAATCCGACAACAGCTCGACGACGTCGAGCAGGCGGCACGCCACACCATTGATCGCGTACTCGCTATCGCCGGAGCGGAACAGCGTGCGGCTGATGGTGACTTCGTTGAAGTCGATCGGCAAGATGCCGCCGGAGTTGTCGATGGTGAGCGCCACCTCGGCTCGGCCGAGCGCCGAGCGCTTCTCGGTGCCGGCAAAGATGACATCGTCCATCTTTTGGGAGCGCACCATGGTGGGCGCCTGCGCACCGAGGACCCACGCGATCGCATCGACGACGTTGGATTTGCCGGACCCGTTGGGGCCCACGACGACGGTTACGCCGGGCTCGAGTTCGAGCGTCGTTGCGTCGGCAAATGACTTGAAGCCCTTGAGGGAGAGCGCCTTGAGAAACATCGGAGCGACGTTAGCTCAAGAAATCACAATCATGTAGTTCGGGCTCCGGTTTCCCGACTGGCCGCCGATTGTTTGTTCTGTCGTTATTCTTAACGGTTTCGTGCCGGTCGTCATTCATGGAGCTATGTTGACGGCACGTTCGTGGTGGGGAAACCACTAGGTGCGAGACGCCCACCCAGCGCATCGCACTTCGTTGCCGAGTTCTCGTCACCGCGACCGTCTCTGTTTGCCAACCAGGACATCCGCGGGGTGCGACGATGACCGATCAAGATCAACCGCCAGTAGACGCCGTCACCGAGGCCCAGCCCAAGAAGAAGAGACGGCCCCGAGCCGAGCTGAAGCAGCTCCTTCTCGACACCGGTGTGGAGCTGCTGAAAGAACGAGGCATGGGCCTCGGCGCCGACTGGCTCACGTACAAGGTGGTCTTCGATCACCTGATGGAGACGCAGGGAATCCTCGTCACCCGGGGCTCGGTTCACGAGCGCATCTGGCACGGCCAGCGCGCCTACCAACTCGACGTTTTAGCCGAGGCGTGCCGGTACACCCCCGAGAAGGGGTTCTACGACGCGGTGGCGGCCGCGCAGGCCGTCGTCGACGCCGCCGACGACAAGACGAGTGTCGCGGGCCGTGCCGCCATCGCCCGCGAGGTGTCCCGGGTCGGCGGCAACGTCGACATCGCCGGCGCCCGAGGTTCGGTCGATCTCAAGATCTGGCTGGCGATCTTCAGCCTGTACACGCTCGCCGGCGACGACCCCGAGCCCGGCGGCGACGCGATCCACACCCACATCTCCGCCGGCTACCAGAAGAACCAGCAGATCTACATCGACGCCTACGCGAACATCATCGATCAGCTGGGCGGGGTCGCCAACCCCGACCTGTTCGGCACCGGCCCCGACGCCCAACAGCAGGCCGTCGAACTGTTGTCGATCATCTTGCCGTCGCTCATCGACGGACTGGTACTGGCCTGCGGTTTGCTCGACGAGGAGAGCGGCACGGTCCAACTCCCGACCGGCCCGGACCGCACGCCACAGGAATGGCACCTCGCGTCGATCGGGCTCTACGCCCTGTTCACCGGGATGTTCACCCTCACCTAGTACCCGTCGCGGCCCGCCGGCGGGCGGGTCAGACCTGCGTGTCGCAGTAGTACGTCCAGTTGCCCGAGAACTTGACCCGCTGGATCGGGGTGCGGCTGCGCGGGCTCAGATCGCCGGCCTTGCCGTAGACCTGCAGGTGATCCTGGTAGTCGCCGGGGTTGCCGAAGGCATCCACGTAGGTGCCGTCCTCAAGGCTGGTCCCGCGGTACTTGATGGCGTCGTGCAGGGTTTCGACGAGCGCGCGGTACAGGCGCCGGATCTCCTGGGTCGACAACGTGTCGCTCACCCGATCGTGGCGCAGGCCGGCGGTGAAGAGGATTTCGTCGGCGTACATGTTGCCAATGCCCACGATGATCTTGTCGTTGGTCAGCAACGACTTGAGCTTGGTCTTGTTGCGGATGAGCAGCTCGCCGAACTGGGTCCAGGACATGGCCTCTTCGATGGGGTCGAGACCCAGGTCGGCCACCTCGGGGAAGTGCTCGTCGAACTCTTCGATCGGGATGAAGAACAGGTCGCCCGAGCCGGTGGTGTCGATGAAGCGAACGCCGCCGTGCTGGGTGAAGGTCATGACGACCTCGGTGCCGGGCTTGGTGGCGTCGCGGTTCGCGTTTCGCACGACGTTGGTCGTCTCGCCCGGAGTGATGACCAGCACGTTCTCGTCGTCGAGGTTGAACAACAGGCGCAGACCCTGACGGGTGACCGACACCACCTTTTGCCCGTCGAATTTGGACGTGAAGGCTTTGCGGTTCTTGTACTCACCGAGCAGCGACATGCTCTCGGCCTCGACGGTCTTGATCTTCTTACCGGCGATCTCTCGCTCCAGATCGCGGCGAACCGTCTCGACCTCGGGCAACTCAAGCATTGTTCTCCTCTGCGGTGGCGGAGCCACCGTTCCTATGACGATCGTGGATGACGTTGTCGGGCGGGGTGAGCCCGCCCTCGCGGGCCATGGCGGCCCAGGCTTGTTCGGCCGCTGCTTGCTCCGCCATCTTCTTCGACGTTCCCGAACCCGTGCCCTGCTCCGTGCCGTCGATACCCACCGAGGCGAAGAACCGTTTGTCGTGGTCGGGGCCGTCCTCGGTCAGCTCGTACACCGGCGGGGCCAGACCGAGGCTGGCTACGCGTTCCTGGAGCCGGGTCTTGTAGTCCTGAGCGCCGGGGCCGGCTTCGGCCACCTCGGCAATGCGCGAGCCCAGCAACCCCAGCACGACGTTGGCCGCGACCTCGAGGCCGCCGTCGAGGTACACCGCGCCGATCACCGCTTCCATCGCGTCGGCCAGAATCGACTGTTTGTCGCGGCCTCCGCTCAGGTCTTCGCCTCGGCCGAGCAGGATGAACTCGCCCAATCCCAGCCCTTCGGCGACCCCGGCGAGGGCGACCGAGCTCACGACGGCGGCGCGCACCTTGGCGAGCTGGCCCTCCGGTAGTTCGGGAAACGAGCGGTACAGGCTGTCGGTGACGATCACGCCAAGCACGGCGTCGCCAAGAAACTCGAGTCGCTCGTTGGACTCCGTGCCGGGATGTTCGGCGCACCACGAGCGATGCGTCAGCGCCAAACCGATCCGCGCAGGGTCGTCGAAGTGATATCCCAGGCGATCGACCAGGGGGCCGAGAACGGAGGGGGCGAGCGCCGCCTCAGTCGAGTCGAGCGACGACATAGTCCACGGCATCGCGGACGGTCTTGAGGTCTTCGAGGTCTTCGTCTTCGATCCGGAAGCCGACGGTGCGCTCGCCAAGCTCTTCTTCGAGCGACTCGACCAGTTCGATGAGGGCGAGGGAGTCAGCGTCGAGGTCGTCGGCGAAGGCGTCGCCCTCGTTGATGTCCGACGGCTCGATCTCCAAGATGTCGGCCAGCCGTTCGCGGACGATCTGCACGACGCCATCACGATCGAGGGGCCCCTGCTCGACATGGGTTTCTGCGGGCACAGTGATTTCCTTTGTTGCTGGAATTTCCGATCGGCGGACGGGCGGCTCGGAGGCCGATTGTTGCCGGATCTTCTTCAGGTACGGAGCCGATCCTACCGCCGATTGACTTTGTTCGCTTGTGAACGCCCTCTGACCAGGGAAAACGCTGTTTTTGGGCCGTTTGCGACCGCCGGAAATCCGACCCTGGCGGGCTCCGGGTTCAGTCGGGGGCGACGGCTGCCGCCAGGTGGGTGACCAGGTCGGTTTCGACCAGCGCGGCCCCCTGGACAACCCCGTTCATCATGGCGTCAGCTGACGACGAGCCATGACTGATCAGGCACACGCCCTTCACCCCCAGCAACATTGCTGAACCAATACTGTCGGCATCGAAGCGCCGGTACAGCGGCTCGAGGGTGGGCAGGAGTTTCTCGGCGGCCTCGGCGGCCTCGGGCGAGGAACCGAACGCATCGAGAAGCGCCGCGATCACGGCCTTGATGCCCCCTTCGAGGGTCTTGAGCACCACGTTTCCGGTGAACCCGTCGGCGACGATGACATCGACGTCTGAGGTCATCACATCGCGGCCCTCGACGTTGCCGATGAACTCGGCGCCGATGCGCCCCCAGTCGAAGTCGGCCAACAGCGGATGCGCCTCCTTCACCAGCGCGTTGCCCTTGGTCTCCTCCTCACCGATCGACAACAGGCCGACCCGCGGGCGCTCGATACCGCAACCGACCCGGCCGTAGACGGCGCCGAGCTGGCCAAACTGCACCAGCCACTCGGGTTGGCAATCGGCGTTAGCGCCGGCATCGAGCAGGATCGTCGGCGGGCCCGACGGCGTGGGTATGGGCGTGGCGATCGCCGGCCGCGAGACGCCCTTTATCCGGCCCATCCGCAACAGCGCGGCGGCCATCGCTGCGCCGGTGTTACCCGCGCTCAGCATCGCTGATGCGTTCCCGTCGCGCACCGCCTCGGCCGCGCGGACGAGCGAGGAGTCCTTCATCCGCCGAACGCTGGACCCCGGCTCGGCGTCCATGGCGATGACCTCGGAGGCCTCGAATATCTCGACACCGCTCAGGTCATGGCCCAGCGCCCCGAGCGCATCGGGTTGGCCGACCAGCATCACCGGAACGTCGGATTCGGCCGCGGCGCGCAACGATCCCTCGACAATGGCAGCGGGAGCGTTGTCGCCTCCCATGGCATCGACCGCGATCGGCAGCATCTTCGTGTGTTCCCCCAGTTTTCGTGACCGTTGTGCCCAACCCGGACGGACCGGGCCGGCGCGTCAACTAGTCGACGTCGACGGCTTCGCGGCCGTGGTACCAGCCGCAGTTCCCACACACCCGATGCGGGCGCTTGGTGTGGCTGCACCGAGGGCACGAACTACGCGACGTGGGGTTGATCTTCCACGCGGACGCGCGCCGGCTACGGGACTTCGCCTTGGAGGTTTTCTTTTTTGGGACTGCCATCGGTCGAATCCTGTGACGGTGGTACGAGCAGCCGCTCATCGTAGCCGCAGAACCGGAGCACTCCACATCCGGGCGCCGGGTAGGTGATCCGCTCCGGGCGAGCGATCAGGCTGTCTCAGTCGTCGAAGGTGAGCTCATCGAGGACGGCCCAGCGCGGATCCATGGGTGGGTCGTCGGCATCGCTGTCGTCGGCGCCCTCCGCCGTGGTGGGAAAGCGCTCCGGGTCCGGCCCGGCGCAGTCGTTCGCGCACAGCGGCGAAAGCGGCAGCGCCAACATCACCGCCTCGCGCACCAGCGGCGTGAGATCCGCATGGTCGGCTTCGATCGGCCAGGTCTCACCCTCGTCGGGTTCGTCGACGAAGATCTCGTTCACCGCCGGGGCCAGCTCCCCCTTGAGGGGGTCGAGACACCGGCGACACACGCCGGACCAACGGGCGTGCACCGTGCCGGTAACGGCCAATCCCTCGACGATCGTCTCGATCGCCAGGTCGACCGAGGCCTCGGGCACCGCCCGGGTTCCCGTCTGCTCCAGGACGACGTCGGCGAGCTCGATCGACCCCGTCACCTCTCGCCGGGCGCCGGGGCGGCCGATGAGTTCGGCGACCGCTACCCGCAGGGCAGCGGCCCGGCTCACCGGTGGTCCTGATCGAAGAACCCGCCCGCATCGACGTTGGGGTCCGGCAGGGCCTCGGCCGGTTGCTGAGCCTGGGCATCGTCGAGCGCCGTGCGTTGCAGCTTGGCGCGCCCTTCCTGCACCTGCGAGCGGGTCTTGTCGAGCACCGCCTCGAAGCTGCCGAGTTTCTGGTCGCAGTAGTCCTCGACCTCGAGACGCATCTTGCGGGCTTCGGTCTCGGCGGCATCGAGTATCTGGCGGGCCCGAAGGTCGGCGGACTTCACCACTTCGGTGCGCTCGACCATCTGGGCGGCCTGATCCCGGGCGGCGCCGAGAATGTCGTCGCCTTCGCGGCGGACCTTGGCCAGGAACTCCTCGCGCTCCTTGAGCAGCCAGCGGGCGGCCTTGAGCTCGTCGGGAACCCGCCGGATCGCCTCCTCCAGAACTTCGAGCACCTCGTCCTTGTTGATCATCGACGAGGTCGACAGGGGCACCGGGCGGGCCGCGTCGACCAGGTCGAGGGCCCGCTTCACGAGCAGTTCGAACTGGGGACCGTCCGCGGGTTCGCCGGTGGCGGGTGTCTGACCGGTGATCTCGTCCACTACGACTTCTTCTCTTCGTTCGTTTCCCGAACCCGCTCGGCCAGCCGGGAGGCCACCGACGGGGGCACCATGCCCGAGACGTCGCCGCCGAAGACGGCGATCTCGCGAATGAGCTTCGACGCCAGGAACGAGTACTTCGAAGCTGACGGGATGAACAGCGTGTGCACGCCGGATACCTCGTTGTTCATCTGGGCCATCTGGAGTTCGTTCTCGAAGTCCGAGACCGCTCGCAGGCCCTTCACGATGAAATCCGCCTCGAGTTCGGTGGCCAGATCGACGACGAGGCTGGAGAACAACGTGACCGACACGTTGCTGAGGTGGGCAAACGACTCCTCGAGCATCGCCATGCGTTCGTCGAGGTCGAACAACCCCCGGCCCTTCTGGGGGTTGCGAATCGTGGCCACGACCACGTGGTCGAACAGCGACGACGCCGTCTCCACGATCTCGACGTGGCCGTTGTGCACCGGGTCGAACGAACCGGGGTAGAGCACCTTGGTCATCGAGGCACCTCGTTCACTGCGTTCCGTCGACTCATGATGGTGACCACGGTAGCGCCGTAGGCCTTGGTGCGGTCCAGTCGCCACTCCGGGCGTTCGTCGATCGCCCGGCCCGCTTCGACCACGATGCGCTGCGCGGGTACGACGTCGATCAGATCGTCCCAGTCCACAAAGTCGTACGGCGGGTCCAGGAAGGCGAGGTCGAACTCCTCGTTCGCGGTCCGAGCAAATGCCATGGCGTCGCCGACGCGGACGTGGGCCTGGTCCGCGAATCTGGTGGTCTCGAGATTCTGTTCGAGGCAGGCGAGAGCGTGCCGGTCGCGTTCGACGAACACCGCCGATGCCGCCCCGCGCGAAAGGGCTTCGATGCCGAGGGCACCGGTGCCGGCGAACAGGTCGAGCACCCGGACCTCATCGAGGGCGTCGAGGCTGTACAGCGCGTTGAAGATCGCCTCTCGCACCCGGTCGGTGGTGGGGCGAACGGTTCGCCCTTCCGGTGCCACCAGGCGCAGACCACCCGCGGTTCCCGCGATGACGCGCACGCTAGGACCCGTGGCCTTCGGTGCGATCCTCGAAGTCCTCCACCGCCAGTTCGATGTCCCAACGGTCGAGGCAGTCCTTGCAGCGGTACGCGACGATGTCGCCCGGCTCGAACCCCTCCTCGGGTGGGTAGGACAACAGGTGGCAGGTGCCCAGGCAGTCGACGCACACGATGGTGTCGGGTGGCTTCATCGGGTCACGGTACTGGCCCCGACTCGAAACGCCCCAAACCACCCAGCGGTCACTCTGGTGCCAGGCACCAGAGTGACCGTGGGCGGTCGCGATCAGTGGGCGGGGCGCCACATGGTCGTGATGAGCGGGCCGTCGGCACTGCCGAGGTTGAGGGTCCCGGTGGTCTCGAATCCGAGCCGTTCGTACAACGAAACGTTGCGCGGGTTCGTGCTCTCGAGATAGGCGTCGTGGCCGTTGGCATCGCACTCGGCCAACCGAGGCGACAACAGCCGGGTGGCCAGACCCTGGCCGCGACCACCCGAGCGCGTTCCGACCAGTCCGAGATACCAGTGCGGCGCCTCCGGGCGCTCGGCCGCCATGCGACCGAGTTCACCGAGCCGCTCCCAGGCCACCGTCTCGCCGAGCGTGTCCACGAGCACGGCGATCAGCGCCGAGGGATCGCCGTGTTGATTTTCGGGTTGATCGCCGGGTTGATCGTCGGGTTGTGCGTCGGCGCGTACCGGCGGGTGCCAAACGGCCCCGCAGGCCAAATCGAGGACCCCTTCGAGCGCGGCGCCCTCGGGCGCCAGATCGATCATGGCCGTCATCCATCGGGGCATCGCGGCGGCGCGCGCGACGGGGTCCGGGAAGAGCCACGTGTGCAGTGGATCCGCGCCGAACGCATCGGCGAGAGTCGCGACGAGCATCGCCCGCCGCTCGGGCGAAACCGATTCGATCTCGGCATCTTCGATCTGCTGGCTCATGGTGTGACCGTAACGGACCCTGACCGCTCGACCCAGGCCGGTGCCGCCTACAACCCGGCCTGGTGCCGCAGGAACCGCCATTGCAGCGCCCGGCGACCGACGAACGCCACGTACACGGCGCCGACGATGATGGCGGGCCACCCCAGCCACGGCGACACCCATACCAGGAGCGCTACCCCGATCAGGGCGACGATCACCCCGGCGAGGGCGTCGACGGCGAGAATGGTGCGCCAATTCGACGCGAATACCGCGGGCGAGATCTTCCGACCGGTCGGGCCACGGGGGACGTCATCGGGATCGGGGGTCGAGTCGTTCATGACTTGAGGAGGAAGTCGGCTGTATTCATGACTTGAGTGAGGAAGTCGGCTGTATTCATATTCATGACTTGAGGAGGAAGTCGGCCTCGTCCTCGCCCAGGAAGAGTTCGATCTCGGCCGCCAACTCCGGCGTCGAATCGAGATCGGGGTCGGCGTCGATGAGTCCGAACGCCACCTCACGAGCCTTCTCTACCCACTCCCGATCGCGGCGCAAGGATGCCAACTTCAGGTCGTTTCTGCCCTTCTGCTTCTCGCCCATGATCGTTCCCTCGCCGCGCAGCTCGAGGTCGACCTCGGCCAGCTCGAACCCATCGGTAGACCGCACCAGCGCCTCGAGCCGCGACTCACCATCTGGGGTGGTCGCCTCGCCCACGAGGTAACAACACGATGCTACGGCGCCGCGGCCCACCCGACCGCGAAGCTGATGGAGTTGGGCGATGCCGAATCGAGCGGCGTCGAGGATCACCATCACCGTGGCGTTGGGTACGTCGACGCCGACCTCGATCACCGTTGTCGCCACCAGCACATCGATGTCGCCGCGCCGGAACTGCGCCATCGTCGCCTCCTTGTCGGCCGCGGGAACGCGACCGTGGAGCAGACCTACGCGGAGCCCGTAGAGCTCGCCGCCCGAAAGCTCCTCGTAGGTCTCCTCGGCCGAGCGCACCTCGAGCTTCTCGGACTCCTCGATCAGCGGGCACACGACGTAGGCCTGCTGACCGGCCTCGACGGCGGCTCGCACCGCATCCCACACCGTGGCCTCGTCCACCCCGTCGCGAGCCCACTCGGTCACGATCGGCGTCCGGCCCGGCGGCAGCTCATCGAGCACCGAGACATCGAGATCGCCGTACACCGTCATCGCGGCGGTGCGCGGAATCGGCGTCGCGGTCATCACGAGCACATCGGGGACGGTGTCGTCGACGTTCTTCTCCCGCAGTGCCGCGCGTTGTTCGACGCCGAACCGGTGCTGCTCGTCCACCACCACCGCGCCGAGCGAACGGAACGCCACCTTGTCCTGGATCAGGGCGTGGGTGCCGATCACCAGATCGACCGAGCCGTCGGCCAGCCCGGCGATCACCCGTTTGCGGTCGGGTCCCGTCGTTCGGTTGCTCAGCAGCTCCACCGACAGCGGGCGATCCGGGAACAACGACGCGCCGGCGTCGGCGACGATCATGCCGTCGAGCAACTCGGCGATCCCGAGATGGTGCTGCTCGGCCAGCACCTCGGTCGGCGCCATCAACGCCGCCTGGTGGCCACCCTGCACGGCGGTGAGCAGCGCACTGACCGCAACCACGGTCTTACCGGCGCCCACATCACCCTGCAGCAGCCGGTGCATCGGCGACGGCGCCCCGAGATCGTGCACGATCTCGGCGATCGCCCGCTCCTGCGCGGCGGTCAACGGAAAGGCCAACCGGTCGTGAAACTGCGCCACCAGCGCGCCGGTGGTGTCGTGCTCCACCCCGCGATCGCGGCGTTCGATCAGCCGCTTGCGCTGCACCAGCTTCACCTGGATTCGAAGGAGCTCGTCGAACACCAGCCGCCGCCGGGCCAACGTCACCTCACCCATCGCTTCGGGGCGATGGATACCCACCAACGCCCGATGGCGAGCGATGAGGTCGAGATCGTCGAGCACCGATTCGGGGACCGGGTCGGCAATGCCGCGGGCCTCGCACTTGCGCAGTGCCTCCGCCACGATCTTCATGAGGTCCCAGGTCATCAACCCGGCCTTCTCCGATTGCGGGTAGACGGGGACGATCTTGCCGGTCTTCTTGGAGTCTTCGGACCCCACACCGATGAGGTCGACGACCGGGTTCGTCATCTGCTTCTTGCCGTTGAACAGGTCGAGCTTGCCGAACACCACCGCTTCCATGCCGATCTTCAGCTGGCGTTCCCGCCACGGTTGGTTGAAGAACGTGAGCGATATCCGGCCCGTGCCATCGGAGACGACCGCTTCCACCAGGCTCCGCCGGTTGCGGGTGCGCCGGGCGTTGACCTTCATGATCTCGACCAGGACCATTCCCTGCTCGCCGACGGGCAGGTTGGCGATCGTCGCCTCCCGGGTGCGATCGATGTAGCGACGCGGATAGTGCATCAACAGGTCGAGCACCGAGGCGATCTCGGCGGTCTTCAGCGACTTGGACGTCTTGGGGCCCACCCCGGACAGCTTCTCGACGTCGATGGCGTCGAGGTCACGCAACGAAAGCGGCGGGTCACCGGCCGGCATGGAGCGGCTATTCGATGCCGAAGTAGAACGGGTACAGGGGCTGGCCGCCGTCGTGCACCTCGACCTCGACCTCGGGACGGTTGGCGTCGATCCAGTCGGTGACCGCGGCGGTGGTGGCCGCATCGGCGCCGGATCCGGCGATCAGGGTCACGATCTCGTGCGTGTCGTCGATCAACTCGTCGAGCAACCCGACCGCAGCGTCGACCAGGGTCGGGGCGACCGAGCGGATACCCGCGCGGGCAATTCCCAGCCAATCGCCCTCGGCGATGGGACCGACATCGGAATTCGACTCGCGCACCGCCTGGGTGACCTCGCCGGCGACCACGGATTCGGCGGCGCTGGCCATACGCGCCTGGTTGTCGGCGGCGTCGGCCTGGGGGTCGTATTGCAGCAGGCTGGCGAACCCCTCGGCGATGCCACGGGTGGGCACGACCCGAACCGAACGGGAGGACTGTGCATCGACCTGTTCGGCCACCGGGATGATGTTCTTGTTGTTCGGCAACAGCACGACCTCGTCGGCGTTCACCGCCTCGGCCGCTTCGAGCAGCTGGGCGGTCGACGGGTTCATGGTCTGGCCGCCCGTGATCACGTGTTGCACACCGAGCGAACGGAAAATGGCCTCGACACCGGTGCCCATGCACACAGCGACCACCGCGGTGGGCACGTGCTTTGCGGGCGGAGGCGTGTGACCGAGCGCCTCGTTCACCCAGTCGCGCTCGGCGACCTCCTCGAGGAGGTCGGTCACCCGGATCTTGTGCGGCCGGCCAACCTCGATGCCGGCTTCGATGGCCGCTCCGATGTCGTCGGTGTGTACGTGGCAGTTGTGGACGCCGTCCCCGCCGACGACGACGATCGAGTCGCCGATCGCCGCCCAGGCCGCTTTGAAGGCGTCGATGGAATCATCGGGAGCGTCGAGGAAGTACATGACCTCATAGCGCAGCTCGGAAACGTCCTTCGACCCGTCGCCTGAAGCCGCGGCCGGCTGGGTGAGCACCGGGGCCTCGGCCGGCACCTCGGGCTCGGGAATCGGTGTGCCGTCGATCACCGACAACATGGCGTCGAGAAAGAGGACAAACCCCGCGCCACCGGCATCGACCACGCCGGCATCCGCGAGGACGGGAAGCAGGGTGGGCGTGCGTTCGAGCGAGGCAGCGGCCTCGATCCGCGCCGCGTTGACGACGGCGGAGAGATCATCGGTGGTCGCCGCAGCGGCGATAGCGGCTTCACCCGCCTCCCGAGCGACGGTGAGAATCGTGCCCTCGACCGGATTGCCGACCGCGCCGTACGCCGCTGCGGCAGCGGAGCCGAGGGCCTCGGCAAAGACGGTTCCGTTGACCCCATCGCCCTCGTGGCCTCCGATCGTCTCGGACAGTCCCCGCAGGAGCTGACACATGATGACGCCGGAGTTGCCCCGGGCACCCATGAGTGAGCCGTGCGAAATCGCCTTGCAGACGCTCGCCATGTCATCGCCGGCCCCATCCACCTCTTCGCACACCGAATCGAGCGTGAGCGCCATGTTGGTACCGGTGTCGCCATCGGGTACCGGGTACACGTTCAAGACGTTGATCGCTTCGCGGTGTTCGTTGAGCGCATCGCGGAAGGCGACGACGATCGCACGCAGAGTCGCCGCGTCGAGCAGTGGGGTGGTCATCGAGGCCAGAGCGTAGCCAACTATGCGGTCCGCAATCCCGTCCGGGGTGCTCCGATTGCAGAAATACCCGCGCGAGCCGATACGCTCATGCGCTGTTCGAGTTCACGTTTTGGAGAATGCAATGGCATCGGTATGCGACGTCTGCGGCAAGCGTCCCGGCTTCGGCATGCGAGTCAGCCACTCGCACCGTCGCACGCGGCGTCGGTGGAACCCCAACATCCAGCGGGTTCGTGCCCGGGTCAACGGTGGCGTCAAGCGCGTCAACGTGTGCACCGGTTGCCTGAAGGCCGGCAAGGTCGAGAAGGCTGTTCGCTAGTCCATGCAGGGCGTGGTGAAGTCCTACGACCCGGGTACCGGTGACGGTGTCGTCGTGTGCGACACCGATCTCGCCGACTACGACCTCTCCCCCACCGCCCTCGACGGGTCCCTGTTCCGCATGCTGCGCCAGGGCCAGCGGGTGATGTTTGAGGTCGACCCCGAAGGCCGAGCCACCAACATCAGCCTCGGCAGCGAAATCGACATGGGTACGCCGGAGATTCCCGGCTTCTAAAGCGCCATCCCCGCCCCCGACACCGGGGCAGGCGAGGTCACGGCCCAGCCGGAAGTACGGGCTACATTGCGGCTTTGATGCCGAGCTCGGCGTATCCCTGGACCTCGTAGTTGGACCGGAACATGTCGCGCAGGCGGACGGCGGCGGCGTCGTAGTCGTCGACGTCGTCCCAGGTGTTGCGCGGGTTCAAGATGGCGGCGTCGACGTTGGGGCACGACACCGGCATGCGCAGACCCAGCGTGGGCTCGACCTCGGTCTCGACCCCGTCGAGTTCGCCGTTGAGGGCGGCGTCGAGCAGCGCTCGGGTGGCCGTGAGCGACATGCGCTCTCCCTTGCCGTAGGGGCCACCGGACCAGCCGGTGTTCAACAGGATGCAGCGCGTCTTGTGCTCGCTCATCCGGTTGGCCAACAACTCGGCGTAGACCGACGCCTTGTGCGACATGAACGGGGCGCCGAAGCAGGACGAGAACGTCGCTTCGGGTTCGGTCACGCCCACCTCGGTGCCGGCGAGCTTGGAGGTGAAGCCCATCACGAAGTGGTACATCACCTCGTCCTCGTCGAGGATCGACACCGGCGGCAAGACACCGAAGGCATCCGCCGTCAACAGCACGATCGTCTGTGGGTGCGGGCCCCGTGCGCCTTCGGCGACATCGGGGTTGCACGTGAGGGGGTAGGCGAACCGGGTGTTCTCGGTCACCGACCCATCGGTGAGGTCAAAGTCCTGCGGATCGGTATCGCTGATCGCCTTGCCCGGCAGCGCCGGCACGTTCTCGATCAACGTGCCCTTCATCGACAGCGCGGCAGCGATCACCGGCTCGTTTTCCTTCGACAGGTCGATCAGCTTGGCGTAGCAACCGTCCTCGAAGTTCGAGACGCCGGTCTCGGTCCACACGTGCTCGTCGTCGCCGATGAGTTGACGGTTCGGATCAGCCGACAACGTGGTCTTACCGGTGCCGGACAGGCCGAACAAGATGGCGCTGTCGTCATCGGCGCCGACATTGGCCGAGCAGTGCATGCTCAGCTGACCCTTGGACGGCAGCACGAAGTTCATCAGCGTGAACATGGTCTTCTTGTTGACGCCGCAGTAGTCGGCGCGGCCGAGGACCAGGGCGATGCGGTTCTCGATGTCGATGATCACCGCACGTTGGGTCAGGGTGCCGTCGCGCTCGGGGTCGCAGTGAAACGACGGGACGTTGAGCAGCGTCCAACCGGTCTCGGCGCGGTCGGAGTCGTCGCGCACGGACTTCGGGAACATGATGTTGCAGAAGTAGGCGTGGGTCGCGTACTCGCCGACAAAGCGGTAGGGCTCGGCGAATTCGGGATCCCAGCCGCAGAACACATCGGTCGTGTACAGGGTGGCATTGCGCTCGTTCAGGTGAGCGACCACCCGAGGGAGCAGAGCGTCGAAGGCGTCCGGGTCGAACTTCTGGAAGTCCGGCTTCCACCACACGTCCTCGGTCACGCTGTCGCGAGCGACGGCGAAGGTGTCCTTCACGGGGCGGCCGGTGCACGTCGGGTCGGTGTAGTAGACGAGCGGGCCTTCCTCGCCCAGGGCGGTTGCGAACGCCTTCTGGGCGTCGTCGGGACCGTTGAGTGCCGTACGCCCTCGGTCGTTGGCGATCGCAGCTCGAAATAGCTCGACCTGGCTAAGGCCTGACTGCAATTCGACGGTGGTGAGCCCGAGTTTGGCCTCGAGCTGCTCTGCGATGCTCATGTGCGTGGTTCCTTCCACCGCCGGGGGGTCGGTGCTGCGCGAGTACGAATCTCGACCCCCGCCCGGGGGCCGCTTCCCTATGGTGTCGGCAAATTCGCTCAGGATCTAACCGAGTGCGGGGGACATCGCGACCGTAATCCCGCTGCCAGCGGGTCAAAGTGGGAGCGCACTCGGCTCAGAAGCGGTCTTCGAGCGCCGCCCCGGCCTCCAGCCACTCCTCTTCCAGGCGGTCGAGTTCAGCGCCGACCCGGTCGAACTCGGCTCCCAGTTCGACCAGCGCCGCGTGGTCATCTCGCTTCGCGTCGAGTTCGGCCACCAGGACGTCGCGCCGCTTCTGGAGCGGGCGCATCGCCTTCTCGAGATCCTTCATCCGAAATCGCAACGTGCTCGCCGACGGGGCATCGGCCGCGGGTTCCGCGGGGGCCGATGTCGCCGGGAGGGCGGGTTTCGCCCCCGCCGATGACCGTTTCCGGCCGCGAGCAGCGCGGCGCTCGTCCTCCCACGCGGCGTAGCCACCGGGGATGCGCCCGACCCGACCGGACCCGTCGAGCACGACGACGTCGTCGACGGTGCGCTCCAGAAAGGCCCGGTCGTGGCTCACCACGATCACCGCGCCGGGAAAGTCCTCCAGGAAATCCTCGAGGACACGTAGCGTGTCGAGGTCGAGGTCGTTAGTTGGCTCATCGAGAAGCAACACGTTGGGCTTGTCGGCCAGTGTCATCACCAGCTGCAGGCGCCGACGCTCGCCACCGGAGAGCAGTTCGATCGGGGCGAACTGGGTATCGGAATCGAACCAGAAACTCTCGAGGAGTTTGCCGACCCGCCAGTCGGGGTCGCCGTCGCCATCGACCATCGCGTCGCGCACCCGCTGCTTCGGGTCGAGCTCGCGGCCGGTCTGGTCGTAGTAGCCCAACTGCACGGTGGGGCCGCGCACGACCGTGCCCTCGGCCGGCTCGATCCGGCCGGCGATCGTGTCGAGCAACGTGGATTTCCCCGAACCGTTGACCCCGACGATGCCGAGCCGCTCCTCGGGCCCGATGGAGAGCTTCACGTTGGTGACGATGGCTGGCTTGCCCGGGCGGCCGGCGGTGACGCCCTTGAGCTCGACCACCTGATCGCCGAGGCGGGGCGTGTCGACGTGGAGATTCAGTTCGCCGCTGCGCGCCGCCGCCTGCGGTCCGTCGGCGAGGAGGGCGTTGGCCCGGGCGATGCGGCTCTTGGACTTGCGAGTGCGGGCCGGCGCCCCGCGCCGCAACCAGGCGAGCTCGCGCCGCGCCAGATTGGCGCGCACCGCTTCGGCGACGCCGGCCGCTTCCTCGCGGGCGGCCCGCCCCTCCAGGTACGCGTCGTACCCGCCTTCATGGATGTAGCCGTTGCCCCGGTCGATCTCGAGCACACGGGTGGTGACCGCGTCGAGCAGATGACGATCGTGGGTCACGAGCAGCAGTCCGCCGGGGAAACCGGCGAGGCGGTCCTCCAACCAGGCGATGCCGTCGATGTCGAGGTGGTTGGTGGGCTCATCGAGCACCAGCAGGTCGGCCTCGGCCACCAGCGTGCGCGCCAGGGCGACCCGCTTCTCCTCGCCGCCCGACAGGGTCGAGACGTCGGCGTCGAGTCGGTCGCCCATACCCAACCGGTCGAGTACCGCTTCGCCCTCCCACCCCTGACCGACCGCATCGCGGACGGTGCCCGGCGTGAGCCTGGGGTTCTGGGTGAGGGTGGCCAGCCGGACACCCCGGCCGCGCCGCACCACGCCCTCCTCGGGCTCGGCTTCGCCGATCAGCACCCGGACGAGCGTCGATTTACCGCACCCGTTCAACCCGACGATGCCGAGCCGATCGCCGGAGGCAATGGTGACCGAAAGGTTGCTGAACAGCGGCCGGCCGGGCCGGCTCATGGTCAGCTTGTCGCCATCGACGAGGATCATTCCCCGAGGCTATGCGGTTCGACCGCGATTCGATTGTGGTTCGACCGCGTCATCCGCAGGTGTTGCGGTGCCGGAGGGGCACCACAACGCCTGCGGAGCGTTCGGGGGGAGCGCGTCTAGCCGTGCGCCTGATCTTGTTCTTCGGTGAGCTCCGGGCCGGGCTCATCCATCCGGTTCGGCGAGATCGGCGCCAGAAGCGAATCGCCGCCCGCACCGATCACCCCACCACCGGTGAAGGAGATGTTGGCCCAGTCGTTGAACGACAGGAGCACGCTCCGACTGCCGCCGGAGTTGTTGACGTCGTTTCCGACCGTGCCGCCCTGGATGCTGCCGTTACAACTCCAGTCGATGTTGGTCAGCCCGTTGGTCAGGATTCGCGTGCTGCCGCAGTACTGATACGTGGAGTAGCCAGCCCACTCCGGTCCGGCGTTCACCCCGTTCACCTCGCTCAGCGCATTCTCGTCGAGCGACGGCAGGTCGAAGCGTTGGTAGTCGAACAGGGTGGTCCCGCCCGGCCCCGGCACACCTCGGGTCTGGAACGCATAGGTCATGACGCTGATGTAGTTGGGCTTGTAGTTCACGTTGTCGATGCCACCGTGCCGCAGATTGAGATTGTGGCCGAGCTCATGAATGAACGTGCCCGTCTTCTGCGTGTCGGTGCCGCCCTGATTTCCGTTCCACCCTCCGTGGGTCACGATGAAGTCGGCGGCGTTGATGCCGAACGACAGGCCGCTGGAGGTGCCACCGCTGTAGCGGTCCGCCCAGATCATGTAGTGATAGATCGGTCGGCGCAACGGGTCGAACCAGCTGTCGCGCAGCGCATTGAACTGCGATGTCACGGGGTTCAGGTCGTTGTCGTACGGCACCTGGTCGTCGAGGTCGAGGTGAATGGTGATGCCGGTCGATCCGTCGGGGTTGCTGTTCGGCGCGTTGTCGAACGAGTCGACGATGTTGGCCATCACCGTCGCGTTCGGGCCGAGCCCGTTGGAGGCCGATGCCCGCACCATGTAGTCCATCTCGACGTAGATGTCGGCCCGCAGCGGATCAGCGCCGGGCAACGGCTCGGTGTTCGGGTGGCCGTTGACCTCCCAGCCGTCGAGCAGCGCGTCGCCGTCGGTGTCGGGGTTGAACGGATCGGTGCCGAGGACCGCCTCTTCGGCGTCGGTCAACCCGTCGTTGTCGCTGTCGGGCGAGGACGTGGCCTCGGTGGTGAAGTAGCCGTTGGCGTCGGCGAGCACATGGGCTCCGCGGGCGCTGTAGTAACTGATGTTGCCGCCGGTGCCGATGGGCAAGATGGCGGCGTTCGGCCGGGTCTCACCCGGGTAGGTGAGGTTCAACGTGGACGCCGTCGGGATCGGAGCGCCCGTCGGGAATCCGGTGATGTGACCCGGAGCCGTGGCATCGACACCGGTCACGTTCAGCGAGACCGCGGCCACGCCGCTGGCCGGGATACCGGCGACTCCGGTGTGTTGAGCCGACACGGTGCTGAACGCCGGAACCTTGCCGGACGGCGGGGCCGGCGTGCGGGTGTCGAACACGCGCGCGGGGGTGAGCGGCACGAACAGTCCGGCCTCCGACAGTGGCGCCGAACCATCGGTCATGTACCCGACGACATCGCCGAGCAGATGGACACCGCGCAGCGCGTACAGGCTGATCTGTCCGCCCGTGCCGAGGGGAACGATCGCCAGGTTGGCGGCCGTGTGGTTCGCGCGCTCCATGTTGAGCACCGACGCGTTGGGGCGGGGATCGCCGGTCGGGAACGCGGTGACGAACCCGGCCGCGTTGGACTGGGTGCCGGTGAGGTTGATGACCACGGCTGACGCCCCAGTGTTCGGAACGCCGGCAAACCCGGCAACCTGCACGTTCAGGGTCTGACCGGCCCCGACCTTGCCCGACGGGGTTGCGGGCGTGCGGGTGTCGAACAGCCGCAGCGGGTCGATCGGCACGAGCCGGCCGGAGCGTTCGGCGCTCGAGGTGCCGGTGAAGTACCCGGAGACATCGGCGATGACGTGCGCTCCGCCGGAGGAGTAGAAGTTCACGTTGCCACCGTTTCCGATGGGGACGATCACCATGTTTGGCGCCGTCTGCCCGGCGATGAGGTTCAGCGAGGACGCCTGCGGCCGGGGCACACCCGCCTCGTAGATGGTGAGGAAGCCGCTGGTTGTGGCCTGGGTGCCGGTGACGTTGAGCACCACCGCGGTGGCGTTGGCCGGCACACCGGCCTGGCCGGCGACCTGGACGCTCAGCGTCTGCCCGGCGCCGACCTTGCCCGACGGGAACGCCGCCGTGCGGGTGTCGAACAGCCGGACCGGGGTGAGGGCCGAGAACGAAGACGCCCCCGCGGGCACCACGGCCTCGGCGCTCGGTAGCACGGAGCCATTCGATTGCACCCCGGCGATGGTCGCCGCCAAAAGGGCAAAGGTCACGAGGACCTTCCAGAGCTGTTTCATGTCGTCCCGCCTGTTGTTTCGCCGATCAGAAAATCGAGTGGGCGAAGATGGCGACGCCCGCCCGCGAACGTCCGACGTTTCCGAACGGCTCCGCATCCGCCGCCGTTCGATCGTCCTCTCCGCTTCGCGAGTCTCCCACCCGACCGGCCGCGCCGCAAGAAGTCTCCGGATCAGCTCAGCGTCTCGCGCAGGAACTGCGCCACCTCTTCCTGGGCCGCGACCGACTGATCGATGGCATCGTGCATGCCGATGAACCCGTGGATCAACCCGTCGTACCGGGAGAGGGTGGTGGCGACGCCGGCATCGGTCAGTGCCGCCGCGTAAGCCTCGCCCTCGTCGCGAAGGGGATCGAACTCGGCCGTCAGCACGAGCGCCGCCGGCGCACCCGCGAGGTCGGCCTCGCGGATCGGCGCCGCCCGCGGGTCGGCTCGTTGTTCGGAGTCGATGTAGTGCCCGTAGAACCACTCCATCGCGGCCCGCGTGAGCAGGTAGCCGTTCGCATTCTCGGTCATCGAAGGCCAGCGATCCGGTTCCATGTCGGTGCACGGGTAGATCAGCACCTGGGCCCGTAACGGCGGCCCGGCGGTGCGGGAGGCGTTCGCCACCACGGCCGCCAGATTTCCCCCGGCCGAGTCGCCCATGACGGCGAGTCGATCGGGGTCGACCCCGAGGTCGCCGGCGTTCGCGTGCACCCAGGCGAGCGCGGCCGCGCAGTCGTCGACCGCCGCCGGGAACGGCGCTTCGGGGGCCAGGCGGTAGTCGACGGCAACGAAGACCATCCCGGAACGGTTCGCCAGCGCTCGAACGGTGCCGTCGTGAGACGAAAGGTTTCCCAGAACCCATCCACCGCCGTGAAAGAAGACCACGCAGGGCGATGAGGCCGAGGCGCCCTCCGGTCGGTAGAGCCGCGCATCCTGCTCACCCGCTCCCCCGGCGATGCGAAGATCGCGCACTTCGGCCACCGGCTCGGGCTCACCGTCGTCGGGCGTTTCGAACCCGAGCCGCATGAGCTCGGGCGTGATGCCGGTGAAGTCCTCGAGGTTGATGGGCATGGCTTCGAGGACGGCGGCAGCTTGCGGGTCGAGTGGCATGGCCCGACGTTAGCGAGCGGGGCCCGGCCTGCCCAGCGAGCAGCGTCACCGGCGCCGCGGGGCTCCGCACCCGAACCCGGTCTATGACAGTTCGGTGGCAGCTACCGGTCGCGACACCAGCTGGGACCGATAACTCCCTAGGCTGCGGGGATGATCTGGAGCGAGATACGCGGCGTGCTGGCCGTAGCTGCAGTCGGGCTCGCGATCGTCGTGTGCGCCGGCTATCTCCTCGACTACGACGGCGACGATGCCGAAGCCAGCGTCACGGCGACCACCGTCGCAACAACCGTGCCACCCACCACCACCGAGGCGCGCGCGTTGTTGTCGGGGCTCGAATCGATCGTCGAACTCTGCGCGCTCGCCAACGACTTCAAGGACGGCGCGGAATCCGAGGTCTTCGTCTACCCCGGGAAGCTCCAACAGATCGCCGAGGAGTTCTACACAGTGGCCATCGACCTGGTCGACGGCAACGTCCGCGCCGAGTACGCCGCCGCTCTGTCCTATTACGAAGACTTCAACGAGATCGGCGAACCCGACAATTACGACGCGCTCACGCTGTTGCGGGGGCCCAACGCCGACCGGTTCCGCCAGCTCGCTACCCGCGAGCCGCCCGGCGTCGAGGCCACCCGGGCCAACGTGGCGTTCCTGTGCGAAGGGCTCGAGATACCCGGGGCGCCGCTGATGAACCAGGGCGAGTTCGACCGGCTGCAGGACATCGTCGACAAAGAACAGGGCAAGACCAACACCTAGGTGCCCGACCGCCGCGAACCCTTCGTTTGGAGGGTCCGCAGATCTTGTGAAGATGTCGTGCATGGGGGCGATTTCGCCCAATCGGGATCTACCTTGAGCCCATGTCGAACCCCCTCCCCGCCCCCAGCCGCACCCCGCTGATCACGCGCAGCAACGTGACTATTGCCTGCTTTGTGGTGCTCGCGCTGAGCCTGAGCCTGTCGAACCGCATCCCCGGCGTGTGGCGCAGCGCGGTCAACGGCTTCTTTGCGTTCGGACGCACGTTCGAGCGCGTGTTCGCGGTCGACTTCATCGACCGGGGCGACATTCCGTGGCGGCCCGACGAAATCGGCCACCTCGTCTTTTGGGGGGCCGGGATGATCGTGGTGGGGCTGGTGGGTCGACGCCGATGGCAGGCCGACAACGTCGCCGTCGCCCTCTTCGCAAGCAGCCTGGCGATCGAGGTCCTACAGGGCGCGCTTTCGGCTCAGCGCACGATGTCGCTCAGCGATGCGATAGCCAACTCCACCGGCATCATGCTCGGCCTCACCGTGGTGGTGATCGCCCGCCGGCTTCAGGACGGCAGGAAGATCGATTCGACGACGACCACCAGGCCGTAGACCACGATCGGCAAAAAGAACAGGGCCACGAGGGCCAGTGCCCAGTGGACCGTAAAGGCCATTGCGACACCGGCGAGACCGAGCACCACGAAGACCGCCGCGACGATCCGCAGAATCAGCAGATGACGCCGCTCGGATTCACTCATGAGGTCGTTACGCGACATGGCCACACGAACCTGATCGGCCAGATGCAGCTCGTCTTCAAGCATTCGCATCATCTGGGGAATTTCGATTTCGATCACGCCATCGGAACTCGGGCGATCCATTTTTCACCTAACTCGTTGCTCGGCAGGGACCGTAGCAAGGGGCCTGGGGGGTTCGTCCAACTGAGTCTGCTCGCGCCGTGCCGCCGCTTCGGTACCGATACCGACCACACTTTGGGAGTGCGAATGCTCTCGTTGCTTCTCCTGATCGTGCTGGTGGCCTCGGCCTGCGGGTCGTCGGCGACCGCAGGCGTCGACGGACCAGCTGTCCCGCCGACCGCGACCGACGGCACGACCGCGGCGGACGGAACCGCCGACCCGAGCGATGGCGACGCCGGATCCGACACCGCCCCGCCGGCAACCCAACCTCCGTTCTCGGGTACCCCCGAAGCGCTCGTCGTCGAGGTCGTGGGCGAACGCCCCCGCGACAGCTCGGCGTTCACCCAGGGGTACGAACTGCTCGACGGTCGGCTGTTCGAGAGCACGGGTGCGGTCAATGGCGAATCCACCCTCCGGGAGGTCGACCCGGTCGACGGCAGCGTCGTTCGCTCGATCACCATTCCCACCGTGTTCGCCGAGGGCCTGACCATCGTCGACGATCGCCTGATCATGTTGACCTGGAGGGCGGGCACGGCGATCGAGTACGACGTCGAGACCTTCACCGAAGCCCGGCGCTACGACTACCCCAACGAGGGTTGGGGGCTGTGCGAGCTCGACGACGCGAACGGTCTCGCCATGTCCGACGGCACGGATGTGATCACGTTCCGCGATCCCGAGACGTTCGAGGCATTGCGCACCGTCAACGTCGCCGACCAGGGCGTACCCATCGCCGATCTCAACGAACTCGAATGCGTCGACGGTGCCATCTGGGCCAACGTGTGGAAGACCGACTTCATCGTGCGCATCGATCCGGCCAGCGGAGCGGTCACCGCTCGGGTCGACGCCTCCGGTCTCCTGAGCGACGACGAGGCGGCCGAGGCCGATGTCCTGAACGGCATTGCGTACGACACCACCACCGAGACGTTCCTCCTCACCGGCAAGTGGTGGCCGCGCACCTTCGAGGTGCGGTTCGTGCCCGCGGCCTGAGCTTCCCTACGCTCTGACCATGCCGAACGAATCGGATCCCGGGCCGCCGGTCCCCTGGCCACTCGTCGCCCTCATGCTCGGCTTCGTCGGGCTGCTGGTGGCCGCCGCGGCGTTCACGGGGCAATGGGTCTTCCTGATCCTCGGCATCATCGCGCTCGCCGCCGCTGGTGTGCCGATGATCAGCAACCGCCGCTGAAGCGGTCCCGGCGGAATCCTTCGGTCTACTCGAGTTCGGTTTCCGCCGAAGCCCATCGACCGGATTCACCCCAGGTCGGCTCCGGCCACACCGATTCGCGCGGCGGTGCCGTCGGCCAGATCATGTAGTCGCCATCGGCGATCCCGAGGGATCCGCCCGGGGTTGCTTCGCCGACCACGACCACCGTGCCGTCGAGCGGCAACCGGTCGGCGTCGTCGCGGCTCACCTCGGCGACGATCGCCGGATGGTCGGTGGGTTGGGGTGGGTGGGGGTAGAGACCGATCACGGCGGCCGGTTCGTCGGACCCGGGCGCGTAGCCAAACGAGCGCCGCCCCCACCACGACACGTTGGCCATGGCGACCAGTTCGATCGCAAGGATGGTCACCACTGCGGCCCCGGCGACGAGCAGCCCTCTGGTGTCGTAGGTCAACAAGCCGACCGTGAGGGGAGGGAGGACGACGAGGATCCCGAGCAGGAAGACGCTGGTCCAGGGCATCGACGGCGGAGCGATGGTGTGCCAACGCCGGTGTGCACAGACCGACACGGGCAGTTCATCGGTGCCGTCGAGAACGACGCGCGCCTGAAAGTTGCGCTGGCGCTGCGCCCACTGGGCTTCGAGGTCGTCGGCTTCCATCACCACAAACGGTAGATCACATCTTCACGAACGACTCGGCCAGGCCGTAGCTGTGCCCGGCGGTGTATCCACCGTCGACGGGCAGCGCGACACCGCTCACGAACGAGGCATCTTCGCTCGCCAGGAACGAGGCCACCGAGGCCAGCTCCTCGGCTCGGCCGAGTCGACGAAGCTTGTGTTGGTTGGTGATCGCGGTCCGGAAGTCGCTCTCCTCGCCGAGTACCGACTGGAGCATCGGCGTGTCGATGAACCCGGGGCAGATGGCATTGGCCCGAATCCCGGCGGGCCCGTAGTCGCACGCCACGTTCTTGGTGAGCAGGATGACCCCGCCCTTGGACGCGTTGTAGGTGCTGCCCCCTTCGCAGCCTTCGATGCCCTCAACGCTCGCCACCGTGATGATCGACCCGGAGCCCTGCTCGATCATGGTCGGCAGGGCGCAGCGGATCGACAACATCGTGCCGGTGAGGTTGATGTCCTGGCAGCGCTGCCATTCCTCGACGTCGAGCGAGTGCAGAGGCCCGCCCGAGGCCACGCCGGCCGAAGTGACCACGATGTCGATCCGCCCGTGATCGGCGACGATGGCATCGGCCACGGTCTGTTGCCGCTCGCCGTCGCGCACGTCGCATTCGTGGAAATCCGCGCCGACGAAGTCGTCGGGCGCGGCCAGGTCGGAACCCACCACCACCGCGCCGTCGGCCACGAACCGCTCGACCGTCGCCAGGCCGATGCCGGAACTCGCTCCCGTTACGTGCGCCACCTTGCCGTCGAGTCGCCCCATGTCATCTCCCGTTGGTTATGCCGATTGCGGCGAGCGCCGGACGATCGCCGCGTTCGGTCAACCTAGAACGCCGCCTAGCCTCAGCGGTAATGACGGCGAAACCGGTGCTGGGAATCGACGGGTGTTTCGATGCCTGGGTGGTCGTCACCGCGCCACCGAACGGGGGGCCCTCGACGGTCGAGATCGTCGACGACATCGAGGCGATCGTGCACGACGCGGCCGCGGGCCGGTACGGCGCGGTCGGGATCGACATGCCGATCGGGCTGCCGACCGGTGGCGAAGGGCGCGACTGCGACCGGGAAGGTCGCAGCTATCTGGGTCCTCGCCGGTCGAGCATCTTCTCCGCGCCCGCTCGGGTGGCGCTGCGCGCCACCGACTACCCGAACGCGCTCGAACTGGTGACCGAGGCGACCGGTCGGGGTTTGTCGAAGCAGACCTACTATCTGCTGCCCAAGATCGCGAAGCTCGACTGGGCGATCACCCTGGCCGACGGTCAGCCCGACGCGCTGCACGAGGTGCACCCGGAGTGCTCGTTCACGAAGATGAACGGCGACGTGCCGCTCGAACGCAAGAAGCAGGCGGCCGGGCTCGGGCAGCGAATGCGCCTGCTCCTGCCGGAGTTCCCCGATGTCATCGACCGACTGGCCGAGACCCCGCCGACTGCCGCGGCCGACGATGTGCTCGACGCCTTTGCGGTGGCGTGGTCGGCGCGCCGCATCGCACTCGGCGTCCACGACACGCTCGGCGATGCGGCCGCCCGCGATGGCGAGAACCGGCGGATGACCATCTCGGTCTAGGGCCTCGCCCCGTCCCGACGGGCGTCAGTCGGCCGCGTCCGCCCAGGCGGCCGCGAGGGTGGCGGCGACCTCGGCGGCGTGGGCGTCGCCGTCGTATTTGGTGCGGGGCCAGAAGAACCCGCGGAGCCCGTCCTTGGGGCGCCGCGGTACGACGTGGACGTGTAGGTGCGCGACGCTCTGGCTGACGATGTTGTTCATTGCGACGAACGATCCCTTGGCGTCGAGGGCCGGAACGATCAGGCCGGCCAGGCGCTGCACCCGCTCGAACAGCGGCCCGACCTGGGTGGTGGGCAGATCCGGCAGGGTGACGTGATGGTCGATCGGCACCACGAGCGTGTGGCCGGGGAATAACGGGGTGCGATCGAGGAACGCCATCGCGACGTCGTCGCGGAAGACCTCGTGAGCCGGTTCCTCGCCGGCGACGATGCGACAAAAGACGCAACTGGGGTCGGTGAGTCGAGCAGCAACCATCGGCTCAGGCTAGATGGGGGCGCCCCCGCGGTGCCTGTCTCGCCCCTCCGGTAGGTTTGACTCATCGACACCTCACTCCCCCGCCGCTACGGCCTCGACATCGAAACCGACACCACCATCAACGGGCTGGACCCCGCCGTGGCCGCGGTGGTCAGCATCGCGGTGGTCGGGGGCGAACACACCCACGTGTTCGAAGGGCCCGAGCCGCAGCTGCTGCGCCGCCTCGATGCGCTGCTGGTCGACCTACCGGCCGGGGTCATCGTCACGTGGAACGGTGGCGGGTTCGATCTACCCTTCCTGGCCGACCGGGCAGCCCGCCTGGGTATCGAACTCGGGCTCACGCTGCGCCACGACCCTTCGGTGCTCAGCAGCCGCGACCCGCTCCCCGGCCACCCCGGCGTGTATCGCGGCCGTTGGTACGACCACAGTCATCTCGATGGCTATCGCGTCTACCGCGCCGACGTCGGCGCGTCGCTCGGTTGGTCGTGTGGACTCAAGGCCATGGCCCGGTCGGTCGGGCTCGACCCCGTCGAGGTCGACCGCGAACGCATCCACGATCTGAGCGCGCAGGAGCTCCACGACTATGTGGCCTCCGATGCCTACCTCGCCCGCGAACTCGTCACCCGCCGCTGGGCGACGGCCCGGCTCGCCATCGACAAGATGGCGGCCGATGACGCTCCGGCCAACGGCGTGGCGGCGAATTCGGCCCCTCCCGCCATCACGTCCATCTAGCCTGCGGCCATGGATTCCGTGGCCGGAGCGATATCGTTTCGGCGCCTCACCGACGCCGACCTGCCGCTGCTGCACCGCTGGCTCAATGAGCCCGGGGTCGTGCGCTTCTGGGAGGGCGAAGACGTTTCGTGGGACGCGGTGGTCGCCGACTACGGCTCCGACAGCGACGAGCCCAGCGAGTACTACCTGGCGCTCGAGGCCGGGGAACCGTTCGGCTGGATCCAGTGCTATGCCGTCTCCGACTACGCCGATGATGCCGAAGCCCAGGCCTGGTTCGCGCTCGGCTACCCCGCCAGCGGCGCCGGCATCGACTACCTCATCGGCGAACCGGGCGAGCGGGGCCGGGGCCGCGGGTCGGCGATGATCCGCTCGTTCGTCGATCAGGTGGTCTGGCCCCACCACCCCGACTGGACTCACGTCGCGGCGTCGCCGTTTCGCGAGAACGCCGCCAGCTGCCGAGCGCTGGCGAAGGCCGGGCTCGATCACTTCGGCGAGTTCGACGTCGGCGAAGGGCCCTGCGATCTGCACGTGCAGGCCCGGCCCACCGACGCCTCGACCACCGCGTCGGCGCACCGCAGCTAGGCCAGCGGCACGTACCCCGGCACCTCGTGGTGCGGGGTGTCGAGATACACCTTGGCTTCGGGGAAGCCGGCGAACCGACCCTGGCTCCAGCGGATCTCGATGTGGCCTTCGACCGCGGTGATCTCGTTGGTTTCGCGCCGTACGACATCGGCGCGCCACTGTACGGCCGGCTGGCCGAGCACCGGGTTCCAACTGTCGAATGACCGGAGCCGAAAATCCTGGCGGAACTCGCTCGGGGTGTTCACCCGAAAGTGCAGCGGCGTGCCTTTGACCGACGTTCCGAGCACGAAGTAGGGCGCCGGTTCAAGGCGCAGCAGCCGCCACACCATCTCCTCGCGCTTTCGTTCGGTGGTCAGCGTCGACAGCCATTGTTGCGCCGAGGTCTGCGACACCGCGTTGACGAAGTCCTGATACACCGGCTGCAACGGCTCGGGCCACGCCGACCCTTTGGGCAGGCCGTTCTTGAGCACCAGGCGCTGTTCGTTGGTGAGCTCGGTCACCGAGTCGGGCAGATTGCGTTCGTCGAGAAACTCGCACGACGCCTCGTACAGGGCCTGGAACGCCTCCGGCGCCACGCGGGCATACCAGTCGAACTTGTCGCCGCTGCGTTCGGCCAGGTGCCGTTCGAACAAACGCGGCGGCGATGTGTTCAACAAGATGTTCGAGCCGTATTTGCAGCTGATCAGGTACACGTGGTCGACCTGGAGGTCGGCCGGAATCTGATCCCAACCCGGGGGTTTCTTGGGGCCTTTCCACTCGAGCCGATCGGGCACCCGGCCGCGTAGTCCATCGACCGACTGGAGGAACCGTTGCCCGGTGGCCCACGCCATCTCGATGTCGTCGGTATAGGTGCCCGCCGTCCGGCTGTACTCGAGCCGCTCGTACTGGGTATCGGTCACGTTGATGAACCAGTCGGGCCGGGTCGCCAGGGCGCGGTCGATGGACGCGAAGCCCAACATGGCCAGGCCGGTGGTTATCTCGGTTGCCTCAGTGCGATTGGACGGCACCCGTGCAGCCTGTCACGCCCTCGAGCTGGGGCTCGACGCCGGGCTCAGCTGTAGCGGTTGTCGATGTCGTCGGAGCTCCAGAACCCCTCGCGCGGATGCTCGTGGGAACCGCTGGCATAGTCCTTCAGCCGAAGCTGGTCCGACGGGTCGAACATCTCGATGGCGTCGAACACGTTCGACGGGCCCACCGCCCGCAACGCCTTGTCGCCCTCGCTGTTGTGGCGGGGCAGGTTGGAGGTGACGACCAGCAACCGGGCACCCGGCTCGTGGGCCTGGAGCACGCTGGCCCGGCCGAGGGTCTTCCACAACGTGTCGGTGCGCAACAGCCCGGGCCGCACGGTGGTGAACGCGCCGGATACGTCGACGTAGTACGGCTGGCCATCCTCGCTCTGCACCAGCAGGTTGAACTGCACGCCGGCGCCCTTGAGCTTGGGCTTTTCGTCCATGATCGAAAAGCCCGCTTGTTCGAGCACCTGCACGGCCAGGTCGTGGGCCTTCTTGCCGTCCTGGGTGGCCCGGGCCTGGAAGTGCTCGGCCGCTTCGTCGCTGCTTTCGAGACCGAGCTCAAACAACGGATCCTCGCCATCGACCTCGACGGCCTTGATGCGACGAGCCCGCGACTTCTCCTTGGCGACGCGCTGGCGGGCGATCTCGACGTATTCGGGGTCGAGGTCATAGCCCACACCACGCCGACCCGTTCGGGCCGCCGCGACCAGGGTGCTGCCCGAGCCGAGGAATGGATCGAGTACGAGGTCGTCTTCGTAGGTGTATAGATCGATGAGACGGCGGGGGAGTTCGATCGGGAACGGCGCCGGATGCTGCACCCTCCGGGCGCTCTCGGGGTCGATCCGCCACAGATCGAGGGTGGCCTCCATGAACTCATCCGCGGTGAGGGTGCTCTTGTGGGGCAACCCGTCGAGTTCGCGTTGCTTGCCGTTGCGGGCCCGGTCGAAGCGGCCCTTGCTGGCCACGATCACCCGTTCGGTGAGGTCGCGCAGCACCGGGTTCGAGGCCGAACGATACGACCCCCACGCAAGCGAGCCGCTGGCCCCGTCGGCCTTTTGCCACACGATCTCGCCGCGCAGCAACAACCCGAGGTCGTCCTGCAGAATGCGCACGATGTCGCCCGCCAGACTGCGGTACGGCTTGCGGCCCAGGTTGGCCACGTTGACCGCGATACGGCCGCCGGGCTCGAGCACCCGCACGCATTCGGCAAACGCCGCCCGCAACATCTCGAGATACTCGATATAGCTGGTCGGCACCTCGGGGTTGGCCCCGCCACCGGTGATCGCCAACTCGTACTCCTTGCCGACGAAGTACGGCGGCGAGGTCACGACCAGCGCGACACAGTCGTCGGGCAGCTGATGCATGTCGGCATTCGTACCGAGAAAACACCCATCGCCCAGATCCGGTGCAGTGACGACCGTGTCGTCATCGGACAGCACCGGCGGGGTGAACCGGGCATAAAACGCCGAGGAATCGTGGCTCTCGCGGCTACCGACACCGAAAGCGGTGGTGGCGGTGGACTTCCGGTTGCCAACGGCTGAGTTCTTCTTGCCTGGCGCCATGTTTTGGGTTGCCTCTCTCGGGCCGACACCGAACAGGTATCAGCCACACAGGCCCCTGCTCCGCACCGGCTTGCGAATACATCTTACGAACCGATGCTCAGAACCCTACGAATGAGGTGAGACAGTTTTCTTCTCCGCCTCCCGGCGGAGACCCCCGAACACGCAATGAGCTGCGAAAACCGGGTGATCCGCCTCCCGGCGGAGACCCCCGAACACGCAATGAGCTGCAAAAACCCGGTGATCCGCCTCCCGGCGGAGACCCCGCCGTCACTCTGGTGCCTGGCACCAGAGTGACCATGGCGGAAAGTTTGCGGGCCGTTTTCGGTTCCGGCGGCAAGTGCCAGGGTCCGGCCCGGCAAGGCTGTCCGAGCCCGCCGGTAGGGTGCCCGCACGGCTTTGTGGTCCGCCGTGGGAGGCCGCCAACACGATCCAACGCACACGCGAGGAACGCATGGCTCCCAACGAACGCTCACTTGTCCACGAACTGTTTCGACTCCTGGTCGAGGCCGACAGCGACGGCCCGGTCGCCGTCGGCATCGCTCCGGTTGACAGTGCTTCGGCAAACAGTGCCCCGGTTGACACTGCGCCAACCGAACCTGCGCCAGTTGGCGCTGCGCCGGTCGACACTCCTGGGGCTGGCATCGCTCCGGTTGACAGTGCTCCGGCCGCCGGCGAACTCGAACTGTCCGTCCGCCCGCTCGACCCGACCAACCCCCTCGCCGACGTTCTGGGCTTCACCGCACCCTCGCACTGGGTCGGCTTCGGCATCATCGCCGAGGCGACCCCGGAGCGGACATGGCACCCATCGACCATCGGCCACCGCCGCGTCGGCGCAATCGTGACCCGCGACGGCGACGCCGTGGCGGTGCTCGAGCGACCGCTCGATGCATCCATCGCCGCCGGCGAACCCTCCGGCCTCCTGGTCGACATCTGCCGGCGAGCGCTCGGGCTGCGCACCGACGCCCCCGAAACGACCAGCCTCAAACTGTTCGCCCGCCGCTGGTTGGGCGACGTTTTGGCGGTAGCGAACACCCACCCCGACCCGGCCGTCGGCATGGCCTTTGCCGACGCCGCGCACGCCGGGCCGCTCTCGCGGCTGGTGGCCGAACTCGTGCCTGAGCTCGCGGGCGCCGACCCGCACACGATGCTGGCCCTCGGCGTGCCGGAGGTCGCCCACCGATGGCCGTGGGCGATCCTGCGCCGCATGTGCGCCGACGCCGCCCTGTACCTACCCGGCCTCGACGCGTTCGAGGCCGCATGGATGGACGACGGCGTGTTCTGCCGCTGGGTGCTCGCGTCCCTGCCGCCATCCGGCCCGACCCTCGACGACCTCGAACACCTGCTCGACCCCGACGTGTTCGATGACGTCCTCGAGATCTTCGCCGATCTCCACGAAGCGGCGGATCACGATGCCGCGGCCGATGCGGCCTAGCCGACACACCTGGGCCGAGCAGTCCTGCCCACCAGGGCAGGAGCGTCAGATCCGGTCGTGACCGGGGTCGGTCAGGAGGTCCAGCACATGATCCGACTGCAGCCACCCGGCGATGGCGGCCTGGGATTCGGGCGCCACGTCTCCAAAGAAGGGGTCCGATTGGCGCCCCGAGGTCAGGATTTCCGGATTCGCGGCGCAGAAAGAGGCGAGCAGCCGCGGATACTCGAGCAGCCTCTCCAACAGCGGATCCACCGCGAGTCCCGAAAGCGCCTGACAACCGATGACCTCGTCGATCAACCAGCTGTGGTCGTCGGCGGGTGAGGCGTCGGACAACTGTCCGATGGCGCTGACGGCGGCGGCCATGAATCTCGTCAGCCCTGAACACCGACGTGGGGTCAGACTCCGGGCTTCGACCCTTCCCAGCCGCCCGAAGGCCACCGCCCGCTCCACCTCCCAACCATCGACGAACATCAGCTCGACTATCCGGGGAAAGAAGTGGACGAAATCTTCGCCGGTGACCGACCCGGTGGCCGTAAAGAAGTACGGCGTGAGTTCCTCGCTGGTCAGGCTGCGGCGGTCTCGCGTGCGCAACGGTGCAAGCTCCTCGTCGCTGACACAGCACGGGCACACGTCGAAGCTGTTCGGCTCCGGCGTGTCGTCGAAAGCCGCATACAGATCCTCAACTTCTGCCGCGAGGGGTAGTTGCACAGGTGCGATCGTACGCCAACCGTTTTAGAAGGTCCGGGCGTTAACCAGCTGCGGGCGCTCAACCGATGTCGGCGAACAGCTCCGCGAGTAGCGCTCGCGTGGGTTCGTCGAGGGTCACCCAGTCATACACCGACCCCCCGATCGCTCCGGTGTCGACCACCGAACGGGCGAATTCGCCGAACTGATCGAAGCGGGCGAGCGGTTCGGCCGGATCGACCGGGTCGTCGATGCCGTCCACCCCACCGATGCCACCGATGGCGTGTACCACCGCGTCGGGGTCGCCGAGGTGGGCGCGAAGCCGTTCGGTGCTCTCGGTGTTGTAGGTGTAGCCGTCGTCGTATCCCGACGATTCCGATCGAAACGACCAGTAGCTCATCGGTAGCCATACGTCGTACAACGGTGCGATCTCCGCCCAGGGAAACTCCGGCCAGAAGTCCAGATTCACCACGTCGGTGAGCACCGGCGGCAACACGATGGCGCCCAGTGGGTCGTCGCCCACCCGTCGCCGCAGCTCGGCGGAGAGTTCGGTGAACCGGCGGCTGCGTTCGACCGGTTCCAGGTCATCGGCGGTCCACTCGATGTCGACCGCGACTCCGTCGAATTGATGCCCGAGCACCGAGAACTCCGACATGGCCATGAGCCGGTCGATGTCAGCGGAGTCGTCGCCCCACTTGGGGAGGTACCAGGCCACGATCGCCACCCCCCGGGCATGGGCCTGCTGCAGGAACGAGGCGAGCAACCAACGGTCCTCGAGCACATCGGGCGAACGCTCGGACAGCCGGGCGGCCTGGATGTAGATGGTGCGAACCCCGACATCGACCATTTCCTGCACCGATGCCGGGGTCACGGGCGGGTTCGGACCGGTGTAGGGCGGGGAAAAGTCGAAGCCGTCGACCCAGGTCCCGAGGCCGCGGTAGGGGTCGAGCGTACGCTCGCCGACCTCGGGGACGACGAGCTCCGGAGTTGCCCGCACCACGGCGCCGTCGCCGGCGACCGGCGCGAGTAACGGGGTTGGCTGGGTGACGAGCCAGACCATGGCGGCGGCAACCGCAATCGCCAAGGCCACGCCAAACAGCGCCCATGGCGGCATCGACCATCCGAACCGAGGGGTGATCAACTCCGATGCTGTTTCGGGTTCGCCGCCCGGGCCGGAAGCGCCGCCAGCCGACTCGAGAGGTGCGCGCTGCTCGCCATCCACCCCCGCACGCTACCGCCGACCCTTGCGCTGCGGCTGCACGCTGCCGCCCACACACCACCCCCGCCCCCCGACCTACTTCCCCCTCCGCGAACCATCTGGTGCCAGGCACCAGATGGTTCGCGGTGGGCAGGAAACCTCGGAATCTCGCGGAGCTGGGCGGCTAGCGAACCAAACCGTGCCTGGCACCAGATGGTTCGCGAGGCGGTTGAGGCGATCGGATGCCAGTAACCTCGGCGGGGTGACCAATGAGCGGCGCGAACCCACCGCGCCTCCGGCGGATTCCTCACCGCTTATCGATCGCCGCAAGGTGCTGCTCGCCCTGGGTTTCGGGGCGACCAACGTCGCGGCGCTTCGCGGCCTCGGCACGACCGGCGCCAGCCCGGGCCAACCGTCCGATACGTCCGACCCCCGGGCGGGTCCGTCCACAACCGTCACCGTCACGAGCGAACCCGGCGACGCCGTGGTCAGCGAACCGGCGAGCATCCCCGGCGCCACCGCCCAGACCGATCCCGGCCACGTGTTCGACGTGGTGATCAGCAACGGCCGGGTGCTCGACCCGCAGTCGGGCTATGACCAGGTCGCCAACGTCGGCATCGACGGCAACCAGATCACCGCCATCACCACCGACCGGCTCACCGGCGCCGGCGCACCCATCGACGCCACCGGCCGGGTCGTCGCCCCCGGCTTCATCGACATCCTCAGCTACGAACCCAACGGCTACGGCGAGTGGTTCAAGCTCGCCGACGGGGTCACTTCCAACCTTTCGATGCACGGCATCGACAACCCCATGACCGCCTATCTCGACAAGGTCGAGAGCCTCACCCCGCCCATCAACTACGGCGGCGCCTACGACAACGCGACCATCCGTTCGAACGCCGGGGTCAACATCTACGACGAGGCCGGCAGCGCCCTCGACCAGATCGTCGGGGCCGCAGCGGCCGACGTGGCCGCAGGCGCCATCGGGCTACACCTCCAACCGGAGTACTCCCCCGGCGCCGGGTTCGACGAAATCGCCGCCCACGCCCCCATCGCCACCGATGCCGACATGCCGCTGTTCATGCACATCCGCTACAGCGAGGACATCCCACCGGGCACCCAGGCCGAAGCGATCGACGAGGTCGTGCGAGTCGCCCGCGAGACCGGCGCCCGGGTCCACGTCGAACACATCAACTCCACCGGCGGCACCAACCGTATGGAGGCGGCACTGGCCACACTCGATGCCGCCCGAGCCGAGGGCCTCGACATCACCGCCTGCGTCTACCCGTACACCTTCTGGGCCACGTTTCTGCAGTCGACCCGATACGAGGACTGGCAGACGAAATACAACCTCACCTACGGCGATCTCCAGGTGGCCGGAACCAGCGACCGCCTCACCGAGGCGACCTACCAGCAGGCCTACGACGACAACCGGCTCACCGCGGCGTTCGCCATGCCCGAGAGCGACCTGGTGACCGCGTTTCAGTCGTCATGGGTCATGGTTGGCAGCGACGCCATCTTGCAGACCCACCACAACAACCACCCCCGCAGCACCGGCTGTTTCTCACGAACCCTCGGCACCTACGTACGCGACCAGAACGTGATGACGCTGCGCCAGGGTCTGGCGAAGATGACCATCCTGCCCGCCCAGTTGTTACAGGCCGGCGCGCCGTCGATGCGGCGCAAGGGCCGCCTGCAGATCGGGGCCGACGCCGACATCACCATCTTTGATCCGGCCACGATCACCGACAACTCCACCATCGCCACCCCGCAGCGCCCTTCGACGGGCGTCGATTGGGTGCTGGTGGCCGGACAGATCGCCAAACGCCCGACCGGCGCTGCGACCGACGCCGGCGGCCGAGCGCTACCCGAGGGAGTCGACACATCGGTGCGGGCCGGCAAACCCATCCTGGCGGGTCGCGAGTGAGTCGCCCCCGACCCCCGGCGACCTCGGGCGCGCCCCACGCCCCCACCCCGTCGGCGCCGGAGCGGTCGTGGGCCTGGGCCCTGTTCGCCGCCCTCACCGCGTTGGCCGTCGTCGCCATCGTGGCCGACGTGATCGACAGTGGCGGCGCGGGCACGGTGGCGACCGACGGCGAGCCCGCCGATGACGCCGCAGCCGATAGTGACGCCGTCGCGGGGACCGACGGGTCAACCAACGACGGCTCGGACGAGTCCGCCGACGCGGGCGGATCCGACACCGGCCTTCGGTCGTTCACCCTCGCCGTTACCGGCGACATCCTCATCCACGAATCGGTGGCCGAGAACGCCCGAACGGCCGACGGGTTCGACTTCACGCCCCAGTTCGCCGAGGTGCAGCCGATCATCAGCAGCGCCGACCTGGCCCTGTGCCATCTCGAGGTCACCCTGTCGGAGACCAACACCGACCTCGAGTACTACCCGGCGTTTCGGGTGCCGAATCAGTTGGCCGCCAACCTCGCATCGGTCGGCTACGACTCCTGTTCGACCGCGTCGAACCATGCGCTCGATGCCGGCGAGCCAGGGGTCATCAGCACGCTCGACTACCTCGACCGGGCGGGACTCGCCCACGTCGGTACCGCCCGTAACGCCGAGGAAGCCCTGGAGGTAAACCTCCTCGACGTCGGCGGCGCCCGGGTCGCCCACCTGTCGTACAGCTACGGGTTCAACGGCACCGAGGTGCCCACCGGTCAACCCTGGCTCGCCAACACCATCGACGAGTCCCGCATCCTCAACGACGCCACCGTCGCCCGGGCCGCCGGCGCCGATTTCGTGATCGTCAGCATGCACTGGGGCACCGAGTACCGCAACGAACTGACGGACCAGCAAGCGGCGCTCGGCCCCGCGCTGTTGGGCTCTCCCGACATCGACCTCATCGTCGGCCACCATGCTCACGTCCTGCAGCGCATCGATCAGTACGACGGCGAATACGTCATCAACGGGCTCGGGAATTTCATCTCCAACCAGTCCCCGGAGACCTGCAGCGAGTGCCCGCCCGGCGTGCAGGACGGAGCCATCATCGAGCTCCGCGTGAGCGAACAGGCCAACGGGCTCTTCGCCGTGTCGTCGATCGGCGCCGTGTCCACCTACGTTGACCGGATCGCCGGTCACCGCATCATGTTGGCGGCCGAGGACGGCACCGAGGCCGCAGTGAGCTCGTATCGACGCACCCGCGACGTTTTCGGCACCATTCCGGCCCCGACGGCGTCCTGACTCGAAGAGACCACCATGAGCACCGTCATCGAAATATTCACCATGGGACTGCTCCTGGTCGTGCTGCTCATCGCGATGGGGTCGCTTCTGCTCGCGGTCGGCCTGGGGCTGGGCCGCGTCTCCCGCCCGCTGCGGCGCCGCTTCGCCGGCGCAGGCACCGAGGACGACGCCCCACCGCCATTGTGACCGCCGACCGCTGAACCAACTTCCGCTCCCGGTGTGCGATACCAACGTATTGGTGGCATCCTGGGGAGTCTGCGGTTCCGCCTCGGGCCGTTGGCGGGTCTGTTTTCCCAGGAGTTTCATGTCTTTCAATGTCGGCGATCGTGTCGTCTATCCCCATCACGGTGCCGCCGTGGTCGAAAAGAAAGAGCTGAAGGAAGCATTCGGCGAAAAGACCGAGTACCTCGTGCTGCGCATGGCGCACGGCGAGATGATGCTCTCGGTGCCATCGGAGAAGGCTGAAGAGGTCGGCATGCGCTGGCCCATCAGCACCGAAGACGTCGAGGATCTCTTCGACGTTCTCGGCAAGCGCGACGTTCGCGAGCCGGCCAACTGGAGCCGGCGCTTCAAGAACCACCAGGAGAAGCTCAAGTCCGGCGACGTGTATCAGGTCGCCGAAGTCGTTCGTAACCTGGCGTTGCGCGACAAGGACAAGGGCTTGTCGGCCGGCGAGAAGACACTCTTCACCAAAGCCCGCAGCGTTCTCGTGTCCGAGCTCAGCTTTGCGCTCGACGTCAGCGAGGACGACGCACTGGCCAAGGTCGAGGGCGCACTCGACTGACCTCGTCGGCGGTGAACTTCCCCTTTCTCCTCGCCGCCACCCGCTCATCGGTTGACTGGATAGTCGCCGGCGCCATCTTTGGTGGGGCGTTCGTGCTCGCCATCGCGTCGCAGCGCATCGTTCAGCGCCTGCTGGCCCGCGTCCCGGTGCGCGCCGATGTCGGCCGTATTTTCGCCCGTCTGTTCGGCCTCGCCGTCCTCATCGTCGGGTTCTTCGTCGCGCTCGACGTGTTGCAGGTCGAGCTCGGACCCCTGCTGGGCGCGCTGGGTTTCAGCGGTGTCGTCATCGCGTTCGCGCTCCAGGGCATCATCGCCAACTTCATCGGGTCGATGCTGCTCCACGCTCGCCGCCCGTTCCGCGCCGGCGACCAGATCGAGTCGAACGGCTACACGGGCACCGTGCTCGAGGTGAACGCCCGGGAGGTCATGCTGCAGACCTTCGACGGCACGAAGGTGTATCTGGCCAACGACGACGTGCTGAAGCGCCCCCTGCACAACCTGACCCACGACGATGTCCGGCGCACGACCCTGCCGTTCTCGGTGAGCTACGACACCGATCTGCGCAGCATGCTCCCGGCCGTCACCCGGGCGGTGCGCGCCGTCGACAGCGTGGCCGAGGTGCCCAGCCCCGAGATCCACGTCACCGGCTTCGGAGACGACGGGATCGAGCTGGCCCTGCGGGTCTGGCACCCGTCCGAGCAGTTGGTGGCGCTGTGGGTGATGAGCGAAGTGGCGATCACCGTGCTCGAAACGCTCCGCTCGATCGGCGTGGAGATTCCGTTCCCGCAGCGGGTTCTGCATCAGGCGATCGATCTCACCGAAAGCCCGGACCCCGAACCCGCCGACGACTGATGCCGAGCCCGGCCGATCGATCGATGCTGCTGCGCCCCGCCCCTTGTCCCGCTATCCGTCGAACACCCGTGCCGCGGCCACCATCGACCCGCCACCGTTCAGCGCTGATCCCGGTGATCACGGTGCTGCTGGCCGGGGCGTGCGGCGGTGACGGCGGTCGAGGCGAAGACAACGGCAGCCGACTCATCGCGGGCTGGAGTATCGACGGCGAGCCCACCGCGACCGAGATCGCCCAACTCAACGACTTTCTCGACGCTGACGTTCCCACCGCGCTGCTGGCCGGCCCGGTCCGCGCGCGGCTGTTCACCGGCGGGTTGGACGACATCTTGTTGTTACGGGTCCCGGTGGCGACCGCCGACGTCGATTCGTTCCTCGTCGCCATCGGTACGGACCCCGACGAACCCCTGGTCGAGGGCGCCCGCACGATCTTCACCAGCGAGGACAGCCTGGGGTGGTTTCGAACCGACGAACTCACCGAGTTCCGCGGCGCCTCGGGCCGGACATCGCCGGGGTTGGCGTACCACGTCATGGTCGACGGGTCCGATCCCGAGGTCTCGGTGCTGTACCTCGAGATATTCGAGACCTGACCCCAGTCCTTGCCGACGGCGGCATCGGCGGCCACACTGTGACCTGTGTCACCCTCTGTGGAATCCCGGATAGTCGTCGGCGTCGAAGGATCCGGCGGCGCGAGAGCCGCACTGAAGTGGGCGATCGAGGAAGCCCACCATCGCCAACGGCCCGGTGAGGCCATGGTCGTCGACGTGGTGACCACCTACCTCCCCACCTATGTGCCGGCGACGCCGGACATGGGGGTTGTGCCCCTCAACCCGCTCGACCTGGTTACCGAGGTGCAGAAGCTTCAGGACTCCATCGTCGCCGACGTGTGCGGTCGCTGTGACCTCGACGGCATCGAGATTCGCCAACGGCTCATCCGCGGCCGGGCCGCCGAATCGTTGATCGAAGCGGCCGAAGACGCCGACATGCTGGTCGTCGGCAGCCGCGGCCGAGGCGGATTCCGCGGCCTGCTGCTCGGCTCGGTCAGCCATCAGATCGCCCATCACGCCATGTGCCCTGTCGTGATCGTGCGCGCCGTCCTCGACGACGACTAGCGAACCGACCCGGCCGCGAGGTGAGTGTGCGAGGTCAGTGTGCGAGGTCAGTGTGCGGCGTCAGCGCCGAGCCGGAAGGTCGGCGGCGCGAAGGTCGCCGATGCGCACGGGCACACCCGGCGAGTAGCGCACGATCGGGTCGCCCTGCGGTCGGGAGAACCCGGCCTGTTCGACCAGGTCGGTATCGAGCGACTCGAGGGTGGCGTGGTGCACCGACCAGCGGGGGTGCCACACGTCGCCGTACAGCAACCGACCTCGCACCACCGTGCCCAGGCCCCACCGGGCGGTCAGGAAATGATCGAGTTCGCTCACCTCGCCGCCGGGGATCCGCTCACCGATCTGCACGGTGGCCTTGATGTGGCCGCCGCCCCGGGGCCAGAACCGGCGCAGCCGGTAGTCGACCCGGCCGGTCTCGGGGTGAACGTCGACACCGCCGGTGCCCCAGCAGTACGGCAGTCCATAGAGCGTTCGGGCCACGATCGTGGGAGGGAGCCGGTTGATGTCGAGGGAGTAGAACCAGATGCCGCGGCGACCCTGCGGGTCGATCACATAGGTGCGCACGTTGGTCTCGGGAAACGACCCGAACCACGGAATCGCCGGCGTGAAGGGGAACGCGATGTGGTCCATCTTGAACGGAATCAGACCGATCCACGCCGAGCCGTCGAACGTGTCGACGGTCAACCCGTCGGGCAGGCTCGCCTGCACTTCCTCGGCGGAGTAGCGCCAGTGGATAGCGGTGAGGTGGTTCCACTCCTGACGCATGACCGTCCCCGTCATCGCCGGTGGTTCCGCGGAGATCGGCTCGATATCGTGCGGCGCGGGGCCTCGCTGCGGGGGCACGGGAGGGTCGACGCCGCGGGCCACGTATTAGTCGGCCAACGCCTTGACGATCCCGGCACCCGCTCGTTTTCCGGCGGAATCGAAAGCGACCTGGAGACCCTTGTCGAACAGGTTCAGCGCACCCCCGAGCCGAAAGTCGCTGTCGTAGGTCACCGTCGAGCCGCCGCCGTCGCGCTCGGCGACTTCGATCACATCGAAGGATTTGGCCCGCCGACTGCTGGCTCGCAGGGTGAGCCGTTTCGGCTCGTCGAACTCCTCGACCACGTACCGCAGTTCGATGCGCTTGGTGTAGAACGCGACCGTCACGTCGAACTCGGTGCCCACCCCGACCGGGCCCTCGCCCACCTGCTTCGCGCTCACCACACCGGGGTCCCAGGTCGCGGCGTTGGCGAAGTCGGCGAGGTAGGCAAAGGCGTCAGCTGGTTCGGCGTCGACATCGAGCGTGGTCGTGTAGCGGGCCATGGGTTCCTTTCGCGGCGGGCGGTCAGGCGTAGGGCGATGACCCGAACGGGTCGACCAAACCAAACTTGCCCGGATTCAGAATTCCGGACGGATCCAGCGCGTCCTTCATGGCCTGAAAGACGCCGAATCCCTCGCCCAGTGCATCGGCCACGAACCGGCCTCGATTGAGCCCGACCCCGTGGTGGTGGCTCAGCGCACCCCCGTTGGTGAGCACGGCCCGGGTACCGGCGTCCCACACCTCGCGGTAGTAGCGCTCTCGTTCCTCGGGTTCGACCTTGCCGCCGAAGGTGAAATACAGGCAGGCGCCATCGGGGTAGGCGTGGGACTGATGCGCCGACGCGGCCAGCGTGCCCTCCACCGAACGAATGGCGGTGAGCGCGGCCGAGAAGATGTTGTCGAGGTGCGACCACGGCCCGGCGATCTCCATGGTGTCGACCACCAGCCCTCCACCGATCAGCGATTCGAGGGCGTCGACGTTGTTGCGATGGCCCATCCAACCCTCGACCAACGCATCGTCGAGTCGGGCCCCGGTGGCGCATTCCTGCTCGACGATGGTGGCGGTGGCATCGACGCTCACCTGGTCGCCTTCGTCGAGCAGCAGCAGCACGTGCTGGTCCTCGATGTCGAAGTTCCGTTTGCTCTCGATGGTGTCGTACAGCCGCAGAACCGCTGGCGTCCCACCGCGGCGCAGGACCCGGCGACAGGCGTCGAGCCCCTCGCTGAACGACGCGAAACCCCAGGCGCCTCGCCGCTGATAGTCCGGTTGAGGCCAGGCCCGCAGCGTGACCTCGGTGATGACACCCAGCGTGCCTTCGCTCCCCACGAACAACTGGGTGAGATCCGGACCGCTGGCCGACCGCGGTTGGCCACCCGTGCGAACGATCCGACCGTCGGCGAGTACCACCTCGAGGCCGACGACGATGTCCTCGATCTTGCCGTAGCGGGTCGAGAACTGACCGGCGCCGCGACACGCCACCCACCCGCCGACCGTCGAGAGCGCCATGGACTGGGGCCAGTGGCCACAGGTCAGACCGTGGTCGCCCTGGAGTCGAGCTTCGAAATGGTCGCCGAAGGTGCCCGGGCGCACGCGCACCAGCATCGACTCGGTGTCGACCTCGACGAAGCCGACCATCTCGGTCAGGTCGAGGGCGATGCCGCCGTGCAGCGGCACCGACGCACCGCACACGCCGCTACGCCCTGCGGTGACGGTGACCGGGATGTGGTCCCGATAGGCCAACCGCATGACCGCCGCCACCTGCTCGGTATCGGCGGGGCGAACCACCGCGGCGGCGCGGGCGGCGATCTTGCCCTCAGTGGCCCAGATCATGGCCAGCGGCCACCAGTCGCGGCTGGTCTCGCCCGTGACCTCGGGGTCGACCAGCACCTCGGCGCCGGTACCGGCGAGCTCGTCGAGGAGCGCGGCCGAGAGGTCCACGGTGGCACCGTCGAAGTGGCTGGCCGCGGCGGCGGCCCCGCCGGATATTTCGATCGGCGGCGTGGGCGCTGCAGGCCCCATTTCTGAGCTGGACATGGTCGGGTACCTCGGTGGTTACGTCTCGACGGGTGGGGTGGAGCCGGCCGATGTACTCGTGAGCGGCAGACCGCCGGCGAGCCGTTCGGCCTCGACGGATTCGGTGAACGCCGCCACCTCGGCCTCGACGTCGCCGGGCGACCATTCGAGTTCGGGGGCGAGCAGCTCGGCGACCTCTCGGGCGACCTCGGCGGTGGCGTCACGCCGCTTGAGCCGGGCCCGGGTGCGACGGCTCAGCACATCGTCGAGGGTCTGGGCCATCTCGTGGCGCACGGCGTAGATGGCTTCAGCGCGCAGGTAGGGCAGGCCGGGCACCAACGGCTCGGCGAACGCCGGGTCTTCGGCCGCGATGCGCCGCACCGCACCGGCCTCGCTGCCGTAGCGGGCGTAGAGATGGTCGTCGGGGCTCCCCGCCGTCGCGCCGCGCAGCTTGAGCCGGGCGGTGCGACTCTTCTTCCATGCACCGGGCGACTCCGGCCGGGACTCGACCACCGCGTCGACAGCGTCGGCCGCCATCTCCCGATAGGTCGTGAGCTTGCCACCGGTAACCGTGACGACGCCGGCGGGCGAGGTCACGACCGAATGACGCCGGGAGAGATCGGCGGTCTTGCCCGACGAGGCGTTCTTCACCAACGGCCGTAGACCGGCCCACGTGCCGACCACATCGTTGCGGTCGAGCTTCTCGGTGAACCACCGGTTGTAGCTGTCGAGCAGGTAGTCGACGTCGGCCTCGGTGCACTGCGGGTCGTCGATGGGGCCGTCGTAGTCGGTGTCGGTGGTCCCCAGATACGCCAGGTCGCCCCATGGCACCACGAACATCGATCGCTTGTCGATCGTGCCCAACGCCGACACGGCGATGGTGTTGCGCACCTTGGACCAGGGGACGGTGAGGTGAATGCCCTTGGCCGGGCGGATGGTGTCGGTTTCGGTGCCGGTGTCGAGGGCCACGATGTCGTCGGCCCACACGCCGGTCGCCGAGATCACGGCCCGGGTGCGGATCTCGATGGCGCGCCCGTCGGCCTGCACCTGCACGGCGCGGCACCGACCCTGGTCGTCGTGATCGATGCCGGTGACGGCGGCCCGGTTGGCGACGGCCGCCCCGTGGTCGAGCGCCGCGGTGCGGGCCAGGGTGAGGGTGAGCCGGGCGTCGTCGGCGAGGCAGTCGTAGTAGAGGTAGGACGGGCCGAGGAGGTCGGCGTCGAGGGTCGGGGCATAGTCGATCGCCTCGGCGGCGCTGACCCGCTTGTGCAGCTTGCCGATCCGCAGCCCACCGGTGAGGTCGTAGAGCCACAGGGCCGAACCGAATGCCCGCGACAGCTTCTTGGGTACGACGCCGCCCTTGCCGAACACGGGTAGCAGGTGGGGCATCACGGTGACCAGGTGCGGGGCGTTGCGCAGGAGTCGCTGGCGCTCGCGCAGTGCCTCGTAGACCAGCCGGATTTCGCGCTGCTGCAGGTAGCGGAGGCCGCCGTGCACCATCTTCGAGGACTTCGACGAGGTACCCGACGCAAAGTCGTCGCGCTCGACCAGCGCGGTGCGCAGGCCGCGAGATGCAGCATCGAGCGCGCAACCGGCACCGGTGATACCGGCCCCGATCACGACGACGTCGAACTCTTCATTCGCCAGTCGGTCGAGGTTGGTGCTGCGATCGAAGCCCACCGCTCAACCCTAGGCTTTGCCGGCGGGAATCGCCCTGCGGAGGACGGTTCCGACCGGCCGGTCAGCGCCCGGTGTTGCGAGCCGACTCCGACATCTGGCCGGACGGGTCCGACAACGAGCAGATCACTTCGCGGTCACCATTGCCCCAGGTCTGCTCGGTGGGAGCGATCGTCGCGCCCTCGAACACCGACTGGGAGTACGCCAGACCGACGTAGCTCTCGAAGGCCTCCAGGCATTGTTCGCCTGCCGCGTCGGATACCCCCTCGTTCCCGGGGAAGTCACCGTCGGGCAGATCGAACACCGCGAAGACCTCAAAGTCGTGGGCCGTCGTGCACGGCACGCCGTCCACGGTGTCGATCTGGCTCTCCGCTTCGCCGAGCAGGTAGCAGTCGCCCACCTGCAAAGCGCCCGCGCCAAGCTCACCGGCTTCGGTGATGGCGCCGGAGGCATCGCGAGTGGTCTTGTCGGTTTCGAGCCCGCCCCCGCAGGCACTCAAGAGCACGATGGCCCCAAACGCAAACGCGAGGGCCCGCCGGCCAGTGCTGTCTTGTCGCATATTGTCGGCTTTCTATTGCCGGGTGACGCGGCCTTCGCCGCCCTCGGGGTAATCAGCCGAGCTGATCACACCGGCGAGGGGACCGGAGATATACGACGCCAGCCCTTGCTGGTACGAAACCCCGAGCGTAGTGAACGCAGCGTCTCGATACGGGTACTCGTCGCCACCCCGGGCGAGGAAGTCGACGGTGGCGATGTCGATGCCGTCGCCGGCCACGACCGCACCTTCGACGATGATCGGCGTGCCGTCGTCGAGCGTCATGGTGCGAACCCGGCTACCGGCGACCACGA
The DNA here is from genome assembly GCA_938041035.1 of uncultured Acidimicrobiales bacterium. Classification (GTDB taxonomy): domain Bacteria; phylum Actinomycetota; class Acidimicrobiia; order Acidimicrobiales; family SHLQ01; genus CALHYX01. The sequence continues at coordinate 7,218 of CALHYX010000079.1, read as the reverse complement.
CATTGCCGTCCTCGTCGAGCTCCTGGGCGGTGCCGTCGAGGTCGATCTCCATGGTGAAGCCGCCGACCTGGGCGTAGCGGCCGTTCACGTCTTCGATGCGCGACACCGCGTTCTCGAGGATCTCCTTGACCTGGTCACGCGGCACCGCGTGCACAACGGTGACGAAGTTCGGGAACGGCAACATGTCGAAGGTGTCGAGCTCGGTCACGGGGCCCGAGGGAAGGACCGAGTCGTTGCGGATACCACCGCCGTTGGCGAGCGATATGTCGGGCGGGTCGATGCCGAATTCGGCCGCCAACTCGGTGCCCTGCCACAGCAGGGAGTCGGCGATGAGGTTGCCCTGGTTGGTCTCGACGGTGCGTATGTCGCCGCGCACGCCGTTGAGGTCGACCTGGGAGGTTCCGATGACGTTGGTGGCCAGATCCTCGAGGTGAGCCTCGACCTTCTTGAGGATGCGGCGGGTGACGTACAGATTGCGGCCGGTCACGTCGGGGGCGATGGATGAGACCCGGGTGATGTCGGACGCCGGGCCGATCTTCACCAGGTTGCCATCGGCGTCGAAGAAGGTGACGAGTTTGCCGAGGTAACGGTATTGACCCGACGTGGTGACGATCGGAACCTCCACGCCATCGGCGTTGTCGGCGTAGATCGGATAGCTGGCGAACACGTCTTCTTCGTCGCCGGGAATGAGGAGCGTGTCGTCGTTGGCGAGCAGTTCGTCGCCGCCGCCGGCCACCATGAGGTCGACGCCGCTCAATTGCGGCAGCAGTTCGAGGTCGGCGTTGATGCCCTGGAGGTGGCTGACCACGATGATGATGTCGACGCCGTCGGCGGTCAGCGCATCGATCTCGGCCTGGACGATGCCGGCGACGTCGTCGTCGACGACCACATTGCGGGGGCTCGAGATGGCGGGCAGGTCGGGGGTGGTGGCGCCGACGATGCCGATCTGGCGACCCCAGCGGGTGACGACGGTGCTCGGCGCGATGCGACCCTGCTCTTCGAGGGCGGCGAGGCGGGGCTCGCCCGACAGGTCGAGGTTGGCGCTGAGGAACGGCGGGTTGGTGGGCTTGCGGTCGACGCCTTCGATGAAGTCGGCGAGGACGTCGGGACCGAAGTCGAAGTCGTGGTTGCCGAGGATGAACGCATCGACCGGCAGCTGGCTGAGCGCCTGGGAGTCGTAGAACGGGGGTCCGGCGGCCAGGCTGGCGGAGAAGTCCGGCCCGGCGAGGAAGTTGTCGCCCGAGCTGACCATGATGTCGGCGCCGAAGCGGGCGGCGGACCGGTGCTGTTGGCGGGCGAGCTTCACGAACCGGTCGACACCACCGAACTCATCGGCGGCAAGAAGTTCGCTCTCGCCATCGTTGAAATGCAGCAGCGTGAGCCGGAACAGACGCTGGTTTTCGGGCCGAGCCTCGGCTTCGCTGGGCGCCAGCAGGGCGACCATCATCGTGAGCGCGAGCAGGGCCAACGCCAATTGCCAGGTACGTGCTTTTGCCATCGCCATGGTTTCGTCTTTCATCGGACCACGAAGGTTTGGTGCGCTCCCGCCGAGCGCGCGTACGAAGTGGTCTCACACTAGGACACCACGGGGCGGTTGTCTTCGTCGACTCGGTACATTTTTCCCCAGTGTTTTACTGGGTTCAACCGGCCGAACCCGTCGGTTTGGCCGCATTGGCCAAACGATGTTCACCGGGTCGGGATGGCGGCCCGTTCGCGGTTAGCGGATGCGGGGCTCGATTCGAGGCATGTTGGCGAACGCGTCCTGGCCGTCTTCGACGTCGGTCGCGTCGGTGCCGGCGGTCAGAATCGACGCCGCCATCGAGAGCGCCTGCTGGCGCGACATGTCGTTGGCGGCCCAGATCGCCCGCAACGTGCCCTGCACCGCGAAAGGCGGCTGGCCGGCGACGATCGTGGCGAATCGTTCCGCGGCGTCGTGGAGTTCGGCACCGGGGACGACCTCGCTGACCAGGCCCACCCGCATGGCGGTCTCGGCCGATAGTCGCTCGTGGTTGCCGGCGAGCGACATGCGCAGGACCTCGCCGAGGGGCATGTGCTGGAGCATCTTCATCGGCTCGTACACCGCGGCCTGGCCGTAGGTGACGTGCGGGTCGAAGAAGGTTGCGTGGTCGGCGGCGATGATCACGTCGCACTCGGCGATCATGTAGAACGCACCGCCGCAGGCCATGCCGTTGACCGCACAGATGACGGGTTTCCAGAGGTCACAGGCCTTGGGGCCGAGCTGGTCGCCGGGGTCGTCGTACATGTAGTTGTTCGAGGTGCCGTAGAGCTTGCCGCCCCCGACTGCGGTGAAGGGCTCGTTGCGGTCGATGCCGACGCAGAACGCCTTGTCGCCGGCCGCGGTGAGCACGGCGGCGTTGACGTCGTCGTTGCGGCGCAGCATCTTCCACACTGACTCGAGTTCGTTCTGCATTTCCGAATCGAACGCGTTGTACACCTCGGGCCGGTTCAGGGTGACCCAGGCGACGGCGTCGCGCTCTTCGTACAGCAAGGTGTTGTAGTCGCCCACGGGCGCTCCGTTCGTTCCACGTTCTTCGGTGCCTGCGAAGCTACCCCTCCCCCCGTCCCCACCCCCAAAACCTGCCCCCGGGGGGTCAGACCCCGCCGACCTCGAAACCTGCCCTGGGGTCAGACCCCGCCAACCTCAACCTCTACTTGAGGTCGAGGTCGCGGGGGTCTGACCCCGCGGTGCTGACCGCGGTGCGAAATCCGGGCAGCGGCGAACGTGCGCGGCGACAAAACCCCTGGTCAGAGACTCTTGGACCTCAACCTCTACTTGAGGTTGAGGTCGCGGGGGTCTGACCCCGCAGGTGCCCCGGCCGGTCGCGGGGTCTGACCCCGGGAGACGGCGGGCGGGGGACGGCTAGCGGTCGAGGTGGGCGGCGGCCGGCGGAAGCGGCGCGGTCCCCGGTCCGGAGCGGGCGGCGGTCGGGCCCATGTCTACGTCCTTGGTGAAGTACACCTCGGCCACCCGATCGATCATCTCGTCGTCGAGCACTCGGGCCACACCCTCGTAGGCGCAGATACCGATCATCAGCTCGCAAAAGTCGACCGCGATGTACGGGCGAAGCTCGCCGATGGCCTGGCGCGAGACCTTGCGCAGGTGCAGACCGGACTCGGCCGTGACCTGGATGCCCTTGGCCTTGGCGACCCGGGCGAGGATCCACGTGAAGGCCTCGTCGGTAACCGGACCGACGAACACCTTGTTGCGCAGACGACGGAGAAAGGCGTCATCGCCCAGAGAGTTCGGGTCGAGGTTGGTGGAGAACACGAGCTTGGATTCGAACGGCACGGTGAACTTGAAGCCGTACACCAGCTTCAGGAAGTCGATGCCGCGCGACAGCGGCACGATCCAGCGGTTGAGCAGCTCGTCGGGCGAGAGCACCTGACGGCCGAAGTCATCGATCACGAGAATGCCGTTGTTGGCCTTCATCTGGATGGGCGCCATGTAGAGGCCGCCACCCTGGTCGTACTCGAGGTCGAGCATCTGCATGCTCAACTCGCCACCGACGATGAGCAGCGGTCGGCGACAGACCACCCAGCGAGGGTCGAGTTCTTCGGGCTGGGTTTCGGCGGCTTCGTGGATGGCCGGGTCGTACACACTGACGACCTGACCGTCGACCTCGACCGCCTTCGGCACGAGAATCCAGTCGCCGTGGATGCGGATCATGCGCTCGGCGAGCGAGGTCTTACCGGTACCGGCGGGACCATAGAGGAAGATGGCGCCGTCGTTCATGAACGCCGGACCGAGTTGGTCGAGCATTTCGTCGGCGACGACGAGGTCGGCGAAGGCGGCGCGAATGTTCTCGCGGTTCAAGATGAGGTCGGCTCGCTGGGACTCGACCACGTGGACGTAGTCGGCGAGGGCGACGGGCAGGGTCGAGGCGTAGCTCGACTGCTCCATGCGGTCGGTAGCGGTCGACCGACCCATCTCGGTGAGCGAGATGCGATAGTCACGGCCGTCGAGACCCTGGTACTCGAGCATCTTCTTGTCGCGCAGATCGTCGGCCAGGTCGCGGGCGATCGGCACGGTCACCGACAATGCGTCGGCGATGGCGCGGATGGGCGCTTCGCGCTCCATGAGCACGCGCCGCATGAACATGTCCTCCAGCAGGGTGCGGGGCACGCCAAGTTCCTCGATGCGGATTGGGGCCTTCAGGCCGCGCTCAGATCTGGGCTCGGTGGTCACGTCGCTCATGCAGCCCTATCGGCAGGCACAGGCGAAATTGTGAACCTTTCCGGGGCGTTCGCCCCCGGGACTTTTGGCCGATCAGGCCATCAGCTCGGCGTAACGGGGCTTGATGACGTCGTTGATGATGTCGAGACGCTGGTCAAAGGGCCAAAAACTCGACTTCATGGCGTTGATCGTCAGCCACTGCATATCGGCGAGCCCATACCCGAAGTGCTCGGCCAGGGCTTCGAATTCCGAGGTCATCGAAACGGCGCTCATCAGCCGGTTGTCGGTGTTGACCGTCACCCGGAACCGCATGTCCTTGAGCAGGCCGATGGGGTGGTCGGCCACCGTGTCGCACACGCCGGTGTCGACGTTGGAGGTGGGGCAGAGTTCGAGCGGAATGCGCCGATCGCGAACGTAGGAGGCGAGCCGCCCGAGTTGCGGTTGTCCGTCGCCGTCGATCGTTATGTCGTCGACGATGCGCACGCCGTGGCCCAACCGTTCGGCGCCGCAGTACTGAAGGGCCTCCCAGATCGACGCCGGTCCGAACGCCTCGCCGGCGTGGATGGTGACGTGAAAGTTCTCGCGGTGCACCAGCTGGAAGGCGTCGAGGTGGCGGGTCGGCGGGTAGCCGGCCTCGGCGCCGGCGATGTCGAAGCCCACCACCCCGGCATCGCGATGCCGGACGGCGAGTTCGGCGATCTCGAGGGAGCGGGCTGCGGTTCGCATCGCCGTGCAGAGCACACCGACGACGAGGTCGGTGCCCGCGCTACCGGCGGCGAACCCGGCGACGACCGCCTCGACCACCTCGTCGAGGGTCAGACCCTCGCCGACGTGAAGTTCGGGTGCGAAGCGGACCTCGGCATACACCACGCCGTCGGCGGCGAGGTCCTGGGCACACTCGAACGCGACGCGTTCGAGTGCGTCGCGGGTCTGCAACACGCCGACGGTGTGCTCGAAGGTCTCGAGATACAGCGGGAGGTCGCGCCGTTTCGCACCGAGGTTGAACCACTCGGCCAACTCGTCGACATCGGTGGTCGGCAGGTTGGTGTAGCCGTGCTCGGCGGCGAGCTCGATGACGGTGGCCGGCCGGAGGCCTCCGTCGAGGTGATCGTGCAGAAGCACCTTGGGAGCCTGGCGGATCTGATCGGGGGTAGGTCGCCCGGATGGCGACTTTTGCTTTGTTGTGGTTGCCATGTTTCAGCGTACCCAGCCCAGCCGCCGCCGGCTCGACACGCCTCAGCCCAGGTTCGCCCGGTTCGCGCCCGTCTGGTGGGTGGCGCCTTCGACCATCTTCTTGGGCCAGACCGACCGCACCGCGTCGTAGGCCGATGGCGGGTCGTCGGCGGCATCGTTCGGCGGGCGCATGAGCACGACGGGCGCGTTCAACAGGTCGACTTCAAGGCCGAGCCAGGCGGCGACGAGTTCGCGTCGGTAGTTGGCGTCGAGAACCGAGCGACCGATGATCACCTCCTGCATGGAGATGCCGTAGATCGCCGCGAGTTCGCGCACCCGCCCCTCGAGACCGGCCATGAGCCGCACCGCCTGGAGCACGGGTTCCTCTCCGTCGGGGTCCCAGGTGAACTCCTGATCGGCGATGAGTTGTTCGGCGGCATCGACGAGGTCGTCGTGGCGAACCACCAGCACCTTGGGTTCGGCGATCACATGCGGGATGATGCGGGTCTCATAGAGCCAGCACAGCTCCTGAGGGCGCAGCACCTTCACCCGGTAGCGGTCGCCTTCGTCGACCTCGGCGCCGTCGCGCAGGTGGGCGATGAGCCCGTCGGGGTGCGCATCGGCCGAGGTGTTGGGCAGCAGGAACGATGGCGGGCCCGAGACGTCGCCGGAGCTGCGCAGCCACATGGCGACCTCGTACCCCGACTCGGGTCGGGCCGACGCCACGAGGATGAGGTTCTCGATCGGTGGCTCGTCGCCGCGGTCGGTCAGGTCGAAATCGGGCCAGATGTTGTGCATGCGCGCCTGCACGTGCAGGTTGTCGTACACCACCGGGAACGTGCGCTCCTCGGGAACGGTAGAGGGGACCTCAATCGGCTCGGCGAGGTGGCGATGGTTGTCGTCGATCACCATCTGGCCGAGGGCGGCATTGCGAGGGCGGCGCTGCTTGGCGACCCGCACGGCGTCGGGGTCGACCTTGGCCGTCGGCATCTCCATGAATTCGAACACCCGGTCGACCATGGCCTGGGCGTCGACCTCGACGTCCTCGTACACGATTTCGAGCACGGGGTCGCGCGACACGGCGGCGAACTCGCGCACCCGACGGTCCGCTCCGAGCACCGAGTGGATGCGTTGATGGATGGCGTCGGTGGTGATCTCGATCTCGTCGGGGTCGATGGTGGCGGTGGAGCCGGCGGCCTCGTGTTTCGACTCCCACTCGCCCGTCTCGGCCGCGATGGAGAACGAAACCCCCTGGGCGAGCAGGTCGCGGCGGCGCAGCAGCAGAAGCCGCCGGTTGGGGAACACGGTGTCGAGGATGCCGAGGTCGGCGAGGAGGAAGAGTTGTTGCCAGCCCATCTTCACGAACGGGGTGCGGGTGTGCAGCGCCGACAGCATCGAGCGCAGGCGCCGGCAGTAGGCGGGCAACGTGGGTTCGTCGCCTTCCCACTGTTCGCGTTGGGCGACGATGAACGGGGCGTTCATGGCCTCGGGCGCCCAACCAAACACGCCGGTGGAGCGGAGGAGTTCGCTCACGTAGTTCGAGCCGGAGCGGTTGGTGAAGCAGGCGATCAGGACGGGCTCGTCGGCGTGGGGCGCGATGATGCCGTCGTTCTCGAGTCCGTCGGGGCCGAAGACCTCGACGTATTGCCGGCGCAGGTTGCTGGTGGGCATATCGTTGGCCGAGCCTACCTACCCCAACCACCCCCACAGGCCGACCCCAGCTCACCCGGACCGCGAACCATCTGGTGCCAGGCACCATTTGTTGCGCAAGAACCCGTTTACCCTGAAATTTCAGCGTTTCGGCCTGGTCGCGAACCATCTGGTGCCTGGCACCAGATGGTTCGCGGATG
>CALHYX010000078.1 GCA_938041035.1 uncultured Acidimicrobiales bacterium | reverse complement strand
ACGTGTCTCCTGGGCACCAGCACTGGCCGGCACCAACAGCGCGGCGAGCAGAGCTACCGCCAACAAAACGATCGACCGTCGCATTAATGGACCCCCGCAAACTCAACTGATGGATTCGCCGCCCACCGAATGAGGTTTGCTAGTTGATTATCACACCCTACCTAGAGGTGCAACTAGCAGTTGTGACCAGAGAAGTCGAGGTAAGTCCTACACGAAGGCAACAATTTCGTGGTGTGTAGTTACCAGGAGCCAGTGTCGTTTCACCAGCTCCTTGGGTATCGGAACGAACGCGGCGGACGGGTCCGCAGTCCCTGTATCTCGGGTTCGCGTCCCGTCAGGCATGTGTTGTCGTGAGCACAGCAATTTTTGAGGGGCCGGGGTTGTGAGCCATACCGGCCTTGGAGCGAGATACGACACTTGACGTGCATTGGCCAGCTCGTATTAACCGCGATGGTGTAGGACTGTGCGACTCCAGCGACTGCTTTGCACTTGCGGATTGTTGATGTACACGAACAAGCGTTCGGTGTAGCGTGGACTGGTATTTGGAGTACAGGGACTGATACTCCGTTACCCGCAGAGGAGGCCAGGAATGGCGAAATTGTTTAACAAGATACCCAAGGATATAGAGAGCCAGATACATGCTCTCGATGGCAAACCGTTCGTACTCTTTGCCAACGTAGAACTCTCAGCTAGCGAAGAGTTTCCCAACCTGCCTCGCTCGGATGATGTCGCGGATGTATCAGTCACTGCCCTTGACGGCCTTCTCCCAGATCCTGCATCGGGGCTGTGGGCGTCGCGGAATGTCAACGGCTGGGTGATCGTTCGTGACGACCTACCGAAAGAGCCACGGACATATGGTCACGAAGTCCCGCACTACGGCGACTGGAGTAAGGGCAGCCACTGGCTGAGCCGCACAGTCGAGGCGTACCCACGGGACTTTGTTGCGGCTCCAGGGTTCACGTTCATCGTGTCGGTATTGAGACGAGACGAGATCGCTGTCACGGTCGGCGTAGAGCTCGATCGTGTATTCGAGGAGATTCCAGACGATCGCCGCGTACTCCGACTAGCCCTTAAGCTCTTTCGCGAGTCAACCGGCCAGCGGGCAACTATTCGCAGTACAGACCGAAGCATGGCGGACTACGTCGCGACAACGTCGGTTGACTGGGAGCTGTTGCCAGTCGGCGAGGCCGAAGAAGCCTTGGCAACAGTTCGTTCGCGATTGGACCCAACCGACGAAGAAGACACTGTACTGCAAGACAGAATGGCGACGCTTCTCTCTCTGAAACCGCAGAAGCTGGTTACTGGTACCAGCAACTTCGCTCGCTACTTCGGCGGCTACTTCAACGATGAACTGGTCGTGTTCGAGAATATCAGGTACGGAAACGCTATCTACATCATGTTCGACGATTGGCGAGAACTCAGCACGCTGTCGCGAACCGAACTACTCGGATCGAACCGCAACTTCACTCGCATTACTCACCAAGGGCGCTGGAAAAGGCGGCTAGAACGGGTTTTAGCTCAAAGCCGACAGGCCAGAACGTCGTCGAGTTGATTTCTCCTTTCTGACAGCCGCGCCCAATTGCCAGTTGCCGGGTGAGGGGGAAGGATGCCTGTGTCAAACGACAAGACGGCTCGAAGCTGCCGAAAGGCGCTTACCGGGTACCCGGCGGCGGCTACGCCAGAGACCTCGCCGGCCCGCGCAACGCGAAGGGTCACCGCATCGTTGTCACGTTCGTGCACCGCGAAGAAGTTGACCTGCGTCAATTGGCGAAGCTTCTCATCGCCGTGGTAAGAGACCAGCACAAGCATGCCAGTAATAGCTCGGTCAGCCGCGAAGGTAAGTAGGTGCAGAGCAGTCAGCGAGCTGAAGGCCGTTGCGGATCACGCTCGAATAGCTATCAACTCATAGTCATCTTTGACATATAGATAGACTTTGTGTTTTGATACTAATATCAAAGACAGTTCGTTCGAGATCGTCCTGCACCCAGGCACTGAATCGGAAGAGCTAGCCAATCTGAGCAAGATGCTGGCCTCTTTAGGTGAGCCACTAGTCGGACCGCGAGTTGCCGAACATGACGGGACAGATGAAGAGCACGAAACACTCGTCTGTGAACTACTCGATGAGTACAGCATGGGCAGAATCGAAGTCATCGCTGCGCTGAGGTCGGCGCTCGAATGTCTTGTCGAACTGGAAATCACGGAAGCAAGACAGCGGGGAGTCACTTTGCAGCGCATCGCAGATGCACGCGGAATGAGCCCTGCAGGTGTTCGGAAGCGCTACAAACTCTGGTGAGTTTGATCGGACAATCGGGCGGCAACAGTCTCGATGCTGACCCCGAGGGGCTCGGCCAAGATGGCAAGGATCTCAGCAGCGGTCTTCTCTAGGTCACTCTCACTGAGCATCTTCCTGGCAGTGTCCAGACGAACAGGGTCCGCTAGCTCCTCGAGAACTGCCCATAGCCGCTCTCGCTCTAGGTCCCCCGCGTGGTTGACACTCTCCACGATGCCGCTAACAAAGAAGTCGAAACGATTGAATAGCTCTTCATTGCGAACAGCGAAAACCGCTTTGGACCCGTCTTGAGTGCGAGCAAGAATCTCAGACTCCGTCAGACGCAGGAGAACCGGACGCACCACCGGATCTGGTAGATCCAGGGAGGCTGCGAATGTGCGAATAGACGGGACGAGACCATCGGCGTTCACTAGGCCGCGCACCACCGCAATCATGTGGCTGTTTCCGAAGAACGACTTCGACCGCCGCGCTAGGTCAGATTCTAGCAAGATCTCGACTCCTAGGAGCTTGTTAGGGCCTGCCGCGCCTGCCCAGCAGGGCCACGAAGAAGGCCGTGAATGAAGCTACGACTGCGGCAAGGCCGCCTGGTCCAGGCGAGGCTCCTTGGATGATCGCCACGAGGACCAAGATCGCAATCACTGTTGCGGCAAGCAGCAACAGTGCGTCCCACTAGCGCCCATCAGGGTTGTTCTGTTGTTGGTTACCTTGCCCTGCACTCGTCATCGCTGCTCCTACCCCCCTGCGAACAGTAGCCCATGATGCGTTATTGAGTAAAGCTATTCGCTTTCGTGTAGTTTCACTGATGTAATTACATTAGTGAAATAGCAGATCAAAGCTCCAGACCAGCAGAAGCACTCCGGTCTGGTGACCTCACTATGCTCGACGAGAGATTTTCCGGAGGATCGCGGCCAGTCCAGGGTGCGTGTATTGCGCTGCCAGGGGTACGTCGGCTTGGTTCGCAGGGCGAGCCAAACCCTCAAGGAGTTGTTCGCTGGCGCTCACAACTCCTTGCACCTGAGCTGATCTGGGTTTGCATAGTGCCCCGCCAGGGGTACGTCGGTTTGGCTCGCAGGGCGAGCCAAGCCCTAAGCGAGTTCTTCGCCTGAGGGCTCACAACTCCGGCACCCGCGACCAGGGTGATGGCCAATGCCGCGCTGACGAAGGCCAGACGGTGCTTCGCGCCCGACATCTTGTCGTTGGTCATGATTCCCGCAGGCTGACTACTTCCGGCCCAAAACGTGGGCCTGACATAAACCTCAGTCACGAACGGCCCGAATCCCTGCGAGAGATTTGGTCACCTCGCCCTCGACCTCTAGCGGGGAGGCCCGGCGATCCACCAGAGGTTGTCGCACGGGTCGCGGAACCCCGCCATCCGGTCGCCGTGGGGCCGCCGGTTGGGCTCCATCACCGCGGTCGCTCCTTCGCGCAGGGCGCGTGCAAAGGCCGTGTCGACGTCGGCCACGTACAGGTGCATCTGTGACCGGTTGGCCTCGTAGTCCGCCCCGGCCTCGTTGACCATGATCACGGAGTCGCCGATGCGCACCCGCGCGTGGCGGATCCGACCGTCGTCGTTGCGGTCTTCCAGGACGACGTCTCCATCGAGGGCGGCGATCAGGAACGAGATCAGTCGGTCGGCGTCATCGACCGTGAAGTACGGCGTGATCGAGCGGTGGCCGGTCGGGGCGTGGGTCATGGTGGGCGGACTCTACGCGATGGCGCCATGATGGGGCCATGGATCGCACGAATGACCCTGCCTCGGAACCCGCCTACGAGGTCGTGTGGCCCCGCTCGCCGAGAGGGGTGCAGCGTCGGCGGCGCGCCGATCGCCTCGATTCGTTGGAGCACAAGCGGGTGGCGTTCCTGTGGGATTACCTCTTCCGGGGTGACGAGCTGTTCCCGGTGCTCGCCAAGGAACTGACCAACCGGTTCGCGGGCGTCGAGATCGTCAACTACGACGAGTTTGGCAACCTCCACGGCGCGGACGAGAAGGAGCGGGTCGGCCGACTGCCGAGCGACCTCCAGCGTCGTCACATCGACGCGGTGGTTTCGGGGATGGGTTGTTGAGGTAGCTGTACGCCCGCCGTGATGCGGGCATCCATCGCGGCCGAGTCGGCGGGCATTCCCTCGGTGTCGGTCGTTTGCGAGGGGTTCGTCGGGCAGGCCACCGCGACGGCGAGAGGGCTCGGCTACGACGGGCTGCCGCTCGCCACCACCGTCGGCCATGTCGATGCCCAATCGGTCGACGACATGGTGGCGAATTTCGTCTCGGTCACCGTCGACCGGATCATCGCGGGCCTGGTCGGCGGCGACGAAGCGTCGGATGCCGCCACGGGCGACGAGCCGGCCGCGCTCGATATCGTCGCCCGCGGTTCGATCGACGATGTTCAGGCCCGGTTCCTGGCCGAGGGCTGGACCGACGGCCACCCCGTCGTTCCTCCCACCATCGACCGGGTCGAGGCCTTCCTGGTCGACTCCGGTCACGATCCGTGGAAGACGCTCGGCGTCGCCTCGTCGTCGGGCCGGGATCTCACGATCTGGTCGATCGGGGTAAACGCGGTCATGGCGGGCTGTCGGCCCGAACATCTGCCGGTGCTGATCGCGCTCACCGAGATACTGGCAGACCCGGTCTACGGGGCGGAGCACTCGGGCAACACCACGGGCGCCGACGCCCTCGCCGTCCTCAGCGGCCCGAACGCCACCGCGCTGGGTTTCAACGCGGGACCGGGAGCGATGCGCGAGGGCGCGCACGCCAACACCAGCGTCGGGCGGTGGCTTCGCTTGTATCTGCGCAACGTCTTCGGGTTCACCGCCGACCAGCACGACAAGGCAACGTTCGGTAACCCGACCCGAACGGTGCTCACCGAGGACCACGAGTGCCTGGTCGAGATCGGTTGGGCGCCCGTGAGCGCCGATTTCGGTCTCGCTCCGACCGACGACACGGTCACCATGGCCCGCATGAACAGCGGAACGATCATCGGCAGTGTGTTCGGTTCGACGCCCGACGAGGTCGTCCCGTACCTCGCCAACGGTGTCGCCCGCACGGCGGCCTGGGACCTCACCCACGTCTACGGGCTCGGCCACGATCAGTTCCAACCACTGCTGGTCATCTCCCCGCTGATCGCCCGGCTCTTTGCCCGGGCCGGCTGGTCAAAGGCCGATGTGCAGGCCGCACTGTTCGAACACGCCCGCATCGAGGCGCAGACCTTCGAACGGTTCATCGGCGAGTGGAGCAATCTCACCGCAGGCCGGCGCCGCCTCGTCGACCTGGTCGCCGAGGGGCTTCTGCCTGCGGCGTTCGCCGAATCCGACGACCCGTTCCGGCTGGTCCCGGTGGTCACTCGCCCCGAGCGGTTAATGATCGCCGTTGCGGGAGATCCGACCCGCGCCAACGCCTTCGCCCTGAGCAACGATGGCCCGCATGGCTGGTGGACGGCCAAACGAATCGACCACACGCCGGCCAGCGATCTCGTCTGCAACGTCGGCGGCAATTGCGCCAGCCCGGCCGATTGACCCTCGATCGTCTGCGGCCTCAGCACCGTTTCTGGGATCGTTTCGCCAAAGCCGGTTACGTTTGACCTGACGCAAGACCAACGCGAGTTCGGACGTTTCGTGGACAGCAACAGCGGCGAGAAACGTTGTTCGAGGGGGCCCAAGTGATTCCAGACCAGTACGCGGACTATGAGCGCTCGGTCACCCTGGGTGCGGTGAACTTCACTGCCGTGCCCGGTGACGTACCGGCCACGTTGGCCAAGGTCGAAGCCAACATCATCGAGGCCGGTAGGCAGGGCATCGACATTCTGGCGTTTCCCGAGGAGGCACTTTGCGGTCTTGGCGGCTGTACCGCGTGTCGCAACGGGGCTGCGCGGTGCGATTACCACCACGACATGGCCGAGACCGTGCCGGGACCCTCGACCTTGCGCGTCGCTGAGCTGTGCGCCGATCACGATCTGTACGTTGCCCTTGGCATGATCGAGCGCGATGCCGAGGACCCGAACAAGCTCTACAACGCGGTTGCGTTCATTGGGCCCGACGGAGTGCACGGCACCTATCGCAAGGTGCACCTGGGGTCGTTGCCCTGGGTGACCGAAGGGGTCACGTTCGAGCCGGGCAATGCGCTCGATGTCTTTGAGACCCGATTCGGTCCGGTCGGAATTCAGATCTGCTACGACTTCTGGTTCAACCCTGAACTGACACGAATCCTCGCTCTGAAGGGTGCTCGCATCATTCTGAATTGCTGCGGGACATTCGCGGGACCCGGCAAGGTCGACTACATGACCCAGACGACGGCGACGCGAGCGCAGGAGAACCTCGTGTATGTCGTGTCGGCCAACTACGCCGGCGGTGACACGGGCGGCGGAAGCTATGGAGCCGGGCGAGTTGATGAGACCCGCACCGCCGACATGCTGGGGCACTCGACGATCGCCGGGCCGGCGTTTCCCAGATTCAGCCAGGTTTTGGCCCAGGCGGGTGGGGGAGAAGAGCTCGTGTCCGCGACGGTCAGCTTCGACAAACTCCATCGTTGGGAGCCGATCTTCCCCTGGCGCCACTGGCGTGCCACCCATCAGACCGCGGCGTCACAGCTCATCGCGGACGAGTTCGCGAAGCTCGCGGCGAACGGGGAGTAGCGCCCGGCGCACCGCCCAGGGAGCCTCCAGGACGTGGGTTGACGGAGCCCCGGGCGCTGGCCCTTGGTGCGCGACGTCGGTCACGTTCGCTGCGCGGCCACGAGCAGAAAGTTGGGCCGATGTCGTTCGTCGACCCACCGCGGATCGTCGGCGACCTGCTGCTCGGTCGGGCCGAACTCCTCGAGTCGGGTCAGGGTGAACCCGGCGGCCAGGAGCGCGTTGAGGTAGCCGGCGATCGTACGGTGCTGCTTGCGCACGCCGTCGGCGAACCAGTTGGTCGTGCGCACCCCCTCGTTCATGTAGTTGTCGACCGGCCAGGTTCGGGAGCCGTCGTTTTCGATGAACCCGGGATTACGCGACGCGGTGAAGATCGGATGTTCGGCGGAGAACACGAAGTGACCGCCGCTGGGCAGGAGTGCCGCCACGGTGGCGAAGAGGCGGGGGAGGTCCGTCAGGTAGTGGAGCGTGAGTGAGCTGTAGACGAGGTCGAACGTCGGGTCGTCGAGGTCCGACACCAACATCGAGTCGAGGTCGAGGCGGCGGTAGTTGATAGCGGCCGATTTGGTGTCGGCGGCGGCCTGTTCGAGCATCTTCTCCGACACGTCGACGCCGACGACCGACCGCGCGCCCTGGGTCGCGGCCCACCGGCAGAACCAGCCGAAGCCGCAGCCGAGGTCGAGGACCCGCAGATCGTCCATCGAGGGCAGCATCGAGCGAATCGTGGGCCATTCGAGCGCCCCGTCGAGCCCATGGACCGACCGATCGAGCGTGCTGTATCCGGCGAGGAACGCTTCGTCGTCATAGATGTTCTGGGTCACTCCCCGATCCTTCCACGCACCGACCACCGTGCCCTCCCCAATACAACCGCGAACCATCTGGTGCCTGGCACCAGAGTGACCGTGGAACGGCATATGCCCTGATATTTCTAGCGTTCGCCTCTACCGCGAACCATCTGGTGCCTGGCACCAGATGGTTCGCGCGGTGGGGAGGGTTCAGCCGTAGAGCTCGTGCCAGTCGTCGACGGGGAGCACCGTTGTTGCCTCGGCGAGTCGGATGAGGTCGGCGAGGCTTCGGTCGGGGTTCGACGATGTGATCTCGAATACGACGCCGGGCTGGGGGCTCCACACGAGGAACGAGATCGAGCTGAACAGGTCGGAGCGGCCCGTCCACGCCGGCACACCCCCCACCGATACCTTGGTGTAGGCGGCACCGGAGTTGGCGGCAGCGAGCTCGGGATTCACCCAGTCCGAAACCTCGTTGATCGCGGTATCGCCTGCCGCGTTGGTGAGCGTGGGCCGTTCGACCGGGTCGGGGGCCTGCACTTGAGGTTGGATCTGCACCGAATAGCCGTCGGGCAACCGCCACAGGTTCGGCGCCAGCTCGCCCTCGGCGTCGACCGCGGTCGCCGACCACAACACGTCGAGCAGAAGTTCGACGCTGACGGCGCCGCTCACGATCACCGCCGGATCGGTGGTGCTGGCCAGCGCGCGATACCCGGAGCGCTCGAACGACACGTACGCAAGATCGCCGTCGACCACCGATTCCGCGTCGTCGAGCCATGCGGGCAGTCCGCCATCGGTGGCCGAGATGGCGATCGGGCCGACGACGGTGGTATCGCCGACGCCGATGGCCGCCGAAACCCACGACCCGGTGCGGAGGCCGCCTGTGCGTTCGGCCGGTCGTACCGCCCCGAACCACTCGGGTGGTTCGGCGAGATGCGGTAGTGCGGTCGCCGGCTCCGGCGCTCCGTCGGGCACCGCCCTCGGAGCGCCGAACTGGTAGTCGGCCACGCCGATCGCCGGCTGCACGGTTGGCTGGTCGTCGATCAGCCGCACGCCGACGAGACCGACCACGAGCATCGCGACCGCCGCCACCAGCACCAGCCGCCCCGGACGACGCACGAGCGCCGAGGGTTCGGGCTCGGGCTCGACCAAGACGACTTCGTGTACCGGCTCGGGGACCCAGGTGATCGCATCGGCGTCGTCCTCGACGCCGTGGTCCGATCCGGGCGGCAGAACTCCGGGGTCGACGTCGACGCGGTCAGCCGCGTCGCGAATCCAGTCGATGATCAGGGCGTCGTTGGCAGCCACGTTGGTTCCTCCTCGGGAAGTCGAAGTTCGCGGGCAAGTCGGTCGAGGCCGCGCCGGATCCACGGTCCGACCGAACCGGTCGGACAGCCGAGGTGGTCGGCGATTTCGGCCTCGGTGAGCTGGAGATAGAACCGCAGGACGACGGCCGCTCGATGGTTGAACGGCAGCTCGGCCAGCGCGTCGTACAGTGGTACGTCCACCGCAGGTACGGCCGCGGAAGCGAGCAGGTGCCGCCGCTTGTCGGCGACGCCTTGGCGCCGGAGCACATCGCGGCAGCGATTCACGACGGCCGTCTGTAGGTACGGTCCGGGTTCTTGGATCCGATCCCACGCCCGCAGCACCTCGGTGAACGCATCATGCACCGCGTCGTCCGCCGCCGTCCGAGAGCCGAGGATCAGCGTTGCGCTGCGGAGCTGGCCCGGTCGTTCGGACTCGTAGAACCGCGCGAAGCCATCCGCATCGTCGTCAGCCGGTGTCCTCGCGGTGCCGTCGGAGCCCATTACCCATACCCACGCATGAACGCGCAAGTTTCATACAGTGCCGATGAAAACGCTCAACGCCGATGCTCAACGCCGATGAAAACGCTCAACGGCGGGTTGCCGCGGCAGCGTCGCTGGCTCAGGTGTCCTCCGAATCCACCAGCTGGCCGAGCGGACAGAAGAACGGCTTCGGCTCCGCTGCGCCCTCCGACTGTCCGGGGATGGTCGTGCTGTCGCCGTCGTGACACGGGTCGTCCATGTCGAAGATGGCACCTCCGGTGACGATGCACGGGTGGAAGGCTGAATGGATGTCGTTGCGGAGTTCCATGTCGTCCACCACCCACACGTGGAGCATGTAGTAATCGTCGAAGTGCACGTTGATATTCGAACCGTTGCAGGTGGCATCGGTTGTGTTCACGGCGTTTACAACCGCGGTCGCCCGGTCGAGGCACAGCGTCGGGTGGTGGTGCCACCAGTCGTTGTCGCCGGCGAAGCCTTCGGGCGGCTGTCCGTCGTCGGTGCGCACGTAGTAGCTCATGCCGACCAGCACGGCGTTCGGGCCGTTGCCGTCGTACTGGAGGAACTCCGGTTGGGCCGGGTCGAACACGTCGTCGATGGGGCTGTCGGCTTCGAATACCGGGTTGAACCGGTCGAACGACGGGTCGGCGATCTGCGCCGGCGTCAATGCCTTGAGCCCGTGATGCGTGCCCATGCCGTTGATGCGGGCGAACGTGGGCCGGAAGTCGTTCGCCTCGGCATCGCCCAGCGTCGGGTACTGCTCGGCGTAGTCCTTGGCCAGGTCGAACTGGAGCGCGACCTTCTTACAGGTCTCGTAGTCGAGCGGTGCCCGGTTCACCCCGGCGTACCAGTTGGTGGTGCCCATCCCGGGCCCGGTCACGCTGTTCGGGTTCACCGGGTCGCAGAACCACGGCACCGGGTCGCCGTTCGCCTCGGCCTCAAAGGCCGCTTCGAAGTAACAGGCGGTGCTCAGCAGTGCGATAACCGCCGCCATCGTAAGTAGTCGTACCCGCATAGATCCCCCTCTAGCGTCGTTGGCCCGAGCCTAAGGCGACCACCCTTCAGTGGGCAAGGTATTCAGTGGGCAAGGAATGCCCGTGGCCGACGCCACCCGCGGACTGTGTCGCCGCCCACGGAAGAAATGCCCAAATGAACACAGGATGGTCGTGGGTCGAGCGACGGCCCGATCGTTCATCGAAAGGGCGGAACATGGCGACGAGTCGGCGGCAGATGGGTAAGACGAGGGCGTGGTTGGCGGTGATGGCGCTCGTCGTCGGTTTCGCCATGGTGGCCGAGGTGGCTCCGGCGCACGCCGGAACGCTCCAGCAACCGCTCGCGACGGTGACGGGAGTGATCTGGAACACGCCGACCATCCCGGTGTGTTGGGAGTCCACCGCGGATGATTTCCCGGACGAGCGGGAGTTCGTTGAGGCAGTGATCGAGTCCACCTGGGAGAGCGCGGCCGATATCGACTTCGTGCAATGGGATTCGTGCACGCCGAACGAACCAGGAGTGCACGTCACCGTTGGCCAGGATCGCCCCCGAGCGCATGTGGGCACGAATATCGATGGTCGGAACGGCGGAATGAACCTGGTGTTTGACTACGCGACTCTCAACCCGACCTGCAATCGCGATCGCGACACCCGTTTCTCGTGTATTCGCCGCGACGCGGTGCACGAGTTCGGTCACGCCCTCGGGTTTGTTCACGAACACCGACGTGTCGACCGGACCGAGACTTGTGATGAGATCGAGGCGGAAGCATCGGAGCTCGTTCCGCGACACGGAGCGATCCTGCTCACCGACTACGACCAGGACTCGGTGATGAACTACTGCGCCGCGAGAACCAACGGCGGGTTCCTCACCGAATCCGACGTCGCCGGCGCCCGGATGGTGTACGGGCCCTGGGACAACGGCATCGGGCAGACCTTCGACATCACCACCGAGGCCGGCGTCTGGGAGGACGACGGATGGTTTGGCAGCCAGGTCACCTACGGTCGGATCACCACGCGGCGCGTCAGCATTGCCGAAGGGGAGGTCGGCGAGATCGTGACGGACGAGTTCTGTCCCCATGACGAGGCTCGCGTCGAGGTTGCCACCGCCGTTGTACTGACCGATGGTCGGCCGAACGCGTCGGTCACGACGAGTCTGTTCGAGGGTATGTCGTGCGACAACCGGGACCTCGAGGCGACGGTGACGACGAATGAGCCGATCAGCTTCAGCTGGCGAATCCGCCACGACGTGACCAACGATGAGTGGTACTCCAACGACCGGGCCCACTCGATCGTCGAGTTCCAGCGGGTGTTCGACGTCCCGGCAGCAGCGGCTTCGTGCACGGATTGTGCCTCGTCGGCCTCGGCCAGCGCGGCCGCGGCTCCGGTGATACCGCCCGCAACCACACCGGCGCCGACGGTGCCCTGCAAGACCAAGGTGTGCGATCCACCACCGCAGCCGTGCCCCAAGGGTCGGATCTGTGTGTCGACCTCGCCTCCCACGCTGAAGGGCGGCAAGTAGCCGATTCGCCCCCAAGATCGAGCCCCACCGGTTGCCGCCGGTGGGGCTCTTTTCGCGCGTGGTGAGTGCGACCTACGCTTGGCCCCAACACGACTGCGGGAGGCGCTTGTGGGGTCGGATGAGACCGAGGAGTTCGAGAACGAGATCTGCGAGCGTATCCGCGCCTACGCGATGTCGTTCCCCGAGGCCGACGAGGGCAGCTCGTGTGTGAACCGGGCCTTCAGCGCGGGTGGCAAGAACTTCGCCTTCCTCGGCGAGAAGCCCGGTGAGTGCGGGCTACGGCTCAAACTCGGCGAGTCCATCGAGTCGGCCCAAGCCCGGTCGGCCGATGCCGCGGGCACTATCGAGGTCGGCAAGGCCGGTTGGGCCATGCTGAAGTTCTCACCCGACGATCCTCCGCCGATGACCGAGATCGAGGCGTGGATCGCCGAGAGCTTCCTGTTGCTGGCGCCGAAGAAGATCGCCGCGCTCTACGAGGGTTGATCGGCCGCCGCGGCCAACAGGTCGCGGCCCATGCGGAAGAACTCGACGGCCGACGCGTGCGGGTCTTCTGCGATCAGAAGTTCGGCGTAGGGCAGGCGGGCGCCGACGAAGCCCTCGGCATTCCAGTACGGGTCGTTCGTGTCGAGCGCCAGCCGATCGGGCCACCACACGCTGACGTACAGGTACGGCTCGGGTGCCCCCGCGTCGCCCGGCGATGCGCCGACCGAGGCCCGCCGGTTCTCGTCGCCGACCTCGATGGCCACGTCGAAATGGCCGGGCCACAGCTGCACGATGCTGGCATCGACGGAGTTGGGGTCGGAGCGTATGACCTCGAGCGCAGCGGTACCGAGCGCCCACCAGGCGCCGAGGAAGGCAATCGTCTCCGGTGTGGTCGAGAGCGGTGCGTCGGTGGCGCCGAGCGCGGGCGTGTCGGGTTCGGCCGCGGTCTCGGAATCGATAGGCGCCCCGAGAAAGGCCGAAGCGGCATCGAGGGTGGTGAGGGGCGAACTGGTGATGTCGCCGTCGCGGTCGAGCACCAGACCGTCGGCGTCGACCCGGACCTGCACGTCATCGTCGAACCGGGGCGTGCCGAAGCCGCCGGGCAACGAGCGGAGGCCGAACCGGTCGGTGACGGTGTAGCGGGCGGGGGCGATCAGATAGGCCGCGACCCGATGCAGGTCGTCGCGCTGGGCGGGATAGTTGGCCGGGACCGGGCTGAGTTGCGTCACTGGCTGTCTCCAGGGTTGGGCGGGGTCGATGCTTCAGGCTCGTCAGCGGTGACAACCCGCACGGCGTCGAGTGCCTTCCGCTCGAGCGTTGGCACCAGGGTGTCGGGCATCGGGTAGCCGACCGGGAACAGCACGAACGGCCGCTCGTTCTCGGGCCGGTCGAACTCGGTGCGGAGGAACGCCATAGGCGATGGCGTGTGGGTGAGCGTGACCAGGCCAACGTGATGCAGCGCGGTGATGAACATGCCGGCGGCGATCCCGACGCTTTCCTTCACGTAGTAGTTGTGCAGGCGCTCGCCGTCGGCGCCGATGCGGTAGCGCTCCTCGAACAGCACCACGAGCCAGGGTGCCACCTCGAGGAACTCCTTGTGGTGGTCGGTGCCGAGCGGACCCAACGCATCGCGCCACTCGTCGTTCATCCGCTCGCCGAGGTAGTTCGTGCGCTCCTCGGCCTCCGCGGCCAACCGCACCCGGCGTTTCTGGGCCGCGTCGTTGGTGATCACAAACTTCCACGGTTGGCAGTGCGCGCCCGACGGCGCGGTCGCTGCGGTACCGATCGCCGTGTCGATCAGTTCCCGGTCGACCGGCTCGTCGCTGAACATGCGAACGCTGCGCCGCCGGCGCATCTCGGCGAGCAGACCAGTGCCGCGCTCTCGCATTTCGGCATCGGTGTAGCGCACGTGATCGAGCGGTTCGAACGGATACCGCGCCAACGCCTCGGACGTCGGATACGGATGCTCATAGATCGGGTCGGGCACGTTCGAACCCTACGACCTATCCGTCGCGTGGGGGTACGCTCACCGGCGCCCGAGATGGCGAAGTTCGGTCAGGCGGCGAGCACCGTCGTGGGGGCGACGAACTCGTAGCCGAGCGCTTCGGCCACGGCCGGTTCGGTAACCGCACCGCCGTACACGTTTAGGCCGGCGAGCAGGTCGGGGCGCTTCAGCATCGCCGCTTCCGGGCCCTCGTCGGCGAGGGCTATCGCGTACGGCAGCGTTGCGTTGTTGAGGGCGAACGTCGACGTGCGGGGCACCGCGCCGGGCATGTTGGCTACGCAGTAGTGCACGACGTCGTCGACCATGTACGTCGGGTCGGAGTGGGTGGTGGCGTGCGAGGTTTCGAAGCAGCCCCCCTGGTCGATCGCGACGTCGACGACGACGGATCCGGGCCGCATGCGCGCCACCATGTCGGCGGTGACGAGCTTCGGCGCGGCGGCGCCCGGCACGAGCACCGCACCGATGACGAGATCGGCGTCGAGTACGTGCTGCTCGAGGGCGGGGCCGGTGGAGTACACCGTGCGGATCGACGGGCCGTAGCGGTCGTCGAGATCTTCGAGAACGGCTGGGTTGCGGTCGAGCACCGTGACCTCGGCGCCAAGGCCGACGGCCATCTGCACGGCGTTGCGGCCAACGACGCCGCCGCCGATGACGACGACCTTGCCGGCCGGCACGCCGGGTACGCCGCCGAGCAGCACGCCGGCTCCGCCCTGAGGGGCTTCGAGCGATTTGGCGCCGGCCTGGATCGACATGCGGCCGGCCACCTGAGACATCGGAGTGAGCAGTGGCAACAGGCCGCGTGAATCGCGGACGGTCTCGTACGCGATACACGTCGCACCGCTGGCGATGAGGTCGGTGGTCTGGGCGGCGTCGGGGGCGAGGTGGAGGTAGGTGAAGAGCGTGTGGTGGGGGCGCAGCTTCGCCCGTTCGTTCGCCTGGGGTTCCTTGACCTTGATGATCATCTCGGCCTGCTCGAACACCGCGTCGGCATCGGCGACGATGGTCGATCCCGCAGCGATGTACTCAGCGTCGGAGAACCCGGAGCCGATGCCAGCGTTGGCCTCGATCAACACCTCGTGGCCGCGCCCGGCGAGTTCGCCCGCGCTGCCCGGCGTGAGACCGACACGGCGCTCTGCGTCCTTGATCTCTGCTGGTACACCGATCTTCATGGCGGTTCCTTCTTGATGTCGGTCTTGATGTCGGTCTTTATGACGGTGCTTCCACGGGGAGCATCCGTTCATCCGGGTTGGGCGTAGGCGCTGGTCAACCGAGTTATCGGCGCCGCTTCCCTTCGAAGGTAAGCCAAAATCCGCGGTCTGCGATTGCGAAAACCGCCACCGAAGGGGGTTCGCACGCAAGATTTGTCCGGGAATGGACCCGGATGGGCCATACTTATTGCGCATGATCGAAATCGACGCAATCGACCGCCACATTCTGAACCTCCTGCAGGAGGACGGGCGGATGACCAATGCCGATCTGGCCGACCGGGTCGGGCTGTCGGCGTCGGCGTGCCTGCGACGGGTGCGAGGGCTCGAGGAGGCGGGCGTGATCGCCGGCTTCGTGTTGCTGGTCGATCCGCAAGCCATCGGCCGCCCGGTCGACGTGTTCGTCGAGATCGCGCTGGAGACCCAGGCCGAGCACAGCCTCGATGACTTCGAGGCGGCGGTCGCCGACTGTCCCGAAGTGATGTCGTGTCACCTGATGGCCGGCGACTTCGACTACATCGTGCACCTGGCGGTGGAGGACACCGCCGACTACGAGCGCATCCACAAGCAGTACCTGTCGCGCCTGCCCGGCGTGGCCCGCATCCGCTCGTCGTTCGCGATCCGCACGGTGTACGAGACCACCAAGCACGTGCTGTGACGCACCAACGATGTGACTCACCAATGAGGTGACTCACGAATGAGGTGACTCGCGGGCATCGCTAGCCGCACGCACGGTGACTCGGCGCCAAAAAGCCGAAGATCCCCCAACCGAAGTCGAGGGATCACGGTGACGTGGTCGGGCGGGGCGTCGATCCCCGGACCTACCGCTTTTCAGGCGGTCGCTCTGCCGACTGAGCTACCCGACCGTGTCTGCCCAGTGAGCGGGCTCAGGGCCGTTTCGCTGGGTAGAAATGTCGCGGTCCCGACGGGATTTGAACCCGCGACCTCCGCCTTGACAGGGCGGCGTGCACTCCAAACTGCACCACGGGACCAAACCGTGAAGGCACCACTATAGGGGTAGCAGCCTGCGACGCCTATCGGGAAACGAAATTTGTCGAGGCCGGACGCGACACGCCCCCGACCTCGCCTCGGAGGCCGGGGGTGTGCCGTCGGACGCCGCCGCGGTGGCAACGGCGCGATCGTTGCCTAGCCGGCGTTGGCGATGGCGAGAACCGCCGCCTCACCGCCCGGAGCGGCCAGGGTGCTCATGATGTTTCCGGTGCAGCCGCCGACCCGGCCGCCGCTGTTGGTGCCGAGCCTTCCGTTGCACCAGTTCCAGCGGTCCCAGTCGCCAAAGGCCATGCCCATCACGTCGGCGGCGACCGCGGCGCGGGCGTCGGCTTCGAGGTGGTGGCGCTGCACGGGGTTGCCGGCGTGGTGGAGGCAACCGCCCCAACCGGGCCTGGTCTCCTGATACCGGAGCTCGGCGGCGAAGACGGGCTTGCCGTACTTCTTGAGGTAGTTGAGATCGCCCTGGGTTTGCGCGGCGCTCTGGCAGTGCCCCGTCTGGGGAGCGAGGAAGTCGACCCAGCCCTCGCCGGCGAAACGTTCCTGCGTGGTGCGGGTGCCGGCGGGGGAGTGGTACCCCACCGGCTTGTTCATGCCGACCGCGTCGAGGCCCGACGCCATGTTGCGCCAGATGTTCACGTCCTCGTAGTTGCAGTAGTTGTCGCCGCCGAGGAGCATGAACTCGAGCGCCGGGTGATTCTTGAACTGGTTGCCGATCTGGCGACCGAGGCGGTTGGCGTTCCACGACTTGAGCGGCCCGTTGTTGGCGCCGCTGCCGCACTGATCGGTGGCGCTGTGGATGTAGCCGATGCCCCAGGCGGCGACGAGGCCGATGCGCAGGCCGCGTTGGTTCGCCCGGTTCATGACCTCGCTCACGGCGTCGAGGTAGCGCTGGTTGAGCACCATATTGCCGCTGCCGTCGACGTAACCGGCCGGTCCGCCGATGCGGGTGTTGTACCCGAGGCGGCTGGTCTGGGTGTGGTTGAGCAGCGAGATCATGACCCCGGTGAAGCCCTTGTTGCGCACCGAGTCGAAGTACTGGTCGATCTCGCCCCACGTGGCGTAGGTCGGCAGCTCCCAGGCAGTGTCGTATACCGGGACGCCGTTACCCGATGGCGATGGCGGTGGCGGTGGTGGCGGTGTGGTGCCGCGGAGCAGGGTTTGGATCTGGTTGCAGTTGAGGCGGGGATGGTGGGTGTTGTTGGGGAAGGCGTTGTTCCATTGGACCTGTTGGGCGGTGATGCCGGCGCGGGTGAGTTGGTTGCGGCAGTCGGTGGAGACCCACTGGTAGGTGCCGTCGCCGTAGTCGACCCAGCCGTCGGTGTAGGCAGCGCCGACATGGGTGAGTCGGGCGTTCCCGGCCGGCGGCGGCGGGTCGCCGGCGAGGAGTTGCTGCACCTGGCCACAGGTGAGGCGGGGGTTGTGAGTGTTGTTGGCGAAAGCGTTGTTCCAGGGCACCTGTTGGGCGGTGATGCCGGCACCGGCGAGTTGGTTGCGGCAGTCGGTGGAGACCCACTGGTAGGTGCCGTCACCGAAGTCGACCCAGCCGTCGCTGTAGGCCGCGCCGACATGCATTAGGCGGGGTGCGCCGGCGCTGGCGCTGGTGGCGGTCACCACGGTCAGCACGCTGGCGAACATCATCACGATGCCCAGCATCGCTGTGAGTTTCTTGATCACGATTGCTCCTTGAGTCCGGCCATCGATCCGACATCGACGGCACGAAACGTTGGTCGCGACCACGCACGCTTTTGTTCCCGCAATCTAAAAACACCCCTTACGCGAACCATCTGGTGCCAGGCACCAGATGGTTCGCAAGAAGGCCGAAACCGCCGAAACTCGCGGGTTTTTCGCGGACCGAACCAAACCGTGCCTGGCACCAGATGGTTCGTCGCGGGTTAGGGGCGGAGGTCGCGCAGGACTTGGCCGAGCAGCATGGTTAGAAGCTCATAGAGCCCGCGGGCGCCGGCTTCGGGGTGGTCGGGAGGCACGGGTTCATCGTCCTCACCGATGTCGAGGCGCGTACCGAGCACGAGTCGCAGCCCGTTGATCGACTGCATCCACGCCATCAGTTCGTCCTCGGTGACCGTGGCCGCCCGCAGGCTGGTCTCGAAGGTCTCGAGTGCGGTCAGCCGGGTGGCGAGAAGATCGTCGTGGGTGAGGCGGCGATATTCCTCGTCGAGTGATTCGTGTTCGGGATACGCCGTCGGGTAGAGCCGACGCAGCGCGGGGTCGGCATCGCCGAGGAGGAGATCCCGATACTCGCCGAGCAGCGATTCGATCAACGACCGCAGATCGTCGGCGAGATCGACCGAGAACTCACCCGACGGCAGGCGATTGAACATCGACGTCATCGGCTCACGAGCCGGAGCCATCGTTTTGCATCGTGGCCCACAGTCCGTGCTCGTGCAGTCGGAAAACGTCGAGTTCGGCCTTCTCCCTCGACCCGGACGAGACGACCGCCCGTCCCTTCTCGTGGACGTCGAGCATCAGTCGGGTCGCCTTCTCGCGGGAGTACCCGAACAACTTCTGGAAGACGAACGTCACGTACTCCATCAGGTTGATCGGGTCGTTCCACACCAGCACCACCCACGGGGTGTCCGGGATGATCTCGATGTCGTCGATCGGCTCGAAGACCTCGAGCGGCGCGGTGTCGGCAGCCCGAGGCGATGCCGAAAACGGCGGAGACGCGGCCGCGGATCCTGGTCCGAAAAAGGCAGGTCCGGGGAAGGCAGGTCCGGAAACGGGGGCGCGGGAGGTGGGCTTGGTCATGACGGCACCAACATCTTGGCGCGGGGAGCGTCGACGCGGTGGGCATCCGCGCAGTACAGGTGGAACCACACCACCTGCACCCACACGACGACGACGCCGAAGATGTGGAACGCCACCACGGCGATCGGCAGCCCGGTGAAGTACTGCAGGTAACCGACGGCGCCCTGGGTAACGACGGTGAGCAGGATGCCGCGGATGCGCCGAACATCGCCCGGGGTGCCGTGGCGGGCCACGTGAATGGCGGTGCCGATGACCACGGCGAGCAACAGGTAGACGAACAGCGAGTGAATGCGGGTGATCTCGCGAGGATCAAACGGCAGTCGTTCGACCGGTTCGAAGTCGCCGTGTCCGCCCGCTTCCAGGCTCCCGGTGTGCGGCCCCGAAGCGGTGACCAACGTGCCCACCACGATCACCGCGGCGGTGGCCAACGTCATCGCCCGCGCCCACCAGAGCTTTCGGCCCCAGACCGCCGGGTCGATCGGGTCGGTCGGATCCGAGGCCGGCGGTGCGGGCTCATCGGGTTGCCCGGCGCGGTGATAGAGCACCACCGCCGCCCACAGCAGCACCATCGACAGCAGAAAGTGCCCGAGCACCACCCGGGGTTCGAGTTCGGTCTTGGTGACGAGCGCGCCCAGGACGATCTGCGCCAACACGCCCGCGACGAGCACCCACGACCAGGTGGTGAGATCTCGGCGGCGGGGGTTGCGCCGCATCGATCCGAGCACGGCGACGATGACGGCCAGCGACACCAGCCCGGTGATCAGGCGGTTGACGAACTCGACCATCGGATGAAACTCGAACGGGGCGAGCAGTTGATCCTGTTCGCAGGTCGGCCAATCCGAGCACCCCAGACCGGACCCTGTGAGGCGCACGAGGGATCCGGTGACGATGATCGCTGCGAGCGAGATGAGCGCCAGCAGCGCGATCGTCCGGTAGCGGTTGGGCGACAGGGTTCGCACCTCACGATCGTAGAACCCGCGTCCTCCTCGACCCCCACCGCGATGGCCGTTTTGCCCCCGCCTCAAAGCTTGGCCTCAACCTCGCCAGGGCCGTAGCCTCTGACGGTGATGCTTCGGCCCGCTCCCCCTTCCCTCCGCACGCGCCTCGGCGGCTACGTCGCGCTCACGAAGCCGCGCATCATCGAACTGCTTCTCGTGACCACCGTGCCGACGATGGTGGTGGCCGAACGCGGCCTTCCTTCACTGTGGCTGATCGTGGCGACCGTTCTCGGCGGCACCATGTCCGCAGGCGGCGCGAACGCGATCAACATGTACGTCGACCGCGACATCGACAAGCTGATGGAACGCACCAAGGGTCGGCCCCTCGTCACCGGCATCATCGAGCCTCGGGCGGCGCTGATCTTCGCCATCGCGCTCGAAACGGTGGCCTTCGTTTGGCTCTGGGGTTTCGTCAATCTCCTGAGCGCGGTGCTCGCCGTCGCCGCCTGCCTGTTCTACGTGTTCGTGTACACGCTGTGGCTCAAGCGCTCGTCGAGCAGCAACATCGTCATCGGTGGTGCCGCCGGCGCCGCCCCCGTTCTCATCGGTTGGTCGGCGGTGACGAACCGGCTGGACTGGGCGCCGATCGTGTTGTTCGCCATCATCTTTTACTGGACGCCGCCGCACTTCTGGGCCCTCGCCATCCGGTACAAGGACGACTACGCCGCCGCCGACGTTCCGATGTTGCCGGTCGTGGCCTCGATGCGCACCGTCGCCGTCCGGATCGTCGCCTACACCGCATTGTTGTTCGGGTTGAGTCTGCTCTTCGGCCCGGTCGCCGGCATGGGCCTGCTCTACTTCATCGCCGCCATCGTGCTCGGCGTCATCTTCCTCGCCCTGGCGGTGCAGGTTCTTCGCACCGAATCGCCGGTGATCGCCATGCGGCTCTTCGGCTATTCGATCACCTATCTCACGCTGTTGTTCGGTGCCATGGCCGCCGACGAACTCGTCCGCAGCGGCCTGTGACCGACGCCCAATTCCCCGGCGACGCCCGGTTTTTTCACGACTCGCCGGCCTGTGTACGCTCCGCCCCGAGTTGGTGTTCGCCGCCTAGGGTGAGCGACGCCCTAGCATTCACGTGTCCGGATGCGCAGCCGCGCCACCGGACCGGCAGTTCCGTACCTCATAAGCCACCACGACACCGAGCTACATGACCACCATCGAGGCCCCAACGGAGACGCACGAGGCGATCAGCCCCGATGCGTCGACCCCCGACGCGGACGACGGGCTGCTCAGCCTGCTCACCACGACCGATCACAAGATGCTCGGCATGATGTACGTGCGGCTGTCGATGCTGTTCGGCGTCGCCATTCTCGGCATCGGCGCCGTGGTCGGCATCGAACGTTCCCAGCCTGACAGCATCGATCTGTTCGGCTCGGTCGACCAGTTCTTCCAGGCCTGGACCGCCTATCGCGTCGGCCTCGTCTTCCTGGTCGTGGTCCCGTTGTTCCTGGGTCTCGCCACCGCGATCGTGCCGCTGCAGGTGGGCTCGCCCGCCATTGCCTTCCCTCGGGCCGCGGCGCTCGGATTCTGGTGCTGGACCCTGGGCGCCGGCATCGTACTCGCCGGTTTCGCCATCGACGGCGGCGTCGGCACGCCCTTCGATCGCTCCGACAGCGAAGCGGTCGCACTCACGCTCGCAGCGCTCGTCCTCACGGTGATCGGGCTCGGTCTCTCCACCGTCTGTGTGGTCACGACCGTGATCGCCCTGCGGCCCGAGGGCATGTACCTCGATCGGGTTCCGGTGTTCGCGTGGTCGATGGTCATCGCCGGCGTGACCTGGCTCGTCGCCTTCGGCGTCTTCATCGGCAACCTCGTACTCGCCTACGTCGACCTGCGCGGCCGGGCGCCGGTGCTCTACGGCCAGGAGCAGAACATCTTCGGGCAGATCCAGTGGATGTTCGCGGCACCGCAGGTGC
This sequence comes from uncultured Acidimicrobiales bacterium, assembly GCA_938041035.1. GTDB lineage: Bacteria > Actinomycetota > Acidimicrobiia > Acidimicrobiales > SHLQ01 > CALHYX01. The sequence continues at coordinate 58,762 of CALHYX010000078.1, read as the reverse complement.
TGGCCTTCGCCATTCCGGCTTTCGGTATCGCGGGCGACGCCATCGCCACCTCGACCAACCAGCGCCAGCCCCGCTACGGCGTCCTGCTCGGCGGCATCGGCGCCCTCGGCGTGCTGACCTTTGGTGCCTGGGCGCAGCGGGCCTTCCAGCCGAGCAATCAGAACCTGACCGAGAACGGGGTCTACGTCGCCCAGGGCATCCTGACCGCCCTCGCCATGCTCGTGATCCTCGGCGGGTTCGCCAGCGCGATCGTTGGCAGCATCCGAAACATTGGGCGCCCGAACGCCTGGTTCATCGGCGCTGTCGCCGGCTTGTTGATGGTGACCATCGCCGGCGACGCCAACGTGTTGCGGGTGATCGAGCCGCTCGATCTGATCGACACCAGCGCCGAGACCAGCGTGATGAACTACGCCCTCATCGGTGCGCTGATCGCGGGGGTGGCCGGCGTGTACTACTGGGCCCCGAAGTTCCTCGGCCGCAAGCTGTCCGGTGGCGTTGGTTCGCTCGCCATGCTGGGTCTGCTGGGCGGAACCATCGCCCTCGCGCTTCCCGATCTCATCAGCGGGTTCCTCGGCGAAGGCCAGCCCGAGTTCGTGCTGCTCGGCTACGAGCCCGAGAGCTCGGTCGAATCGCTGAACGTGATCGCCATGATCGGTGCGTTCGTGGTCGCCGGTGCGTTCGCCCTCGCCTTCCTCGACATGTTGGCGGCCAGCGCCCGGTCGTCGGAGGTGGACCTGGCCGATGACCCCTGGGGTGGCCAAACCCTCGAGTGGGCCACCACTTCACCGCCTCCGCTCGGCAACTTCGCCGCTCCGGTCGCGACCGTGCGCAGCCCCCAGCCGCTGCTCGATGACGAGGCCCCCGCTACCGACGATGGAACGGAGGCCAACTGATGGCAACCGCGGAAATGCTCGACCTGCCTCCCGCCCCGGTCGTCCCCCGGCCGCGAACCCTCGTCGTGGGTACCGCCCTCGGCTGCGCCGCCGTTGCCGGCTTCTTTGCCGCCCTGATCTCGATTTACGTCGGCCAGCGCCAACAGACGCTCGGCGCCGGCGAAACGTGGATCCCGAGCGGGACCATCGAACTCACGCCCGGCGTGTTCATGTGGTTCACCTCGCTATTGAGCATCGTCTGGATGCAATGGGCCATCTACGCGATCGCCCGCGACATTCGTAAGCACGCTTTCGTCGCGCTGTCGCTGGTGGCCATCTTCGGCATCTCGATGATCAACCAGACGGCGTACTACTTCGTCGACATGGACTTCCCGGTCGACACCAATGCCGCATCGACGCTGCTGTACACGATCGTCGGATCCCACATGGTGCTGATGATCGTCGTGGTGGTCGCCGCCGTGTTCGTCGGGTTGCGCACCCTCGCCGGCAACTACTCGAGCCGCAACACCGACGGCCTCGTTTCCGTCGCCCTGATCTGGTACCTGATGGTCGCGATCTACACCGCCATTTGGTACATCATCTACGTCACCAAATGACGCCGATGCCCCTTCGTTCCCTGTCGTTTCTCGCCTTAGGTACGCCATGCTGACCACTGGATTCAAGACCTTCTTCGGTTGGGCCCTGCTCGCCGTTTTTGCCTCCCTCGTGTACGGCTGGGTGAGCGGTGGCGGCGGCGTCGGTCCGCTGTCGCTCGGCTGGAAGGGCGGTGTGGGCGACCACGCCGGCTACGGCATCTTGCTCTGGGGCGGCGTGATCTTCGGTGCCCTCGGCGCACTCCTCGTGTCGTTTCGCGATGCCGACGCCGAAGCGGCTGCGCATCACCGCGGCATGAACAGCGCCCCGGCCGGTCAGCGTCCCCTCGACGCCAGCTACTGGCCGCTGGTCGCCGCGCTCGGTGCGGCCACCACCGTGGTCGGTCTCGTCGTCAGCCAGATCCTCTTCGTCGTCGGCATCGTTCTGTGCGGCGCCGCCGCCTTTGAGTGGGCCACCTACGCCTGGGCCGACATGGCCACCGGCGACCCGGACGCCAACCGCGAGCTGCGCAATCGCATCATGTTGCCGATGGAGGTGCCCATGCTCGGGTTCGCCGCCATCGGCGTGATCGTGGTGTCGGTGTCTCGGATCTTCCTCGCGGTCTCGGCCAACGGAGCCGTGCTGGTCGCCATCGTGGTGGCGAGTCTGATCTTCTTCGGCGCCGTCCTGCTCAACTTCAAGCCCGACCTGCCCAAGAACCTGGTCGCCGGCGTCGCCATGCTCGGCCTCGTCGGCGTGTTGGGCGGCGGCATCTGGGGTATCGCCGCCGGCGAGCGTGACTTCCACCACGGCGAAGAGGGTGAGGAGCACTCTGAAGAGGGCGAAGGCCACTCCGATGAGGGCGAGGGCCATTCCGACGAGGGCGAAGGTTGATGCAACGAAGCTCCACTGGGCTTGGCCCAAACCGTCGTCGCCGAGCACACTCCGATGATTCGCCCACCCGACCGGCCTCCCCGGGAGATCTGATGCGCCGTCTGCGGTTGCCTGCCGCGCTGTTGTCCGTAGTCGCCTTCGTCGCTGGTTGTGCTGACGACGCCGAGCTCGACACGCTGAAGCCCGAGGGCGAATACAGCGAGCAGATCGACAACCTGATCGACCCGATCTTCATCGTGGCGTTCCTCGTCTTCTTCCTCATCCTCGGCCTCACGCTGTTCATGTGGGCCAAGTACCGGGTGACCGAATACGAAGAGGGCGACTGGCCCGAACAGGTGCACGGGAAGACGTCCTGGGAGATCGGCTGGACCTTCATCCCGTTCGCGATCATGGCCGCCATCGGTGCGTTCACCTGGATTCTGTTGAGCGATCTCAATGCCACCGAAGCCAACGCCCTTCCGATCCAGACCGCCGAGGGCGAGGTCATGTGGGACCCGCACGTCGTCGTCGTCGGTCAGCAGTGGTGGTGGGAGTACCGCTACTACTTCGATGCGGACAAGCTCGAAGAGCTCGATGACGCCAACGGCAATCCGGCCAAGGACCTCCCCCCGGCCGACATCGTCACCGCCGGTCAGCTCGTGATGCCGATCGGCGAAGAGGTCGAGCTCACGATCACCAGCCGGGACGTGATCCACAGCCATTGGATTCCCGCCCTCAACGGCAAACGTGACGCCGTCCCGGGGCGCTTCTCGCCCTGGAAGATCCAGGCGAACGACCCGGGCCTGTACTTCGGTCAGTGCACGGAGTTCTGCGGCCTTTCGCACTCGCGGATGCGCATGCAGGCCGTGGCGCTCACGCCGGAGGATTTCCAGGAGTGGGTCACCGCCCAGCTCGCCGATGCCGAAACTCCTCCCGGCGCCGAAGCCTGGCTCGAGGCGTACCGCGCCGCGGACGGCTCCGAGGTCGAGGCGCCCGAGGCCACCGGTGCTCAGCGCGGTCTGGTGGCGTTTACGCAGAACTGCGCGTCGTGTCACCTCGTTCAGGGGGTCAACGACCTCACCTACGACGGCGCCACTCAGGTATCGGGCGCGGCCCCGAACCTCACCCATTTCGCCAGCCGCACCACCCTGGCCGGCGGCATCCTCGATCTGTACAACCCCGACGGCACGCTCAACCGCAACAATCTCGAGTCCTGGTTGCGCAATCCGGAGGCCATCAAGGCCAACGCCGCGCCCGAACGGGGCATGCCCAACCTCGGGCTTTCCGAGGAAACCATCGACGATCTCGTCGATTACCTCGAGACGCTCGGCCCCCGCCCGAGTGACGAGATGATCGCCGCTACCCAGGTCGACTGAGGACGAACATGGCAATTACTGAGGAACCACCTCTCGAACTCGAAGCCGGCGATCCGCTTCCGGAATATGCCGAACAGCCCCTCGGCGTGCTCACGCGGCCGTCGGGTAACACCGGCATCGCCAGTTGGCTGTTCACCGTCGATCACAAGCGCATCGGCATCATGTACGGCGTCTTCGCCATGTTCTTCTTTCTGATCGGTGGGCTTGAAGCGCTGGCCATCCGGATTCAGCTCGCGGTCCCCGGGAACGACTTTCTGAGCGCCGAGACCTACAACCAGGTCTTCACCACCCACGGCGTCACGATGATCTTCCTGGTGATCATGCCGCTCGCCGCCGCCTTCGCGAACTACCTGATCCCGTTGCAGATCGGCGCCCGCGACGTCGCCTTCCCCCGGATGAACGCCCTCAGCTTGTGGGTGTGGTTCTTCGGCGGGCTGTTCCTGTGCTCGTCGGTCATCATCGGCGGCTGGTGGGAGAACGCCCCCGACGGCGGCTGGTTCAACTACGCCCCCAACCACGGCGTGGCCTTCTCACCCAGTAAGGGCATCGACTTCTACGCCATCGGCCTGCAGATCACCGGTATCGGCTCGCTGGTGTCGGCGGTCAACCTCATCGTCACCTGTCTGAACATGCGGGCCAAGGGAATGACCCTGTTTCGCATGCCGGTACTCACCTGGATGCTGCTCATCACGCAGTTCCTGCTGCTGTTCGCCGTTCCGGTCATCACCGTGGCGCTGTTCTTCTTGATGTTCGATCGGCTCTACGACGCCAACTTCTTCAACCCGGACGCCGGTTCGGACCCGTTGCTGTGGCAGCACCTGTTCTGGATCTTTGGTCACCCCGAGGTCTACATCTTGATCCTGCCGAGTTTCGGCATCATCTCCGAGGTCATTCCGGTCTTTAGCCGCAAGCCGATCTTTGGCTACAAGGTCATGGTGTTCTCCGGTATCGCCATCGGCTTCATGGGATGGGGCGTGTGGGCCCACCACATGTTCGTGTCCGGCCTCGGCCCGATCTCGGTCACGGCGTTCTCGATGTCGACCATGCTCATCGCCGTGCCTACCGGTGTGAAGATATTCAACTGGTTGGCGACCATGCTCGGCGGTCGACTCAAATTCAACACGGCGATGTTGTTCGCCGTCGGCGTGGTCTCGATGTTCACCATCGGCGGCCTGTCCGGCGTGACCCACGCGGTCGCCCCGGCCGACACGCAACAGACCGACACCTACTACATCGTGGCTCACTTCCACTACGTGATCTTCGGCGGTGCGCTGCTCGGCATCTTTGCCGGCTTCTACTTCTGGTGGCCCAAGGCGTTTGGCTACAAGCTGAACGAGCGCTGGGGTAAGTGGAACTTCTGGCTCCAGATCGTGGGATTCAACCTCACGTTCGGCCCCATGCACATTCTCGGGCTCCAGGGCATGAGCCGCCGTATCGACACCTACAGCGAAGGCTTTGGGTTCGAACTGTGGAACCTGGTCGCCTCGGTCGGTGCGTTCGTCATCTTCCTCGGCGTCTTGATCTTCGTCATCAACATCTTCGTGAGTCAGCGTCAGGCCAAGCACCTGCCGCCGGTGGGTCCCGACCCGTGGGATGCCCGCGGCCTGGAGTGGATGACCGCCTCGCCGACGCCCGAGCACAACTTCGACGAAGAGATCGAAGTGCAGCAGGTCGACGAGTTCTGGTTCCGCAAGTACGACATCGATGACGACGGCACCGTCCACCGCATCGCCACCGGCGACGAGGTAGCCCAGCCCGGCACCGCCACCGGCGTGCACCTCCCCGCCCCGTCGTACTGGCCCATGGTGCTGGCCGCCGGACTGCCGTTCATTGGCTACGGCCTGATCTACAACCTGTGGTTGTGCGTGCTGGGTGGCCTGCTGGTCGCCGCCGGTTCCTTCGGCTGGGTGTTCGAACCCGCTGATGACCCCGACGCGCACCACGGCGGTCACGACGACCACGGTGATCACGACGATGATCCCGACACCGACCCTGAAGCCGCTGCGGCCCTCGATGCCCCCGAGGGTGCCGACGACGTAGCGATCGAGTCCGAGGAGGCCCCCGTTGGCTGAGAGCACGATGGTTGACAGCGAGGTGCTTGACGAACAGGCGGTCGAAGCCGCCGATGCCTCCCACTCGGCCAAGGTGGGCGACCACCAGCCGGGGAGCACCGGTATCTCGAACCAGAAGCTGGCCATGTGGGCGTTTCTCGGTTCGGAGTGTCTGTTGTTCGGTGGCCTGATCTCGGGTTACCTGCTGTACCGCAACAACAACCAGGACGGCCCGGCGGCCGCCGAGATCTTCGACATCCCGTTCACCTCGGTGAGCTCGTTCGTGTTGTTGATGAGCTCGCTCACGATGGTGCTGGCCCTATCGGCGATCACCCGGGGCGACCATCCCCGCACCCGGCTGTGGATTCTGACCACCGCCCTGCTCGGCGCCGTGTTCATCGGCGGCCAGGTGTATGAGTTCACGTCGTTCTACCGGGAGGGCCTGGGTTACACCACTAGCCCGTTCTCCTCGGCGTTCTTCACCCTCACCGGCTTCCACGGCGTGCACGTGTCGATGGGCATCGTCATGTTGATGTCGCTCTATTTCTCGTCGGTTCGGGGCAAACTGAAGACCGAGAACGCCGAGACGGTGGAGATCGTCGGGCTGTACTGGCACTTTGTCGACGTGGTGTGGATCTTCATTTTCACCGTCGTGTACCTGATGGCCAAGGGAATCTAGATGAGCAGCGAAACCCTCTCCGACACGGTCGAGGCCGGCATGCACGATGCCGACCACCACGATGCCGACCACCACCACCATCCCTCAGACCGCAAGTACGTCGGCATCGCCATCGGGCTCGCCATCATCACCGCGGTCGAGGTCCTCACCTTTTACGTCGACTTCGGGCCGCTGTTCATCCCCTCGCTGCTGCTGATGATGTTCGTGAAGTTCTATTACGTGTGCGGTTGGTTCATGCACCTCAAGCTCGACTCGCCGATGTTCACCAAGTTCTTCGTCGCCGGGCTCGTGTTGGCCGCCGGCGTGTATGTGGTGATGCTGTCCGCCTCGCAGCTGTGGGACAACATCTGAGCTGATGACCGACCGCCGGCCCCCCTCGTCCCGGCCGGTCCAAGCGGCGCGCTCGGGTTCGCGATGACGCTGGCCATCAACGCCTGGAAATACGAACTGCACCCCGAGGTATGGGTGCTGGTCGCCAGCCTCATCGGGCTCGGCTGGTACGCGGCGAAGGTCATCGGCCCCAAGGTGGTCACCGACGGGCCCGTGGTCACCCGGCGCAACAAGATCGCGTTCGGCTTTGCCGTGGCCCTGTTGTGGTTGGCGGCCGACTGGCCGATGCACGACATTGCCGAGAAGTACCTCTACTCGGTGCACATGGTGCAGCACATGCTCATCAGTTTCGTCGTGCCGCCGCTGATTCTGCTGGCGGTGCCGGAATGGCTCGCCCGCCTCATCGTGCTCGACGGGGGCCCGGCCTCCAAGGTTCTGCAGCGACTCACCCACCCGATCGTGGCCGGCGTGATCTTCAACGCGGTGGCGGCGCTCACCCACTGGGAAGTCATCGTCAACCTGTCGGTGGAGAACGGGCCGTTCCACTACGCCGCCCATCTCGTCGTGTTCTTCTCCTCGTTGCTGATGTGGAACGTGGTCGTCGGGCCCATCCCGGAGCAACGCCTCCCACCGATGGGTCGAGCGCTGTTCCTGTTCATCATGTCGATCATCCCGACGGTGCCGGCGGGGTGGCTGACCTTTGCCGAGGGTGCGGTGTACAGCGCGTACGACACCCCGGACCGGCTGTGGGGTATCTCGGTGGCGAGTGACCAGCAGATGGCCGGCCTAGTGATGAAGGTTCTCGGCGGGCTCTATCTGTGGGGTTGGATCGCCACCATCTTCTTCCGCCATGTCGGTGGCCAGGTCGACGCCGACCGGGCCAAGCGTCGCTACCGGCCCGATCCGCTGGTCATCGACGCCGACGACCCCGCAAGCGGCACCGGCGGCCCGGCCGATACCGGTCCCGACGGCGCCGGGCTCGATCCGGACGCGGAGCTGACGTTCGCCGCGGTCCAGGCCGAATTCGACCGCAGCACCGCGCCGGATTCCAGCGCCAACTAGCCCCCGAACCCGCGGAAATCAAAAGGTCGCCCCACTTTGCCGGCCGCGACCGCTCTGGTGCCAGGCACCAGAGCGGTCGCGGGGCAAGAAGGGCGAAAATTGTGCTGGCGGTGCTTCGTCAGGCGGGCGGGGCGATGACGTCGAGGCCGCAGTAGGGGCGCAGGACCTCGGGAACCACGAAGCTGCCATCGAGCTGCTGGCAATGCTCCATCAGGAACACGAGCGTGCGGCCCACGGCGCAGGCGGTGCCGTTGAGCGTGTGGGCAAACTCGGTGCCGTTCTCGGTCTTCACCCGGGTGCCGAGCCGACGGGCGGAGAAGTCGACGTAGTTCGAACAGGAGGTCAACTCCCGGTAGGTGCCTTCCGACGGCAGCCAGACTTCGCAGTCGTACTTCTTGGCCGCCGGGGTGCCGAGGTCGCCGCTGGCGACGTTGATGACCCGGTACGGCAGGCCCAACTCGTCGAGGATCTCGCGTTCGATGGTCAGCAGGTTCTCGTGCTCGGCCCAGGAATCCTCGGGGCGCGACCAGATGAACATCTCGACCTTGTTGAACTGGTGCACCCGGAAAATGCCGCGAGTGTCCTTGCCGTAGGTACCGGCCTCGCGCCGAAAGCAGCTCGAGTAGCCCATGTATCGGCGGGGCAGCTCATCGGCCTCGAATCGATCGCCGCGGTGCATTCCCGCCAGGGGAACCTCGGAGGTGCCGACGAGAAAAAGGTCGTCGTCGGCCAGTTCGTATACCTGGTTTCGATCGGTGGGGAAGAACCCGGCGTCGACCATCATCTCCTCGCGCACGAGCACGGGGGGCACCACCGGGCTGAAGCCCCGCTTGACCAGTTTGTTTGTCGCGAATTGCACGAGCGCGAGCTCGAGCAGAACGGCCTCGTTCTTGAGGTAGGCGAACCGGCTGCCGCTGACCTTGGCGCCGAGCTCGGAATCGACCCAGTGCATGCGCTCGCCGTAGTCGGCGTGATCGAGGGGCGGAGGATCGGGCTGGCCGCCGACGGTGGCGATGAGCTCGAAGTCCTCCTCGCCGCCGTCGGGCACGGAGTGATGGGCCGGATTCGGCACGGCGAGCGCGAGCTCGTCGACCTGCTCCTGGAGCTCCGACAGCTGCGTTTCACGCACGCTCAGTTGGTCTTTGAGCTCCTTGGCGGCGCTCAGCTTGGCCTCGCGCTCGTCGGGTTCGGCGCGGCCTATCTCCTTGGAGGCAGCGTTGGCCTCGGCCCGCAGGCTTTCGACCTCGAGCAGGATGGCGCGCCGGCTCTCGTCCGCGGCGAGCAGCGTGTCGATGGCTCCCGCGTCGGCCCCCTTCCGGATGGCTCCGGCTCGGTAGTCATCGTTCGTTTGCAGGGCCTTGAGATCGATCACGAATGCGAGGATACCGGCGCTGGGCGGGTGCGACGGCGGATAACGCGGACCCGACAGAGCACCCGACGCGAAACAGCCACCGCGTCGGACAGGTCCGGCTGCGATGGCTGTGTCGGGGATCGGCTTCGGCCGCCCCGAGGGGATGGGGGACTAGAGCAGGTCGAACAACTCGACTTCGATGCGCCGGTTTTTGGCCCGGCCGTCCTCGCTCTCGTTGCTGGCGATGGGCTCGGTTTCACCCTTGCCTTCGGTACGAATGCGAGCCGGGTCGATGCCGCCGGCGATGATGTAGTCGGCCATGGCCTGGGCCCGGGCTTCGGACAGCGCCTGGTTGGCTTCGAGCGATCCCGCATCATCGGTGTGGCCGGTGATCGTCATCGTCGCCTCCGGGTTCAGGTTCATCACCACGATTCCGAGGGCGAGCAGCTGCTCGGTCTCGGGCAGGATGGCGGCGCTACCGACGGGGAACGTCGTGGGGTCATCGATGATGACCCGGCCGGCTTCGCTGGTCTCGACGCGTGGGTCGATCGTGGCGTTCACGATGACGTTGTCGGCCCCCATGACCTCGATGGACTTCTCGATAGCGCGATCGAGGCGTTCCTGGTTCGGGTAGGCACCCTCGAGGTAGAGCTTGCCCGCCTTGTAACGCGAGAACGCCGGAATCGCCGGAACCAGCGGCCCGGTGTTCTCATCGTCGCCGGCGGCCGTGGCCGGCGGAGGAGCGGTCGAGGCCGTTGGTGCGGCGACCGGGTCGCCGTTTTCGTCGTACTCGGGAACTTCTCGGCTGGCGCCGGCGAGTAGTTCGCCGCCGTCCGAGCCCTGATCGGCCGAGGCCCGCTCCGGGGTCTCGATGTCGGGGTTGCCGCCCGCGATTACTACCACGCCCATGATCAGCGCAGCCAGACAGCCGACGCCTGCGATGACCAACCACAGCTTGTTGCTGCTGTCGGTACCGAATTCCTCATCGGCGATGAGGGTGCTCTCCTCAGCGGGGGTGAATGTTTCTGTTTTGTTCCCGTCGTTCATACTGGTGAGATCGACGGTCGGAGCGGCCACTTGAGCTTCACCGTGGTGTCTGAACGCGGTTCGATTTACGCCGTAGGCCTGGAATCTCGCGGCCTGGGGCGGCGACTAGCTGACTTCGAGCTCGATGAGCTTGCGTCCGGAGTCCTCGAGTTCGACCTCGAAAACACCGGGAATGGAGGCGGTGAATACCATCACCGCGGTCGCGCCCGCTTCGATGTCGGCGTAGACGTTCACCCCGTGGGCATGGACTTCCTCCGCGACATCGCTGGTGATCTGCAGGGCCACCTTGGAACCCACCGAAACCGACTCGCGATCGACGCCGCCGACGACCTCGCCGCCGACGAACTCGACGATGAACACGTGGTCGGCATCATCGGGAATCTCGGCGGCTGCGGCGGTTTCGCCGCCGTCGCCGTGACCATCGTGGCCGTCGCCGGTGCCGGTGATGGTGGTGGTGGCTTCGATGATCGCTCCGTCGATGGCGAGGGGGTCGTGGCTGTTGGCGCTCAGTTCGACGCGGACGGTGTGTTCGCCCTCGCCGGGGTCGGGCAGGTACATCCATTCGCCGTACATGCGGCCGATGCGTTCGTCGCCGACGAAGAGGTGCATATGCCCTTCACCGGGCACGTGGTCGGTCGAGGCCTTCTCCGGCGCGAGGCGGTGCCCGGTCGGAACGGCCCGCACGTTGAACCCACCCTTGGGGTCGGCGCTGACCTCCAGGCTGACCGATGGCGTCGGGTCGAGGTCCGCGACGTCGACCGGCCTTGGGTCACCGTGCCCGCCCTGGCCGTGGCCGTCGCCGGTGCCGGTGATGGTGGTGGTGGCTTCGATGATCGCTCCGTCGATGGCGAGGGGGTCGTGGCTGTTGGCGCTCAGTTCGACGCGGACGGTGTGCTCGCCCTCGCCGGGGTCGGGCAGGTGCACCCACTCGTTGTAGAAGCGGCTCACCCTTTCGCCGTCGACGAACAGGTGCATATGCCCTTCACCGGGCACGTGGTCCGTCGAGGCGTGCTCCGGAGCTATGCGGTGCCCGGTCGCGACCACGTGGAGGTTGAAGCCGCCCTTCGGGTCGGCGGTCGCCTCGAGGGAGACGGCCGGAGCCGGGTCGAGGTCGGACACGTCGACCGCGTCGCCGCCGTGGCCATGCTCACCGCCGGGCTCGCCATCGTCCTCGGCCATACCGTCCTCGGCCATATCATCTTCGGCCATACCGTCTTCATTCGTGCCGTCTTCGTTCGTGCCGTCTTCGGGCATGGCATCGTCTGCGGTCGCACCATCGGTGGAGGATGCGGTGTCGGTTCCGGCATCGCTGCCGCAGGCGCTCAGCACGAGTAGCGCGGCGGCGACCAGGGCGATCGCCCGAAGCGGGAAGGGTTGGTTGTCTCGCGTCGACTTGGACACGTGTTTCTCCGTTCAGAGTTCGTCTGCCGGCTCAGACCCGCCGCAGGGAAACGGGGTCGGCCGAGGGTGCGGCCGCCGGCTCGGCTCGAGCGGGCGGCGGGTAGGTCGAGGTCGAACTACGGCCCGAACGGAGGGCCGTGTCGTTGCGCGACATGACGAACCGGGGAAGCCGGCACCCACGCCACGGAAACCGGCGCGAAAACAGCAGCGCTGTGGTGCACGGGAACCGGCACGACGGGCGGCGCGAGCACGGTGCCTTGCACCAGCCGCACCATCCAGGTGATGAGTCCGGCAACGGGAAGCTGAAAGAGCAGGCCGAATACGATCGTCGACTCGTCGAAAACCTGGAGCGGGGTGAGGCCGGCATCCCGCAGCTCGGCCACCTCCTGAACGCTGAACAACAGCAGCTGCACCCCGAGCAGGCTGCTGAGCCGCACCGTGGTCCCGAGTTCCGTTCGCCGGGCGCCGAGGAGACCCAAACCGAGCAACATCATCGCGACCAGGGGGGTGACGATGGTGCTCGCGACGGCGAGGTGGCGCTGGCCGAGCAGGGTGCCGGTGGCGGCAAACGAACCCATCCAGTGCGCCACCATCGACCCGGCGAGCGCGAGGAGAAAGCAGGCGCTGCGTTGCCGGTCGGTCATGAGCACAACGGTAGCGTCGCGGCGGCTGAATCGGGGAGCGCGGTCGGATGAGGTCGAACGGCTGGTCGGTCAGACCTCGAGTCGGAGCCCCGCATCGGCCGCCACCACCCCGAGCACGACCGTCCCAAGTAGATACCCGGCCGCCAGCAGGCGGGGAGGAACCGGGCCGATGAGGCGCCCGTCGGCCTCGTCCGTCCCGTCGGTCCCGTTCACGGCTTCGGTCTCGGCCAACTCGACGAGGTCGAGTTGCATGGTCGAAAAGGTCGTGAGTGCGCCGAGTCCGGCCGTGCCCACCGCGGTGATCACGGCGGAGCCGGCGTTGGCGATCACTGCTCCGAGGGCGAACGCGCCGCCGACGTTGAGCACCAGGGTGGCGAGCGCGGCGCTGCGCCGGTCCGGCATCGCTGCCGTGAACCAGCCGCGGCCCACGGCGCCGATCGCGGCGAGGAGGATGAATCCGAGGGTGACGATCACCGTACTCATGTCGGCTCCCCCGGGGTCAGTACGGCGCGGGCGGCCAGGAACGCCCCGGCCCCGCCGAGCAGCGAGGCGCCGACGTAGGTCCAGAGCACGACGGTCGACGTCTGTTGAAGCTCGGCGACCTCGACGGCGAAGGTGGAGAAGGTGGTCAACCCGCCACAGAATCCGGTGGCGAGGCCGGCTCGCCGCAGTGGGTCGTCCACCCGGGCGACGACCGCCCCGAGCAGCGCACAGCCGAGGAGGTTCACGATCAGCGTCCACCAGGGGAACGTCGTGTTTTCGCCCGGGAGCGCCACGGCCCAGCGCACCGTGGCGCCGAGAACACCACCGAGGGCGATGACGACGGCGGTCCGGCGAGACATGGGGGGACCGTATCCGGCTCATCGCACGGCTACCGTCATGGGCGATGTTGCGCATACTCCTCACCCGGCACGCCCAAAGCGAGTGGAACGCCGTCGGCAAGTGGCAGGGCCAGGCCGACCCGCCGTTGAGCGACCTCGGGCGGCGCCAGGCCTACGACGCGAGCCAGCGGGTGGGCACGGTAGATGCCATCGTGGCGAGCACGCTCGAGCGGGCGCACCACACCGCACTGGTGATCTCCGAGCAGATCGGCGTCGGGCCCGTGCTGTTGGTCGAGGGCCTCATCGAACGCGACGCGGGTGAATGGTCGGGTCTCACCCGCACCGACATCGAACGGGAATGGCCCGGTTATCTCGACTCGGGTCAACGACCCCCGGGCTACGAGGGCGACGAGTCGCTGCTCGAGCGCACACTGGAGTCACTCGTCGCCATCCACGACGAGGTCGTCGGCGACCGGGGTGAAGGCGCCGAGGGCCCGGCCGAGGCTCTGGTGGTCGCCCACGGAGGCGTAATCTACACGGTGGAGGCCCATCTGGGGTTCGACTTTGCCCGCGTGCCCAACCTGGGTGGGCGCTGGATCACCATCGATGGCGACGGCCAACTCACCGCGGGCGACCGCGTGCTGCTGCTCGACCCGGATGAGGCAACCGTGCAGGCTCCGGACATCGTCTAGCGATGGCGACCCCGGCCGACTCCCCCCTGACCGCCGCGGAGGCGGCCGCCTCCTACCCCGTGCGCGTCGTGCGCAGCACCCGGCGAAAGAAGACGGTGTCGGCCCGTTTGACCGAGGGGGTGATCGAGGTCCGGGTTCCGTCGTGGCTGTCCGAGGAGCAGGTGGCCGAACACGTGGCCGAGCTCAGCGCCCGGATTCTCGATCGTGAGTCGGTCGACCGCATCGACCTCGAGGCCATGGCGGCGCGCTTGGCGGCGCGCTTCGAACTGCCGACGCCCGCGAGCATTCGCTTTGTCGGCAACCAGAACCACCGGTGGGGGTCGTGCACGCTGGCGGAGGGCACGATCCGTATTTCGGACCGGTTGGCAGGGGTGCCGGAGTACGTACTCGAGTACGTGGTCCTGCACGAGCTCACCCATCTCGTGGAGCCCGGGCACGGCCCGCGGTTTCACGAACTGATGGCCCGGTACCCGACCGCCGAACGAGCCGAGGGGTATCTCGAGGGTTTCGCCCATGGCACCGCCCGCAACGGTTAGCGGCCGGCCCGCCATTCGGCCTCGGCGACTCCCAGCGGGGTGGCAGGTGGTTGGTCGAGTCGGTACTCCGCGAGGATCGATCGCCACCTGTTGGTCGCCCCCAGTTGGCCGAGCAGGGCCGACATTCCCCACACGACGCGATCGAGCACGGCGAACGAGGGCGGCATGTTGAGCGTGTTCATCACGTCGGCGTAGGGCCCGTTCCGGTCGAGCAGGGTGGTGAGCACATCGGCCGTAAAGTCGCTGGTGAACGTGAACGGTTCGTCGAGGTACGGCACGTAGGGGCGACTCACGTATTCCCAGACGGGTTCGGGCGCCAGGCCGTGGTCGACGGGCAGGAATCCGGATTCGATCATCGCGGCCATGAGGGTGGTGTGATCGCCATCGATCAGGGGGTCGATCAGCGGCAGGAGCGACTCGAGTTCGCCGGGCTGCCATCGCTTCACCAGCCCGAAGTCGAGGAACGTGACGCTGCCGTCTTCATGGAACCGGTAGTTGCCGGGGTGCGGATCCCCGTTGAAGACCCGGGCCCGGTAGATCGACCCCTGGATGAAGCGAAACAGCACTTCGCCGGCCCGATCTCGTTGGGCCTGCGTGGACCGGGCTACGAAGTCATCCCAACTCCATCCGTCGACCCAACTGCTGGTCAGCACCCGGGCGGTGGAGTACTCGGGTACGACCTCGGGTACCCGAATGAACGGATGACCGCGGTACCGGTCCACGAACTCGGTCTGACACCAGGCCTCCAACTCGTAGTCGAGCTCGTCGATGATTCGGCTGCGCAACTCGTCGACCAGGGCCTTGGTGTCGAGGCCTTTCATCGCCACGGCACCGAAAAGGCCGTACAGCACATGGGCGTTGGCCAGGTCGCTTTCGAGGGCGTCGCCGATGCCGGGATACTGCACTTTCACCGCGACCTCGCGGCCGTCGCGCAGGACCGCCCGGTGCACCTGGCCGATCGACGCGGCGGCGACCGGTAGCTCGGTCCAGTCGAGGAAGAGTTTGCTCGGGTCGTCGCCGAGTTCGTCGGCTACGACCTGGGCGGCGAGGGTCGGTGCCATCGCCGGCGCATCCTGTTGCAGGGAAGCGAGCGCCTGCTGGGCCGGCTCGGGAAGACCGTCGATGATGAACGACATCATCTGGCCCGCCTTCATCATGGCGCCCTTCATCTGCCCGAGTTCGGCGGCGACGTCTTCGGCCGAGCGGATGAGGAACCGTTCGTCGAGGGCGGCGCGTCGCTCTTCGGTCGTCGCAGCCCGGCGGAGCCGGTTCCCCGCGAACGCCAGGCTCCGGCGGGCGGTCAGCCGGGCGATTCTCAGGCCCCGGGTGAGCTGGCCTCGGTTCAGATCAGCGCGCTCGCGGGTTGGGATCGGATCTGTTCGACCGCGGCCTCGGCGGCGTCGAGATCCTCCGCATCGAGGTGGGCCAGCGCGGCATCGACCAACGCGAGGTCGGCCTCGGTGGCGTCGAGGTCGATGGTGGTCGCGGGTTCGGCGGCGGGAACGGTTTCGTCAGGCTGGTCGACGACCGGAGCAACGTCGCCCGGTTGGTCGGCGGTGGCGTCGAGGGCGGGGGTGGCCGCCGCAAAGTCGACGTGCATCGGGTTGCCGAGTCCGGGGTGGGTGGGTATTTCTGCCGTTCCGGTGGTCATGGGTCCGGGGTTCAGGGGTTCGGTGTTCGCGAGTTCGGTCACGGGCGCATCGTAGAGGTTCGCCGGCCTGGCGGCGGCCATCGCGGTCAGGTCCCCCAGAGCGCGCTGGCGGGGTCGATGATGTTGGCGCGATGGGCGGGCGGGCCGACCTCGATCACGTGGTCGGCGTCGTCGGAGTCGATCAGCAGTGCCTCGCGCGGCGAGAGCTCCCCGCGGCTGACGACGACCCAGCGGCCGTCGAAGTCGATCCCGGTAATGTCGTCGACCCGTCCGGGTAGTACGAAGCTCGTGATCTCGGCGCCGCTGGCGAGCGAACGGATCTGCACCCGGGCGCCGATGGTTGCGCCGCTGTCGTCGGACTCCAGCGTCACGATCGCCAGCTCGTCCCCGTCGGGGGCGAGGGCGACGGGCCCGTAGGGGTTGGGCCCGGTGACCGTGCAATCCGGCGTTTCGAGCCCGGGTACCGCGCTGGATTCGCCAAACTCGTCGAAGATCACGATCTCGCTGCAGGTGGTCGAGACCTGCACGACCACATACCGGTTCGTCGCGGTGGCCACGGAACCGGCACCGCTGGTTTCGTCACCCACGATCGCGACCGTGCGCCCGGATGCGTTCGGCAACCGAAGCACTTCGAGCAGTTCGGTCGGGGTCTCCTCGGTAAGTTCGCTGCGGGTGACGACGGCGGCGGGGTCGGCGTTGAGGTCGATGACGCCGTGGAGGTCGAGCCCGCCCTGGCTGCGCAGGGTCTGGGTCTCGACGTCACCCGCGGGCCACCAGCTCAGGGTGGCGAGCTGGGTCGCGTCGATCGTCAGGCCGACGATGCCGCCGCGCATGTCGTCCTCGGCCTGAAACAGCTCCACGCCGGCGGGGCGTAGGCTGTCCGCTTCGCCGGCGCGCCACCGCACGGCCCCCTGGGGTGTGGCGAGGAGCAGACGGGGTGCGTCGTCGGGGGCATCTTCGACGGGGAGCGGGGCGGCGGTCGGCGCCGGGTCCGCCCCGTCGACCGCGGTGGTCGATACGGCGCCATCGCCTTCGATGCTGGGCCGTTCGTTCGCCGAACAGGCGGCGGCCAGAAGTGCGATGGCGAGCAGGCCGACCAGGGCGGGCCACGGCTGAATGCGGGTCCGTCGACGGGGGAGGGGAAGGCGTTTCATGTCGTGAAGACGGTAGTCGTTGGTCGGGGTGGTTTTGGGTCGCTGAGGCAGAGCCCACGGCTGCGCTGTGTCACGATGACGGGGTGATGCGGTGCACCCGATGAGTTTTGACGCAGCGGTCGTGGGCTCGGGTCCCAATGGCCTCGCCGCGGCCATTCGGCTCGCTCAGGCTGGTCGCCGCGTCGTGGTGTACGAGGCCAACTCGACGGTCGGAGGGGGCGCCCGAACGATGGCGCTGACCGAGCCGGGGTGCATGCACGATGTGTGCAGCGCCGTGCATCCGCTCGGAATCGC
Organism: uncultured Acidimicrobiales bacterium; assembly: GCA_938041035.1. Classification (GTDB taxonomy): domain Bacteria; phylum Actinomycetota; class Acidimicrobiia; order Acidimicrobiales; family SHLQ01; genus CALHYX01. Next base: position 41,334 of record CALHYX010000078.1, on the reverse strand, counting down.
GTCCCCGTACCTGCGGACCCTGCCGCTGGCCGATCACGGCCTCCAGTGGATACAGCCGCCGATCGCAGCGGCCCATCCGCTCGACGATGGCCGCGCGGGCTTCCTCCTGCCGGATCTCGACGAGATGGTCGCGTCGCTGGGCCCTGACGGCGATGGCTGGCGTCAACTCATCGGATACGCGGCGCAGAACTGGGACGCGGTCACCGCTGAGTTCCTCCGACCGATCGTCCACGTGCCCCGCTCGCCGCTGACACTGACGCGGTTCGGGCTGACCGCGGCGACGCCCGCGACGATCCTCGGTCGGCGCTTCGAGTCGCCCGAGACTCGGGCGTTGTTCGCCGGCATCGCGGCGCACACCCTCCTGCCCCTCTCGCGACCGTTCACGTCCGGGATCGGCCTGCTGCTCGGGGCGGCGGCCCACGTCGAGGGATGGCCGATTCCACGCGGCGGCTCGCAGGCGATCGTCGACGCCATGGTGTCGGTCCTCGAGAGCCTGGGCGGGGAGGTGATCACCGAGGCCCGTATCACCCATCTCGACGAGGTGGCGACCGATGGGCCGATCATCTTCGACACCGGGCCCCATGCCCTTGCCGAGATCGCGGGCGACGCCCTCGATCGGCGCTACCGCGACCGGCTCCGCAAGTGGCGCTACGGACTTTCGTCGTTCAAGGTCGACTACGTGATGTCCGAACCCGTGCCCTGGGCCGACGCTCGACTCACCGATGCCAGCACCGTGCACCTGTCGGGCACCGCCGACGCGGTGGCCGCGGCGGAGGCAGCTGCCTGGAAGGGCGAGTTGACCGATCGGCCGTTCACTCTGGTGAGCCAACCGTCGATGTTCGACGCAACGCGAGCCCCCGATGGACGCCATGTGCTGTGGGCCTACTGCCATGCGCCGAAGGGCTTCACCGGAGACCTCACCGAAACCCTCGATGCCCACATCGAGGCCTTTGCGCCGGGATTTCGCGACACGGTAATCGCTCGGCATTCTCGGGGGGCGGCCGAGATGGAAGCCGACAACGCCAACATCGTCGGTGGCGACATCGGCGCGGGTTCGCCGAGCGGCACCCAGATCGTGTTCCGGCCGCTCATTGGACGCGACCCCTACCGCACGCCGAACCCGCGGATTTTCCTCGGGTCGGCATCGACCCCGCCGGGCGCGGGCGTGCACGGCATGTGTGGCTTCTGGGCGGCCGAATCCGCGCTCGCAGCCGGTGGACGCGACCGGTAGCGAGCGAACGCAATCCACTCGCAAACCCGACAATCCGCTGCTGGGTTGGGGCGTCGGTTCGCTATGGTTGGCCCTTCTACGGGCCGCTAGCTCATCGGGTAGAGCAGGAGACTTTTAATCTCAAGGTGCTGGGTTCGAGCCCCAGGCGGCCTACATGATCACTTGGCTTCGCCGGGTTACGGCAGTGTCAGGCGTCGCTGCGGGAGTGCTGATCGCCGGCGCGGGCCCGGCGGCCGCCCACGGGGTGGGCGAGCGAGGCGACCTCCCGCTCCCGCTGTGGATCTTCACCTGGTCGGCGGGGCTGGCGGTGCTGTGTTCGTTCCTCGCGTTCGGGCTGTTCTGGGGTCGTCCGCACCTGGCCCGGCTGGCCGCCGGGCGACCGATCGGTGTGGTCGACGGCATCGTGCGGGTCCTCGCACCGGTGCTGCGCTTGCTCTCGCTCGCCTTCTTCGTCCTGGTCGTGCTCGCCGGGCTGTTCGGCGACGATCGCTCGTCGTTGAACGTTGCACCGTGGGCCTTCTACATCATCTTCTGGGTGGGTATGCAGGCCGTTTCGGCGGTGTTCGGCGACGTCTGGAGCACGCTCAGCCCGTTCGACACGATCGTTGCCGGAATCGACTGGGTTCGGGCTCGTTTGGGCGGCGATCCCGCCACTGGCGCGGCCGCCGATGCGAACTCGGCGAGCGACTACAGCAGGTGGCCCGCGGTCGTGGGGCTCTTTGGATTCCTGTGGCTCGAACTCGCCTATTTCGATGCCGCGTCGCCCCGGCTGATCGGGTGGGTGCTGCTGATCTACACCGTCGTGATGGTGGCGGCCGGCGTTCGTTTCGGCCGCGGCTGGTTGCGCTACGGCGAGGCGTTCCAGTCCTGGTTCTCCCTGTTGGCCGCCATGGCGCCGTTCCACCGCAACGACGACGGCGAACTGCGTCTGCGCATGCCGTTCAGTGGGCTCTCCGAGGTCGATCCGGTACCCGGCACCGTGGCCTTGATCATCGTCGGCCTGGCGAGCACCTCGTTCGACGGGGTCACCCGGCAGGAGTGGTGGAACGACATTGTCGGCAATTCGTCAAAGTGGGGGGCGACCCTCATCTCGACCATCGCCATGGTCTTCGTGATCGCCGCCTTTGGTCTGCTCTATTTCGGCGCCTGTCACTTCATCGCCCGGGTCGCCGACGGTTACGACGCCGTCGATGCGGTGGAGGATTTCATCCCGTCGCTCATCCCGATCGCCCTGGCGTACGCGGTCGCGCACTACTTCTCGCTGTTCGTGCTCGACGGCCAGAATATTTTCGTGCGGTTGTCCGACCCCTTCGGTGATGGTTCCAACTGGTTCGGCACCACGGGTTACGAGGTGAACTACCTGCTCGTGTCGAGTGCGGCGATCGCGTGGGTACAGGCCGGCGGGATCGTGGTCGGCCACATCGCCGGAGTCGCGGCCGCCCACGACCGGGCCCTCGAGCGCTTCGAGGAGGACCTCGTGCTGCGCAGCCAGTATCCGATGGTGGCGGTGATGGTGGCCTACACCGTCGGCGGGCTCTTCTTGTTGCTCTAGCCTGCGTTTCCTACCCTGAGGGCGTGACCCGGCACTTCCGTCCCCGCCTCGCAATCGGGTGCGCACTCATGGTTTTGGCTCTTCTCGCCACCGCGTGCGGCAGTCGGAGCACCGGCGGCGATGCCGGTTCGACATCGGTACCCGCGTCTGCGGCGCCCGTCGCCACCGTGGCCCCCACGCTGCCGCCACCGATCACGTTTGCCCCCGCGGACGACCTCCCACCCGACTGCGAGACGTCGGGGCTGGTCGGCTCCACGGTGAGCACGGTCGGATTCGGTGCAGTGAGTTTCGGCATGTCGGTCAGGACCGCGGAGGGGGCCTCGGACACCTGCCTGGCCGCGGACCGCGAGGTGAACGGTGACTGTTACTACGTGCTCCCTGCAGGTGGCCCCGAGGGGGTGGCGCTGCTGGTGACCGCGCGAACGATCGAACGGGTCGACATCTTTTCGGGTACGACCACGACGCGATCCGGTGCCGGCATCGGCACGACCGAACTCGAGCTCCAGGACCTCTTCCCCGACCAGATCGAGATCCGGGACCACCCGACGGATCCGAACGGCCACGAGCTGTGGTTCGTGCCTCGCGATGAAGGCGACGCCAAGTTCCGGGTGGTGTTCGAAACCGATGGCACCCGGGTGACCCGATTCCGGTCGGGGCGGATTCCGCAGGTGAACGATCCGGTGACCTGCCCGCTGGCCGGCTGACCTAGAAGTCGGCGGGCTCGGCGTCGATGTAGGACTTGCAGCTGATCGCCACCGAACCGAGTCCGAGGTTCTCGCCCTCGCCGGTGGTCAGATCGATATCGCCGACGAAGGCGATATCGGTGCCGATGATCTCTCCCGCTTCGATGGTGAGCGCCAGGGGGTCGTTGAGTGCGGCCTCGATGATCTGGTCGCCGCTGGTGATCCCCACGTAGGGGTCGACGGCCGATACCTGAACCAGCGCCTCCGACGGGGTGCCCTCCGGGTTGTTGCCGGAGCCGATGACGAGCACCTCGCCTTCGAGCGGTCGATAACAGTTGACCTTGAACGTCCACGCCTGGCCCTGCACGGTGATCGTGGCGTCGGAGTCGGCGGGCGGGAGGGTTCCGGTGGTGGCCGGAGCGACCTCGACCTCGACCTCCGGGCTCGCTTCGTTTCCGTCGCTCGAGCAGCTCACCGCCAGGATGGCGAGGACCGCGAACGCCACCCCGTGAGGGAGCGCTTTCCTTCCGGTGCGCCGAGCATCGACGCCCGGGCCGCGGGGGGAGGGCTTGGGCAACATCGCTTCAAGTGTAGGGACAACCCGGCGTACTAGCGGTCGCGGGGCGCGATCCAGTCGATCCAGTAGCGGCCGTCGCGCTCGGCGAGCCAGGGTCGAATCGACCGATCCCGAGGGTCCTTCGCCGGACCGGTTCGACCGAGGCCAACGCCGACGTCGGCGACCCCTTCGAGCACCAGGAGATCCTGAGGGTCGGTGTCAGGGCGATCGAGCTCGACGTTGAGCGCTCGGGCGATCGGTGCCGGGATCACGCCACCGGCGATGAGATCGTCGGCCGCCGCCCGAACCACTTCGGGCCGTTCATCGCGCAGGTCGGTGGCCACCGACCAGTCGAGCTTTGCCCGATGCCGGAGCCCGGAGGCGACGAGTCGGCGGACGAGCTCCCGGCTGCCCACCGCTTCGGCGCCGAGATGCACCGCCTGGTCGAGCATTCGGGCCGGGATGTCGTAGTGGTCGCCCTGGAACGCCAGCCGCCGTAGGCCGAGTTCGGCGGCGAAGTCGTGGAGTTCGTCGAGATCCTGATCGCTGACCAGATGCGCCCACCGCTCGCCGCGCCAGGGCCAGCGCGCTTCGTCGACCAGAATCGCCATCGTCCCAGTGTGCCCGGTGCAGCGGCGATGGCCGGTACCGTTCGCCCATGGCTCGCGCTGATCCACCGAGTACCTCCCCGACCGGCGCCGCCGCGCCGATCGTGCCCATGAAGGCGGTGAGCGATCGGATGCCGAGCGGCGACGGCTGGGCGTTCGAACTCAAGTGGGACGGGATGCGGGTGGTCGCCCACATCGTCGACGGCGACCTCACCCTGCGCACCACCAACCTGCTCGACGCCACCGCCCGGTTCCCCGAACTCGACGCCCTCGTCGACGAGTACGGAGCCCACGACCTGGTGCTCGACGGTGAGGTGGTCGCCCTCGGTGATGATGGCCGCCCGAGCTTCGCCGTACTGCAGCGACGCATGCATCTGACCGATGCGCGGGAAGTGGCCGAACGGGCCGCGGAGATCCCGGTGGGGTATCAGATCTTCGACCTGTTGCACTTCGACGGGCACGACACGCTCGCCCTGCCGTTTCGCGATCGACGGCGACTGTTGGAGCAGCTGATCGAAGACGGCCCGTCGTGGCGGCTGACCTCCGTGCACGACGATGGCGAGGCGCTGCTCGACGTAGTGCGCGAGAACGACCTCGAGGGGTTGGTGGCCAAGCGATGGGACTCGTCCTACCGGCCCGGTGGTCGCTCCCCGGCGTGGCGAAAGGTGAAGCTGCGCAAGGAACAGGAGTTCGTTGTCGGCGGATTTACCGAAGGCGACGGCGGTCGGTCGGGAACGGTCGGCGCGTTGATGGTGGGGTATTGGGACGACGGTGCGCTTCACTACGCGGGCCGCGTCGGCAGCGGATTCTCCGATGCCGAGCTCAAACGATTGCTCGCTTTGCTGACTGACATCGCGACGGCGGAGGACCCGTTCGCCGGCGGCGTACCGGCGGAGGTACGGCGCAAGCAGCCGAGGTTCGTCCACCCGGCGATCGTGGTGCAGGTGGCGTTCACCGAGTGGCACGGCGATGGCAATCTGCGTCATCCCGTGTACCTGGGGCAACGCACGGACGTCGATGCCTCCGCGGTGGGGCGCGACCCGTAGTCCCGGGCACCGATGGGTACCTCGATGCGACCACGGTCCGTGTCATTGTTAACGGGTGACGCCCACCAGCAGCGATGAGCGAGACCGCGCCGGAGACATCATCACGCTCTCCCTGCCTGCGGAAACGCCCTACGCTCGCATCGCTCGCATCGGTGCGGCGTCGCTCGCTTTTCGGTGGGGGTTCGGGCAGCGCCAGGTGGCCGACCTTCGCCTGGCGGTCGACGAAGCGGTGATCCTGCTTCTGGGCGACGGCGACCATCCCGGGCAGATCTCGATCGAGTACCGACTGTTGAGCGACGGCATGGAGATCGAAGCGGCGGCCGAGTTTGGCGACGGCGACGACCCGTTGTTGGCCGACGAGATCGATCGGTTTGTCACGCTGGTGGGCGAGCTGGTCAGCGAGTACGAGCTGATGGCCGAGACCGGCCGGGTTCGCATGGTGTTCGAGAAGGTCTGACCGCGCCTCGGGGTTCGCTGGTGGCGTTAGCGCCCGGTGGAACCAAACCCCTGGCCACCCCGACTGGTTTCGGGCAGCTCGTCGGTGGGCACGAAGTTGACCTCGGCGACCTGCTGGATGACGAGTTGGGCGATACGTTCGCCGCGCGCCACCTGGAAGTCGGTGTCCGGGTCGGTGTTGATGAGCAGCACCTTGAGTTCGCCGCGGTACCCGGAGTCGATGAGCCCGGGGCTGTTAAGGCAGGTGACGCCGTGTTTGAACGCGAGCCCACTGCGGGGCTGCACGAAGCCGGCGTAGCCGTCGGGCAGCGCGATCGCGGCGCCGGTGGGGACGAGGGCCCGGCCGCCGCCAGCGGGCAGCACCACATCGATGGCCGAGACCAGGTCGGCGCCGGCGTCGCCTTCGCGGGCGTACGCCGGAAGCGCCAGGTCGGGGTCGAGTTGTTGGATCGGTACGTTCAGCACACGGGCAGGTTAGCGAGCGGCGTGCCGCTCGTTCACACGCTCCCGCCCCATTGGACTTGTGGGGATCTCGACCGGAAGTGTCGAGGATGAACCAGTAGCGGCCCCCAGACTCGCGGGGGATCTCGACCGGTGGTGTCGAGTGTGAACCAGTAGCGGCCCCCAAGAGTCGCGAGGGATCTCGACCGGCAGTGTCGAGGATGAGCCAGTAGCGGCCCCCAGACTCGCGGGGATCTCGACCGGAAGTGTCGAGGATAAGACCGGGTAACCTCGCAGGATGCTTGCGTGGATGGACCTTGAAATGACCGGGCTCGACCCGGCCCGGCATGTGATCGTCGAGATCGCAACGCTGTTGACCGACGATGATCTCAACATCATCGCCGAGGGTCCCGGCCTGGTGATCAACCACCCCGCCGACGTGATGGCGAAGATGGACGATTTCGTGCGCGACATGCACACCCGCAGCGGGTTGTTGGAGATGATCGAGCAATCGACGGTCACGATCGAAGAGGCCGGAGCGGCCACGCTCGCGTTCTTGCAGGAGCACATTCCCGAGGCGAAGACGGTGCCGCTGTGCGGCAACTCGATCGGCACCGATCGGCGCTTCCTCGCCGCCCAGTTGAACGATGTCGAGGAGTTCCTGCACTACCGCTCGATCGATGTGTCGACGCTCAAGGAGCTCGCCCGCCGCTGGTACCCGAAGGTGGCATCGGGTACGCCGAAGAAGGCGGGCGGACATCGAGCGCTCGACGACATCAAGGAGAGCCTCGACGAGCTCATCTACTACCGGGCCGAACTCCTACCGGGTCCGTCGATCGAGGCGTGAGCGAGTACCGCAAGCAAGAACAGGAGCCGGCCTCCGACGAGATCACCGAGGTCGCTCCCGGTGTGCTGCGAATGCAGCTGCCGATCGACCTGCCCGGTCTCGGCCATGTGAACTGCTATCTGCTCGAGGACGAGCGCGGTCTGGCGGTCGTCGACCCCGGCCTGCCGGGCGAGGAGTCGTTTACGGCGCTCGGGCAACGCCTTGGCACAGCCGGGTACAAGATCGCCGATGTGCACACCGCCGTCGTCACCCATTCGCATCCGGATCACTTCGGCGGCGTGTTCCGACTGCGCGAGGCGACCGATTGCGCCCTCCTCACCCACCACGACTTCCGTTCGTTGATCGAGCGGCGCGAACTCGACGAGGGTGAGCCCGACAGCGCCGACCTGGCCCTGGCCTCCGACGAGGACCTCGAGGAGCTACGGGAGCGATGGAGCCGGCCGACCCCCTGGGGCACCAAAGTGATGCCGCCGCCCGTACCGATCCTGCGCCAGTTCCTCGCGATGGCTCCCGAGGATGGCCGTACCGCCTTTTCCCTGCCGGAGCCGTCGGTGACGGTGGGCGATTCCGATGTGGTGTCGCTGGGCCGGCGCGAATGGGTCGCGCTGCACACGCCCGGGCACACCAACGACCACCTGTGCCTGTTCGACCCGGCCGACGGGACCGTCCTGAGCGGCGACCACGTGTTGCCCACGATCACGCCGCACATTTCCGGCATGGCGGCGGTCGAGGATCCGCTCGAACAGTTTTTCGAGTCGCTACGCCGGATGAACGATCTCGACGGCGTGAACGTCGTGCTTCCCGCCCATGGCCACCCCTTCGCCGATCTCGGCGGTCGGGCGCTGGAGATCATCGATCACCATCAGGATCGGCTCGACATCTTGCGGGAGGCATCGACCGAGATTGGGGGCGGCACGGTCGAGGCCTACATGCAGCGCCTGTTCAAGGAGCGTTCGTGGGGATCGATGGCCGAGAGCGAGACCTTTGCCCATCTGCAACACCTTTCGGTGCTCGGCGAGGCCGAGGTCACCACCGACGACGCCGGGTTGCAGCGCTTTCACTTCTGAGCTTTCAGTTCTGAACGTGCAGTTCTGACCGTGAGGGTGAGCCGACGGCGAGGACCCGGTTCTAGGGGTTCGTGACGCGAGCGACCGCGGCCAGCTCGTCGCCGCTGAGTATCCAGATCATGGCGGCGCCGTCCACCGGCGCGGTCGCCACCCGAGCGGGTGCATCGGGTTCGATGGCGCTGCGGTGGTCGAGTTCGACGCGGACCGCCCGTTCGATTGACGCGCCGCCGAACTCCTCGATGATCGCCCACGTGGCGCTGTTGTTCATGTGCCCGAGGGGATCGATGTCGGTGCGCCGTATGGGGTAGTCGCGCCACTCGGCATCGGGCGGGACTTCGGTCGACAGGGTCAGGCGAGCCCGGACCTGGCGGCCCTGGGCGGCCTCGGCGTACAGCTCGGTGAACTCGGGTCCCAGCCGGCTCGGTACGCCGGACTCGGGGTCGAGGCTGACCCACAGGCTCACGACCTCGGCCCGGGCGGTTTCTGCGCCGATCATCGACGTGCGCCGCTCCGCCCAGCGGCTGCCGACCCCGGAGCACCAGGTCGTGATCGTGAGTGGCTCCCGATACACCGCCGGGCCGCGCACCTCGATCGCCGTCCGGCGCACGACCCACGCGATCTCGTCCTCGGGGTGCAGGGCGGCGTCGACGGAATCGTCGCTGGCGACATCCTGGGCAAAGCGGGCGATGGCATCGAGTCGGAGTCGGCCCTGGCGGTCGACGTCGGTCATGCGAACCCGGCGGTTGGCGCTGAAACGCCGGCCCGACGGCGGTGGTCCGATCGCCAGCGGATCGTCCGGCTCTGCGGTGCGATCGGGGCCGGAATCCGAGGCTGAAGTCACCGGGTGAATGTAGCGCATGGGAATTTTCGGCTAATTCGGTTGACGGCCTCGGGCGGCCATGACTCAATGGAGTCCTGACCAACCCCGTGTGAAGGCGCGTGTGATGAAGACCGAAACCTCGAACACCACGACTTTGGTGAAAAAGGCGAACCGGTCCATGTCGCGCGCGCATTCTGCTGTGCACGCAACCCGTCGTCCCGCTGCCGGCACCGCGCCGATCACCGTGATTTCCACGTGTGAGCGCAACTGGCTGGGTCTTGACTACGGCACCAACCCGGCCTTTGCCACCAAGCACCAGCGGCCCCCGGAGGCGTCGATGTAGCGAACACTCGCACATCAGACGAAAAGCTCCAGGGCCGCCGAGAAATCGGCGGCTCTTGTCGTTTTTCTGCGCTGCTGCACCGCAGCGCCGGCTTGGGGGAACCACCGCCGCCACCGCTGGTCCGGGCCCGCCCGGATTCTTTGAACCACTCGACCACTCGACTCGTCACATCCAGCAAAACCATGAACCGGGGGAGACCGCCATGGACGATCACACCGCACAAGAAACCAGCACTGCGAAAGACCCGGCCCCGTCCGCAGTCCGCAGCACCTACGCCTACGAAACGTCCACGCACGAGTTGAAGAACGAGCCCCAGATGAACGACACAGCCCTGAACGACACCGCCCTGAACGACACAGCCCTGAACAACACCGACATGACCGAAACCGACCCGACCAGCGACACCGAGATGGGGGGAATCACCGAAATGAGCACCGAAATGAACACCGACATGAGCACCGACTTCGAATCCCCGATGGATCCGATGATCACCGACTGGGAAGACGCGGCTGCGTGTCGTTCGATCGACAACGCCGGTGCGCTGTTCTTCTCCGAGGACATCGGCGACATCGCCACCGCGAAGCGCCTGTGCGCCGAGTGCCCGGTGATGGATACCTGTCTCGAAGGCGCTCTGCGTCGGCGTGAGCCCTGCGGTGTCTGGGGCGGCCAGCTGTTCCTGAACGGCAAGATGCTCGCCCAGAAGCGCCGTCGGGGCCGCCCGCCGAAGCACCCCCGCCCGGAGGACCAGCTGCCGGTGATCCCGGTTCCCGAGCACCTGCTCGAGCTGGCCTCGGCGTAAACGCCGGCGGGCACACCAACAATCCGACCCGGGGTGACGGGCCGCATCGACTTCGATGTGCGCCCGAGCCCCGGGTTGGTGAGGTTTTCGGCGAGGTTCGTCGTGCTGTTGTTGGGAACCGGATGGGCCGGCGCGTCGTTATGGACGATGATGGGAATGCTCACCGGTTGGTGTGGGTTCCCAGCCGCACAACAACGAACGCCACGTGACCACCCTCAGGTTTCGCCATGACACTCAACCAGCCTTCGATAGACGTAACCGACGCTCAGCCGGCACTCGACGGTTCGCGGACGCGCCGGTACAGCCGGCTGGCCGCGCTGCTGCTGGCGTTTGGACTGCTCGCGGCGGCGTGCGGGTCCGACGGCTCCGACCGTGCCGCGGACGACGGCCGGCTCTCCCCGGACGACGATTCCTTCCTGGCTCCGTACGACACCTTTGGCGGCGGAACCAACACGATCCAGGCGGTTGCCGAGGGCAAACCGGTCGTGTTGAACTTCTTTGCCTCCACCTGTGTGCAGTGCATCAAGGAGATGCCGGACTTCGAAGAAGTTTCCCAGGCATTCGCCGACGACGTGACGTTTGTGGGTCTGGCCACCAGCGACCGCGAGGAAGACGCCGCTCCCCTCGTCGACAGCACCGGCGTCACCTACCCGGTCGGTCTGGACGAGTCGGGCGCCTTTTTCGAGGTGTTCGGCGGCCTCGGTATGCCTACGACCGTGTTCCTCGGTGCCGATGGAGAGGTCAAGAAGGTCTGGACCGGCGCTCTCACCCAGGAAGCACTAACCGATCTGATTCAGGAGCAACTGCTGTGACCACCCCCGAGTACGATTACCGGGCCCCTGTGGGCTCATGTGAAGGCGAGGTTCTGACCAATGTTTGATGTAGCGCTCAGCGTTCCGTTCACCCTCGGGCTCATCGCGGCGTTCAACCCGTGCGGGTTCGCCATGTTGCCGACGTACCTGGCCTACTTCATGGGCATCGACGACAAATCCGACGATCAGACGCTCGCCGGCAATGTCATGCGCGGACTGCTCGTCGGCGCGGTGTTGACCCTCGGCTTCGTCGCCGTGTTCGGCACGTTCGGGTTCATCACCTCCAATCTGGTGTCCCAGGGAACGATCAGCTCGAAGCTCCCCTGGTTCACCCTCGCGGTGGGCATCTTGATGATCCCGCTCGGCATCGCCATGCTCTTCGGCTACGAGATCAACCTCCGCCTCCCCAAGATGAACAAGGGCACGGGCAGCCGTGAGCTTGGATCGGTGTTCATGTTCGGTGTTTCCTACGCCGTCGTGTCGCTCGGATGCACGGCCCCGATCTTCATCATCAACGTCGTCGGTTCGTTCACCCGAGACGGTGTGGTCTCGGGTCTGCTCACCTACCTGGCCTACGCCTTCGGCATGGGTTCGGTCATCGTGTTCCTCACCATGGCCCTCGCCCTCGCTCGGGGCGGCATCGCCCGCAACCTGCGCAAGGTGCTGCCCTACATCAACCGGGGTTCCGGGGTCCTGCTCGTACTCGCCGGTCTGTACCTCGCCGCCTACGGCTGGTGGGAGGTCCGCATCCTGCGAGATCCCCTCAACGCTCCGGAGAACCGGTTCCAGAAGGGCATCGAGGATCTCCAGCTGTGGCTGCAGAACACCATCACCGACTTCGGTGCCGGTAAGGTCGGCCTGATCCTGCTCGCCGTCATTGGCAGCCTCCTCGTCTACGCCCTCATCGGGCGCCGCCGGGCCGAGGTCGACCCGCCCAAGAGCGACTCCTCGAAGCCGGCGATGCAGGAAAGCGCCTAGGCGCCGTTCGACTCGCCGACCATCGCATCGGCGGACGACACTGGCGCCATGGATCTGACCGGGCTGCTCGCCCGCCCCGACGTCGACGAAGTTCTCGAACTTCGCTCGGCTTTCGGGGTGATGGCCTTTCACGGCGGCGGGCTGGAGCAGGTCACCGACGTCATCGCCGGTGAGGTCGCCGAACGCTGCGGTGCGTCGTACTACGCCGTGGTGCATCCGCCGAACATGAGCGAGCACCTGGCGTCGTCTGCGTTCGACCCCGCCGAGTCGGTGGCGCTGACCCGGTTCTTCGACCGGGTCGACACGGTGATGACGGTGCACGGCTACGGGCGCCGCCATCTTCGGTACTCGCTGTTGCTCGGTGGACGGAACCGAGCCCTGGCCGAACACGTCGCCCGTTCGGTGCACGAAGTGTTGCCCGACTACGAGGCGGTGACGGACCTGGCGCGGATCCCGCGAGCGCTGCGCGGCCAGCACCCGCGAAATCCGGTCAACCTGGCCGCCCACGCCGGGGTCCAGATCGAACTCCCGCCGACCCTGCGGTGGCACTGGGCGGGCCACGGTTGGTCCGACTCGCCTGGAGTCGGCCGTGCCCCACAGGTCGATCAGCTCATCGATGCGCTCGCCGATGCCGTGAGCACCTGGAAATCGCCCGGCCCGGCGCCATCGTGCTAATCCGGAGCCGACGGCCCGTACCGGCCCGAAGTCCTACGGGAATGACGACGCAGGAGAAGAGGGGAAGATGAGGGAGCAGCCATGAAGGTGACACCGGTAGCCGGCGCCCTCGGCGCGGTGATCGACGATGTCGACGTGCGCGACCCCGGCGGTGACTTCGACGCCATCTACGCCGCGCTGCTCGAACACCAGGTGATCTTCTTCCCGCAGGCGCACCTCACCGAACCCGAGCACCTCGCGCTGGGCGCACGGTTCGGGACGCCGAGCATCTTTCCGGTGGCTCGGATCCTCGGCGCCACCGAGCCCACGATGACGGTGATCGCCGATGGGCCCGAGAGCGCCAACGCCGCCGACGCGTGGCACACCGACGTGACCTGGACCGCGACGCCTCCCAAGTGCGCGCTGTTGCACATGGAGACGGCACCCGCCCGCGGCGGCGACACGCTGTGGTGTTCGGCAACGCGGGCCTACGAAACGCTCTCGCCGGCTATGCAGGAGTTCCTGGCCGGGCTGACGGTGACCCACGACAACGAAGGGTTCATCGACGGCGTGATGAAGAAGGCCGGCGAGGCGGCCGAGTCACTCGCCGAGGCGCTGCGACGCGACTACCCGCCGGTGTCGCACCCGCTGGTGCGCACCCATCCCGAAACCGGCAAGCGGTCGCTCGTCTTCGCCGCGCGGTTCATCCGATCGATCGACGGTCTCACCCCGGCCGAGAGCCGAGCGGTCCTCGACCTGCTGAGCAGCCATATCGCCGACCCGGCGCTGCACTGTCGGTGGCGATGGACCGACGGCGACCTGGCGATCTGGGACGAACGCTCGACGCTGCACCGGGCCGCGGCCGACCATCACCCCCAGGTCCGCGTCATCCGGCGGCTCGAGATCGATGGGGACCGGCCCTACTTCGACCCCGCGGTCGTCCCCGCCTGAGGTCGAGGCCTCAGGGTTGGAGTCGTTCGATGACCCACTCGCCTTCGTCGCGGCGGTAGCGAAGCCGGTCGTGGAGGCGATTGCGGCGGCCCTGCCAGAACTCGACCTCCGTCGGGCGCAGTCGAAATCCGCCCCAGTGCGGGGGTCGATCGATCGGGTCGTCATCGAAGCGCGTATCAGCCGCCGCGAACGCCGCCTCGATCGCCCCCCGGTCGACGGCCACGCTGCTCTGCTGCGACGCCCACGCCCCGATTTGGCTTCCCCGGGGTCGTTGGGCGAAGTACTCGTCGGACCGCGCGGGATCGACGCGGTCCACGGTTCCGCGCAGCCGCACCTGGCGATGCAGCGGTAACCAGGCAAAATTCAGCGCCGCGGCACCGGCGGTGTCGATCTGGGCCGCCTTGGCGCTTCGGTAGTTGGTGTAGAAGACCAGCCCGTCCGAGTCGAGACCCTTCAAGAGGACAACCCGGCTGTCGGGGGCGCCCTCGGCGTCGACGGTGGACAACACCATGGCGTTGGGTTCGAAGACCCCGGCCTCGTGGGCCTCGTCGAACCAGCGCTCGAACTGGGCGAGTGGGTCAGCCGCCAGGTCGGCGCGGACGACACCGGCGGTTTCGTACTCTTCGCGCAACGCAGCCATGTCGACGGGGTTCATGGAGCCAACGTAGTGGGCGCCCACCTGCTCGGAATATTCACAAGACGGGTTGCTCGTCCCTCGGGTACGGTTTCGAAAGAGCTGTGTTCCACAGCCGCCGCGAGCGAGGGGAGAGCGTCGATGACCGCCTTTTGGATCCACGCCACCCCGATCGCGCCCACCGCCGAGTTCCGGTAGAGCAGACCGAGCGTCCGGTCCGTCCGGACCGCGCACCTCTGTTATCGGTTCCGCTCAGGTTCCGTGCGATCGGTCGTCCTCGACCCGTTTTCGCCCAAGGAATCATGCTGTGCCCACTCCCGACTCCACCCCCGACCCGTCGTTCATCCCCGACCCAGCCTCCGCCGGATCAGTGCCCGACGAACCGGACTGGCTCGTGCCCGAGCCGCACATCGACACCGACCTCGGTGTCCTGCGCAGCGGCAAAGAAGCCCAGATCAACCTCATCGAACGGCGCGGCGTCGACGACCCGATGCGTCGGTGTCTCCTCGCTCAGAAGCGGTATCTCCCGCGGGAGGTGAGGCAGAAGGGGACCCTCGAGGCGATGGGCGTGCAGCGAGCGTCCACCTTTCGCAACGATGTCGAGTACCGGGAGGGCCGTCAGTTTCGCAAGACCCGCGACCGCCGGGCGGTCGAACGCATGTCCACATACGGCAAGAAACTCCTCCAGAACCGGTGGACGGGTCACGAACACGACGTCATGCAGACGTTGTGGGCGGCCGGCCTGCGCTGTCCGTATCCGGTGGCCTACGGCGACGACCGGTTTCTGCTCCAGTACATCGGCGACCGCGACGGTGCCGCACCACACCTCGCCCAGTCCCGCCTGCGCGCCAAGGAGCTCGAGTCGGCGTTCGAGCAACTGATCGACGGGCTCGCCACCATGACCCACGCCGGATGGGTGCACGGTGACCTGTCGGCGTACAACCTGTTGTGGTGGAACGATGAACTCTGGTTCATCGACTTTCCCCAGGCGCTGGATCTGGCGGCGAACCCGGGCGGCCTCGACTTCTTGCATCGCGACGTGAACAACGTGTGCGCGTGGTTCACCCAGCGCGGCCTCGACGTCGATCCCGAGGTCGTCTTTGCCGACCTGCTCGGTCGGGCGTACCACTGAGGGCGCACCGCCCCGAGCCCGCGGTGGGCCCGCACCGCGCCTCCCAGGTGCTTCCCTGGACTGCCTCCCTAGACTGCTCTGCATGGCCACGCTTCGCTTGTTTGCATCGGTCCGCGTCGCCGCCGGCACCGGCAAAGCGACCTTCGACGGCGAAACCGTCGCCGAGGTCGTCGCCGCTGCGGTCGCCGCCTACGGCCCGGACTTCGCCGCCCAGGTCGAACAGTGCAAGATCTGGGTCGACGGCGAACCCGCCGAACCCACCGATTCGGTCGGTCCGGACAACGAAGTTGCCCTGCTGCCGCCCGTATCCGGCGGGGCAATCGCTCATGGCGGGCCTCGCCGCGCCGATGGTGACCGGTAGGATTGCCATACCTCGCCCCCAAGGACACCCCTGATGAATCCAGACCTCGAGCGGGTCACCGCCGCCGGCTACCTCGCTGACCTCCCCGGTCGTCCCATCGAAGAGATCCGAGCCATGCGCTCGGAGTGCCAGTCGATCGAGAACGCCCTGTCCTACGCGCGGCGGCTTATCCAGGGTCGCCTCGACATCGTCGGTGGCGAACTGACCCGGCGCCGCGATGGCGGAGCAAAGGGCGATCTGGGCGACCTCGTGTCACGCCTTCCCGAGATCCTTTCGGAGGCGAGTCGCGGTTCGAGTTCACCGGGGATGGCCCGCCCGCCTCAGGACGTGCCCAGCGCCTCGGGCGTGGTCGCCGACCTCGAGAGCCATCTCGATCGCATTCTGCCGCCCAGCCGGCTCGGCACGATCGCCGACATGACCGATGCCGAACTGCACACGCTGCTCGACGAGGTCTATGACTTCGAGGCCTCCGTGTCGCACAACCGCTCGACGATGCACGGGCTGATCGACCACCTCCAGGCCGAGATCACCCGGCGGTACAAGACCGGCGAGGCCAACGTCGACTCGTTGCTGGGCTAAGTCCCACCTCAGCGCACCAGCTAGCGTCTGACGTTTGAAATATTCTCTCGTCGATCGTTGTTGATGCTGTTGTGCGCCGACTGGCAGTTCTCTCCCTCCATACGTCCCCGCTGAGTCAACCGGGTTCCGGTGACGCCGGCGGGATGAACGTCTATGTGCGCGAGCTCGTGGGCTCACTCGCCCAGGCCGGTATCGACTGCACGGTGTTTGTGCGACGGTGGCACGACAACCTCGAACCCGTCGTCGACCTCGAACCGGGGTTCCGGGTGGTACACATCGAGGCGGGGCCGGTCGATCTGCCCAAAGAAGACCTGCCCGAGATCATCGACGAATTCACCGCCGGCGTTCGCGCCTACCTCGCCGACCATCCCGTCGACGCCATCCACGCCAACTACTGGCTGTCCGGTGTGGCCGGACACCAGCTGAAGCACGAGCTCGACCTGCCGCTGGTCTCGACCTTCCACACGCTGGCCCGGGTCAAGGCCGAAACCGGGGATCCCGAACCGCAGCGCCGCATCGACGCCGAAGCCGATGTCATCGCCTGCTCCGACGCAATCCTGGCGAACTCGCCCACCGAAGCCGACCAGCTCACCCGCCTCTACGGCGCACAACGCGACCGCATCGAGATCGTTCCGCCGGGCGTCGATCATGCGTTCTTTTCTCCGGGGGACAAGGCCGGTGCCCGCGATGCACTCGGCCTCGACGATCGTCCGACGCTGCTCTTCGTCGGCCGGATCCAGCCCCTCAAGGGCCTCGACGTGGCCGTAAGGGCACTCGCGATGCTCGACCGCCCCGATGTGCGGCTCCTCGCGGTCGGCGGTGCCTCGGGAACCAGCGGCGATGTCGAGGTGGAGCGGGTCACCAAGCTGGCCGCCGACCTCGGCGTGGCCGAACAACTCGTCCTGATCGATCCGCAACCCCACCACCTGCTGTCGACCTTCTATCGGGCGGCCGACGCGCTGTTGGTGCCCAGCCGGTCGGAGTCCTTTGGGCTGGTCGCCCTCGAGGCCGCCGCCTGTGGCCTTCCGGTGATCGCGTCCGACGTTGGTGGGCTGCGCACGCTGGTCGACCACGGCCGAACCGGCTTCCTCGTGGAGGCCCGCGACCCCGCTGGTTTCGCGGGTCACGTACTCGCCGTGCTCGACGACCCGGTTCTGGCCCAGCGGCTCAGCGATGCAGCCGCGGCCCAGGCGCGCGAGTTCACCTGGTCGACCACGGCCGCCCGGCTGCGCCGGCTCTACGAAGACCTCGCACTGCGCACTCCGGTCGCCTGTCTCGCCGCATCCTGATGGTCGGCGACGGCGGAGCGGAGTTCGCCGACGCGCTGGCCGCCGCTGAAGCCGAGCTCGAACGATGGCTCGCCGAGGAGGCGACTGCGAATCCGGTCGTCGACGAGGTGGTGCGCGACCGTGAGCACCCGCGGCGCTGGTTTCTTCGAGTCCTCGGCGAGGAGAAGGACGTCTACACCATCTGGTTGCGCCTCGAACAGCGGACGCTGAGCTATGAGACCTTTGTCATGCCGGCACCGGAGGAGAACGCCGCCGCGTTCTACGAGTACCTCCTGCGCAAGAACAACAAGATGTACGGCGTCGGTTACTCGATCGGCGAGGAGGACGCGCTGTTTCTGGGCGGGCAGCTCGATATCGGGTACGTGAGCAGCGCCGAACTCGATCGGATCCTGGGCTCGCTGTACGCCTACGTCGAGGAGACCTTCCGGCCGGCCTTGCGCCTGGGGTTCGCCAGCCGTTTCGGCGGTTAGCTGCCCCGCTTCCCGGCAAGCGCTGAGCGGGGTGGCGGCCAGTTTCCCGGTCTTTTGTGGGCCCAACT
This sequence comes from uncultured Acidimicrobiales bacterium, assembly GCA_938041035.1. Lineage (GTDB taxonomy): Bacteria > Actinomycetota > Acidimicrobiia > Acidimicrobiales > SHLQ01 > CALHYX01. The sequence goes on along the minus strand of CALHYX010000078.1, from coordinate 22,957 downwards.
GGTGGAAGTCGCGTGTGAGACGGCCGTTTCGCCGAATGAACGCATTCTTTGATGCACTCACATTGTATTTCACGTTGTGTTGGGGTATGTTCTTGCCCGAACCGGGTTGTTGATGATCCGGGGTCCGATCGGGGAAGTGCGGATCTCTCGACATCAACATCCCGGTTCACTCATGTCCGAGCGAAGTTTGTGCATGACCGCGCTTGAGTGGGTCGAAGCTGTTACGGTCTCGCTCGCTGTATGGGACCCGCGGAGAGTCGCCCTGCCCAGCGCCGCTCGGTGCTGATCCTGCTGCTCGCTTTGGCGACCCTCGCCGGAAGTGCAGCCCATGCCGCCGACAGCGACGACACCCGGGCCGAGCGCGATCGGGTTCGGGCCGAGCGCGCCGCCGCGGCCGCCGAAATCGAACCGCTGATGGCCGAGGACGCGGAACTCGACGCGGCCCTCGCCGATCTCACCGCGGAGGTCGAGGCCCAGCAGTCCAAGGTCGACGCGGCCCGCGCCGCGCTGGAACGCGCCCGGCTGCGGGCGGAGGCCATTCGCGCCGACATCACCACCAACGAGGCCGAGCAGGCGGCATTGCGGACGCAGGTGCAGCTGGTCGCGGTCGACGCCTACATCGGCGCCGGACTCGACGCAGGCGAGGCGCTGCTGACCGCCGGCGACCTCAACGCCGCCACCCGCGAGACCGAGCTCCGGCGATCCGCGTCGAGGCGAGACCTCGACGCCGTCGATCGGTTGCGCACGGTTGAAGCCGAGCTCGAAACGCTGCGCGCCGAGGCGGTCGCCACCGAACGGGAACAAGCCGAGCTCGAAACCCAGGAGCAGGCCCACCTGGCCGACCTCAACGTCGCGCTCGAAGCCCAGGCCAAGGTGAAGGCCGCGCTGGAGAACCGGATCGCAGAGTTCACCGCCGAGATCGATGCGCTCGACGCCGCGGAGGCAGATCTCACCAGACTGTTGAATCAACAGCTCGATGACGAACAGCGCGCCGCGGCCGCCGCAGCCAAGAAGGCCGCCGACGATGCTGCGGCAAAGACGGCACCGCCCGGCGATGGCGATGGCGGTTCCACCGGTCCGACACCCCCTCCTCCGCCTGCTCCGCCCGCGCCCAGCGTCACCAGCGCGCAGGGTATGGCGTGGCCCACCACCGGAACGGTCACCTCGAAGTTCGGACCCCGCTGGGGTCGCATGCACCGGGGCATCGACATCGGCAACAGCACCGGCACCCCCGTGTACGCCGCCGCGTCGGGCACGGTGATCCAGGCCGGATCGAGCGGCGGCCTCGGCATCTCGGTGGTCATCAGCCACGGCGACGGGCTCACGACCATCTACGGTCACCACTCCGAGATCTTCGTCTCCAACGGCGACAAGGTCAGCCGAGGCACCCAGATCGGCTCGATGGGGTGCACGGGCAGCTGCACGGGCCCGCACCTGCATTTCGAGACCCGCGTGAACGGCACGGCCTATGACCCGCTGGACTACCTTCCGTAGATGCGTCTACAGATCATCGGGGGCGGAAAGATGGGTGAAGCCCTCCTCGGCGGGCTGATCACCAACGGCTGGGCTCCCGCAGACGACCTGATGGTTGTCGAACCGGACGAGGCCCGGTGTCGCGAGCTCGAAGCCGCCCATCCGGGCATCGTCACGGCGTCGGCTCCGGTCGCCGACGTCGACGCGTTGCTCGCGGTGAAACCCAACATCGTTCCCGCGGCGCTCGAGGCGCTGCGGGCGGCGGGGTGCGCGCGGGTGCTGTCGATAGCCGCCGGGGTCACCATCGCGGCGCTCGAGGCCGGCGCCGGCACCGGGGTCGCCGTGGTTCGGGCGATGCCCAACACGCCGTCGTTGGTCGGGCTGGGCGCGGCTGCGGTGGCCGGGGGTGCGCATGCCGGCGATGCGGATGTCGACTGGGCCATGGAGATCCTCGGCGCGGTCGGCGTCGTCGTCCGGGTCGACGAAGCCCAACTCGATGCGGTCACCGGGCTGTCGGGTTCCGGTCCCGCGTACGTGTTCTTGCTGGCGGAGTCGATGATGGCGGCAGGCGTGGCCCAGGGTCTGTCCAACGAGGTTGCTCGCGAGCTGGTTGAGCAGACACTTCTCGGTGCGGCCAGCCTGCTTCGCTCCAGCGATGACGGGCCGGCGACCCTGCGGGAGAACGTCACCTCGCCGGGCGGGACCACCGCTGCCGGGCTGGCGGTATTCGCCGCCGGTGGGTTCACCGATCTGGTGGCAGCGGTCGTCGCCGCGGCCACGGAACGATCGGTCGAGTTGGGTCAGCAGTAGTCGTTCAACGAGTTGAAAACAAGCTCGGCGCCCCGCTTGGCGCGCGTGGTTGGGCCCGCCCTATGGTGACCCGCAGCGGAGAAGGGGTTGGTCCAGTTGGCGCATTTCGAAGCGCGAGCAAATTTTTTGACTGTTGCCGAGGTGGCCGCGCTGATGCGTGTGTCCACCATGACGGTGTATCGGTTGATCAAGGCTGGTGAACTCGCCGCGGTACGCGTCGGCAAGTCCTATCGAATTCGAGAGGACGACGTCGACCGGTACCTTGAGGCGCGGTACACCGAAGCCGGTTAGCTCGACACATTTCTTTCGCAAATCACCGGTGGCCTCGGCCACCGGTGTCTTGTTTTTGTCCGCTACCGTCGCGCCATGGCCCGCTACGAAACGATCTCGTTCCTGTCCGACTTCGGACTGGTGGACGAGTTTGTCGGCGTCGTGCATTCGGTGATCGGCTCGATCGCCCCCCAGGCGCGGATCGTCGATGTGACCCACGGCGTTCCTCGTCACGATGTGCGCGCCGGCGGACTGGTGCTCGCCCGCAGCGCGCAGTACCTGATGCCGGGCGTCGCCCTCGCCGTCGTCGACCCCGGCGTCGGCTCCGAACGCCGCCCGGTGGCCGTCGAGGTCGGTGGCGGCATGTCGGTTCTCGTCGGCCCGGACAACGGCCTCCTCGCCCCTGCGGTGGCGCTCGTCGGCGGCGCGGACCGGGCGGTCGTGCTCGACAACCCCGAGTACCACGTGCCCGCGCCCGGGCCAACCTTTGACGGGCGGGACCTGTTCGGCCCGGTGGCCGCGCATCTCTGCAACGGGGTGCCGTTCGAGTCGCTCGGAACTCTCATCGACCCGGGCGAACTCATGCCCCAGGTGATGCCCGTGAGCGTGGTCGAGGACGGCACCGTGCAAGGCGAGGTGTTGTGGGTCGACCACTTCGGGAACGCCCAGCTCAACATCGATCCGGAGTCCATCGCCGACCTGGGCGATCGGCTCTGGCTCGAGGTCGACGGTCGCGACCGGCTCGTCGAACGGGTTGGGTCGTACGCCGCGATCGCCCCGGGTGGCCTCGGGTTGTTGCTCGACTCCTACGGGATGCTGAGCATCGCCGCCGATCGTGTGCCCGCGTCGGTTGAACTCGATCTCGAGGTCGGTGTAGCGGTGTCGCTACGGGCGGCAGCCGATGGTGCGCCGGGCACCGGCGTCGACGTGGGTGTGCAACTACGAACCACAGGAGATCGTTGATGCGTTGGGGGACCACCATTGTGATGGCCATCCTCTTGGCCGCCATTCTCGGCGCCTCGCTCTACCAGATCTTCTTCCAGTTCCGGTAGGGCTCCGCCGCGGCGGGGCCGGGGGTGGGATCCAGTGGGTGCTATCGCCGCGGCCGCTAGGGCAGCACGTCGTGAGCGGTCTGCAGGACGATACCGATGCGTTCGCTACGGGCTGCTTCGGCTTCCGTTTCGGCCTCGGCGGCCGGCGCGGTCGTATCGGGCGTCGGGGCTTCGTCCGGCTGATCGGGCGGTGTGGTGGAGGTCGGTGACGCGGCCGGCGGATCCGTCGGAGTGGGGGCGGGCGCCGGCGGTGCGGGCGGAGGTGGCGCGGGCGGAGCCGGCGGAGGCGGCGCCGGTGGGGCTGGTGCCGGGGGAGCGGGCGGAGGTGGCGCAGGCGGTGGCGCGGACTCCATCTTCATGAAGCGATGGGTGGTGTACATCACGTTGCCGTTCCAGACCACACCGACACCCACGTGGGTGAATTCGGGGTCGACGATGTTGGCGAAGTGGCCCGGGCTGGCGACGAAGGCGTCCATCAGCGTGTCGACCGATGGGCCGACACCGACGTTCTCGCCCAGCTTCAACCAGGGAGCGTTGAGCCCGGCCGAAATCGGGTTGGCGTGAAAAATCTGGCCCTTGGCGCTCATGGTCTCGGCCCATTGCCGCGACAGCGTCGTGAGCTCGCCGTGCACCGTCAGTGCAGGGAGGCCGTTCTGCGCCCGCGTTGCGTTCAGCGCGTTGACGAACGCAGCCTCCTCGGAGGCCTGGGCTTGCGCTGGGGGCGCATCAGCTATCGCGGGGGCGAGCAACGCGGCCAGAAGGCCGAGCACCATACCCAAGACGGCACGTTTCATATCCCCGTTGTCTTCGACACCGCCCATCGGCACCTTGAGCCGTTTGGACCACTTCGACGCCGATTGGGCAGAGCATTCGTGATGGTCGACACTGGGGACCCGAGCTGCGGTTTTCGAAAAGGGTCTTCACCGTGAATGTGGCCAGCATTATCGACGATCACGACGACGACGCGGTCGCCCTGATCAGCCGCGGGGAACCCACGACGTACGGTCGGCTTCGCGAGCAGGCCGCCGCGATGCGCGGCGGGTTGGCCGCGCAAGGGGTGACCGAGGGCGACCGGGTGGCCATCATTTGTGGGAACAACTGGTACTTCGTGGTCTCGTACCTGGCCGTGCTCGGCGCAGGGGCCGTCGCCGTGCCGCTCAACCCGATGTCGCCGACCCCGGAGCTCACCCGGGAGCTGGCCGTCGTCGGCGCCACGGCCGCAATCGTGGGCCCGACCAGCCGCGATGCCTTTGCCGCGATCGACCGCAGCGAGGCGCCGACCCTCGTCACCGTGATCGGCTGTCCGGGCACCAATCTCGAGGGTGCGGCCGACCTCGACGATGTTCTGGCGCATGCGCCGGCCGCCATCGTCGACCGGGCCCCCGACGACCTCGCGGTCTTGATGTTCACCTCTGGTACGGCCGGTCAACCCAAAGCGGCGATGTTGACCCACGGGAACCTCGAGGTGAATCAACGCCAGATGCAGCAGCGTCCCGGTCCCTCGATCGAAGCGAGCGATGTGGCCTTCGGCGTCTTGCCCCTGTTCCACGTCTTCGGGCTGAACTCCCTCCTCGGGCTCACGTTGCGCGCCGGTGCCTCGGTGGTTCTGGTCGAGCGGTTCGACCCGACGGCGGCATTGGAGACCATCGCCGACCGCGGCGTCACCGTGATCGTTGGACCACCGACGTTGTGGTCCGCGTTGGCGTCGATGCCCGATGCGTCGACGGCCTCGCTCGCCGGTATCCGCATCGCCCTCTCCGGCGCGGCGAAGCTGCCGGAGTTCGTCGCCAAGCTGGTCGCCGAACGCCTCGGCATCAACGTCACCGAAGGCTACGGCCTCACGGAAGCCTCGCCGGCGGTCACGTCGTCGATCGGCACCGACGCTCCGCTCGGCTCGATCGGCACGGCCGTGCCCGGCATGGAACTGCGCATCGTCGACGACGATGGCTCCGACGTGCTCATCGGCGACGAGGGTGAGCTGTGGGTGCGCGGTCCCAACGTCTTCGCCGGGTACTGGGAAGAGCCGGACGCGACTGCCGCAGCGCTCACCGACGACGGCTGGTTGCGTACCGGCGACATCGCCGTGGTCGACGACGAGGGGTACCTGTTTCTCGTCGATCGGGCCAAGGACCTCATCATCGTGTCGGGGTTCAACGTGTATCCGGCCGAAGTCGAGTCGGTGCTCAACGCCCACGCCGCGGTGGTGGAAGCCGCCGTGGTCGGCGTGGCCCATCCGCACACGGGTGAAGCCGTGCGGGCCTTCGTCGTGCCGGCGGCCGATCGGTCGGTGGAGGAAGACGAACTCCTGAGCCACTGCGCCCGGGAACTGGCCGGGTACAAGTGTCCGACCAAGATCACGTTTGTGGACGAACTCCCGCACGGGGCGAGCGGCAAGGTGCTGCGCCGCGAACTGACCCCCGACCTCTGACCGGTTCCCGATCCCCTCGGTCGCCCCGATTCTCGTACGCTCATTGCATGGACGCGGGGGACGACACCATCGCCGGGGCCGCCGAGCCCGAGGTCGCGGCCGCCGCCGCGCCCGAATCGCCCGAACCCATGGGCGTGTTCCAGGACAGCCGGGTGGGCCGCGCGGTCATCTCGGGACTCATGGCGCTGTTGGTCACGGTGCTGGTGGGGTGGAACATCCCCGCCTCCGGCGTGCGCGACGAGCTCCGCAGCGACCTGCGTCCGCTGGTGAACACGTTGGGCATGAACCAGGGCTGGGAGGTGTTCTCGCCGAACCCCTCGACCACGTCGATCAATGTGGTCGCCGACGTCACCTTCGCCAACGGTGATCGGGAACGCTTTGAGTTCCCCGGGGGCGAGCCGGTGCTCGGTGCGTTGCGGCAGTATCGCTGGCGCAAGTGGGAGCGGCGCATTCGACTCGAAAAGCACCGGCGGCTGTGGCGACCGACCACCGATTGGATCGCTCGCGAAATGGCCCAGCCGGGTAACCCGGTCGTGACCGTGATTCTGGTGCGGGACTGGTCGCGCACGCCCGCGCCGGGCAGCGGGGATGACCGGACCTGGCAAGAGGTGGAGTTCTTCACCGCCGAGTACGAGGCCGAACCGTAGATGGCCGAATCCCTCGAACCGGATACCACCATCGCCGACGAGGCCGCGCCCGAGGCGGGGAGCGCCCGCGCCGGCGAGTCGCGCGGACCCGGCGTGGCTCGGCGCGTCGCCCGGGCCTGGTCGCGGTTCTGGTTCACGCCGATGGAGTCATCGGTCTTCACGTTGTGGCGGTTGGCCATCGGCGTGACATCGCTCGCGTGGCTGTTGAGCATCGTCTGGGACCTGAACTCCTTTTTTGGCAGCGAGGGGCTTCGCCCGGTCACGACCTACGCCGACAACCGGATTGGACTGTTCCAATGGTTCACCTCGGACCGGGTGCTCTGGGCCACGTGGTGGGCGAGTGTGGCGATGGCCGTCCTCGTGATCGCCGGTCGGCTGGTCCGCATCGCCGCGCCGCTGCTGTTCTACGGCATCATGTCGATCGAGCTCGACAATCTGAGCGTATTGAACGCGGGCGACGACCTCATTCGGCTGTGGCCGTTGTACCTCTCGATGTTCGTGCTCTTGACGCCCGCCGCGCTGGTGTCGCTCGGGCCGGGAGGGCGCGACGGTACCTGGCCGTTGGCGCCTCGGTGGATACTGCGCCTGGCCCAGGTTCAGATGACGGTGATCTATCCGGCGTCGGTGATCGCCAAGCTGAAGGGCAACACGTGGTGGGAAGGCGACGCATCGCTGTACGCACTGGGCCTCGTGGACTTCCAGCGATTCCCCGTTCCCCAGTTCCTCCGCGAAAACCAGATCATCGGCGCGGCGATGACGTGGAGCACGCTATTGATCGAGGCGGCGCTGCCCCTGCTGTTGTGGAACCGGCGGACGCGCCGGGTGGGCATCGTGTTGGGCGTGGGACTACACCTGGGGTTCGACTACACCATGCGACTGGGCTTTTTCGCTTGGGGTATGACGATCGGCTACATCGCGTTCCTGCGACCCTCCGAGGCCGCCCGCATCCTCAGCTGGTTCAGCGCGCTGGGTCGGTTCGTCCCGGGACGCTCGGGCCTGCGCGAGGCGTCGGTCGCGCCCGAAGCGGCCTGAAACCACCGTTCGTCATCGGGTTCCGAGGTCGCTACTTGTGAGCTTGTACCCACCTTTGTGAGCTTGTACCCACCTTTGTGAACTTGTACACAACCTCCTAAACTGGCCTGAAATGGCTCGGCGTACCCCCACGATCCCCGAAGCGACCGTCGCTCGGCTGCCGATTTACCGGCGCGCCCTGGTCGAGCTCGACGAGAGTTCCGCCATCAACGTCTCGTCGGAGCGGTTGGCCGAAATGTCCGGGGTCAACGCCGCCAAGGTGCGCAAGGATCTCAGCTACCTCGGGTCCTACGGCACGCGCGGGGTGGGGTACGACGTCGACTACCTGTTGTTCCAGGTCAGCCGGGCGTTGGGGCTCAACAACGACTGGCCGGTGGCGATCGTTGGTTCGGGCAACCTCGGTCAGGCACTGGCCAACTATCGCGGCTTTACCCAACGCGGGTTTCCGGTCGCCGCGCTCATCGATGTCGACGACAAGAAGGTGGGCGCAACGGTGCACGGCATCGAGGTCCACCATGTCGATCGGCTCGAGGATCTGGTCGCCGAACTCGGTATCGCCATCGGGATCATCGCCACCCCGGCCGGCGCCGCCCAGGCGGTCGCCGACCGGCTCGTCGAGGCCGGAATTCAGTCGGTGCTGAACTTCGCCCCCGTGGTCATTTCGGTACCCGACGGCGTGCCGCTGCGCCAGGTTGACCTCGCCACCGAGCTGCAGATCCTGAGCTTCTACCAACAGCGCAACGCGGCATCGGACAGATAGCGGTGAAAGCCGGGACGTTCCCGGAATGTGACATCCACCCGTGGGGTTGGCTTCTTAGGGACAATCGGGCAATCCTGAGTACGTCCCATTCGAGCAGGTTCGACCACCAGGTCGGGCGGAAGAGGCACGGGCAATGTCGGTCATCGTCATCGGGCTGAATCACCACACCGCTCCCATCGACGTACTCGAACGCACCACGATCGCCGACGCCGACCGCGTCAAGGCCACTCACGACATCGCCTCTCGCGACGGAATCGACGAAGCCGTCGTCCTCTCGACGTGCAACCGCACCGAGGTCTACGTCAGCGCCGACAAATTCCACGCGGCCTACGACACCGTGCGCACCTTCCTGTGCGAACGATCCGGGCTCCTGCCCGAGCAGTTCTCCGATCACCTTTTCGCCCACTACGACCTCGACGCCGTGCTCCACCTCTTCGAGGTCACCTGCGGTGTCCACTCCGCGGTCCTCGGCGAGACCGAAATCCTCGGTCAGGTGAAGTCGGCGTGGGAGTTGGCGCGCACCGAGTCCCACACCGGGGCCGTACTCAACCCGACGTTCAAGCACGCGATCGAGGTCGGTAAGCGGGCCCGCACCGAAACCTCCATCTCCCGGCACACCACGTCGGTCTCCCAAGCGGCTGTCGCCATGGCGATCCAGCGCCTCGGGACGCTCGATGGTCGCACCGTGCTGCTGCTCGGCGCCGGCGACATGGGCGAGGGCATGGCGGTATCGCTCCGCAGTGCCGGCGTGGGCGATATCCGGGTCGCCAACCGCACCTGGGAAAACGGCGTCGCTCTCGCCGAACGCATCGCCGCCACCCCCGTGCGGCTCGGCGAACTCGATGCTGCGCTTCTCGAAACCGACGTCCTGCTCACCTCGACCGGTGCGTCGTCGATGATCGTCGAAGGGTCGACGCTCGACGCGGTGATGGCGCGACGCTCTGCCCGGCCGTTGCTCATCGTCGACATCGCAATGCCGCGCGACGTTGATCCCGCGGCGGCCGACATCGATGGCGTCACCCTGCTCGACATGGACGATCTGCGCACGTTCACCGAAGCCGGGGTCGCCGAACGGCGCCGCGAGATCACCGCGGTCAACACGATCGTCACCCGCGAGCTCGACCGGTACGTCGACCAGCGCACGACCCGCAAGGTCGATCCGCTCATCAGCGAGTTGTTCCAGCACGTCGAGACCATCCGGGCCGGCGAGATCGCCCGCTTCTCGGCTCGTCTCGAACGGCTCGACCCCGATGCCCGTGAGCTGGTCGAGGCGATCACCCGGGGTCTGATCGGCAAGCTGTTGTTTGACCCGGTCACCCAGGTGAAGGAGTCGGCGGGCACCGCCCAGGGTGAGCGCTTGGCGCAGTCCCTGCGCCAGCTGTTCGATCTTTCCTGACCGATGCGCGCCGCTACCCGGGGAAGTGCCTTGGCCCGGTGGCAGACCGACCGCGTCAGCGAGCTCCTCGTCGAAGCCGGTGCGGCACCCGGGGTTGAGGCCGTCATTGTCGAGACCACCGGTGACGCCCGCCAGAACGTGCCGATCCACGAGATCGGCGGCCAGGGCGTTTTCGTCAAGGAAGTGCAGCAGGCGGTGCTCGATGGTCGGGCCGACTTCGCCGTGCACTCGGCCAAGGATCTGCCGTCGGAGACCAGCCCCGGGTTGGTGCTGGCCGCATTGCCCGAACGGGCCGACCCACGCGATGCTCTCGTCGGATCCACGCTTCAGGATCTGCGCCACGGAGCTCGCGTGGCCACCGGGTCGGTTCGGCGCCGCGCCCTGTTGTCGAACATCCGGCCGGACCTCGAGTTCGCCGAACTGCGGGGCAACATCGGCACCCGGCTGCGCAAGGCCAAGGCCTTCGATGCCATCGTCGTCGCCGCGGCTGCCCTCGACCGGCTCGAGGAGACGCCGGAAGTGGTGGAGCGCCTCGATGCCAGCGTGATGATCCCGCAGGTCGCCCAGGGTGCCCTGGCGATCGAATGCCGGTCCGACGACTCCGAGACCCTCGCGGCGTTGGCGAGCATCGACGCCGCCGATGTGCGCCGGGTGGTGGAGGCCGAGCGGGCGTTTCTCGCCGAACTGGGCAGCGGTTGTGATCTGCCGGTCGGTGCTCACGCCACCCTTGACGGGTATGAGATTTCAATCCAGGGTTTCGTGGCGTCGATGGGCGGCCTGAACTTCCAGCGCGGTGCCTGCCAGGGGCTCGACGGACCGGTGCTGGCGGCCCGGTTGGCCCAGTCGCTGAAGTGAAACCGGCTCGCCCGAGCGATGCGCTGCGCGGCCATCGAGTGCTGGTGACCCGGCCGGCCGACCAGGCCGCTGACATGATCGATCTACTGGCCGGCCACGGCGCCGAACCGATCGTGGTCCCGACCATCGCCGTCGCCCCGCCGGCCGACGGCGGCGATGCGCTACGGAAGGAACTGAGCGAGCTGGCGGCCATCGATTGGGTGGTCGTGTCGTCGGCCAATGGCGCCCGCGTGCTCGCCGATGCCCTGGACGGACGATCGATGACCGCCCGGATCGCCGCCGTCGGCCCTCGCACCGCGGCGGTTGCCGCGGAGGTTGGCCTGGTGCCGGACCTCGTACCGGCGCGTTTCGCCGGCGAGGGAATCGTCGAGGCCTTCGCCGAACTCGAGAGCCGAGGCCGAGTTCTGATCGTTCGCCCCGAGGTGGCCCGCGACGTCGTCGCCGAGGGGCTTCGGGCGCAGGGTTGGTCGGTCGAACAGGTGGTGGCCTACCGAACGGTGACGGCCTCGGTAACCAATGAACAGCGAGCGGCGGCTGCGGCCGCGACGGTGGCGACCTTTACCTCGCCGCTCACCTTCGCCGGCTACCTCGACGCGGTGGCGCCGACGCTTCCCTCGATCGTGGCCACCATCGGGCCGGTGACGTCGGCCGCGGTGCGAGATCGCGGGTTCGCAGTCGACGTCGAGGCCGACCCGTACACCGTCGATGCGCTGGTCGAGGCGCTCGTCGATCACCTCGACCCGACCGAACGCGAAGCCGGTGGCGGCCTCTAGCCTGCTTGGATGGCTAGCCCTCCGCCGCCCCCTCCCGCCTTCTCGCTCGGCGACCGCCCCGACGCGATCGTCTTCGATTTCGACGGCACGATCATCGATACCGAGTGGCCGCACTACTCGTCGGTGCGCGACGAATTCGCCCTGCTGGGCCTCGAGCTACCGCTCGAAGAGTGGCGCGAGCGCACGGGTCGCGGCGACAACGAACACTGGAGCGACGTCGCCCGTCGCCAGCTCGGTCACGACTTCGACGTCGCCGAAGCGGTGGAGCGGGGTCGGGAGAACAAGAACCGCGACACTCGCCGGCAGGCCCTGCGCCCGGGCGTGTTGACGACGCTCGACCACGCCGCTCGGGCGGGTATCCCCCTCGCGGTGGCGTCGAGTTCGCCCCGCGACTGGGTCGAGCCGCATCTCGAGCGGCTGGGGGTGCGGGCGTTCTTCGCCCACGTGACCACCCGCGACGATGTCGAACGGGCGAAACCGTGGCCCGACCTGTTCGAGGCGGCGGCCGCCGCCATCGACGTGAACCCCACCGCGATCGTCGCTATCGAGGATTCCCATCACGGCGTCGTCGCGGCCAAGGCGGCCGGAATGACGGTCATCGCAACGCCGAATCCCGTCACCGCCGGCTCGGACTTCGATGCTGCTGATCTGGTGGCGGACTCGCTCGCCGAGGTGCCGATCGCCCGCCTGTTGGGGCCCTGACCGCCGAGGCGACGGGAGACCCAAACCCCTCCTACGCTGGCGACTGTGACCTTCCCACAACGCCGTCTCCGCCGCCTTCGCCGCACCGCCGCGCTCCGGCGGATGGTCGCCGAGACCCCGCTGCGGACCAGCGATCTGATCGCCCCGTTGTTCGTGCGCGAAGCGATCGCGAAGCCCAACCCGATCGGCTCGCTCCCGGGCGTTGTCCAACACACCCAGGACTCGTTGCGGGCCGAGGTCGCCGAACTGATCGACCTCGGCGTGCCGGCGGTCATCTTGTTCGGCATCCCCGAACACAAGGACGCGCAGGGTTCGGAGGCCTGGAACCCCGACGGGGTGGTGCAGGTGGCGCTGCGCCGGCTGCGCGCCGAATTCGGTGACGACATCGTGCTGATCGCCGACCTGTGCGTCGACGAGTACACCGACCACGGGCACTGCGGCATCGTGACGCCCACCGGCGAGGTCGACAATGACGCCACGCTCGAGTTGTACATGCAGGCGGCGGTGGCCCAGGCCGAAGCGGGGGCCGACATCGTTGCCCCGTCCGGGATGATGGACGGCCAGGTGTTCGCCATTCGCGAGGCGCTCGACGAAGAGGAGTTCTTCGACACGATCATCCTCGCCTACGCCGCCAAATACGCCTCCGCGCTCTACGGGCCGTTTCGCGAAGCGGTGGATGTCACCATCGCCGACGGCGGTGACCGCAAGGGATACCAGCAGGATCCGGCGAACGCCCGTGAGGCCATGGAGGAGATCCGCGCCGACCTCGCCGAAGGCGCCGACATGATCATGGTGAAACCGGCACTCGCCTACCTCGACATCATCTCGCGAGCCCGCATGGAGACGGACGTGCCGGTCGCGGCGTACCAGGTATCCGGCGAGTACGCGATGATCAAGGCCGCCGACGCCAACGGGTGGCTCGACGGCGACGCTGTCGCCCTCGAGACCCTCACCTCGATCAAACGAGCGGGTTCCGACCTGATCCTGACCTACTTCGCCAAGGACGTGGCCGGCTGGCTCGCCGAGGAGGCCCGATGACCGACGCTTCGAACTCCTCGTCGGGTTCCACGAACGCCGGACTCTTTGCTCGAGGCCAGGCGGTCATGCCCGGCGGCGTGAACTCGCCCGTGCGTTCGTTCCGGTCGGTCGGGGGGACGCCTTACTTTGTCGAGCGGGCGCTGGGACCGCACGTCTGGGATGTCGAGGGCCGCCAGTACATCGACTACGTGATGAGCTACGGCCCTGGGATCCTGGGTCACGCCGCCCCACCCGTGATCGAGGCGATCCGTTCGGCTGCGTTGGCCGGCACCACCTTCGGCGCACCGACCGAGCGCGAAGTTCTGATGGCCGAGGAGTTGATCGCCCGGGTCGACGGGTTGGAGATGATCCGGTTGGTCTCGAGCGGTACCGAGGCGGCGATGTCGGCGCTGCGTCTGGCCCGGGGGGCGACCGGACGGGACAAGGTCATCAAGTTCGCGGGCAACTATCACGGCCACGCCGATGCGCTGCTGGCGGCCGGGGGCAGCGGGGTGGCCAGCCAGGGTCTGTCGGGCTGCGACGGCGTGCCCGACGGTTCCGTGGCCGACACGGTCGTGGCGCCGTACAACGTGGTTCCCGAGATCGATGAGACCGTCGCGGTGGTCGCGGTCGAACCGGTGGCCGCCAACATGGGGCTGGTGCCCCCGGCGCCAGGGTTCCTCGAGGGGCTGCGGGCGGCCTGCGATGCCGCCGGTGCGATGTTGTTGTTCGACGAGGTCATCACCGGCTTCCGGCTCGCCCACGGTGGCGCGACGGAGTGGTACGGCGTGACACCCGATGTCTGGTGCTTCGGGAAGGTGATCGGCGGCGGTCTACCGGTCGGCGCCTACGGCGCCAGCCGCGAGATCATGGGCCACGTTGCTCCCCTCGGCGGCGTGTACCAGGCGGGCACACTGTCGGGGAACCCGTTGGCCACCGCTGCCGGCCTGGCGACGCTGGCCGAGTTGACCCCCGACGTGTACGCAACCCTCGAAGCGACCGCGGCTCGGCTGGCCGACGGTATGGCGGTCGCCTTCGCCGAGGCCGGTGTGGCCGCGGTGGTGCCGCGGGTGGGTCCGCTCGTCGGGGTGTTCTTCACCGATGCGGCCCCAACCAACTTCGACGAAGCCGATGCCGCCGCCGGGAACGGCGCGTACACGACCTTCTTCCACGAGATGCTGCGGCAGGGGGTTGCTTTGGCCCCGGGGCCCTACGAAGCCCTGTTCCCATCGCTGGCCCACACCGACGCCATCATCGACCAGACCCTCGACGCCGTCGCCGTCGCCGCCCAAACGATCGCCACCCGGCACCCCTAACCACCCCCGCGAACCATCTGGTGCCAGGCACCAAACGAGTCACAGCCGGGCAAGAACCCTGAAATCTCGCGGAAAAGGTGCCCGCCGCGACCACTCTGGTGCCTGGCACCAGATGGTTCGCGCTAGAGGACTTTGCCGCGCATGCGGGGGACGACCATGGGCTGGTGGAGCGAGCAGAATTCGTATTCGTTGTAGCGCGATAGGCGGGTGCCGCAACCGTTTTCGAGACAGGTACGTATCTCCGTACTCCCCGTGCCCGTCATTTCGGCTGTCACCTCTACCTCGTCTCTCAGGTCCGACATACATCAGCAACCCGGTTGGTGCCGCTCGTGTTCCCCAAGACCACCGGCGGAGGTACCATTGCGCCCATGAGCCCGATTCTTGCCGTCGTATGGCACTTCTGGATTGCCGTCATCCTTTCCGGTGGGGCGGTCCTCGCCCTGATCGCCACGATCGCTGCGTACGCAGCCGCCGTGAGCCGTACCCGCTACCCGAAGCGCTGATCTGATGGCGGACGCGGTCAACTGGGAACTGGCGGGAAAGGTGGCCCGACGCGTCGCGAATCGCGATCCGTTCGTGATGGCCGACCACGCCCATCACCTGCTCGCCGACTTCACCGAGTTCACGGCCCTCGCCGAGGACCTGGTGGCCGACACCACCGGCCTGCGTTCGCTCGAGGGCAAGGCCCGGGCCCGGGTGGCCGACCGCGAGATGTGGGTCGACGCCAACATCGCGTCGTTCCAACGCCTGTTGCGCCCGCTGCTCGACCGCATGGACGGCTTCAGCTCGGGTCTGATGGCGCCGGTCGGGTCGCGCATCGCGGCCCTGGAGATGGGCTCTCTGCTCGGCTGGATGTCGACCCGGGTGCTCGGCCAGTACGACCTGCTCGTGATCGAGGACGAAGACCGCGACGAACAGGACCTCGTCTACTACGTCGCGCCGAACGTCATGGCGCTCGAGAAGAAGTACGGGTTCCCCCCTCGCGAGTTCCGCCTGTGGTTGGCGCTCCACGAGGTCACCCACCGCGCCCAGTTCACCGGTGTGCCGTGGATGCGCGAGCACTTCCTCGGCCTGGTCAACCGCACGATGGATGCCGTCGACCCCGACCCCCAGAACTTCATCGACGGCCTCAAGCGCATGGTCGAGATCAAGCGGGCCGGCGGCGACCCGCTGGCCGACGGCGGGATCGCCGGCCTGGTGGCCAGCGACGCGCAACGCGAAGTTCTCGATGAGATCGCCGGCATGATGAGCCTGCTCGAAGGCCACGGCGACGTCACCATGGACCGGGCCGGTCTCGACCACGTGCCGAGCGCGGAGTTGTTCAGCAACACGCTGCGCAACCGCCGGGCGAGCACCAAGGGCATGATGAAACTGATCCAGCGCCTGCTGGGTATCGACGCCAAGATGAAGCAGTACGCCCAGGGCGAAGCCTTCATCGAGGCGATCGAAAAGGTCGGCGGTGTCGAGTTCATCGACCGGGCCTGGGAAGGTCCGCACAACCTGCCATCGATTCAGGAAATCCGCGACCCACAGCTGTGGATCGACCGACTGCAGGTGCCGTCGGGCAACGTCGCCTGACGGTGGCCGATCCGGCGCCGCTCGATCGCGCCGCTCTCCTCGCTCGCTGTACGTTTCCCCCGGCCGGAGCGCCAGTCGTGTGCGCGGTATCGGGCGGAGCCGACTCGTTGGCGCTCCTCGTGTTGGCGATCGACGCCGGTTGCCTGGTCACCGCCGTTCACGTCGATCACGGTTTGCGAGAGGGCTCCGCGGCCGAGGCCGGCATCGTGGTGGCCGCCGCCGAACGCTTTGGCGCGGAGGTGCGCTGCGAAACCGTCGCGCTCGACCCGGGTCCAAACCTCGAGGCCCGGGCGCGCGCGGCCCGTTACGGCATGCTCCCCGACGACGTGTTGACGGGTCACACCGCCGACGACCAGGCCGAAACGCTGTTGTTGGCGCTGCTGCGAGGGTCAGGCCCGCTGGGTTTGGCGGCGATGACCCCCGGCTTTCGGCGCCCGATCCTGGCCCTGCGCCGATCCGAGACCGAGGCGTTGTGTGCATCGCTCGACCTGCCTGCGGTCGACGACCCATCCAATGTCGACCCGGCATTCCGGCGCAACCGGGTGCGCCACGAACTGTTGCCGCTGCTCGCCGACATCGCCGAGCGCGACATCGTCCCCGTGCTCAATCGGCAGAGCGGTGTACAGCGCGACCTGGTCGGGTACCTCGATCAGCTGGCTGCCGCAATCGATCCCGCGGACTGCCGAGACCTGGTCGCCGCGCCGCACCCGGTGGCAACCCACGCTCTGCGCCGTTGGCTTCGCGAGGAGACCGGAGCGGCGTACGGCATCGACTTCGCCTCCGTGGAACGGGTGCTTGCGGTGGCTCGGGGCGACGCGGTGGCCGCCGAGGTCAACGGCGGCTGGCGGGTCGCCCGCACCGATCGGCGCCTACGGGTCGAGGCCCCGGCGTCGCCCGGTGTCGCACCGGTCGCCTAGGGTCGGGCAACGTGACCAAGCCAGCCCCCCCTGCCACCGAGTCCGGCGCCCATGCATCCGGGCAGCCGACCGTCGTTCCCGCCGACTGCGCCGAGATTCTTGTGACCGAGGAGCAGTTGGCGACCCGGGTACGCGAGCTCGGCGCGCAGATAACTGCGGACTACGCCGGTCGCCGCCCGCTGCTGGTCGGTGTGCTCAAGGGTGCCTTCGTGTTCATGAGCGACCTGGCGCGGGCCATCGACTTGCCGGTGGAGTTCGACTTCATGGCCGTGTCGTCCTACGGCAATGCGACCAAGACGAGCGGGGTTGTTCGCATCGTCAAAGATCTCGATCTCGATCTCGACGGTCGCGACGTCATCGTCGTCGAGGACATCATCGACAGCGGCCTCACCCTCAAGTACCTCCGCACCAACCTGGCGGCCCGCAATCCGGCGAGCCTCGAGGTGTGCGCGCTGCTGGTCCGCGAAGGTCAGCAGGTCGGCGATCCCGACCTCACCTACATGGGCTTTGAGATTCCGCCCGCGTTCGTGGTTGGCTACGGGCTCGACGCGGGCGAGAAGCATCGCAATCTGCCCTATATCTGTCGCTACGTCGGCGACGAGCCGCTCGAACACTGATCCGCGAAACTCGGACCGCACGGCACTGCGGGGTGAGGCGACCGGACTGAACTTTGCCCCCGCATTGCCGATGGTGAGCGAGATGTTGCCTGTCCCTCCGTCACACTCCACCGATAGGGTTACCTCACCGTGAAACGGCTTGGTCGTAGCGTTGTTTTCTGGGTAGTCCTCGTGCTGCTGTTCGCCCTAGTGGCGGGCTCGCTTCTGCGCGGCGGCCCGGATCGAGAAGACCTCACGCTGTCGGAGTTCCGCGAAGCGCTCGAATCCAACGAGGTGTCCGAGCTGCTCATCAAGGACCGCGACAGCGTCATCGAGGGCACGCTCACCGACGAGACCGAATTCACCACCACGTTCGTGCGCGAGAGCGGCGACGAGCTCGAAGCCGAGATCAATGCCAGCGGCGTCGAATACAAGGTCGATCAGCAGAAGGACTCGTTGTGGGTCAACCTGCTGTTCAGCCTGTTGCCCGTCGTGTTGTTGATCGGCGTCTTCTTCTTCTTCATCAACTCGATGCAGGGCGGCGGCAGCCGGGTCATGCAGTTCGGCAAGGCCAAGGCCCGGCAGATCTCCAAGGATCAGCCCAAGGTCACGTTCGAAGACGTCGCCGGCGCCGACGAGGCCGTCGAGGAACTGCGCGAAATCAAGGACTTCCTCGAGGACCCCAGCCGCTTCCACGCCATCGGCGCCAAGATCCCGAAGGGCGTGTTGCTCTACGGTCCGCCCGGCACGGGTAAGACCCTGCTCGCCCGAGCGGTGGCCGGTGAGGCCGGCGTGCCGTTCTTTTCGATCTCGGGTTCGGACTTTGTCGAGATGTTTGTCGGCGTGGGCGCCAGCCGCGTGCGCGACCTGTTCGAGCAGGCCAAAGATGCCGCTCCGGCCATTATCTTCGTCGACGAAATCGACGCCGTCGGTCGCCACCGCGGCGCCGGTATGGGCGGCGGTCACGACGAGCGCGAGCAAACGCTCAACCAGCTGCTCGTCGAGATGGACGGCTTTGACGCCACCGCCGGCGTGATCCTGATCGCGGCGACCAACCGACCCGACATCCTCGACCCCGCCCTGCTCCGTCCGGGCCGCTTCGATCGTCAGATCGTGGTCGATCGCCCCGATCTCGAGGGTCGCCGCAAGATTCTTGGCGTTCACGCCAAAGGGAAGCCGCTGGATCCGTCGGTCTCGCTCGACGTCGTCGCCCGCCGCACGCCCGGGTTCACCGGCGCTGATCTGGCCAACCTGTTGAACGAGTCGGCGCTGCTGGCGGCCCGTCGCGGCAAGACCACCGTGTCCGGCGACGAGATCGAAGAGGCCACCTACCGGGTCCTGGCGGGAACCGAACGCAAGACCCGCGTGATGTCCGACGAGGAAAAGCAGGTCATCGCCTACCACGAGTCGGGTCACGCGTTGGTCGGCCACGTGCTCCCCAATACCGACCCGGTACACAAGGTGTCGATCATCGCCCGCGGCCGAGCACTCGGCTGGACGCTCTACCTGCCGGACAAGGATCGGTACCTGAGCTCGAAGGCGGAGATGCGCGACAACATGGCGTCGATGCTCGGCGGTCGCGTGGCCGAGGAGATCATCTTTGGCGACGTCACCTCCGGGGCGGCCGACGACATCGAGCGGGTCACCGGCACGGCGAGATCGATGGTCATGCACTACGGCATGAGCGAGAAGCTCGGTCCGCAGCGGTACGGCCCCAAGGACGGCGATCCCTTCCTGGGCAAGAACCAGGGCAGCGACATGTTGTACTCCGACGAGGTCTTGTCGCTGATCGACTCCGAGGTGGCCCAGCTGATCGAGGAAGCCCATCGCGAGGCGTTCGAGATCCTGACCCTGCATCGGCCGACCCTCGACCGGCTGGCCGAGGCCTTGATCGAGAAGGAAACGCTCGATGAGGACCAGCTGAACGAGCTGTTCGGCGACATCGCGTGGAAGACGGGCGATGACGAAGGCCGGAGCAGCCTGCGCCACGACGGCCCGACGCTCACCGAGCCGACGACCCCGCAGCCGACCGGCTTTGAACCACCCGATCAACCGGGCCCCGGCCCCGCGGCCCCCTGAACCATCGATCGGTTCGTCGCCGACCCCCGTTGGGATAGACGGCCGACGTCGCCACCGGGCACTATCGGTGGCACTCGATGCCCAGGAGCGCGACGCAATGACTGAAGACAACCGACTGAAGGCCGTTATCGCGCCCGAGATCGACCAGCCTCGGATCGAGGCCGCCGTCCGGGAGATCCTCGCCGCCATCGGTGAGGATCCCGAGCGCGACGGTCTGCTCGACACGCCGGCGCGGGTCGCCCGCATGTATGCAGAGACGTGCGCCGGGCTGCACATCGAGCCGAGCGAGCATCTGCACAAGACCTTCGACGTCGACCACGACGAGATGGTGATGGTGCGCGACATCGCCTTGTATTCGCTGTGCGAGCATCACCTCCTGCCGTTCATCGGTAAGGCGCACTGTGCCTACATCCCCAAGAAGAACGGGCGAATCACCGGCCTGTCGAAGCTGGCCCGGCTGGTGGACGGGTACGCAAGGCGACCCCAGGTGCAGGAGCGCCTCACCCGACAGATCGCCGATGCGATCGATGAGATGCTCGATCCGCAGGGCGTGTTGGTCGTGATCGAGGCCGAACACCTGTGCATGTCGATGCGCGGCGTCCGCAACGCGGGTTCGTCGACCGTTACCTCGGCCGTTCACGGCATCTTCCGCACCGAGACGTCCACGCGACTCGAGGCGATGCGGTTCCTCGAACGGACCTGACCCTTACCGGTCCGTCACCGGGTACGTGCGGTGGCGGGGCTCCGCCCGCCCGGCCCTGACCTGGCTCGGGCCCCCCGCTAGGTTCGACCGGGTGACCCCTGGCTCGCCGATCGTGCTCGGCATCGTGAACGTAACCCCGGATTCGTTTTCCGACGGTGGCCGATACGTCGACGCCGAACTGGCCATCGCCCATGGGCACCAGTTGCTCGCCGACGGCGCCGATCAGCTCGACATCGGAGGTGAATCGACCCGGCCGGGTTCGGACCCGGTGGACGTCGACACCGAATTGGCCCGGGTGCTCCCGGTCGTCGAGGCCCTGGCGCCCCACGCGGTGGTATCGATCGACACCAGTAAGCCCGAGGTGGCTCGGGCCGCAGTGGCGGCGGGAGCCGGCGTCATCAACGACGTCAGCGCCAAACTCGGACTCCTCGCCGCCGAACTCGGTGTTGGCTGGATCGCCATGCACAGTCGGGGCGAACCCAAGACCATGCAGATCGATCCGCACTACGACGACGTGGTTCGAGAGGTGCGCGATGCGTTGGTTGCGGTGGCGACCGAAGCGGTTGCGGCCGGCGCTCCGAGGGTGTGGATCGACCCCGGGATCGGCTTCGGAAAGACGACGGATCACAACCTCGCCCTGTTGGCGAACCTGCACGAGCTGGTGGCCACCGAATTTCCCGTCGCGGTCGGCTTGAGCCGGAAGCGGTTCGTCGGCGAGCTCCACGGGCGGGCCGACGGTGCGCCTGGCGTCGTCACCGCGGTCGACGATCGACTCGAAGGCTCGCTGGCCGGCGCGGTCTGGGCGGCCGCTCAGGGCGTTTCGCTGGTCCGGGTGCACGATGTGCGCGAGACCGTGCACGCAGTGCGGGTGGTGACCGCGGAGGTCGAGGGCGGCTGAGTCCCGCGGCGCCGGGGTGCCGGACGAGGGTTCCGGCCAATACGATGCAGCCAGGAAGATGTCTGCCCGGGCGGATTTGCCGGGCTCGAGAGGAACAGATGGCAGTCAAGGGCAAGTGGGCGCAGGGAATCGAACCTCGCAACTTCAAGTGGATTCTGAAGGATCAACTCGCCGTTTGTGAACGTCCCGGGGGCACGGGGGCCAATCATCGCCGCGTTCGCCGCCAAGAGGAGATCATCTGGATCCGCGAGAACGGGTTCGACCTGGTCTTCTCGCTCATCGTCTCCCCGCACAACCTGCACAACTACGACGAGTTGGGCGTCGCCTGGAAGCACTTGCCGTTCCCCGGCCCGGAGGTCGGCAAGAAGGGTCTGCACGTCATCTACACCGAGCTGCACCGGATGATCGACAGCGGTAGTCGGCTCATCGTGCACCGCGACGAGCTGGCCGACCACGTGTGTGGCCTGCTCGCCGGGTATCTCTTGTGGCTCGGACTGATGGCGACGCCGCCCGAGGCGATCGTGGCGATGGAGCAACTCGTCACCCGCCAGCTTGGCCCCCTCGGCCGAGAACTGGTGACCATGGCCGCGGAGATGGACGGCGTCGGTTCCTGATGGCTCTCGACGTCATCGAGCTACGGGGTTTGACCGTGGCCGCTTTGTGCGGTGCGCTGCCCGAGGAACGGGTTCGGCGCCAGCCCTTCGAGATCGACGTCGATGTGCACGCCGACCTGAGCGCGGCGTGTGCGTCCGACGAACTCGATGACACCATCGACTACGGCGCCCTCACCGCCGGTATTGCGTCGATGGCCGAGGGCGAACAGTTCACCCTGCTCGAGCGGCTGGCGGAACGGATTGCCGAAGTCGTGCTCGCCGCCCCGCGCGCCGAGAAGGTCGAGGTGGTGGTCCGGAAGATGCGGCCGCCCGTCCCCGAACATCTGGCGACCTCCGGCGTCCGTATCGTGCGCTCAAGCGGCGGTTAGTCGGCCGATGGCCCGTGCCTTTCTCGGCCTCGGTTCCAACATGGGCGATCGTCGGGCGTATCTGCGCGATGCCGTAGCCGCTCTCGCCGACGTGGTGGCGGTATCGCCCGCGTACGAGACCGACCCGGTCGGGGGCCCCGAGCAGGACCCGTTCCTGAACGTCGTCGTGGAGTTGGCGACCGATGCCACCCCGCGTGAACTCCTCGAGGTCTGTCGCGAGCGGGAGGCTGCCGCCGAACGGGTGCGACGGCAGCGATGGGGACCCCGCACGCTCGACGTCGATGTGTTGTGGGTCGAGGGTGCCGTCGTGCACGAGCCCGACCTCGTCGTCCCGCATCCGCGAATGTTCGAGCGGGCGTTCGTGCTCGAACCTCTCCGGCATCTCGCCCCGGAACTGATACCCGCCGACTGGGTCGTCCCCGAAGACCAGGCGGTCCGCAACATCGGGGAGCTCTAGTGGCGCCGACGGTCCGCATCATCGGCGCCGGGCGAGCCGGCGGTGCGCTCGCGCTCGCGCTCCGGCGGGCGGGGTGGACCGCCGACCTGGTCGGGCGCGGCGACCATCGGGCCGCGGCCCAGGGGGTCGACCTGCTGGTGATCGCAACCGGCGATGCTGCCGTGGCCGACGTGGCCGCCGACATCGATCCGGTCGCCGACACCGTGGTGGCCCATC
>CALHYX010000077.1 GCA_938041035.1 uncultured Acidimicrobiales bacterium | reverse complement strand
CTTCCGGCCGAGACCCCCAAAGAAATGGCGCCACAAGGCCGCCCGGCGAACTCGGCCGGAAGTGCCGAGAACAAAGAGGACCAGCGGGGTGGGCCGAAGCCCACCCCGCTGGGGTATTGCGTTTTGCAGTTCCAGTGCGCTCGAATTTTCGAGCGCCAGGATCAGCCGCCGATGGCGGAGCTGACCGACGAGAACTTGCTCTCAGCCGACTTGCCCAGGAGGGTGACGGCGGCGATGCACACGACGGCGATCAGAGCGACGAGCAGCGCGTACTCGACGAGCGAGGCGCCACGTTCGGTCTTGGTGTGGGCCTTGAGCCACTCGGCGAGGAAGGTGTACTGGGTCATCATTTTTGGGGGACTCCCTATTTGGTTTCTTGGCCCGTTGTGGGCCGGTATTTCGTGGTCACCAATTACTTCGGTGATAGGGGCAATTTCCTGTATAGGCGATTCGGCCCATTTCCCTCAGGTCCCTGATTTTTCAAGGGCTACAGCCTCAATCGTGGGCCGTTTTCCGTCGTCCGACGGGCAATCACCGAGGGGACGGGATGTCCCATTCACCGCGCCTCCCTCCGCGAACCATCTGGTGCCAGGCACGAAACGGTTCGACGACCCGGCAGAATCCCGAAACTTCGCGCAAAACGACGTTCCGCGAACCATCTGGTGCCTGGCACCAGATGGTTCGCGGAGAGAACAAACCGGTAGCGCATCAAGAACGGCCAGCCGGCGGAACCGACCACCTTCGGAAGAAGCAGCGCTCATCAAGAACGGCCAGCCGGCGGGACCGACCAGCGGAGGTGAGGTTCAGTGGAGGCTGACGATACCCATGCGGACGGCCCGGAGGACGGCCTGGGTGCGGTCGCGGGCGTCGAGCTTCTGGTAGATCGAGGCCAGGTGGTTCTTGACCGTCTTTTGGCTGATGTAGAGCTGTTCGGCGACCTCGGGGGTCGAGCAGCCGTCGGCGATCAGCTGAAGCACTTCCTCTTCCCGCTTGGTGACGACGCGATCTTCGCGGTTGGCCTCGGCCTGATCGAGCTTGCGCACCTCGTCGAGCATCGACGCGGCGAGCTGGGGCGACAGGGCGGTGTCGCCGTTGGCGGCCATCTTCACGGCCGACGCGATCTCGTCGGTCGAGCAGTCCTTCACGAGGTAGCCGCTGGCGCCGGCGCGGATGGCGTTGGCGAGCACTTCCTGGTCGGCGTGCATCGTCAGCATCACGACCTGGGTCTCCGGCAGCGTCTGGCGAATCGCCCGGCACGCTTCGACCCCATCCATCTCGGGCATGGTGACGTCCATCAAGATCACGTCGGGACGCGTGGCCGTGGCCAGCTGAACGGCCTCGGCGCCGTCGCGCGCTTCGGCGACAACTTCAAAGCCCATTTCGGCCATGGAACGGCTGAGGCCCTCGCGCAGCATGCGATGGTCGTCGGCCAGCATCAGTCTGATGGTCATCTGATCACTCTTCGGTGCTCGATTGCGGAGAAGGAGACGGCGATGCGTCCACCTTGATGAGAACCCATCGGCGCGAACCGCTCCCTTTGTTAGGAGTCACGAACGGTTCGTACACCGGCGAACTAGCGCCGGGGCGGGCCCATCCCGGACATCTCCGGAGTGGACGGCTGCTGGCCGAGGACACAGCGAATCGTGGTGCCCTCGCCGGGGGCGCTTTCGACCTCGAACTGGGCGCCGATACTGGCCGCCCGCTCGCGCATGCCCATGATCCCGTAGCTGTCGACCCGGCCGGCCTTACCCTCCGGGAAGCCCTTGCCGTCATCGGTAATCTCGATGGAGGCCACCGTGCCGTCATAGCGCCAGCGAACGATGATGGAGTCCGCTTCGGCATGCCGTTCGACGTTCACCATCGCCTCCTGGGCGAGTCGCCACATCTCGCGCTCGCGCAGGATGGGGAGGCGCCCGGTAGCGTCGGCGTCGATGGTGATGTTGAGGTCGGTGCGTTCGCGCAGCCGCACCGCGAAGGCCTCGAGGACCTCGGGCAGGTCCTGGGCATCCGAGACGTCGGTGCGCAGGTCATAGAGGGTGTCTCGCACCTCCCGAATCGTGCTGCGCACGTCCTCACGCAGGCGGGCGAGGCTGTCGGAGATCTCCTCGCTCCCCTCGCCCGGACCATCCCCCGCCAAACCGGCTTCGAGCCGCTTGCGGTCCTTCTGGATGATCCGGTCGAGTTCAAAACCGAGGTAGGCGAGCGCCTGGCCGATGCGGTCGTGCAGGTCCCGGGCGATGCGGGTTCGTTCCTCGTCGGCGCCCACGGTGCGGAGGCGACCGAACCATCGGGCGTTGTCGATGGCGAGGCCGACCGGTTCGACGAACCCGCTCAGCAGGTCCACGTCGCGTTCGCTGAAGTGGCCGGGCTCGCGGTGTTCGATCGCGAGCAGGCCGATGAGCGAGCCTCGGGTGAGCAGGGCGGCGTACATCCCCGAGCTCGACGCCGGGGTCATGCCCGGACCCAGACGCCCGGAGAGGTCGGCCACCTCGACCAGACTGTTCTGGGCGATCGCCCGTTTCAACGGTGCGGGCAGCTCGGTCGGGCCCAGCCGATCCGGACCCTTGGCACCTTCGCGGCGCAACACCTGCCAACGGGCGTCGGTATCGTCGAACAGCAACACGTGCAGAAAGTCAAAGTCGAACAACCCGCGCAACCGCGAGATCGTCGTATCGAGGACATCCTTCATGTCGAGCGACGCCGGCAGGGTCTGGGCGATGCGGTGCAGCGAGTAGAGCAGCGAGTTGGCGTCGGTCAGGCGCTCCATGCGGTCGAGCGCGAGCGTGTGACGCCGGTCGGCCTCACCGCTGATCCGGCGGGCGTAGCCGGCGATGAGCGCGACCAGCAACAACATGACCGTCCACTGGATGGCGGCCCGGGTGTCCGGGTCGACACCCAACGCGCTCGTGGTGCTCACCGTGAGGCCGGCGACGGCGCCGATGCGCAGCGCGAAACCGAAGCCCCGGGCGAATCCGGCGACGATCACCGCGGTCAGGAGCGAGAAGACGAAGGCCGAATCCCAGCCACCGGTCATCACGACCGCGGCCAGCACGATAGCGACCTCGCCGATAACCGACACGGTGGTACGCAGGCGCGACACCAACTCGATGGGTTGCACGGTCCGGAAGATCGTGTACGCCGCGATCGCGCCGCACCAGGCCACCACCGTCCAGTCCCGGGCGGCGAAACCGCCGGTGGCGAGCGCCACCGAGACCGCGGTGGTGCCCCAGCGGATGGACAGGACGGCGGGCCGGAAGGTCTCGTGGCGTTTCTGACGCCCGGCGATCGGAGCGATCAGCTCGGTGGAGCGCCCGGCGCGGGCCGCGGCGCGAGACCAGGTTCGGCGACCGCTCGGTTCGCCGCCCGAGCGCAGATGCGCGGAGGTGATACCCGCGTCGTCGACGTCGGGCATGTAGGCGGCGAGCGCATGCTCGTCGAACGGTGATTGGTCAGAGGAATCGATGGCGGGTCTCCAGCCGGGTAAACGCCGCCTCCTATCGGCGTCGGAGGGCCGAATCCGAGCCATTTGGCCTACTTTTGGCGGCCCGCTACGGTCGGGCGCCATGAAACAATTCGGGCTTACCGGCGGCATCGGTTCCGGAAAATCGACCGTTGCGGCCGGTTTGGTCGAGCGCGGTGCCGAACTCGTCGATGCCGACGCCATCGTTCGCGAGCTGCAGCAACCCGGACAGCCGGTGTACGCGGCCATGGTCGAGCGCTGGGGCGCGGCGATCGTCGCCGAGGACGGTTCGCTGAACCGCCCGGCGGTCGCCGACATCGTCTTCAACGATGGCGACGAGTTGGAAGCGCTCAATCAGATCGTGCACCCGGCCGTGCACGAGGCGATGACCAACCGCCGAACCGCACTCGAAAGCACCGACGCCATCGTCGTCAACGACATTCCGCTGCTGGTTCGAGCGGACGGTTCAGCCGATCGGCCCGAGTACGCGGCGCTGTTGGGCATCATCGTGGTCGACGTGCCGGCGGAGCTCGCCGTCGCCCGGCTGGTCGAACATCGAGGATTCGACCCGGCCGACGCCGAAGCGCGCATCGCCAATCAGGCGTCGCGCGAGGATCGGCTGGCCGTGGCCGATTTCACCATCGACAACGCAGGTTCGCTCGACGACCTGGAGCCGCAGCTCGATCGCTGCTGGGCGTGGCTCGTCGAGACGGCCGACGCGACTGAATCGGCTGCATCGGCTGACTAGAGGTCGGCGCAGAGCGGGGTGCCGCGACGACACGCCACCAGCCACACCGCTTCGCCCTCGTCGTTCTCGTCCTCGAACACGACCTGCCACTCGTCTTCGTAGCTGATCAGCTCCGCCAGCGGTGAAGCGCTCGGCCACATGATGACTTCGATCTCCCACCGGTCGAGGGCCTCGTCCCAGTCGGGCATGCCCCGCGCCAGGGTGAGGTAGTCCTCGATCAGGACCCGGGGGTGCAGCTCGAAGCGGTCATCGATGAAGATCCCGTACTCGCCGTCGTAGCGCTGGGTCAGGTAGTTGCCGACGACGTCGGTGTGCAGCATCGCCGTGTCGTTGGCGAAGACACCCTGCTCTTCGAGCCAGTCAATGGTCGGCTCGGGGTAGGCGCTCAGGTCGTAGTGGTCCGAGGTCAGGGTCACGGCGCTCAGGACGCCGGCCACGGCGAGGCAACCCACCAGGGTCAGCCCGGCGCGATGGGAACGACCGACGGTGGTGAGCGAGCCGAGGCCCTCCAGGCCGGGAGCGGCCGCGACGACGATCACGAGCGAGGCGAGCGTGAGGTTGCGGGTGCCCATCAAGGCGGCGGCGACGAATACGAACATCGGCAGCGCCGAACGGAACGTCGGCCTGCGCACGAGGGCGGCGAGACCGAGCGCCAGCAGGGCGAGAAACATGCGGGCAAAGAGCAGGCTGAAGTCCGGCGACTGCCATTCGATGATGTTGCGCAGCAGGTCCTGACGCTGCAACAACTCGATCGGGAAGAGCAACATCTTCGGCCCGTACGGGTTGAGGATGCCGCCGATGAGCGTGCCGATGCCGGCCCACTTGAGGGCGTCGAGTTCGCGTCCGGTGCCGTTTCCGTCCAGCAGACGCCCGACCATCAGGCAGCCGATGGCCACGAGTACCAGCGGGTACGAACCGTGGCTGTTCACCCACACCCACATCAGGGGAACGAACAGGCGGAGATCGAAGCGGTCGTCTTCGACCATCACCAGGGCGAGAGCGAACGCGAGCAGCCCGATGATCAGGGGGCGCTCCGACCACATCATGACGCCGATGACCACGGTCGTGGCGCTCAGCGCCAACCGGGGCAGCAGCGATCGGGCCGGTCGGCTGAGCCGCCAGGCCAGCGCGCCGAGGGCGGCGGTGATGAGCGCGGTGAAGACCCGCAGACCCGCTCCCCCGCCGATGGCGTCGGCCGCACCGTAGAACACGCTCGCCAGCCAGCTCTGGGCGATCCAGGGTTCGCCGGCGGAGGTGAACGTGTACGGGTCCGAGCGCGGGACGGCGCCGTTGTCGAGAATCCACCGACCGGTCGTCAGGTGGGTCAAAAAGCTGTTGTCGGCCAGGGCCTGGAGCCCGATGACCATCCCGGAGACGGCGAACACCGCAGTCCAGGCCAGGTCGAGCGATGGGCCGCTCGTCCCGTCGAGTTCACCGGAGGGATCACCCGTGAGGTCGTCGAGATCCTGGGCGGACTCGTCGAGATCCGGGTCGGTCTCGTCGAGACCGGTTTCGAGGAGCGACATGGCGCCGGGCTAGAACGCCCGGGAGATGTTGATCATGGCCGGGCCCAGCACGATGATGAACAGCGCCGGGAAGATGCAGAACACCATCGGGATGAGCATCTTGACCGGCGCCTTCTGCGCCTTTTCCTGGGCGATCTGGCGGCGCTTGATGCGCATTTCCTCGGCCTGGGCCCGAAGCACACGACCGATCGACACACCGAAGGTGTCGGCCTGAAGGATGGCCATCACGAACGAGCGCACCTCGGGCACATCGACCCGGGCGTCCATGGCCCGCATCGCGTCGGCCCGAGAGGCACCAGCGCGGGTTTCGCCGAGCATCCGGGCGAACTCGTTGGAGAGCTCGCCGGGGACGGCACCGATCACCCGATCGAGTGCCTGTTCAAAGCCGAGACCGGCCTCCACCGAGATGGTGAGAAGGTCGAGCACGTCGGGCAGGTTCGACAAGATGGCCTTCTGGCGGTCCTCGACCTTGCGGTTGAGCCAGGAGTCCGGGCCCATCACGCACATGGCGCCGAGGAGCACGAACACGAGCAGCTGCATGCGGCCGCTGAAATCGATCGGGTTCCAGAAGAAGGCGAACCAGAACAGCACGGGCACGAACATGATGGCGGCGACGCGCACGGCGAGGAACCGGTCGACGGCCTCGGCGTAGTTGTAGCCGGCCCGCAGGAAGCGGGTTCGGGTCGAGTCGATGTAGCCGTGCGGGGTGAACCGCCGACCGACGTTCGACATGACCTCGCCGATGGGGCCGAGGATGCGCTGCACCAGCGGCGTCATCAGTTCCTGGTCGCGCATGCTGTCGACTTCGTAGCCGTCGAGCTGGCGCAGCGATTCGCGAACGACCGACTTCTCTTCGGCCTGGGACAGCACCGCGTAGAGAATCAGACCGAACGACAGTCCAATGCCACCGACCGCGAAGACCGGCGGAATCGAAACCGCAAGGATGGTGGAAAGCAACATGGTTGGTTCCTAGATCTCGATATCGATGATTTTCTTCATCCAGGCGAACCCGATGAGAGCAGCGGTCACACCCAAGCCGAGCATGATGTTGCCAAGGGTTTCCTCGATGAGAACGCCGACGTATTCGGGGTTGATCACGTACATGGCGAAGCCGAGGAGTACGGGGAGAGCGCCGAGTACGATGGCCGAAATACGGCCTTCAGCGGTGAGCGCCGCAACTTCCCGGCGGAGCCGATCGCGGGCCGTCATGGTCTCGGCCACCGTCATGAGGAGCTCGGCGAGGTTACCGCCGACCTCACGCTGGATCTTGACCGCCATGATCGCCCAGGCGTAGTCCTCGCTCTCGATGCGCTCGGCGGAGTTGTCGAGCGCCTCTTCGACCGGGAGGCCGAGCTGGGCTTCGGTGACCACCTTGCGCAGTTCCTCGCCCATCGGGTCTTCCGACTCCTTGGAGACGGTCTCGAGACCCTGCATGAACGAGTAACCGGCCTTGAGCGTGCCGGCGAGCAGCGCCAGGGTGTCGGGCAGCAGGGCAACGAACTTCTTGCGGCGCCGCGACGCCCGGAACGTGAGCACCATGGGCGGCACGATGATGCCGACCGCCACGAAGGCTGCGGTGATGAAGATGTTGCGGGTCAGCACGAAGCCGAGCGCCAGGCTCATCAAGACGATGCCGACGTACATCGTCAGCGCCTCGGCCGCCTTCAGCGGGATGTTGGCGTGTTCGAGCTTGTACTCGACGTTGCCGAGCATGCCCCGCTTCTCGGCGAAGTCCTCGGTGAGTTCCACCGCCCGCTGGAAGATCGCATTGTTCTGAAGACCGGTTTCTCCGTCGACGTCGGCGGCTACGCCACCCTCTTCGTAGGCCGACAGCATCGAGGTGAGACCCGATTCGTCCTTCTGGAAGAGCATGAAGACGGCGAAGGCGGCCAGGCCGACGGCACCGGAGCCCAGGCCGAGGCCGAGGAGCAGGCCGCGGCTACCACCGAGGAAGCCAATGCCCGAGCTCTCGCCGGTGACGCCGCGCTCGAGAGCGCCACGGCCGGTGATGGCCCGAGGGACATAGGACAGGGCGAGGGGGGTTCCGTCGACGACGAGGTCGAGATGTCCGCCCGCTTCGATGCGTTCGGAGGTGAACCGCACCCGATGCAGACCGTTGACGACGTCGGGGGTCGCTTCGCCGATCGCGGCGAACTCGGCGCTCTCGCCGACGACCCGGAACGAACCGCCGACCGAATTCACCGCGTTGGCGAGCGGGCCGGCGTCGAAGCCGCGCAGGTCGATACCGACCACGTGCAGCAGCGCCTGGGCGTTGAGCAGGCCACCCTGGGCGACCGTCGGGCGGACACCGGACAGCTCGTCACCACCGGCGGCGTACACCACCATCGAGGCGACGTCGCCGTCGCCGACTTCGTCGTCGAAGAGGTCGGTACCGATGACGATGCCGTCCCACATGCGCAGACGACCGTTGGCCGAGATGTTCTCGATGGCCTGGATGGTGCGGGCCTTGTTGGCGTTGAAACCAATGCGCAACGAGCCGGCGGCACCGGCGGTGACGACGGCCACCTCTTCGTTGGGCCGCAAGTCCTCGACATAGGCGATGGCGGCGGCCTTGAGCTCATCGAGGTCATCGGCGTCGCGTTCGCTGTTGGCGATCATCAACACGGTGCGGATACGGGCATCGGTCGACTCGGCCGACGTAACCGTCACCCCGGAAGCGGGCTGATCGTTCACCGTGACGTCGACGCTGGGCGTCGCCGTCGAACCGGTGAAGATCCAGGCTTCGGGCGCTTCGGTGGTATCGACGCGAACCGCGAACGGTTCGATGGTTGCTTCGGCGTCCTGGGCAATGGCCGCAGGCCCGACCAGCAAGATGGTCAGCGACGCGAGCACCGAGAGCACGAGCCCTCGCCACCGGCGGCGCAGTTCTTTGGATGAGTTCAACATCAGCCCCTCGCTCGCTGTTGTCCGCCGTCGGGCTGGAACACCTCGGGGCCGAGGCGGATGCCCATGTCGGTGAGCTTCTCGGCGAACTTGGGTCGCACGCCGACCGCTTTGAGGTTTCCTCGGTAGCGGCCCTGTTCGTCGACGCCGGCGCCGAAGTCGAACAAGAAGATGTCCTGGAGGGTGATCACGTCGCCCTCCATGCCCTGGATCTCGGTGACGTGGGTGATACGGCGCGTGCCGTCCCGAAGGCGGGACAGCTGCACGATCAGGTCGACGGCCGAGGAGATCTGCTGGCGGATGGCGGTGATGGGCAGGTCGAAGCCCGACATCAGCACCAGAGTCTCGAGACGGGAGAGGGTGTCACGAGGGTTGTTGGCGTGCACCGTGGTCAGCGAGCCGTCGTGGCCGGTGTTCATGGCCTGGAGCATGTCGAGGGCCTCACCGGCACGACACTCACCAACAACGATGCGGTCAGGGCGCATACGCAGCGAGTTCTTGACCAGGTCGCGAATGGTGACCTCGCCCTTGCCCTCCACGTTGGCCGGGCGGGACTCGAGGCTGAGCACGTGTTCCTGGTGCAGCTGAAGTTCCTTGGCATCCTCGATGGTGACGATGCGCTCGTCCGAGGGGATGAACGAGGACAACACGTTGAGCGCCGTCGTCTTACCGGTACCGGTACCACCGGCGACCACCACGTTGAGCTTGCCGACGATGCAGGCCTGGAGAAACCGGGCGGTGTGGGCGTTCAGCGTGCCGAACCGGATCAGGTCGTCGATCTGGAGCGGGTCCTTGGCGAACTTACGAATGGTGAGGAACGGGCCACCCACCGAGAGGGGCGGGATGACGGCGTTCACACGGGAGCCGTCGGGGAGGCGGGCATCACACAGCGGTTGGGATTCATCGATCCGGCGACCGACCTGGGCGACGATCTTGTCGATGATGCGCCGGAGGTGCATCTCGTCGACGAAGGTGACCGCCGGGTCCTTGGCCAGCTTGCCCTTGCGCTCGGCAAAGGTCAGGTTCGGGCCGTTGACCATGATTTCCGTTACGTCGTCATCACGCAGCAGCTTGTCGATCGGTCCGTAGCCGAGGATGTCATCGGCGACGTCCTGGATCAGCTGGGCCCGGTCGGCCGCCGACAGCGGCGCCCGTTCCTGAGCCAACGCAGCCTGCAACTGCTCGTGAACCTTCTTGCGAAGCTCGTCCTCGGACAACCGGTTGTCGTAGAGCACCGGGCCGAGATCATCGATCAGCACATGGTGAATGCGCTGCCGCAGCTCGTCGAGTACCGGGTCACGGGTGGCGGCGCCGGTCGCGGCTTCGCCTTCTCCCTGTGCGGTGTGTAGTCGCTTGTAGAGGGACATCGGGTACTCCTCGCCACCGCTAGCGGTGGTTCTTCCGGTTTCGAGTTGGCTTGCGTTTCAGGGGGTGATCGGATTTCGGTGGCGCGGCCCGTGAGCCGGCGGCTCCTAGCGGCGTCGGCGTTTGCCTTCGACCGCGATGAACAGGTCGGCGAGTTCCTCGAGCGATCGGGCCACGCCCGACCGGGGCGACGCGAGCACGACGGGCACGCCCTTGTTGACCGATTGCGGCACGACCACGTCGCTCGGGATGAGCGAATCGGCCGAGACCTGGAGGGTGCGTTCGACCTCGCTGACGTCGAGCTTCACCTTGGAGTTGGCCCGGTTGAGCACCAGGCGCAGCTTCTCCATCGGCGTGTTCAACAAGCGCAGCGTCTGCAGGCCGATCTTCACGTTCTTGATGTTCGGGATGTCCATGCCGGCGACGAGCAGTACGTCATCGCTGACCTCGATGAGACCGAGCACCACGTCGTTGAAGTACGCCGGGGTATCGATGACCACATGGGAACAGAAGCGGCGCAGCACCTCGACGACTCGCACCATGTCCGAAGCGCCGATCTGGTCAGCGAACGCCGGTTCGAGCGGAGCCGGCAGCACGAGCAACCCAGAGGCCTCGTGGGTTGCCAGCAGGTTGCGCATGAGCGACTCGTCGAGTCCGTCGAGCGACGCAACCGCGTCAACGATCGTGTGTTGCGGTGCGAGTTTGAGCATCACCGCGATGTCGCCGAACTGCAGATCGCCGTCGATAAGGCAGACCGGACGGTCGCTGCGACGGGCCAGAAGCACCGCCAGGTTGGCGGCGATGACCGACTTGCCGGAGCCACCCTTGGTGGAAAAGACGGTGACGACCTTGCCGGGCTCACCGCCCTCGTCGAAGCCTTCGACACCGCCCACCGGGGCGGCGGTGGCCGAACCGTGCAGGCTGGCGCCCACCCGGTCGATCGCGCCGACCAGCTCACCGGCATCAGCCGGTGCGGCCAGCACATCTTTTACCCCGGAACGCAGCGCCTGCTGGAGCAGAGCCGTCGAGAGCTCTGCGGCGACCAGCACGGCACCGAGTTCGGGGTGAGCCATCAGCACTCGCTCGGCACCGGCCAACACCTCAGGGTGTGAGCAGGTCGGGCCGAGGACGGCCACGACCGGGCTACCGGTCAGGCGAGCGCCGAGTTCTTCGATGGAAGCGAACGTGGGGACATCGCCCAGCTGCGCTGCCAATTGGGCCTGAACGCCCGGGTCACGATCGACAACCACAACGCCGACGCTGTGCGTGGCGGGCGCGGCCGCAACCGGTTCTGCCGCAGCGGGCTCCGACTCCGAGTTGAACGGTTCATCGAACCAATCCACTCCGTCTTCGGCAAAGAAGGATGTCATGTTGTTCAAGCTCCAGAGAAGAAAGAGAAGAAAGGGCGTTCAGGCACTGGCGACGAGGATCTAGTTCTCGTCGTCGGGATCGTCGAAGCCGAGGTCCGGGGCGTCAGCGCTGCCGGGATCGTCGGCCGACGGGGTGTCGTCTCCGGTCTCGGTCCCTTCGCTGCTCTCATCGCCTTCGATGTAGCCGTCCGGGCCCCACGGGGTCAGACGCTCCGGGTCTTCGCCCGGCAGGATCAGGAAGTTGTCGTCATCGAGCGGCGGCAACGGCGTGGCCTGGTAGTCCTCGGGGAGGAGGGTGAAGGTGATGGCGCCCTGGTCGATCGAGGCGAGCAGCTGGGCGACCTCGTCGGGGACGAGGACGGTGTAGCTGCCACCACCGGTCGGGGCGATGCCGGTGTCGGGCTCGGCGGCGTCGCCGGGCTGGGGCGTCAGGCTGGTGCCGACGGCCAGGATCTTGACCCGCTGGTAGAGGTAGCGGTGCGGGGTCACGTTGATGGCACAGTCGAAGCAGGCGATGCGGTCATCTTCGTTACGACCATCACCGTTCGACCCCTGGCTGCCCAGGAGGTTGTCGATGTTGTTGTCTTCGCCGCCGTCGGTGGCGTTTTCGTCATCTTCACCGAGGTCGGTTCCGCCGACGGAGATCAACATGTTGACCTCGTCGCCGGGGGCCACGAAGCCGCCCACGGCCTTCGCCGCGCTCACCGAGAAGGTGTAGGCGACGTTGCCGGGTGTGATGAGGTCGGCGAACGACGTGCGAGCGACCAGCGGATCGACGAACATGCCCGGGACGAGCACCTGATTGGCGGCGAGGTCGTTCAGGGCGACCATGCCGGCGATCTGGTTGAGATCGCTGATGGCGTTGGCCGGCCGGATGTCGGCGGGAACCTGGCGGACTTCGATGGAGGTGCGCTGGGCATCCTCACCGGTCGTGCCCTTCAGCACATCCGCGCTCACGACATAGACGGGGACGACTTCAGCGCCCGCCTCCAGGTCGGATTTCACGTTCTGGATGTAGTTCCAGAGCACGAACGCAGCGATACACCCAATGGCAATCGCTCCGATCAGAATCATCGTTCTGCGAGAACTCACGGCTACCTCTGTTCCTCAAGTGATTTCGTAGGGGCCAGTCCCTAGATCGGACCGGCCGTGTGTGAGTTGAGGAACGAGTCCGCAACCCCGGCCTTTGTTTGATCGGCCCGAGCGGTCGTGCGTTGAGTAACAATCCGAAGGTTTTGCAAAAAAGCCGCTGGCGCGCGGCCAAAACGCGAAGGGCCCACCGCGGCGAACGCGGTGGACCCTTCCCGAACTCTGTTCAGTTTGTGCGGCCGGTGCGAACCGGTACCGGCTAGGTGTGATGACCGGACAGGTTGTCCCTGGCGGGATGGGATTGCTGGTCCGTTAGATGGGTGAGCCCTCCGAGTAGGTCTGTGTGTCTCTCACAACGCACAGAACTCCAAGGAGGGGCTCGATGCCTCACGTTAGGACCCAACA
>CALHYX010000076.1 GCA_938041035.1 uncultured Acidimicrobiales bacterium | reverse complement strand
TTGAGGTTGAGGTCGCGGGGGTCTGACCCCGGTTGGGGGAGGGGGAACAGGAGCAACAGGGGCAACAGGAGCCGCTTTGGCCCCGCGACGGGGGGCTGCGTTAGGGTGCCTCCCGGGCGCACGCCGACCTCGGTCGGCGGGATGGCGATCGGGCAACCCAGGTCTATTTGTGCTGTTCCCAACCCTGTACTTCGCGATCTTCATCGCATTCGTACTCCCCATCAGCTGGTTGACGCGCAAGCGCGTCGGTGCCTGGAAAGTGTTCATCCTGGCGGCCAGCTACCTCTTCTACGGGTGGTGGGACTGGCGCTTCCTGGGCCTGATCATCTTCGCCACCGTCGTCAACGAAGTCGCCGCCGTCGGCATCCACCTCAACGACGACCCCACCCGGAAGAAGTGGATCCTGCGAGCCATCCTCGCCGTCGATCTCGGCCTGCTCGGCGTCTTCAAGTACTACGGCTTCTTCATCGGGTCCCTCAACGACAACATCGGTCTCAGCCTGCCGCTCAAGGAGCTCATCCTTCCCGTCGGGATCTCCTTCTTCACCTTCCAGGCCATCAGCTACGTCGTCGACGTCTACCGCGAGCAGATCAAACCGGTGCCACTGCTCGACTTCGCCGTGTATCTCGCGTTCTTCCCCCAGCTGGTCGCCGGCCCGATCGTGCGCAGCACCGAGTTCCTGCCCCAGCTCCGCACCCGTCGTCCGCCGGGCCGCGCCGAGGCCGGACGCGCCGCCGTGCTCATCGCCCAGGGCCTGTTCAAGAAGGTCGTCATCTCGTCGTACCTCGCCGACGCGATCGTCGACGATGTGTTCGCCACCCCCGGCGAACACACCGGCCTCGAAGTGCTCATCGGCATCTACGGCTACGCCATCCAGATCTACGCCGACTTCAGCGGGTATACCGATATCGCCATAGGCCTGGCCCTTCTGCTCGGATTCCAGTTCCCGCTCAACTTCGACCGCCCGTACACGTCGGTGTCGATCCAGGATTTCTGGCGCCGTTGGCACATGACCCTGTCGCGGTGGCTGCGGGACTACCTGTACTTCCCCCTCGGAGGAAACCGGGGCGGTACGTTGCTCACCTACCGCAACCTCATCATCGTGATGACCCTCGGCGGGCTCTGGCACGGGGCCAGCGGCACGTTCGTGGCTTGGGGCGTGTTCCACGGGCTCGGCCTGGCCATCGAACGCTTCGTCTCCGAACTCCGCGGCGAGACGGACGCCCCCGTCGAATCCGCCGACATCCGGATCCAGGAGATCGCCGCCCTGCATGCCGGCACGAAGCTCGAACCATGGCGGCCCGACCCCACCTCACCGGTGCCGTTCTCGCCGCTCCAGGTGCGCAAGCTCTGGCTCGGCCGCATCGTCACCTTCCACTTCGTGTGCGTCGGGTGGGTGCTGTTTCGCTCGGAGTCGCTCGGCGAGGCCGGTTCGCTACTCGCCCGGGTGGTCAGCGGCTTCTCGCTGAGCGCGCCCGCGGTCACCCCGCTGTTGCTGGGCACTATCGTCGTCGCGCTGGCAGTGCAGTTCATTCCGCCGATCTACGCCCGGCAGGGCCATGCGGTGGTCAGCCGGCTCAGTCCGACGGTTCAGGGGTTGGCGATGGGTGTGTGGATAGCCCTCGTCGTCGCCCTCGGCCCCGAAGGCATCGCCCCATTCATCTACTTCCAGTTCTGATGGGCGACACGATGAATCGACCGAACAGCCGAGAAGAAATCGTCGAGCAGTGGACCGACGAGAAGTTCCGTGAGATCCGCGACGCCGACCTGGCGCCGATGGAGATCGAAGGCCGCGCCATCATCAAGGCCATGATGATCGCCCTCGTGGTCGCGGCCCTGCTCTCGTCGGGCAAGATCGTCGAGATCACCCAGCGCCAACCGCTCGGCGGCGTACGCGACGCCTCCGTATCGCTCGCCGAAGGCCTCGACCGGGTGGCCCACTTCCTCTCGCTGAACCGGCCGGCCGACCTGGTGGCCCGGATCCGATCGCAGGGCGACGCGGCGGGCCAGGAGGTCGACGTGATCGACTCCGAGGCTCTCGGCATCGAAGAACCCGAGCCCGTCGACACGACCGTACCGTCGCCGGCCACATCGCTTGGCGTCGAGGTAACCGAGACCACCATCGCCACTACGACCACGCAACCGCCGACACCGTCACTGCGCACCGTGACCGCCGCCGACCCGCTCCGGGTGTATGTGGCCGGCGACTCCCAGGCCGAATACCTCGGCTACGGGCTCATCAACCTGTCCGAACCCGAGGGCCAGGCCATGGAGGTGACGCTCGACTTTCGCATTTCGACCGGACTCGCCCGCCCCGACTACTTCAACTGGCCCGCGGAGTTGGCCGCGGTGATCGAGGCCGACGACCCCGAAGCCGTCATGTTGTTCATGGGGGCCAACGATCATCAGGATATGAACACCGACGATGGTGCGGTCGGTCGCGGCAGCGCCGAATGGCAGATCGAGTACGCCCGCCGGGTCGCCATCACCATGGACCTGCTCGAAGCGGATCATCGCCTGGTCTTCTGGGTCGCTCAGCCACCCATGCGCGACGCGTCGCTGAACGAGGGCATCGTGCTCGTGAACAGCATCGCCGAGGCTGCGGCCGCCGAGCGTCCCTGGGTCGTGTGGGTCGATGCCTTTGGCCAGTTCGGCGGGTTGGCCGGGTTTGACACCTACCTACCCGACGTGAACGGCTCCGACGTAAAGGTGCGGGCCGGCGACGGCGTTCACCTCACCACCGAAGGCGCCGAATGGCTCGCCGCTGACATACTCGACATCACCGGCGATGCCTGGACGTTCGTTCCCTAGTCCCAACTCCGGGGCATCGGCTGAACATCTGACGGCGCCCGCGGTCTCGGCCATGATGAGGCCATGGCAGACATGTTGCAGGGCAAGGTCGCGCTGATCACCGGCGTCGGCGCGGGAATCGGGGCCGCCACCACGGCCCGGTTCGCGGCCGAGGGTGCCACCCTGTGGCTCAACGATCTGGATCCGGGCGCGCTCGCGGCGAGCATCGATGCGGCCCGGACCGCCGGGGCTGAAGCCGACGGCGGGGCGGGCGACGTGTCGGACTCCGGCTACATCGACGCCTGGGTGGCCGGTGCGGTCGAACGCCATGGCCGGATCGACGTGCTCTACAACAATGTCGGGGTGTCCCGAATGGGCTTGCTCGCCGACCTGACCGACGAAGACTGGCACTATCAGTTCCGCGTCACCCTCGACTCGGTCTTCTTCGCTACGCGGGCCGTGTTGCCGCACATGGTGGCCGCGGGAAAGGGCAGCATCATATCGATGTCGTCGGGCGCCGGGATCGGCGGGCAGTACAACATCGGCGGGTACGCGGCGGCGAAGGCCGGCGTGGTCAACCTGATGGAGACCGTCGCCAGCGAGTACGGGCGCCACGGCATTCGGGCCAACTCGGTCACCCCGGGCCCAACGGCGACCGCGCCGTTGCTCGCCTACCTCGAATCACGGCCCGGGGGAGTGGCGGGTCACGTCGCCGGCCGCAACCTGGCCCGGCTGACCGAACCCGAGGAGGTCGCCGCCATCGTCACCTGGTTGGCGTCGGATGACTCGTCGAGCGTGTCGGGGATCTGCCTGCGCTCGAACACTGTGTCGGCGAGCGTTCGGCCACCCGCCTGAACCTCAGGCCCGCATAATGCCGCCGCCGTCGACGCCGACGGTCTGGCCGGTGACGTACCGGCTCGCGTCGGACAACAGGAACGCCACCACCGGCGCAATGTCGTCCTCCGGGTCGCCGTCTCGGCCCAGGGGATGCTCGGCGTACATGGCGTCGAACACCGCCTTTCGGTCGGCATCGGCGTCGGGATTCAGGCGGTGCCTCGCCGATGCCGGCAGCACGCAGTTCACGGTGATCCCGTCGCGGCCCCACTCGTTGGCCGCGGTGCGGGTGAGCGAGCGGATGGCTTCGTTCGACGCGGCGTACGGCCCGTACCCGGCGGCGCCGGTAAGCCCGAGCGCCGTGCCCATGGTGACGATCCGTCCCCACCTGCGCTCGCGCATGAAGGGCACTACCGCCTGCATCGACCACAGGGTTCCCTTGGGCCCGGTGTCGAACAGCAGGTCCATGTCGTCGGCGCTCACGTCGGCCAGCGGGGTCACCGGCCGGAAGCTCTGGGCGTTGGCCACCAGGCCGTCCACTCGGCCCCATCGCTCGTGCATCGCACCCACCATCTCGACCGTGCCGTCGCCGTCGCGCACATCGAGCGCCCGGGCGATGTGGTCGACGCCGACGTCGGACAGCGTCACGGCGGTCTCTTCCACCCGCTCGGGTTTACGGCCGGTGACACCCACCCGAACCCCAAGGGTCCCGAGATGGCGGGCGACTCCCAGGCCGATGCCGCGCGTCGCTCCGGTGATGAGTACCACCCGGCCGGCGAGGTCGGAAACGTCGGCATGGGTGGGGGCCGCCATCAGGACGACGCCAACGTCTGGTCGCGCAGCCGGGTGGTGCGATGTACCGGGTCGGTATCGAACTGCGGAATGACCTCGCGCCCGAACACCTCATAGCTCTCCAGCGCGATCTCGATCGGGAGGTCGGTCGACATCGTCCCGAACGCCACCTGGTCGGCGCCGATGTTCTCGAGCCCTCGCAGCGTGGCGATGGCTTCGTCGGGGGTGCCGACCGCCGCGTACCCGGCAGCGATCGCCCCATCGAGCTGTTCGGCGGTGACGTGCGGCGGGAGGTCGGGCCACTTCGGCAACATGGCGGCGAGGGGGAACGAATCGAGGTACTTCGCCAGCAAACCGGTGTGATAGTTGCCCCGGTTGGCGAGCACCGCCTCACGAGCCCGCTGGCCGTCCTCGAGCACCAACATGTCGGTGGTCACCATCACGTTGTCGTTGACGAAACCGCCCACCGGTTCGGCCTTGCCGATGTTGTCCTTGTAGATCTTGATCAGCTTTTCCAACTCGGCCGGCGTGCCCTGGGAGAAACACAGCACCCCGATGCCGAGGCGCGCCGCTTTCTCGAACGTGCCCGGCGAACCCGATGCCACCCAGATCGGCGGGTGCGGGTCCGAGTACGGCTTGGGCAGCACGTTTCGACCTGGCGGCATCGTGAAGAACCGGCCTTCGAACCCCGGGTATTCTCCCTCGCCCCACATGCGAACGATCTCGGGCAGGGTTTCGTCGTACATGTCGCGGGTGATGTCGAGACTTTCGATGCCGAACCCGTGAACCTCGGTCGAGGAGGACCCCCGCCCGGTGCCGAACTCGAACCGACCGCCGCTCAGGTGATCGAGCATGGCGACTCGTTCGGCGATGCGGGCCGGATGGTTCACCGGCGGCGTAATGTTGAAGATGCCCGACCCCAGGTGGATGCGTTCGGTGCGAGCGAAGGCGTAGGCCATGATCGATTCGCTGTCGGACATGTGTGAGTACTCGTCGAGAAAGTGATGCTCGCTGAACCAGCAGTACTTGAATCCGGCCTTGTCGCCGGCCTCGATGAGCGCCAACTCCTCGAAGATCATCTGGTTCTCGTCGCGTTCGGCGCGGCGATGCTTCGGGTGATACATCGCGGTGAACATGCCGAATTCCATTGGACTCTGCTCCCTTTGTCAGGTCGTACCCGGGCCCCGCAGCACCCGGGTCTTGCCGAACATGTTGCCGAACAGCAGCCGGCCCTCCTCATCGAGGGTCACGCCTGCGCCCAGCGTGTTGAACTTTGCACCCCCGAGCACGAAATGAAACTTCGACTCGCCCGTGGTCCAGTCGAGGCCCTCGATCGTGAACTTCGCGTCGCGCACGCCGCAGGTGTACACGACGTCGGACTCCTGCGACACGAACGGCACCGCGTTGGGCGACGACACCTCGGTGTTCACCCAGGCTTCCTTGAGTTCGCGCGCCTCGGGGTCCCACTCGAACTTGTGTAGGCCGTACGGCGTGTACTCGGGCTTGTGGGGCAACTGGAAACACAGCATGCGCGCCGCCTGGGCGGGGAAGCCGTCGGGGATGGTGGCCGGCTCGTTGTTCACCGTCATCGCGCCGTAGCCCGAGACGGTGATCGACTGTTCGGTCTTGATCTCGGTGAGGTCGGGGTTGCCCATGTTGGCCGCGCCGATACCGGCGATCCTGCGGTGCGGTGCGTTCGGCAGCTGTTCCCAGTCGTCGGGGATTTCGTCGCGCCAGGCGTAGGTGATGTTCACCACCTCGTCGCCGTCGCCGAACACGACGAAGCGGTCCTCGTCCGGCCCAAATCCCATCAGCGAGGGCGTGGTGCCCGAGCCGCAGCCGCCGCTGTTTCGGTAGGGGATCGACCAGGCGCCGTCGGCTTCGTCGAGCGACAGCTTCTCGCCGGTCCAGATCACCTTGTGGTGGTGATCGTTCGACGAGGTGTAGATGGCGTTGTCGTCGCCGATGCACATGGAGGTGCGCAGCCAGCCATACCCCGTGTTGCCCCGCTCGGCCTCGCGCATCGCACAGTACTCGGCGGCCTCCTCGGCGGCTCGCGGGAGCTGAATGGCCTCGTACTCGCTGAAATCCCGCGCCAGACAGATAACCCATCCGTGGTCGGTGGTGAGCACCAGACGGCCGTCGAACGTCATGCCCATGCCGACGAAGAACCCGTCGATGTGGTCGGGCCGCTCCCACCGGTCCCGCTCGCGAATCTCCGATGCCCGGTCGGCGGGGTCGGCCTCGACATAGGCCACCGCATGGTTCTTGCGGCCGACGAACAACGTGTTGGTGTTATCGATGAGTGCATACACGCCGTCGAGGCCGGTCAGGAAGCGCATCGAGATACCGATCGCATGCTCGATGGCGTCCCAGCCGTCGAGCGAATCGAGCTTGTCGGTGAGCTCGCGCATCTCGTCAACCGACGGGTCGGCCTCATCGCCGAACTGCATCGCGGCGAGGATCTCGAGCGTGTCGTAGTCGAGCTTGTACATCCGATTGCGGCCGTTGTTCCACAGCACCCGTTTGCCGTCCGGGTACACCGGGGAGATGAGCTGGCCGAAATTTCCGGCGCCCGTCCACTGGTACTGGATGGCGTCGTCGGGCAGCGTCTCGCTGGGGCCTTCGGGCCCGCGCCACGGCACGTTGTCCTGCTGGTCCGGTCGGCCGTGGCCGATCGGGTTGCTCGAGTCGGCGAGGAAGGGGTTACGGGGCCCGGTCTGCATGCGGTGGTCCTTCAGGGTTTCGGGTCGAGAGGTGGGGATGGAAGAAGAGGTAGGTGCCGGTCATCCGGTGAAGGAGCGCGATCGGCCCCATGCGGCGCTCGGCGGGTGATCACCGAGTCGTTCGAAGCCGTCGATCAGGGCGCTGATCTGATCGCCGGCGCGCTCGAGGTCGACGTCGCCGAGCACCAGTCGGTATCGGTCGGCGATCTCGGCCAGGACGTGATCGTGGAAGACCTCGCCGGCGGGGGTTGACGAGATGAGCTTGCCGCGCCCGTCATCGGGGTCGGGCGTGCGGGTGATCCGGCCGTCCGCCTCGAGGCGATGCAGGGTGGCGGTGAGCCCACCGGCGGTCTGCACTACCCACCGGCTCAGCGTCGCCGGGCGAACGGAACCGTCCGCCTCGCGCAACATGGCCAGCACGCGGATCTCCGATGGGGAGATGCCGTGGCGCGAACACACGCCGGTGACGAGTTCGTCGTTTAACCGTTCGAGGCGACCGAGCAGCATGGCGAACGTGGTGATGGGGTCGTCGCCCGGTCTCACGGGAGCATCGCCGCCTGCAACGCCCGACCCTGCAGCGCCACCCGGTGCACCACGCGACGTTCGTCGAAATCGAACAGGGCATAGTGCTGGGTCGACCAGTTGTCCCAGATGACGACGTCGCCGTCGCCCCAGGTGTGGCGGTAGGTGAACTCGGGTCGGGTCAGGTGGTCGAGCAGGAACGGCAGGATGGCCGCCGACTCGGGGGGCGGCAGGTTCGAGATCGACCGAGTGAAGATGCGGTTGACGAACAACACCGGTTTCCCCGTGACCGGGTGCGCGGTCACGACGGGGTGCTCCGTGCCCTTGTCGGGGGTGATGTCGTGACGGGCCCGGCGCCGTTCGAGGAGCTTCTTCATGCCCCCGGAGAGACCTTCGTACGCGGCGTAACAATTGGTGAACACGGTGTCGCCGCCAACCGAGGGGCGATGGCGCATGCACAGTGCGGCGCCGAGGGGCACCTCGGTCCGATAGGTGGCGTCGGC
Organism: uncultured Acidimicrobiales bacterium; assembly: GCA_938041035.1. GTDB lineage: Bacteria > Actinomycetota > Acidimicrobiia > Acidimicrobiales > SHLQ01 > CALHYX01. The sequence goes on along the minus strand of CALHYX010000076.1, from coordinate 36,591 downwards.
GTGCCACTGGTCGGCCTTGTAGCCACCCTCGCTGTCGAAGACGCTGATCGTGTCGTGCTCGGGGTGAGGGACGTTCTGCTCCTCGGGAGCCGCTGGCCTGCCGAATATCGAGGCCAACGCGAGATGCTGCGCCGGCGTGGGATCGAGCCCCGGAAACACCAGGACCTGGTGGGCCCACAGCGCTTGGCGCAGGGGCTCGTGCAGGTGGTCGGCGTCGAGAAGTTGATCGACCCCGGTGTGCACGGACGCACCGATCAGGCCGGATCGACGCGCAATCTCCAGACCATGGCTCGCTGACGACATGAGCCCCCGTTCCCCCAGATAGCTTTCTGGAAAGTAACCGGCCATCTGACCGTGGTCAAGGAACCCTCTAGCGTGACGCCCATGGCTACCGTCGCGGGCTGGCACCGCGTGCTCGACCGACTGCGTGCCCTGGGCGACGGCATCGTCGACGATCCGCTCGATCCGAGCGCCGCTGGCGCCGTCGAACGGCTCGAGCACCTCGTCGACCAGGTCGTGGTCTGGATGGGTTGGGAAGTGCTGCACGCCGACCCCACCCGCCCGTTCTTTCACCGCCACAACGACCTCACCAGCCAATGGGGCGGGCCCAACGCCGACAACGTCTACCGGCACTGCCGTATCGCCGCGGATCGCCGGTACGTGGTGCGCGGTCGCATGCATTCGTGCGCCGAATTTCTCCTCGCCGTGCGGGCCGGGTTCATGCATCGCGAGACCTGGGGAACCCTCAACCAGGTCACCGCCACCGAACACGGCATCCGTCCCGGCCAGGACTTCGAGCTGCTGTTCGTTCCCGAAGCGGATCTGGATGCCCACCCCGGAGCCATAGCGCTGCCGGCGGGGGCCATCATGTTGTCGGTGCGCGAGTACTACTTCGACTGGAATGCCGAAGAGCCGGCCACCTTCACCGTCGAATGCCTCGACCCCGAACCACCCGTTCCGCTCACCGAAACCGAGTTCGAACGTCGTCTCGGCGAGGCGATCGACGAGATCGAGGAATCGGTGGGCTACTGGAACGCCTACTTGGCCGACAATCGATCCGAACGGGCGGACAATTCGTTCGCCCGCACCACCGTCAAGGTCGGCAAGGGCCTTTCGGTGGCCCGGTATGAGTTCTGCTTCTGGGATCTCGCCGCGGACGAGGCGTTGATCATCGAATGCGAACAGCCGGCCGCCCGGTACTGGTCGGCGATGTTGTACCGGATGCACACCTTCGAACTGGTCGACCCGTGGGCGTCGATCACGAGTCGGAATCAGACTCAGGTCACCCCGTCGAGCGATGGGCTGGTGCGATTCGTTCTGGCGGCCAGCGACCCGGGCGCACCCAACTGGCTCGACACCCGCGGCCGCCGCCACGGGCTGTGCACGGTGCGATGGTTCTGGCCGGCCGGCGACCAACAACCGGCCATGGCGACCCGGGTGGTCGCGTGCGACGACGTCGCGGCCGCCCTGGCACCCGGCGATGCGTTGGTGACGCCCGACCGGCGAGCCACCGAACTCGCCGACCGGCAGGCCCATCTGCGCTGGCGGTTCCGTACGTGAGCCGACCGTTCGGGTCCGAACGCTTGATAACAGCGGCGCTCGCCGAGCCCGGGGAGTGGTCGGGTTCGGTGACCGACGACGACCGGTCGGCCGCACTCGCGGAACTGCGCGAACCTCTCGACGTGTTCTGCGCGGCGCTCGAGGCCGAAGCCAACCTGACCGACGCCGGGCGGGCGGCTACGGAGCGCTACCTCGCTCGGCTGCTGCGGGTTCGCTTGCAACTGGTCGAGCTCGAGGCAACCGAGCCCACGCTGGCCGCCCAGTTGATCGAGGCGCCGGTCTTTGTGATCGGTGCCCCTCGAACCGGGACGACGGTGCTGCACCGGATCTTGGCCGCCGACTCCGCCCACCGCGCCCCGGAGGGCTGGGAACTGCTGCTGCCCGCACCACCACCCGAGCCCGACACGTTCGCCACCGACCCTCGGATAGCCATCGCCGGCGAGGAACTGGTCTTCGCCCAGTCGGTGGCGGAGGAACTGACCACCATGCACACCTACTCCGCCCGCATGCCCAAGGAATGCCTGTCGGCGATGGCGTTCTCGGGTCGAACCGAAGAGTTCATCAGTCGGTACTCGGTGCCGAGCTACGTCGAGTGGCTCCAGGCGGCCGACCTCGCCCCGGCCTACGCCATGCACCACCTGGTGCTGCGGACCCTGCAACTGCGCATGCCCACCCGCCGATGGGTGCTCAAGTCCCCGGTACACCTACAGGGACTTCCCGAACTGCTCGCCACCTACCCCGATGCCCGCTTCGTGATCACCCACCGCGAACCCGACGAGGTGTTGGCGTCGGTGTCCAGTCTCATCGCCACCCTGCGGTCGGCGTACTCCGGCCAGGTCGATCCGATCGCCATCGGGCGCTACCACGCCGACCTCTACGCCCGAAGCCTCGATCGCCTCGTGGACTTCTGCGCCGACGGCACCTTGCCCGCCGACCGGACCACGCATCTGCAGCACCGTTCGGTGACCGCCGACCCGGTGGCGGCCGCCCGTTCGGTATGCGAGGGCCTCGCCATGGAGCCGTCGGCCGAGGTGCTGGCCGCGGCCGCCCACGAAGCCGACAGCACGCGTTCCGATGCGCTGGGCGCGCATCGCTATGACCCCGCCGACTACGGCCTTGCTCGCGGCGACACCCGGTTTGACCGCTATCGATCGCAGTTCCTGGAGACGGCTCCGTGACCGATCGAGATCCGGTGCCGGACGACTCGGTTCCGGCCCCGCCGTCGGCCTGGCAACTCGCCCACCAGATGGGGGACACCCTGCCCGACCCCGCCGACCTTCCCGATGAGGTGTTCGCCCTGGTCGACGCGGCGCGCCGCCTCGTCGATGCCGTGGTTGGCACCGACCTCGATGCGGGGGAGCGGGCCGTACTGACCGCCGAGCTGGAGGCCATCACCAACCGGCTCTCCGGCGCCCGCCGCGAACCGCTGATCGCGCTCGGCCGGCACGCCGACGGCCGAATCGAGAACCTCACCCAGGCCGGGTCGGGTCGCCTGAACCCCCATGCTCCGGCCCTGGTCTTCGACCCGATCGACCTGCCGAGTGCGACCGCCGAACCGGCGGCGATCGAGGTCATTGGCCGCACCCTCTTGACCGACGCCCACGGCGGTCCCCCGGAGCGGGCGCACGGTGGGGTGGTGGCCACACTGCTCGATGAGACCATCGGCCTGGCCGCCACGGTTTCCGGGGCCACCGGGTTAACGGCGGGGTTGAACCTGCGCTACCGGGCCGGGACGCCGCTGCACACACCGCTGCTCGTGCGAGCCCGCTATGAGCGGAGCGAGGGTCGGAAGCACTTCGCCACGGGCGAGCTCGTGGTTGCCGACAGCGGTCGGGTCACGGCTCAGGCCGACGGCGTTTTCATCACGCCGGGTTGACGTTCGTCGTCTGCTGGAATCGACGGAAGGCGATCGCGGCCCAGATCGCCTCGAGAGCGACGAAAACCCACGCTCCGCTCAGCGCGCCGTACAGCGCCGTGGCGAGACAGCCGCCGCCAAACACGGCGATCCAATGGGCGCCCCGGCCCTCGAGCGCGTACGCAACGACCATGGTGGTGGCGGCCACCGCACCGAACACCGTCAACACGATGGGGCTCGGTCACAGGTCGCCACGACGTCACAACCGCAGGCCCGCACCTCGGTGAGGAGCTCGATCATCTCGTCGATGCGGGCGCGCTTGTCGGTGAGCTCCACCAGTTTTCGGTCGACCAGGGCGCGCCACTGGCCCGCGGTGTCGTCGAGCATGGCCACGATGTCGTCGAGCGAGAAACCGGCCTGCTGGCTGCGTTGGATGAAGTTCACCCGTCCGATGACCGTGGGGTCGAAGCGCCGCTGCCCACCAATCCGGGCTGCGGGTGAGATCACGCCCCGGTCGTCGTAGTAGCGCAACGCCGAGGTGGTGACGCCGGTGGCATCGGCTACCGCGCCGATCGTCAACAGTTCGCTCACGTCGGTTCGTGGCCCGCCATGGCGAGGATTACCTGCTCGCCGTCGGGATTCGTGGTGGTGAGCCGCAGACGGAACGCATCGGCCAGCCGTTCGGTGTGCACGGTGAGCCAACCGCCGCAGCAGCCGCGTTCACGGCGGGCGAGATCCTCTATGCGTTCGCCGTACTCGAGCGGATAGGTCGAGGTCACACCGCCGGTGATGCGTTCGGTATGCAACGAAAGCGACCGGAGGTCGTCCCATTCGAGGACTCGTTCGGCTGCGTCGTCGCCGCGAAGGGTGCATTCGACGACCGGTAGGGACTTTTTTGCTGGGGCCATGACCGAAGCGTAGAACCTCAAGGCGACTTGAAGTCAAGGGGTCGACGGCGACGCAGACGCGGGTTCGGCTTCAGTCGGGGTTGGTGAACTGGCGCAGCGTTTCCTCCACTGCCGCGTCGGCCCACGCCAGAATCGTCTCTTCGTCGGTGCCCCCGAGCGGATGGCCAACCGCCACGACGCGCGGGTTCGGCGCGCCGAGGGTGCGAGCCGACTCGACCGTCAATTCGGTGAACCGTTCGGTCGTCACCACCACGGTCGGCCTGCCGTTCGATTCAAGCTGTACGGAGTCGTGGACACTCCACGACGTGCAGCTGCCTCAATCGGCCGACCCGGTGAGCACCAGGTCGACCTCATCGATAAGACGGCCCAGCACCTGATCGGGGGCGGCGAGCGCAGCATTCTTCTTCTCGACCACCGTTACCTCCGCCCCGGTCCGTTCGGCCAGACGGTGGGCGATGCGGTCGAGCAGCAGCCCGGCGTTGGGCTTGGTGTTGTCGAGAATGCCGATCCGCTTGCCGGCGAGCACGGCAGGGGAGCCGGCCCGTTCGGACGCGGGGGGTCCCACCGCCCCGGTCGGGTCATACACCTGCATGGTTCAGCCTCCAGCCTCTATCGGGATGGTCACACTCTTCGTCATACCCCAACTCGGGATCACCGAGCTGTGTTTCCCGGCGCCGCCGGTAACGAACACCTTGATGTTGCGCGGATGTTCGGTCATCGACATTCGGTCGTCGTCGCCCAGACGTTGCTGCCACGGCGACCAGGCCAACAGGTCGAACGCCGTCCGGGCATCGCCCACCCGCACGGTGGCCTTGTTGAACAGGTACGACGCCACGTGGTCGCGCGACCAGCCTGCGTCGGCACAGAGCGCTGCGTGCTCGGGGCACAGCGCGACGAAATACTCGCCCTGGCTGATCGGCGCGTTGTTCTGACCCCACGAGGTCATCGCCGACGCGACCTTGTCGAGCACCGCGGCCGGGTCGTCCGATTCCATGTCGTGCACGTTGTGCGGCGCCTCACCGCAGTGCACCGTTACCGCGGAGGCCGCATCGACACCGGCGTCGCGGGCGTAGCTACCCCACGGGGACTCGGCCAGATTCTCCGCGACGCAGAACGAGTATTTGGCCGGCCCGCCCTGGGTCGACGCGTCGCCGGGCCCCGGCGTGGCGCCGGCGAGATGGAGCAGGATGAGTCGCAGCGCCCGACCGGTCGTCGCGTTGGCGCGATTGCCGGGGCCGAACGCCCCGAGCCCGGCGTTGTAGCCGCCGTCGACGGCGGCCTGGCCGTGCACGATGAGCAGGGGCGCGACCGGGTGGGTCGTGGCGTTCACCCCGCGCAGGTTCATCTCGGGGGCGGCGAGGGCTCGAACGGCGGCGATGAGCACGGGGAGGTGATCGGGCGCGCAACCGGCCATCACCGCGTTGACGGCGATCATGCGCCGGGTGGCCTGGCCCGACCGCGGCGGGAGGACGGCGATCACCTCGTCGGGGTCCGCGTCGGCGGGCGAGCCGGGTCCCGCGAGCATGGCGACCACTCGCTCCTCGGTGGGCGCCACCATCGGCAGGCCATCGCCCCAGCCCCGTGCGGCGAACGCGTCGAGCACCGCCCCGGGTTCATCGTTCTCGATCTCGATCATTGCGCCAGCGTTGGCCGTCATGGCTTCCCATCTTGCTGGGTCTCGGGTCCGGCGTCGAAAACGGATGCGGGCAGGAAGCTCCTCACCCGTGCGGAGCTATAGGGTGCCGAGGATGATCGACACGCACACGCACGCGGTCTCGCCGGCGACGCACCGCTACCCGCTGCGCCCGGCCGCGCTGGCGAACGGTGCCTGGTGGGATGAGGAGGACACGTCGGTCGAGCGGCTGCTCGCCGGTGTGGATGATTCCGACGTTGGCGGCGTGCTGCTCGTGCAAGCTGTCGGGGCGTACGGCTTCGACAACACCTATCTCGGCGATGCGGTGGCGGCGGATCACCGGCTCGCCGGCTGTGTTGTGGTAGACCCGACCGATGACGGGGCGCTCGGCGAACTCCGCCGGCTCGCCGGCCCGGCCGGCGGAACCGACATAGTCGGCTTGCGCCTGTTCCACATTCCGACACCGGCCGATTCCTGGTTGGGCGGGAGCGCCGGCGATGCCCTGGTGGATGAGGCGGCCGAACTGGAGCTGACGGTGTCGGTGTGTTGCCAGGAGTGGGACCTGGGTTACGTCGACCACCAACTTCGGCGGCGGCCCGACGTCACGTTCGTGCTCGAACACTGCGGCTTCGTCGACTTCGGTGATCCGCCCTACGACGATGCCCGGCCACTCTGGGACCTCGCGGATCGGCCGAACCTGGTGGTGAAGATCACGCCCACCGTCGTGTCGCTCGATGTGAACATCGCCGAAGGACACGAGATCGATGGCGCTCGAGCAGCAGCGGTCGTCCGACGGTTCGGGCCCGACCGGGTGGTCTGGGGCAGCGACTGGCCCCAGCTGCGGCTGTGGGACGAAGCCCTCCCGCCGGGCACGCGGCGGCTCGAGTACCGCGAGGTGGTGGGGCTGGTGGCGTCGTGGTTCGACGAGTTCTCCGCCGAGGACCGGGCTCGGGTGCTCGATGGCAACGCCCGCCGTCTCTGGCCCGGTGCCTGGCCGATGCACGAAACCCCAGATGGCGATCGAGCACGGGATGGAGAGAGCGCAATGGAGGACGCCGATGAGTGACGATCCGTGGGTGGTGGCGATCTGCTACCCGAGGGAATGGTGGAGCGAGCCCGGAGCGTTCGATGCGGCCGTCGCTCGGCTCGAGGCCACGGCGACCCCGGACGGTCGTCCGGTCGAGGTGGTGGTGGCCGCCTACGAGGAGTCCCACGACCGGCGCCGCGAACGCGGTATCGATGCGCTGCGGGACTGGCCGGCGACGCAACCGGAGATCTCCGATGATGCGGCGGCGGCTTTTGCCCGGATGCACACGGCGTTGGCGCTCGACCTGCCCGCCGACATCGCGACGCGGGCGCCGAACCTGGCCTGGGTGCAGGCGTTCGGTGCCGGGTCGGACCAGTTCGTGTCCTGCCACTTCGGCGATCACGACGTACGGCTCACGTCGAGCGCGGGGAGCAACGCCGTAGGTATCGCCGAGTTCGCCCTCGGGCGGTTACTCGAACATCGAAAGCTGTTTCCTCTGATTCGTGAGCTACAGCAGGCTGAGAACTGGCAAGCGCGGTTCGGTAGCGAGCTTGCGGGTACGACGTTGGGTCTGATCGGCTTCGGAAACATCTGCGAGGCCATCGCCGTCCGGGCCCGAGCCTTCGACATGCGGGTGGTCGCCTGTCGCCAGTCGGCCCGCCCGGGCGATACCCACGAACTGCTCGATGGGGTCTATGCGTCCTCCGAGCTGAACAACATGCTGGGGGAGTGCGACGCGGTGATCGCCGCGGTACCCGACGCGCCGAGCACCCGGGAGATGATAAACGCCGACTCGTTGGCCGCCATGAAACCGGGCGCGTTCTTCTGCAACGTGGGCCGGGGCTCGCTGGTCGATGAGCCCGCGCTGATCGCATCGCTGGAGGCGGGGCATCTCAGCGGGGCGGCCCTCGACGTCGCCAGCGGCGAACCCCTGGAGCCGGGCCATCAGCTCTGGACCGCACCGAACCTCTCGCTGTCGTTTCACAACGCCGCCGTGCCCGCGGCCATGTTTGCCAACGTGCACGCCATCTACGCCGAAAACCTCGCCAACTTCGTCAACGGCACCCCCCTCCGCAACCTCGTCACCCCCTAGCGCGAACCATCTGGTGCCAGGCACCAGATGGTTCGCGGCACGGGAAAATCGGGCTGCATCTGGTGCCCAGGGCCAGTGTTTCCGCGGGTTGTGGCCGAATCCGCAGGTCGTCGTGGTCACGCTGGTGCCAGGCACCAGATGGTTCGCGGGGCTAGATGTTGGCGCGGCCGCGGCGGAGGGCGGCGTCGGCGATGGAGTGGGCGAGTTCGGTGTGGCCCTCGGTGACGGCGCCGACGGTGACGCGGATGTGATTGCTCTGGTTGCGCAGCACGAACGGGCCGCCCGGAGCCACCACGATTCCCTGGGCGGCCAGGGCCACCAGAGCCGAGCGTTCGTCGGCCACCTCGATCCACAGGTTCATTCCCGAACCTGGCCCGTAACGGACACCGCGCTCATCGAGCACGTCGGTGATCGCCCGGCGCCGGTCGGCGTAGGACCGCTGGGCCGCGGTGACGCCAGCGGCTACTTCTTCGTCGATCAGCAGGTCGACGAGGAGTTGTTGGAGGAATCGGCTCGACCACCCCGGACCCAGTTGGCGACGCCGAATCAATGACCGAACCGGGACCCCTGCGCCGCCGACTGCGGCGAGGCGAATCTCGGGCCCGTGGGTTTTGGAGAAGCTGCGGACGTGCACGGTCTGGTCCGGCAGGTGGCGGCCCAGGCTGATGCTGGAACCGAGCGGCGAATGATCGTCCTCGATGATCAGGGTGCCCGAGTCGAGCAGAATCTCGGCCAGCTCCATCGCTCGGGATTCGGTCAACGACGCCCCGGTCGGATTCTGTTCGGCCGGCTGCAGCATCAGGACGTCGGCGAACTGCCGGAGCGCGCCGCGCAGCGCGCCCGGGACCATCCCGGCTGCGTCGACCTCGAGCCCGACGACTTCGGCGCCGGCCAACTCGAGCAGGTCGTACAACGGCGGGAAGCCGGGTTCTTCCACCAGCACGCGGGTGCCCGGCCTCACGGTCTGGGCGATCAGGCGGTCGAGGGCGTCGAGCGCGCCGTCGACGACGGTGATCGCCTCGGGGGCAAACGGCCAGGCCTTTCGCAGGAGCCCCTCCAGGTCCGGTAGCAGAGGCGCGTCGAGATACGACGTCGTCGACGCGATTTGGAGCCCGGCGAGGAAGGGTTGGAGGTCGGGGAGGAGCCTCGGGTCCGGTACACCTTCGCTCAGATCCAACGTTCGGCCGTCGTTGTCGGGTGGGTACAGCTGCCAAAACCGCGGTGCGCTCGCGGCCGCCGCAGCCCGGACAAAAGTGCCGCGCCGTCCCCCGGTTTCGATGACGCCGGACCGGTTGAGCGTCTGCCACACCTCGCCCATGGTCGTCGCGCTCACTTCGAGTCCGGCCGCGGATCGGCGGACCGTCGGCAGGCGTTGGCCGGGAGTCAGGCGACCGCGGGCAACGAGCCGGGCGATGTGGGCGGCGATCTGGTTCGCCGTGCGAGCACCGGAAAAGGTGCCGGCGATCAGTTCCAGCGCGGCCTCGGCGCCGTTGTCGACCTCCGTCGAGCGGTGTCGCCGGGCGCGCTTGTCGCTCGCCGACCCACCGTTTCGGTCCGCCTTCCGCTCCTGCCGCATCAGGGCTTTTGTACCACTACAAAGAGCGCTTGTGTCAGGTTTTGTCGGTTCATAGACTTCGAGTCTCGAAGCCAACCCGGGGGAAGACCAACATGGGGAGATCAACATGGCCAACGTGGTGAAGTCCGCGATCGTCCAGCTCAAATGGACCGGCGACAAAGAGTCCATGCTCGACGCTCATGAGCAGGCGGCGCGCGACGCGGCCGCCCAGGGCACGCAGGTCATGTGCTTCCAGGAGCTGTTCTACGGTCCGTACTTCTGCCAGGTGCAGGACGAACAGTTCTACGAATACGCCGAGGCCGTGCCGGAAGGTCCTATCACCCAACGCTTCGCCGCCCTCGCCAAAGAACTAGGCATGGTGCTCGTGCTCCCGATGTACGAGCTCGAACAGGCGGGCCTGCTCTACAACACCGCGGCCGTGATCGATGCCGACGGCACCTACCTCGGCAAGTATCGCAAGACCCACATTCCCCAGGTGAAGGGGTTCTGGGAGAAGTTCTACTTCCGGCCCGGCAACCTCGGCTATCCGATCTTTGAAACCGCGGTCGGCAAGGTCGGCGTCTACATCTGTTACGACCGCCACTTCCCCGAGGGCTGGCGGGCCCTGGGTCTGGCCGGCGCCGAGATCGTCTTCAACCCCTCGGCCACCAGTCGGGGGCTCAGCGCCTACCTGTGGCAGCTCGAGCAGACCGCTTCCGCCGCGGCCAACATGTACTTCGTCGGCGCCATCAACCGGGTCGGCGTCGAGCCCCTCGGCGACAACGACTTCTACGGCACGTCCTACTTCGCCAACCCCCGTGGCCAGTTCGTCGACGGCACCGCCAGCGACATGGACGAAGAACTCCTGGTGCGCGACCTCGACCTCGACCTCATCACCGAGGTCCGCAACCAGTGGGCGTTCTATCGCGACCGCCGCCCAGACATGTACGGACCCCTGGTGGCCGACTAATGGGGGTCCACGACGACCTCCACGCCCGCGCTCGGACGGTCATGCCGTCGTGGCTCAACCCCTACTACACCAACCCCATCGCCATCGATCGGGGCGAGGGTTGCCGGGTGTGGGATCTCGAAGGCAACAGCTACCTCGACTTCTTCGGTGGCGTCCTGACCACGATGTGCGGCCATGCCGTACCCGAGGTGGTCGAAGCGATCCAGGCCCAGGCGGCCAAGGTGCTGCACACCTCGACGCTGTATCTGAGCGAACCGCTGATCGAGCTGTCGGAGATGGTGTGTGAGCTGTCGGGAATCCCGGACGCCCGGGTGTTCTTCACCCCCTCGGGCAGCGAGGCCAACGATGCGGCGCTCATGCTGGCCACGATCTATCGACGCAGCAACCAGATCCTGGCCATGCGCAACAGCTACCACGGCCGCTCGTTCAGCACCGTCGCGGTCACGAGCCACAAGTCCTGGTCGCCGACCAGCCTCACGGGGCTCCAGGTCAACTTCGTGCAGGGCGGCTACCGGCTGCGCAGCCCGTTCCGCGACCTCGACGACGACGCCTACACCGCGGCGTGTCTCCAGGACCTCACCGATGTGCTCGACATGATGACCTCGGGCGACGTCGCTGCGTTGATCGCTGAGCCAATCCAGGGGGTCGGTGGTTTCACCACCCCGCCCGACGGGTTCTTCGGCTCGATGAAGAAGACCCTCGACAACGACGGCATCCTGTTCATCAGCGATGAGGTGCAGACCGGTTGGGGTCGCACCGGCGAGCACTTCTGGGGCTACCAGGCCCACGACATCATCCCGGACATGTTGACCTTCGCCAAAGGCGTCGGGAACGGTCTGGCGATCGCCGGTGTCGTCGCCCGCGCCGAAATCATGAACTCGATGCCCGGCGTGCACTTCAGCACCTTCGGCGGCAACCCGCTGAACTCCGCGGGAGCGCTCGCCAACCTGAAGTACCTGTTGGACAACGACCTGCAGGCCAACTCGCTCGCCCGCGGCGAGCAGTTCCACGCCCGCATGCAGCCGGTGGTCGATGCCAACGACGGTATTGCCGAGCTGCGCGGCCGCGGGCTGATGCTCGCCATCGAGACCGTGCAACCGGGCAGCATCGAACCAGCGCCGGGGGCGGCCACCAGCATCTTGCAGAACTGTCGTGACCGGGGGCTGCTCGTCGGCAAGGGTGGTCTGTACGGCAACGTCATTCGGGTCGCTCCACCGCTGTCGGTGAGCGCCGAGGAGATCGACGAGGCGAGCGACATCTTCACCGAAGCCATCGCCGCCAGCTACGCCTGAGCGGCACCACGAACAAGCAGCAACGACGTCAACACGGGGGAATAAGCACATGCGCACTCTGGTCAAGAACGGGTCGGTCATCTCGGCGACCGGTATCACCGAACACGACGTGTTGTGCGTCGATAACAAAATCGTGGCGATGTACGAAACCGGCACCGACGCCCTCGGTGAGATTTCGGCCGACACCGTCATCGATGCGGCCGGCAAATACGTCGTGCCGGGTGGAATCGACGTCCACACCCACATGGAGTTGCCGTTCGGCGGCACCTTCGCCAGCGACACGTTCGAAACGGGAACCATCGCCGCGGCCCACGGTGGCACGACGACGATCATCGACTTCGCCGTACAGACCTACGGCGAGAACGTGCGCGAATGCCTCGACCGCTGGTTCGCCAAAGCCGAAGGCCAGTGCGCCATCGATTACGCGTTTCACATGATCCTGGGCGGCATCGACGATGCCGCGTTGAAGGAGATGGACACCCTCGTCGATGAGGGCATCACCAGCTTCAAGCTGTTCATGGCCTATCCCGGCGTGTTCTACAGCGACGACGGTCAGATCCTGCGCGCCATGCAGAAGGCATCGGAGAACGGCGCCATGATCTGTATGCACGCCGAAAACGGCATCGCCATCGATGTGCTCGCCGAACAGGCCGTCGCCCGCGGCCAGACCGATCCGAAGTACCACGGCATCGTGCGCCACCCCGCCTTCGAGGGCGAGGCGACCAACCGGGCCATTCAGCTGGCGCTGGTCGCGGGGGCACCCGTGTACTTCGTGCATCTGTCCGCATCCGAGGCGCTCGAAGCGGTCGCCCGGGCCCGCAACGAGGGGCGCAACGTCTTCGCCGAGACCTGCCCGCAGTACCTCTACCTCAACCTCGAAGACCACCTCGGAGCTCCTGGATTCGAGGGCGCCAAGTACGTGGCCTCGCCGCCGTTGCGCACCAAACATCATCACCACCACGCCGACCTCTGGCAGGGTCTTCGCACCAACGATCTGGCGGTCGTGAGTACCGATCACTGCCCGTTCTGCATGAAGGACCAAAAGGAGCTCGGTCTCGAGGACTTCCGGGCGATCCCCAACGGCATCCCCGGCGTCGAACACCGCATGGAGCTCATCTACCAGGGCGTCGTGATGGGCGAGCTCACCCTTCCCCGCTGGGTCGAAACCTGTTCCACCACGCCGGCGCGCATGTTCGGGCTCTATGGCCAAAAGGGCGTGATCGCGCCGGGAGCCGACGCCGACATCGTGGTTTTCGACCCAAAGGCCAAACACACGATCAGCCACAAGACGGCGCATATGAACACCGACTACTCCGCCTACGAGGGCATCGAGATCGACGGCGGCGTCGACACGGTGATCTCCAAGGGCAAGGTCATCATCGCCGACGGTGACTACCACGGAACCAAGGGCGACGGCGCCTACCTGCGTCGCGGCCTGTCGCAGTACCTCGTGTAGGAACACCACCGAAACCGGCGTGAAACATCCGCAGGCGAGCGTGTGAGCGCCGAAACCATGGAGAACAAGTGAACCGAATCGATCACTGGGTGGACAACGCTCCGACCCCGTCGACCTCTGGCCGAACCAGCCCCGTCTTCAACCCGGCCACCGGCGAGGTCACCGCCGAGGTCGGGCTGGCGTCGATCGAGGAGGTCGATGCCGCCATCGCGTCGGCCGAAGCGGCGTTCCCCGGGTGGCGGGCCACCAGCCTGGCCCGGCGCACCGAGGTGATGTTCGCCTTCCGCAACCTCGTGGTCGACAACCGCGATCGCCTGGCGGCGGCACTCACCGCAGAGCACGGCAAGGTGCTGTCGGACTCCGCGGGCGAGCTGCAGCGCGGTATCGAGAACATCGAGTTCGCCTGTGGCATCGCCGAATCGCTGAAGGGCAACTACAGCGAGCAGGTATCGACGGGCATCGATGTCTACGACATTCGCCAGCCGCTCGGCGTCGTGGCCGGCATCACGCCGTTCAACTTTCCGGCGATGGTGCCCATGTGGATGTATCCGCTCGCGATCGCGTGCGGAAACACCTTCATCCTGAAGCCCAGCGAGAAGGACCCCAGCGTCAATCAGATCGTGGCCGAGTTGCTGGCCGAGGCCGGGTTGCCGCCCGGCGTGTTCAACGTGGTGCAGGGCGACAAAGTGGCCGTCGACCGCCTGCTCGAGCACGACGCCATCCAGGCGGTGAGCTTTGTGGGCTCGACGCCGATCGCCAAGTACATCTATTCGACGGCCGCGGCGAACGGCAAACGCGTACAGGCCCTCGGCGGGGCCAAAAACCACATGATCGTTCTGCCCGACGCCGACATGGCCGGCGCCGCCGACGCAGCGATCAGCGCGGCGTACGGCTCGGCGGGCGAGCGGTGCATGGCGGTGTCGGTGGCCGTAGCCGTCGGATCCGCAGGCGACGCGCTCGCGGCGGCGATCACCGAGCGGATCCCCGGGGTCACGGTCGGCGTGGGTACCGATCCGGCGTCGGAGATGGGGCCGTTGATCACGGGGGAACACCGAGACCGGGTCGCCGGTTACCTCGACAGCGGCGCCACCCAGGGGGCTACCGTCCTCGTCGACGGTCGTGAGTCGGCGGCCTTTGACCTCAGCGGCTTCTTCCTCGGTCCGTCGCTGCTCGACCACGTGACCACCGAGATGGACGCCTACAACGACGAAATCTTCGGCCCGGTGCTGTCGATCATCCGGGTCGATACCTACGAGGAAGCCGTCGGGCTGGTCAACGACAACCCGTACGGCAACGGCACCGCCATCTTCACCCGCGACGGGGGGGCGGCGCGCCGCTTCCAGTTCGAGGTCGAGGCCGGCATGGTCGGGGTGAACGTTCCCGTTCCCGTGCCGGTCGCCGCCTACAGCTTCGGCGGCTGGAACGCGTCGGCATTCGGCGACAACGCCATCTACGGCCCGGACGGCGTGCGCTTCTACACCCGCAACAAAGTCGTCACCAGCCGCTGGCCCGACCCCGGCACCAGCTCGATCGATCTCGGTTTCCCCACGAACACCTGACCCCGCCGACCCGGCGGACTCCAACAACTCTCGAGGATGACCATGGACTTTGGAATCGTTCTGCAGACCGACCCGCCCGCCTCGCGCACGGTCGATCTCACGGTGCGAGCGGAGAGCTATGGGTTCAGCCACGCGTGGACCTTCGACAGCCATGTGCTGTGGCAGGAGCCCTACGTCATCTACAGCGAGATGCTGAGCCGGACGAATCGCATCGTCGTCGGGCCCATGGTCACCAATCCGGGAACGCGCGACTGGACGGTACTCGCGTCGCTGCACGCAACGTTGAACGACATGTACGGCGATCGCACGATCGTCGGTATCGGCCGGGGCGACTCCGCACTGCGGGTGATCGGGCGCAAGCCCTACAAGCTCGACTCGATGGCCGAGTCGGTGCGCGTGATCAAAGACCTCGCCGAGGGCCGAGAGGCCGTGTACCGGGACCAGACGCTGCAGTTTCCCTGGTCACAGGGGTCGAAACTGCCGATTCTCGGAGCCGGCTACGGCCCCCGAGCGCTGAAGATGATCGGTGAAACCTGTGACGGGTTCATCCTCCAACTCGCCGACCCGCAGATTGCCCAATGGACGATCGAAGCGGTCAAGACCGCCGCGTCCGATGCCGGCCGGGACCCGGAATCGCTGTACATGTGCGTTGCCGCACCGGCTTACGTCGGTGACGAATCGGGTCCGACGAATCTTGCGTACCAGCGCGACCAGGTCCGCTGGTTTGGCGGGATGGTCGGCAACCACGTGGCCGATCTGGTCGAGCGCTACGGCTCCGACACCGATCTCGTGCCCGCGGTGTTGATGGACTACGTCCGCGAACGCAAGGGCTATGACTACGCCGAACACGGCAAGGCCACCAGTACCCACGTCGACTTCGTGAGCGACGAGATCATCGACCGGTTCTGCATTCTCGGCACCACCGACCAGCACCTCGAACGACTGCACGAACTGCGCGCCCTCGGCGTCGACCAGTTCGCCATCTATCTCCAGCACGATGGCAAGGACGAGACCCTCGCCGCCTACGGCCAACGCGTGATTCCGCGGTTCCGGGCGGCTGCATGACCGGAGCGAGCGACGCCCTGGCCCGCCGTCAACGGCTGGCCGACGAACAACGAGCGTTCGAACGACGCGAGGCCACCTCCCGCGCCGTGCGCAGCGCGGTGATCTTCGTCGCCTTCATCGTTGTACTCGGGCTCGGTTACTCCGGCTACAAGGCGTTCGGGACGTCGATCGATGATGCCCAGACCGATTGGCCCGTCGTCGGCTCGTTCCTGCCCGCCACCGACGATCTCCGGATGCCGCCGGCTTTGGACATCATCACCGAGTTCGGCGAGCCGCTGCAACGCAACAGCGATCGGCCGCTGGCGCTCTTCATCCTCGACGCCGCGCTGTTCACGCTGCGCGAAACCGTGGTCGGGCTGCTCGGCGGCATCGTGCTCGGTCTGGCGGTCGCCGTTGCGTTGTTGCGGTCTCGGCGCCTCGAGCGGGGATTACTGCCCTGGGTGGTCGTGAGCCAGACCATCCCACTGATCGCCGTCGCGCCGATCGTGGTGATCTGGGGGCGGAACAACTTCGGCTTTTTGCCGTTCGCCTGGGCCGACTGGATGTCGGTGTCGGTCATCGCCGTGTACCTCAGCTTCTTTCCCGTCGCCATCAACGGCTTGCGCGGACTGCAGTCGCCGGCTCCCGACGATCTCGAGTTGATGAACAGCTACGCCGCGAGCTGGACCGCCACGCTGTTCAAGCTCCGATTCCCGGCCGCGCTGCCGTATCTGTTTCCCGCCGTTCGCCTCGCCGCCACCGCGAGCGTGGTCGGGGCGATCGTCGGGGAGATCTCGGCCGGCGTGCAGGGCGGGCTCGGCCGCCTGATCCTCGACTTCGCCAGCCGCTACACGACCGGTCCCGAACGGCTGTACGACGCGGTGATCGGCGCCGCGCTTCTCGGCATCGCCATCATCGTCGTCCTCACCCTTCTGGAACGGCTCACGCTCGCCTCGCGCCAGGGGACGACGGCGCCATGAGCAGCCGCGTCGAGGTCGCCGGGGTCTCCAAGCTCTTCAACGCCGGACGCCCCAACGAAGTGCAGGCGCTGTCGCATATCACCCTCGCCATCGAGGCGAACGAGTTCGTGTCGCTCATCGGTCCGTCCGGCTGTGGCAAGAGCACCCTGCTGCGGTGCATCGCCGCCCTCACCGACGCCACCGAGGGGTCGATCACGGTTGCGGGAAAGAGCGCCGAGCAGGCGAGGGTCGACCAGGACTACGGGATGGCCTTTCAAAAGGCGGGCCTGTTCGATTGGCGGACCGTGGCCAAGAACATCGAACTGCCGCTCGAACTCATGGGCTGGAAAAAGGCCGACCGAGCCCGGCGGGCGACCGAAATGCTACGGCTGGTGCAGCTCGACGAGTTCGGCGACCACCGGCCAGCCGAGCTGTCCGGCGGTATGCAGCAACGGGTGGCCATCGCCCGGGCCCTGTCGTTTGAGCCGTCGCTGCTGCTGATGGACGAGCCGTTCGGCGCGCTCGACGAGATGACGCGCGAACACATGCAGGCCGAGCTGTTGCGCATCTGGCGGTCGACCGACACCACGGTGGTATTCGTGACCCACAGCATCCCCGAGGCGGTGTTCTTGTCGACGCGAGTCATCGTGATGTCGCCCCGGCCCGGGCGTATCGCCACCGAGATCCGGGTCGACCTGGGCGATCGCGATGACGACACTCGGCAGGATCCCGCGTTCTTCAAGCTGGTAACCGAGGTTCGCGAAGCGCTCCGCAGCGTTGAGGACAGTGCCGGATGAGCTTTCTGCACCGCACACAGAACTGGTCCGCGCCGGCTATCGCTGGCCTGCTCATCGCGGGGGTGTGGGAGGCGGCGCTGCGGATCACCAACCCCGATTTCTTCATCCTGCCTGCGCCCTCGGCGATCGTGGCCTCGTTCTTTGCCACCTTCGCCGATGTTTGGGAGGCCACCCGAAACACCGGCTACATCGTCATCAGCGGGTTGATCGCGGGGGTGATCTTCGGAGTGATCGCCGCGCTGCTGGTCACTCGTTTCCGCGCCGCCAACGACACCATCACCCCGCTGGCGGCCGCCATCAACGCCATCCCCATCATCGCCCTCGCTCCGATCTTCAATGCCTGGTACGGGATCACGTCGGCCCGTTCGAACCAGGCGGTCGTGATGGTCCTGGTGTTCTTCCCGATCTTCGTCAACACCGCGCGAGGTCTCACCGAAGTCGAGAGCGATCAGATCGAGCTGATGCGGTCCTACGCGGCCAGCGAGTGGACCATCACCAAGGAGGTCCGCATCCCGAATGCGCTCCCGTTCTTCTTCACCGCGCTCAAGCTGGTCTCGTCGGTCGCGGTGATCGCCGCCATCGTCGCGGAGTACTTCGGTGGTCGAGTCGACGCCCTCGGCCCGCTCATCATCCAGAACGCCAGCAGTACCCGGTTCGATGACGCCTGGGCCGCGGTGGTCGCCGGCAGCATGCTCGGGCTGAGCCTGTTCGGTCTGGCATCGGCACTCGAATACCTGGCCATGCCCTGGCAACGAGACCTTCGGGGAGACAGCTGACCCCGGCGGAATGCACAGCTACACACGGTTCACGAAAACCAACGGAGGGAAACGACATGACCACGAGACCAACATCAGCCTGGCGGCGGCTCCTGATCGCGATCTTTGCGCTCAGCCTGCTCGCCACCGCCTGTGGATCGAGCGGTGACGGTGACGACTCGGCCGGATCCGATGATGCCGCGGACGCATCGGCCGACGAATCCGCAGACGATTCGAGCGGTGACGACGGCGGAGGCGGTGGTGAACTCACGCCGGTGACGCTTCAGCTCCAATGGTTCACCCAGGCCCAGTTCGCCGGCTACTACGCCGCGGTCGACCAGGGGTTCTTCAGCGACCTCGGTCTCGATGTGACGATTCTTGAAGGTGGTGTCGACATCGTGCCCCAGACCGTGCTCGACTCCGGTGGCGCCGACTTCGCCATCTCGTGGGTGCCCAAGGCGCTGGTGAGCGTCGAAGAGGGTGCCAGCATCACCAATGTCGGCCAGGTCTTCCAGCGCAGCGGCACGCTGCAGGTGAGCTTCGCCGACTCGGGTATCTCCGGTCCGGCCGATCTCGCTGGTAAGAACGTCGGTAGCTGGGGGTTCGGCAACGAATTCGAACTGCTCGCCGGCATGCGCAGCGCGGGTGTCGACCCGGACAGCGACATCACCCTGGTACAGCAGAACTTCGACATGTTGGCGCTGCTCAGCGGTGAGATCGATGCCGCTCAGGCGATGACCTACAACGAGTACGCCCAGGTCCTGGAGACGGTGAACCCGGACACCGGAGAGCTCTATACCGCCGATGACCTGACGGTGATCGACTGGAACGAGCAGGGCACCGCCATGCTCCAGGACGCCATCTGGGCCGACGCCGATCGGCTCGAAAGTGATGCGGAGTACCGCGACACCGCGGTCAAATTCGTGCAGGGCTCGCTCATGGGTTGGATCTACTGCCGCGACAACTTTGAAGCCTGCGTCGACATCGTGCTCGACAACGGGTCGACGTTGGGTGCCTCGCACCAGGCCTGGCAGCTCAACGAGGTCAACAAGTTGATCTGGCCATCGACGCTGGGCGCCGGCGTGATGGATCCAGGCCTGTGGGACCAGACCATCGAGGTGGCGGTCAGCGAGTCGATTCTCACCGGCCCGCCGGCCGACGGGTCCTTCCGCAGCGATATCGCCGAGGAAGCGGTGTCCGCGCTCGAGGCGGACGGCGTCGATGTCACGGGCAGTGGCTTCAGTCCGGAGACGGTGACCCTGAACGAGGGCGGCGAGTAGCGCCCGATCCCGCCGGGCACCCACACCGCCACCCCCTCCGGCGGTGTGGGTGCCCGCGAAGCAACTGTCGGGTCCTTAGGGTGGGATCATGACCGACACCGAGCCCACGAACCCCCGCACGGGCGGGTGCCTGTGCGGCGCCATCGACTACCGCGTCAGCGGCCCGCTGCGGTCGGTCCTGCACTGCCACTGCGAGAACTGTCGTCGGATCACCGGTAACTTCATGGCGTCTTCGGGGTGTCCCACCGATGCCTTGGTCGTGGACGATGACGATGGTGCGTTGCGCTGGTACGACCTCGGCTATGCCAAGTACGGGTTCTGTACCGTCTGCGGGTCCCAACTCTTTTGGGTTGGGGCCGAGCACCAGGATCACACCAGCATCGCGGTGGGGACCATCGACGACTCGGCGGGCCTGGTGGTCGCAGGCGTGTGGTTCAGCGATGAAGCCCAACCGCATCACGAGCTGCCCGCGAATATCCCAACGTTTGGCGGTAACGGAACGCCGATCGGGGGCTAATTCACCCAGGGGTGCGGCGGGTAGTTCGCCAGCCGGCCCATCGCCCCGCCCTGGCGCAGCAGCACCGATGACCAGAGATCGCCGGGGTCGGCGCTGACGGCGTCCTCGATATCGGCGTCGAGAACGAACCAGCCGTCGGCACTCAGCTCGTCCTCGAGTTGCCCGGCGCCCCAGCCCGCATATCCCGAGAACACCCGCAGCCGCTCTATCCCGGGCGGTTGCGCCCCGGCGTCGAGTACGGCGGCGACATCGATCGATCCGAGCCGGCCGAACAGTTGGTCGAAGGATCCGTCGACGTCGTCGAGGCGAGCGACGCCGAGCACGATGGCGGTGCCCTCACCGACCGGGCCGCCCTGAAACAGGCGTGGGGGAGAGGCGGCGAGGTTCTGCCACCCGGGTAGGGCGTCGTCGACATCGAGGTCGAGCGGCCGGTTCAACACCACGCCGATCGCGCCGTCGTCGCCGTGTTCCAGAATCAGCACGACCGTGCGGTCGAAATTCGGATCGCGCAGGGCCGGCGCCGCCACCAGTAGGCGACCTCGCAGCGGACCGACGGAGGCGCTCGACGGCTCGCTCACGGAGCGGAGGCCGCGTCGTTCATCGTTGGTCGAAGACGATCTTCACCGCTCCGCGAGGCCCGGCCTCGTCAGCGTGTTGCAGCGCATCGCGCCACCGGTCGAGCGGATAGGCGGCGGAGACCAGCTGGCCGAGGTCGGCGGCTGCGCACAGATCGAGCGCCAGGGCGAAGCTGGTGGCGGTCGAACCATCGGGAAGGGTTTCGGTGCCGTAGGTGTAGGCGCCGACCAGTTCGGTCTCCCGGTGCCACAGCGGGGTGAGATCGACGCGGGCCACTCCGGGCATGCCGAGCAGCACGACGCGACCGCGCGGTCGGGTCACGGCGATGGCGTCGGCCAGCGAGGTGGCCGAGCCCACGGCGTCGATGGTGACGTCGACGCCGCCGGAGAGGTCGTCGCCGACCATTCGGCAACCGACGATCCGGCGGACGCCGCGGCGCACGTCATCGGGCTGCAGCACGACGTCGGCGCCCAGCGATTTGGCCAGGGCGACCTGGTGGGGGTACTTGGCCACCACCACGATCTGCGCCGCTTCGGTATGGGCCCGAAGCCCGGCGACCGTACACAGGCCCATGGTGCCGGCTCCGAGCACCAGCACGGTCTCGCCCGGTTGCACCCGGCCCTTGAGCGCGGCGTGCACCCCGCCGGCGGCGGGTTCGAGCATCACCGCCGCCTCGTCGGAGAGGGATTCGGGCACGGCGTGGAGCTGAGAACGGTGCGCCACCAGTTCTCCGCCCCACCCGCCTCCGGTGCTGGCGCAGAAGCCCACCTGAATGCCGGCTTCGAGGTCGCCGGCGACCAGGTAGCCGTAATCGTCGCCATCGCCGGGGGCGGCGTCGGGAAACGGAGGCTGTTCGCCTCGGGCCTCGGCGCCGATCACCGGTTCCAGTGCGACCCGGGAGCCGTCGTCGAGTTCGCCGACGACCTCATGGCCGGGGACGAACGGGAAGGACACCAGCGGTTCGAAGTAGCGGCTGGAGCCACCGTTCACCGTGGCGAGATCGGAGCCGCAGATGCCGGTCAGTCGGGGTCGTACGGTGGACCAGTCCGGGCCGGGAAGCTCCGGCGGATCGATGTCGGCCAGACGCAACGGGCCGACGGCGGCGCCGGAGCCGGGCAGGATGCGGGAGGCGACGGCAGCTGCGGCGTAGCGCAGCTCTTTGCGTTCGAACAGGAGAGCCTTCATCGGCGCCGACGCTACCGGTGCGTCGCGGGCGAGGCCATCCCAGGGAGGTCGGGATTCGAAGCCATCGCCGACCGCTGGCCCGCGACCCCGTAGAGTTTTGTATGGCCACTGGCCGGGGTACCGCAGCTGCGGGGCCGGAAGCTACCGAAACCGGAGCCTCCGGGGGACCGCTCGATCAGCGTCGTCCGAAGGGTCGGCGTTGTCAGTGGTGCGGGCTCACCATGGTCGCGGGGGACGGACCGGGACGCCCCCGACGCTTCTGTAAGCAGGGCTGTCGCCAGGCCAACTACATGGCGGCCAAGCTCGCGGCCGCGAAGGGCCTCGACCCCGATCAGGTCATCGTTGAGCGGGCTGCCCTCGACGAGCTGCTCGACCGTCGTTTCGAGCTGAACCTGGCGCTGGGCGACGTCGAACGGGCGCTCGCCGATGAGCGAGCGGGCGACGCGGAGGTCTCGATCGACGCCCGCCGGCAGCTCGACTGGCTGGTCGAACACGTGCGCCGCCTCACCGCGGTACCGTTCGGCTCGATCGGATCCGCCGGCCAAACCGGCTAGCGCGCCGCGTCGATCGTGGTGCGCAGCCGTCGGCACGCCTCCCACAGCTGATCCGGCGGCGCGGTGGCAAAGCTGAGCCGGATGGCGCTCGGCTTTGGCGTATCGACCGCGAAGGCTGCGCCGGGCACGAACGCCACGCCGTTGTCGATCGCCGCGCTCATCAGCTCGCTCGTGTCGGCGCCGCCGGTGAGCTCCCCCCAGACGAACATGCCGCCCTGGGGCGAGTTGTAGGTGATTCGCTCGCCGAGTTCGTCGGCGATGGCATCGGTCAGGACGTCGCGCTGGTTGCGGTAGTGGGTACGCACGGCGTCGAGGTGATCGGCCATCCAAACGCTCCGCCCCGCGACCTGCACCATGACGGCCTGGCTCAGCGTGCTGGTGTGAAGGTCCGCCGATTGCTTGGCGACCACCACCGCATCGACCAGCCATTCGGGGCCGACGAGCCAGCCGATCCGCAGGCCGGGGGCGAGGACCTTCGAAACCGACCGCAGCCGAACGACATTGTCGCTGCCCGGGCCGATCGGTGCCACGGCGTCGTCGGTGAAGCGAAGTTCGCCATAGGGGTCGTCTTCGACGATCAGGAACCCGTACTGCTCGGCGAGCGCGGTGAGCGCGACCCGGCGGTCCGCGGCCAGGGTCGCGCCGGTCGGGTTGTGGAAGTTGGCGACCACGTAGCAGAGCTTCGGGCGGGCTCCGGCCGCGAGTCGTTCCGCGAGCACGTCGACGCGCATGCCATCGGCATCGAGCGGAATGGCGACCAGTTCCGGCTTGTGCGCCCGCAACGACTGGAGTGCTCCCAGGTAGTCGGGGTCGGCGACGACCACTTGGTCGCCCGGGTCGATCAGCACGCGAGCGATCAGATCGAGCGCCTGCTGCGAACCGGTCGTGATGACGATGGCCTCCGGATCCGGTTCGGTGCCGGTGAGGGTCGCGGCAACCTCTCGGGTGGCCGGTTCACCGGCGGTCACGCCGTACTGGACCACGTCGGCCCCATCCCGCTCGATCGCAGCCGAAACGGCGCTCACGATGTCGGCGAGCGGGAACAGCGCCGGTGAGGGCACGCCGCCGGCCAGGGAGATGACGTCGGGTCGGCGAGCGTGGATGAGGATGTCGCGGATCGCGGAGGAATTGGCCGAGCGCGCCGCCTCCGACAGCAACGGGTGTTTCCCGCCGCGTGAGTCGGCATCGCGTGAGTCGGCATCGCGTGAGTCGGTATCGTTGGGGTCGGACATGGGGTCACCTCAGCCTGGAGTCCTGTGACCTTACGTCCACCGATCGGCGGCGGCGGTGGATTTCGTCCGATCTTCGGATCAACCGGTCGTGGTGGAAGCGCCCCCCGACGTTTCACCTACAACGGTGACCTCAGCCGAACCGTACCGGACGGATCCCCATTCGAGCCCGAGTCCGGAGTAGCAATCGGCCAGGAGCACGTACTCGCCGGGGCCCGTCGATGCGGGCACCTCGTAGTCGGCGCTCCACAGGCCCCGTTCGCCGGCCGAGGCCAACTGGGCGCCCGGCTCGCGCGCCAGCGCGTCGAGCTCGCCCGTGCTCAGGTGTTCGCGCCGTTCCGGCTCGTCTACCTTCTGGCCCCGGTCATCGCCGGCCGGCGCCAACCGCAACAAGATCTTGAAGTTCAGGTCGTCCAACTCCCACTCCGGATCCGGCGGACAGCCCTCGCCGGAGATCGACAGGGTCGTGCCCGGAGCGAGGGACGACTCGTTCAGTTCGATGCCGATGTCGCGAGCGGGTTCCACGGTGGTGGTCGTCGCGACGACATCGCCGCCGCCACCCGGTGGGGCGCCGTCGCCGCCGGCCGAGTCGTCGCCGCCCGAGAGCGCGCTCGTGCATGCGCTCGCCACCAGAACCAGGGTGAGGAGAGCAGCGAGGGCAGCCGCGAGGCGGCCGAGAGGAATTCGATGCATGCAGAGCACTTCCGCTGTGGGGGGACTGGCCGTAGGCCACTACCAGGATGGCGTTCCACATCGAAAATAGCGAAGCGCGCGCATGAGTTCGCGTCGGCTCTTGACGTAGCGACGGCGACCGACTCAAATTGTCGACCAGTTGGGTCAACAAATTGATGTCACGCGGCTGATGGCAGTGCGGCGCACGAGAAGGGAACAGCATGGGCAACGAGTGGGGTTTTGAGACCAAGCAGATTCATGCGGGGTGGGAAGGTGACCCCGAGACCGGTGCCCGCGTCGTGCCGATCTATCAGACGACGGCGTTCAACTTTCGCGATTCCGCCCACGGCGCTGCCCTGTTCGCCCTCGAAGAGCTCGGCAACATCTACACCCGAATCATGAACCCGACGCAGCAGGCGTTCGAGCTGCGGATCGCCGCACTCGAAGGAGCGCCGGAGTCGGTGCCGCCCGGACTTCCGGCGGCGCTGGCCGTCGGATCCGGTCAGCAGGCCGAAACCGTCACCATGTTGACCCTCTGCGAGGCCGGCGACCACGTCGTGGCATCGAGCTCGCTCTACGGCGGCACGTACAACCTGTTCCACTACACGTTGCCGAAGCTCGGCATCTCGGTCGATTTCGTCGAGGACATCGACAACATCGACGAGTGGGAATCCAAGATCACCGACAACACCAAGGTGTTGTACGGCGAAACCATTGGCAACCCGGCCAACGACGTCTTCCCGCTGCGCGAGGTCGGGGCCCTCGGCAAGGCCAAGGGCATCCCGCTGGTCATCGACAACACGGTCGCCAGTCCGTATCTGTGCAACCCGCTCAACGAGGGTGCGAACATCGTCGTGCAGTCGGCCACCAAGTTCATCGGTGGCCACGGCAACTCGATGGGTGGCGTCATCATCGACGGCGCCAACTTCGACTTCGGGGCCAGCGGACGCTTTCCGAACTTCACCAACCCGGACCCCAGCTACCACGGCCTCAACTACTGGGAGATGCTCGGCGCTGGTTGCTTCATCGTGAAGGCACGCCTGCAGTTCCTGCGCGACCTCGGTGGTGCCGTGTCGCCGTTCAACGCCTTCCTGTTCATCCAGGGCGTCGAGACGCTGAGCCTGCGCATGGACCGCCACGTGGCCAACGCCCAGGCGGTAGCCGAGTTCCTCGAAGGCCGCGAAGAAGTCGAGTCGGTGCAGTACGCCGGCCTGGCGTCGAGCCCGTGGCACGATCGGGCCAAGGAACTCCTGCCCCGCGGCCCCGGCTCGGTGCCTGCGTTCGTGATGAAGGGTGGCGCCGCTGCGGGTCAGGCTTTCGCCGACGCGCTCACGCTGCACTCCAACCTCGCCAACATCGGCGATGTCCGCAGCCTGGTGATCCACCCGGCCTCGACCACCCATGCCCAGCTCACGCCCGAGGAGCAGGCCACCACCGGCGTGCATCCCGGGCTCGTGCGCCTCAGCGTCGGCATCGAGTCGATCGAGGACATCATCGCCGACCTCGAGCAGGGATTCCGGGCCGCGAAAGAGGCCTAGGGCCCGCCCGGGTAACCCCGATCGGCCGAAAGGCTGACCAAAAGGACGATGCCGGTCGAGGGCAGCGCAGCCACCTTGGTGCCATGCCCACCTCGGAAAGGCCAGCACCCTCGACCGGAGTCGTCAGCACGCTCCGGCCGCCGCCCAGTCGTCTCCCTGCGCCCCCACCCCATCCGCCCCCACCGCTACCGCCGCCACCGCATCCACTGCGACCGCCGGCACCGCTTCCGCCGCCACCGCATCCATCAGGTGCGCTCCCCGAACCGCCGGGAGCGCAAGCGGCAGCGGGGGCGCGATTTCCGGAATCGGGCCGTCGTCGGTTCCCGGGAAGAAGCCTGCTCGCCCTGGTGCTGGCCGGCGCTCTCGCCGCCGGCGGCATCGTCGTGTCGCGAGAAGGCCTGCTGATCATCGCCGTGCTCTTCGTCCTGGTGGTGCCGTTCGAGAAGCTGTTTCCCCGCCATCGCGGTCAGCGGGTGCGGCGGCCCGGCCTGGCCACCGACCTCGCCTACACGCTGAGCCGGCCCGTCGTGGACGCTGCGGGCCTCGTGGTGGCCCTGGTCATCGGGGTTGTGAGCCTCGCGTGGTTGCCCGGCCTCGCCCTACGCCCCGTGGTCGCTGCGCTCGACCCCACCGTGCACGTTTTCGTCGGGTTTGTGCTCTTCGACCTGGCCGGATACTGGACCCACCGCTGGGGCCATGAAGTCCCGGCGCTGTGGCGGTTCCATGCCATCCATCATTCGTCGGAGCGCATGGACTGGATCAGCGGGCTTCGCCTGCACCCCCTCGACTACGTGCTGGCCGCCCCGCCGTTCTTCTTTCTGCTCGGCGCCGGATTCACGGGCACCCAGTCCGGAGTCATCGTCGTGGTCAACTTCGTCGCCGGGTTGTTCGCTCACGCGAACGTCCGGTGGCGGCTTCGACCGCTGCGGGCAATCGTGGCGACGCCGGAATTCCATCATTGGCATCACGCCAACCAACCGGAAGCGATCAACCACAACTACTCGGCGCTGCTGCCGATCTGGGACGTCCTCTTCGGCACCTTCCATGTGCCCGCCGAGTCCCGGCCGCAGGTGTACGGGGTGGCCGAGCCCATCCCCGATGGCCTCTGGGCCCAACTCATGTATCCGTTGCGGGACAACCCCAAACCCTGGACGATCGTGCGCCACCCCTGGCACCACGCCCGCACGGGTGCTCGAGCGCTTCGCGGCATCCTCCGGTCGGTCTGGCGATCGACCACCC
Source organism: uncultured Acidimicrobiales bacterium (assembly GCA_938041035.1). Classification (GTDB taxonomy): domain Bacteria; phylum Actinomycetota; class Acidimicrobiia; order Acidimicrobiales; family SHLQ01; genus CALHYX01. The sequence goes on along the minus strand of CALHYX010000076.1, from coordinate 9,338 downwards.
GACCGACCCGTCGTCCCCGGGGTTGTGTAGGTTCGAGGTGAACATGCGAAATGTGTCAGCTTCGGCACAGACGGCAACCGCCGGATGAAGCGACGATGACACAGGCGGGCGGAGGCGGACTCCCCGGCTGGAACCAATCAAAGAACACCGAGGAGAAACAGTGCCCCTTCACAGCGATCTAAACACCGCGTTCGGCGAAATTGCCGCCGGCGAGCAGCAGTTCCAACTGCAGAACAAGAAGCTGCTTCGCGTCAGCCTCGCCTACGGCCCGGTGGAGGCGAAGTCGGGCTCGATGGTCGCGTACCAGGGGGCGGCAACCTTTGAGAACAAGGGGTCCGGTGGCATGGGCAAGATGCTCAAGAAGGCGACCACGGGCGAAGGTGTGTCGATGATGCACGTCGGTGGCGATGGCGAAGTGTTCATCGCCGACCAGGCCCACGACATCCAGGTGATGTACCTCGAGAACGACATGATCAGCGTGAGCGGGGCCAACGTCTTGGCGTTCTCCTCGACGATCGAATGGGACATCCAACGCATCGGCGGCGGTGTGGCGGGCGCCATGGCCGGGGGCCTGTTCAACGTGACGCTGCGAGGTAGCGGCTACGTCGCCATCACCACCGATGGCCCTCCGGTGATGCTCGACGTTGCGAGCGCACCGACCTTCGGCGATGCGCAAGCGGTGGTGATGTGGACCTCCGGCGTCCAGATGCAGATGAAGACCGACACGACCGGTGGTATCAAGAGCCTCGCTCGTGGTGGCAGCGGCGAGACGATTCAGATGGCGTTCGGTGGCGAAGGCCATGTGCTCGTGCAGCCCTCCGAGGGCTACCTCGGCGGCGCCGGTGGTGGAGGCTCGACGGGCGGCGGCCTCCTCGGCGCGCTGTCCGGGTGAGCCGGACGATCTGACAACCGCGGGGTGCGGTCCCCAGAGACCGCACCCCGTGGCCATGGCACAATTGACGCATGGCGAGTGCACTGCATCTTCACGCAACGATGTCGGGGTCCGGGGGAATGAACTTCCAGACCACGACCCCGCAGGCGACCATCGACGGCGGGTCACCGCTGAGCTACCGCTGGAACGACACGTTCACGGTTGAGGTGAGCCCCGGCACACATGTGGTGTCGATGTGGGCGCCGTTGCGCCGCAAGAAGAACTACGGGCTCACCGACATCACGGTCAACGTTCCCGACGGGTACGGCCTGACCCTGACGTTCAAAGGGCCGCTCACGCTGTTTGGCAAGGGGACCATTCACGTGAAGGGCGTGACCCCGTACCCGGGTCCACCGGCAGCCGAAGCTCAGGTCGTGCCCGACGGTATCGTCCTCGCCGGCCCGGGGGGCTCGGTGCCCACGGGCGTAGCACCCATCGGCGCGGTCGCGGCCGCACCCGCGCTTCCGACCGCAGCGCCGGCCGCAGCTCAGCCGGAAGGTTGGTATGGCGACCCCATGGCCCGCTACCAGTTCCGCTGGTGGGACGGGGCCACGTGGACGGCAGCGGTGTCGACGAACGGGGTCGTCGGTCAGGACCCCATCCAGCAGTAACGTCGAGCTTCGATGAGTGAGTTCGAGCCTTCCGCGACCCGACCGACGTCGGAGCCGATGGTGCTGATCGACAGTGCGCCCAACACTCGGTTGCTGTGGACGAACGTCGTGCTGGGAGTCAGTGCCGTGCTGTTGGTCGTGGCGGTGGCCTAACGGCTCGTTCGGATGGGCGCTCGTGGTCGTGCTCGTGGCTCTCGCGGTGGCCGCGATGAGCATGCCGTTGTTTCGATCGATCAGGCGCTGGCATCCGGCGGAACTTCACGTACCGGATTGGCCCCTCACGTTGGGCGGGCGGCACGCCATGGAGCTCGTGCATCGACCGCGACGGACGCTGCCGACCCGTGTACCAACGGAGACCGCCATCACCGCACGTTGTCTCGAACGGGCCACCTATACGGTGGGAACCACGTCGACCACCGTTCGGCACACCGCATATCAGCACGACGACGCCGCCCCGTACCGCGAGGTCGAAGGCATGCTCCGTTGCCCGTTCACCGTCTGGGTGCCGGAATCTGCCGGCGGGCCGAGCTTCGCGTCGACCAACAACGACATCATCTGGACGATTGACGGCAGCCCGCGCGGCTCCCAGGGGGATCTGCGCAACAATCGGTTCGTCGTAACGGTCGCCGCCCGAATCTCGGAACACCGAAGGCGAGTCGACGACTGATGGCTGCGGACGATCCCGCTCTGGAGTTCACCCTCGATGCCTACGTGGCCGAGGTGGGCGGCCGACTGACCGGTGGTCTGGCCCGGGCGGCCACCCGATCGAAACCGGGTGGTCCGGTCGGCCGGGTTGATGACGTGGTCGTGTCGCTTGGCTGGGAGACCGAAGGCCGGGGCGACACCGACCGCGGTCAGGTTGCCGCGATGACCGTGCCGGTTGGACCGCTCGGTGCGGCGGCCGCCACGTTCTCGCTCCGGGTGCCCGACGATGCGCCGGTTTCCTACGACGGCAGCCTCATTCGCATCGTCTACACGGTGCGGGCCCAGACCCGGGTGAAGCTCAGTCGCGACCTTTGGGAGGGGTCGGAGTTCTCGTCATCCCCAAGGGGGGAACCGGTCGGTACGACCGCGCTCATCCGCTCGATCCGCGATGAGGGGCTACGTCGACCGCTACCACGAGGCCGGGTTGCGGCGGAACCCCTTCGTGGCCCGTCAGATCGGGGATCCGCCGGTGGCGTTCTTCGTCGATCGTGGGGTTCCGGCACCGCCGGCGCCGGGTTCGGCCACCCTTTTTCAGGTGATCGGCGAAAGCGGGTTCGGCAAGTCCACCCACCTCGATCACTGGCGCACGGGCACACCTGCGCCGTACCACTACATCGTGCGGGCGCCCTACCGGCAACGATGGATGGAGCCGCCGGTCGAGTCACTCGTGTACGGCGACGAGATCGACCGCATGCCCCGGCCACTGCGGCGACGGTGGTTTCGGGACCTCGCCGCGATCGGCGCGACGGTGGTCGTCGGCACCCATCGTGACCTGGCCGTGCCCGCCCGCCGAGCGGGCCTAGCGGTGCAGACCCATCGGCTCGAACCGATGGACGCGACTACGCTCATCGCCATCGTCAACGGCCGTATCGACGCCGCATCCACCGAGCTCGGCAAGCGGTCGCCGTTTCGCTTCGATGCCGCAGAACTCAACCGGTTGCTCCAACGATCCGGCGGTGTGCCCCGGGTGGCCGAGGTCATCGCCCATCAGATGGTCGCCGACCGGGTGCTCCCGTCGCCGACAGCGGCTACCCGGCCAGAAACTCCTTGACGCCCTTGTCGTAGCACGCCATGAAGGGTTTCAGGCCGTGGCTGCCACCGTTGACCAGCCGGCGTGCGCCGGCGAGGTCCTCAGCGAGAAGCGCCTCTTTGATCTTGCGTTCTTTGGACGCGAGGAAGGCGGCGAGGATTCGGGCGGCCACCTCGGAATCGCACCCGAGGTCCGGGTTCTTCTCCAGCTTGGAACCCATGCCGATCTTTTTGCCAATGGTGCGATAGTTGGCTCGCCCGGTGAGCTGCACGAAGCCCCGGCCCTTGTAGGAGTCGCCGTCGGGGGCACCCTTGTTTCCGAGATCCTTCCGGTCGTCGTACCGGTTGAACGGATGGCCGCCGGGCGAGGTGTTGTATTTACTCTTGCCTTCTTCGATCGGCACGAAACCGGCGGTTTCCGCGCGGATGGTGGCGAGCGCCATCAGCACCATGATGTCGTCGCCGATTCCCTCGTCGTGAAGCGCGGTCAGCACGTCGCCCAGGTGCTTTTTCACCCCGCCGGCAGCGGACTTGGCGAACAGCTTCTGTACTCGCTTGACCGTGAACGTGCGCTTGAGGCTGGCGAGGGAACGCTCCTCGACATCACCCGTCATGCCGAGGGCTTTTTGGGTGCGAGCCCCGGCGATGCCGTCGACGAGCAGATCCTCTGACGCCTGAAAGTTCTGCACGGCAGCCTCGGTGTGGGGACCGAAGTCGCCGTCGATGGCGCCCGGGTCAAACCCGGCATCGGCGAGGGCCTGTTGCAGGAGGCGGACGCGCAGGCCCGCGGAGCCGGAACGGAGAGTGGGAGGTTTCTTGGCCATAACGGATAAGCCTGACACGGGTGTCGGGGGCCGGTGGTGGATGCGGCCGCGGCCGCGCGGGCTAGGTTGGCGGCGAAGCCGTGAACGCGGTTCGTCCACAGAGGAGAAAAAGATACATGGGTGCCACACGATTGCTGGGAGCGCTGCTGGGCAGCGGAGCGGGATCGATGTTGGGCGGGATGGTCGGCGGTCGCGGTGGAAGCCTCGTCGGCTCTCTACTGGGGTCGATGCTGGGTGGGCGAGCGAGTTCAGGCATGGGGCGCGGCGGCGGGGGAGCGGGTGCGCTGCTCGGCGGCCTACTGGGTGGCGGGGGCGATCGACCCGAAGAGACACCGGAGAACGACGCCACCGCATCGGTGCTTATCGAAGCGATGTGCAGCGCGGCGAAGGCCGACGGCGAGGTCACCCAGGACGAAGTCGACGCCATCCTGGGTGAACTCGGCGATGTGGATGAAGCCGACGCCGACTACCTCCGCCAACAACTCGCCACGCCACTCGACCTCGAGGGTCTGATCGACCGCGTGCCGACGGACATGGCTACCGAGGCCTACGCCGTGTCGCTCCTCGCCATCAAGGTCGACACCGGCAGCGAGGTCCAATACCTGAGTTCGCTCGCCGAGGGGCTGGGTCTCGGCAAGGACGAGGTCGATGACATCCACGATCAACTCGAAGCCCCGCGCATCTTCAGCTGAACCGGCCCGGGAGAGCCGATGACCGAGCGGGACGGCGAACGAAGCGGACGAGTCGACGTTGAAATCGGCGTCGCCCCGGCCGATAGCGAAGCGGCCCAGCTCTGTCTGGGCCGCTACTTCGCCGAACTCGATGCCCGGTTCTCCACCGGGTTCGACGTCGAGGCCGGGCCGGATCCGGACGCGGCCGACTACGAACCACCGAACGGCGTCTTCCTGATCGCGCGCATCGACGAGAAGGCGATCGGCTGCGGGGGAGTGCATCTCCTCGGCCCCGCCGATGCATCCCCCGTGGTCGGCGAAATCAAACGCATGTGGGTGGCCGAAGAAGCTCGCGGCAACGGTGTGGCCACGGCGCTGCTGCAGGAACTCGAACGGTGGGCGGCCGAACTCGGATTCGGCGTCGTCCGCCTCGACACCAACGCCACGCTCACCGAGGCCCACGCGTTGTATGCCAAACACGGCTACCGGCGTATCGACCCCTACCGCGACGACAATCCGTTCGCCGACTACTTCTTCGAAAAGACGATCGACCCTCCGGCGTGAGTGGCTTCTCGCTGCGTCGCCTGGCTCTGTATGCGGGCGGATTCCTGGGTCCGTTCGGCACGGTGGTCATCGTGCCCATGTTCCCGGAGTTGCGCACCGAGTTTGGTGCGTCCTCGAGTGCCGTCGGCCTCGGGTTCAGTCTCTATCTGGTGCCGTTTGCGCTGACGCTGCTGTTCTCGGGCACCGTCGGGGAGCGCTATGGCCGGCGCCGAACCGTGAGGGCCACCTACATCGTCTACGCGCTGGCCAGTCTGGCCGTGGCCGCGGCTCCGGGGTTGTGGACCTTTGTGGCCGCCCGGGCGGTGCAGGGGGTGGCGAACGCGTTCATCACCCCGCTGCTGCTGGCGGGGCTGGCCGAGATGGTGCCCGAGGAGCGCTTTGGTCGGGAGGTCGGCATCTATTCGAGCTTTCAGGCGGTCGGCGGCGGTCTGGGGCCGATCGTCGGGGGCCTCGCCGCCGATACGTCCTGGCAGGGAGCGTTCATCGGCACCGCAGTGGTCGCGATGGTCCTGGCGGCGATGCCCCCCGACGGGGCCCCTCGCCCCGCCGACGCCGGGCTCGGTCTGCGACCGCTGTTGAACCGACGCATGGTGTTGCTGGGCACATCGTTTTTCTTCGCGGCCGCCGGCCCCATCGGTGTCGCCGTGCTGGTCGGCGTGGTGGCGCGCGATGTGCTCGGGGTGAGCGGCACCGCTGCCGGTTTCATGCTCTTTGGCGGGGCGATGAGCGCGATGGTGATGGGGCCCGTCTGGGGCTGGGTGCTCGACCGGTTCGGCGCGCGCCGGTTGGTGACCCCGGTGATGCTCTTCGCCATGGCCGCCACCGCGGCGCTCGCCCTCGGCCGCACCGGATGGACCCTGGGCGCGCTCTGGTTGCTCGGCGGCGCGACCGTGGCGTTCGTGGTCGTCATCTTCCAATCGTTGGGAGCAACGATCATGCCGGAGAACCGAGGCGGCGCGCTGTCGTTTCTGCTGTCGTTCCGGTTCCTCGGTCACGCCGCCGGCCCCGCGACGTTGATCCCCGTCGTCGAACGGTCCGCCGCCGTCGGGTTTGGCCTGGCCGCGGGCCTGGGCGGGTTGAGCATCGGCGCCGCGGCGATGGCCCTACGCCTGACCCGACGATCGGCTACAGCCCGGCCAGAAACGCCGCAATAGCCGGGTTGACGATGGTGGCGTGGGTCATGTTCGGCGCGTGAGCGGCGCCGGCCACCCGTACGAGTCCCCGACCGTCCGGCACGGCGGCCTGCAGTGCCTCCGCCTTGTCGATGGTGATCGACTGGTCGTCCTCTCCGTGCACGCTCAGCACGGGCATGGACAGCTCGCCGACCCGATCGCTGATGTCGTCTCGTCCGAGGAGCGTCTGGGCGGCGAACTCCATCTGGGCGGCCGGCCCGCCGGGAGCCCGCCGAGCCTCCCACTTCGCGATCCATTCCGCGCTCAGTTCGGCATCGTCGAGGATCAGCCCAGCGACCATATCGCCCACGGGGCCGAGCGGCTCGTCGCTCAACCAGTGCCCGACCATCCCCGAGTAGCCCTCGAGAACCTCCGGCGGGTCCACCCCGGGCTCGGAGTCGATCAGCACCAGGGCCCGCACCCGATCCGGGTGTGCGAGCCCGGCGCGCAGCGACAGGAAGCCGCCCTGGGACATGCCGACGAATACTGCCTGGTCGATCTCGAGGTGGTCGAGCAGGGCCACGGCGTCGTCGGCGGAATCCCAGTAGGTAAAGTGGCCGGTCGCCGGCGTCTCGCCGAACCCCCGCTCGTCCCACCGGATGCACCGGTAGTCGTCACCCAGGGCGGCGACCTGGGCATCGAACATGGTGTGGTCCATCAAGAACCCGTGGCTGAAGATCACGGGCGGGCCCGATGCTTCGTTATCGGCGTAATTGATCGCCTGCCCGTTGACGTTTGCTACCGGCATTGGTTCCCCCTGGCGCGGCCGAATCGATGTCGCCACCTTGCCATGGTTCGCTACTCGTCGCCCGGGCGGGCGGTGGGAGCAACCGGTGCGTCAGCTGTGGTCGAGCGGCACCAGTCGGTCGCCGATCGCCGCGTAGACCTGGTCGTTCTCGTCGATTCCGAGCAGGTCGACCGGGCCCGGGGCGCGGTGATGGGCGAGCACGGTCGTCCCCGCGAGGTCGAGCAGCATCACCTCGTCGCCCGAAGCGATCCACACCCCGACGTCGGTACCCATTGCCGAAAGCGTCCCGCTGATCTCCAGCGGTAGCGGCACGATGACCTCCGGCTGCGGCATCCTTGGCCCGGCGGCCACGAACTCGGCGGGGTTCGAGACCGCCTTGATGTCATCGACATCGAAGATTGCGATGGCGGCGGCCTCTCCGTCGACGACGAACATCCGCTCGTCGTCGGTCGACACCGCTATGGCCGCGGTCTCGGGCGCCCCCCGACCAAAGTCGGAGGGCAGGTCAATGCACAGCGCCCAGCTCTCGTCGAGCGCCAGAGCGTGCACGAAACCGTGCACGTGGTCGACGTGGGTCGAGCCGTCATGGTGGGCTGGTTGCCGGGTGTAGAGCGTGAACAGGAAGGTCCCGTCCGCCGTGCCGACATGACGCCGGCCGGTCCCCGCCATGTCTTCGGGCGCCGGTTGCTTGACCGGCCCAGGGACCGCAAACCGCTCGCCCGTGGCGAGGTCGAGCAACTGCACCCGGTAGGTAGTGGGATCGAGTGGCGGCTGATGGTCGATGACAAAGAGTCCGGCACCGTCGCTCGTGAAGGCTTCGGGCACGACGTTGCCGTCGAGCCTGAACTCGCTCACCTGCTCGCCGGGCGTGGTTGCGAGGTCGACCACGATGATCGAACTCGACGACCGGCCACCCGGTGCGTAGATCGTTCGACCCTCGCCCAGCGGTTCCATGAACGCGACCTGTTGCGCGTCGCTGACGACCGCGGTCTGCATCGAGCGATCAAAGCCGAACGCTGCAGCCATGCCGCCGGTCTTGAGTATCGTCCGTCCGCTCGGGGAAACGGTGACCTCGGCCTGGATGGTGGTGTTGGAGTAGTCCTCGACCGGGACGGAGCCGTGTTCGGTGCGAAGCGAGTTCGATGCGGCGATGTGGGGTTCGCCGGGCAGCGGTGTCACCGCATCGGCGGGGGTGGGGGTGGGCGCTGGCGCGATCGCGGGGACATCGGCGATGGTCGGTGTGGCCGCCAGTGCCTTGGCGGAAGTGTCGGCGGTGACCCAGCCAATGCCGTAGGCGACGGGCACGGCCAACGCGGCGATCAGACACATCGCGAGCAGCACCGGCAGGGCCCGGGAGCGATGCACTTCGTGCCCGGCGACCACTGCGTCGGGGGCAGCGTCGGGGGCTTCGACGCCGGGCAACGGGCGAGGGGATACGGAAGCTTCCATACCCGTCCTACACCGGTGGGGGTGGGTGGGTTCCCGACTACAGGACGTCGCGGGGCGAAACCCGGGGTTCGGCCATGCGGGACTGGAACTCGGCCCGATCGTTGGTGTGGATGAAGTCGCCCTCGGGCACCGGCAAGCCGAGCGCGGCACACAGCGGCTCCCAGCCCTCGCTCGGCTGCCACACCAGCAACCGGTCAGGCGAGATGGTGTCGATCACCTCGGCGAAGTGCTGCTCGTAGAACGCGCGGGCGGACGACGGATCATCCCAGCGATCGCCGAGGCCCGAGCGAAGGAGCATCTTGTCGTTGAACGCGGTGATCAACGGGTCGTCGCTCGATCGTCGCATCGCGGCCCACACGGTTGCGTCGGCACTTTCCCACCACACCTCAGCCGATCCGCGATGGGACAACAAGACCAGGGCCTCCGGGTGCCGTTCGGCCAGTTCGCGCCACAGAATCGACGTTGGCCAGTCGACCGCCGCGACCCAGTCGGCGAGTATCTGATCGAGCGCATCCAGGTCGCCGTCGAGGGCCTGAAACCACAGCAGGCCGTCGGTTTTCACCCGATCGAACAGCCGGGCCATGTGATAGCAACCGCCGCCGAGCAGTTGTTCCAGCGCGTCGCGGAGCGAGGA
>CALHYX010000075.1 GCA_938041035.1 uncultured Acidimicrobiales bacterium | reverse complement strand
ATCGCGTTCTCGCGCAGGAACTTGGGCCATACCTCGGCGCGCAGGGGCACGTTGACCATGTCGCCCATGATGCGCTCGAGCGTGAGCCCGGCCGGGTAGTACCCGGCGTACATGATCTTGTCGGCCCCGCGGGTGTTGGCGTAGTCGAGGATGGCTTTCGGGTAGTGCTTCGGGGCGAACGCCGAGGTCATGTAATACAGGTTCGGCCACTTCAGCATCAGCTTCACCGCCAGTGCCTCCCACGGTTCGCCGCCGTGGCGCATCACCAGCTTCAATTCGGGGAAGTCGTAGCAGACCTGGTCGAACAGCTCGACGTGTTGACACGCGCTCGGCAGGCGGGGCCCGGCGATACCGCCGTTGATGACCACCGGGATGCCGAGCTCGATTGCGGCGGCGTACAGCGGATACATCTTGGGGTCGTCGACCGGCACCTGGGGGAGGCAACCGGCCGGGAACACACTGACCGCCTTGAGGTCGTGTTCGGCCTTGGCCTGCTGGGTTCTGCGCACCGCGCCCATGATGTCGTTGGGATCGACTTCGGTGATGAAGTTGACCCGACCCGGGTGCCGTTCGGCCGCCTCGACACTGCGGTCGTTGAGTCCGAACAGTCCCTGCTCGATGCCAAACTCGTCCATCTTGGCGAAGGTGATGTCGATGGGGTCCAACTCGGCGTCGTCGACCTCGTCGGGGACGTCGGTGAACATGTAGCCGGCTGGCATCGACAGATCATCGGAACCGGCGTCCTTCATGCCCTTCACGGCCTTGGCGTACACCGCGGCTTTGTCGGTGAACGGAAAGCCGATCATCAGGTCGATGATTCCCACGTCGGTGGGCATCTCAGTAGTGGATGTCGCAGAGGTAGACATCGCCGCACCCTATGGGCGGTGCCGTCAGCTCACCAGTGCGGCCACGGCCGAGCGAAGCTGCGCGTCGAGGTCGGGGTCCGTGAGACGCCCGGCTTCGGTGTCGAAGTTCTCGCCGAACGTGGGCACCGATACCTGGCCGCGGAGGTCCATACCGAAGAAGGGCGCCGTCGCCACCGCCGCTTCGAGAACGCCGGCCCCGCCGCGCCCTCCGGGGGCGGTGGCCAGCATCACCATCGGCGTGTTCTGGTACACCTGCATGTCGATGCGAGACGCCCAGTCGTAGGTGTTCTTGTAGGCCGCGCTGTACGAACCGTTGTGCTCGGCGAACGACACGATGATGGCGTCGGCCTGCCCGATGCGAGCGTAGAAGTCGTGGGCGAGCTGCGGGATGCCGTCGGCGTCCTGGCGGTCCTGGCTGAAGATGGGCATCTCGAAATCGTTGAGGTCGAGCAGGTCGACCTCGAGCCCGTCGACCAGCTCGGCGGCCACGTCGGCGGCGTAACGAACGAGCTGCCGGTTGATCGATCTGGTGCTCGTACTGGCGGCGAAGGCGAGGAGTTTCATGGGCGCACGGTATCGCCGATTTCGAGCGCCGGAGGGGTGAGGTTCGGCCATGATGAGTGTGTGGAACCACCGATCGACAGAAGGCTCACGTTCGACCGAGTCGCCGACATCTACGACCAGGTTCGGCCGTCGTATCCCGGAGAGTTGTTCGACACGCTTTTCGCTTCGTTGCCGACGAGCCCGGACATCATCGAGGTCGGGCCCGGGACGGGCCAGGCCACTCGGGACCTGCTCGAACGCGGCGCCGCGGTACATGCCATCGAACTCGGACCAGCCCTGGCGGAACGGCTGCGCACCAACCTCGCGTCACCGCGCTTACGAATCAGCGTCGGAGACTTCGAGCTCCTCGACCTCGCACCCCGCAGCGCCGATGCCGTGTTCTCAGCCACGGCGTACCACTGGATATCGGAGGCGGCCAAGACGGATCGGCCCGCCGCGGTCCTCCGGCCCGGAGGCATCGTGGCGATCGTGAACCTGATCCAGGTCGAGTCCGGAGATGACAACGGGTTCTTCGCGGCGACCGAGTCGATCTACGAACGGTACGAACAGCTCGACAAGATGCGGGTCCCGCCGACCCGGACCAACGTGCAGCCGCCGATCCGTTCAACGCTCGAAGCCGACCCGCGATTCGGCTCGACGACGCTGCATTGTTACGACTGGAATCAGACGTACGATGCGGCGTCGTACCGCAAGCTGATGCAGTCCTACTCCGGCACGCAAATGATGCCGCAAGAGGCCCGGGCCGGGCTGCTCGATGAGGTCGAATCGCTCGTGCGCGAACGGTTCGACAACACCGTGGTCCGACCGGTCGTGGTCGCCCTCACCGCGGCCGCGCTGCGGCCGTAGGTGCAGGCCTAGATCCGTTCGAAGTAGCGGCGCCGTTCCCAGTCGGTGACCGCGGCGGCGAAGGCATCGCGCTCGGTGGCGAGAAAGTGACCGTAGTGCTCGACGACGGTGTCGCCCAGGAGGCGCCGGGCGTCAGCGCTGGCGGTGAACCGGTCGAGCGCGGCATCGAGGGTGGTCGGCACGGACGGGATGGCATCAGAGGTGTAGGCGTCGCCGGAGAACTCGGCCGGGGGTTCGATCCGGTTGGCGATGCCGTCGAGGCCACTGGCGATCGCCGCGGCGTACGCGAGGTAGGGGGTGACGTCGGCGCCGGGGATGCGGCATTCGATGCGCAGGCTCGGGCCCGAGCCAACGATACGAAAGCCCGCGGTGCGGTTGTCGGTGCTCCAGGCGATCTTGGTCGGCGCCCACGACTGGCTCTGGTACCGCTTGTAGGAGTTCACCGTGGGGGCGTAACAGACCATTAGATCCTGCGTGTGGCGCATCCACCCGCCGAGAAACCAGCGAAACGTGTCGCTGGGGCCATCGTCCCCCGCGAACGCGTTGGTGGCGTCGGCATCGGTGCCGGACCACAGGCTCAGGTGGATGTGGCAGCTGCTCCCGGACTGATCCTCGTGGGGCTTGGCCATGAAGGTGACGGCCACGCCCTGCTGCTCGGCCAATTCCTTCATGCCCTGTTTCAGTACGACGTGGCGGTCGGCCATGACCAGGGCGTCGGCGTAGCGAACGTTCAGCTCGTGTTGGCCGACCGCAGCTTCGCCCTTGGAGTTCTCGACCGGGATCTCGGAGTCGCGCAACGCCCGGCGGGCCGCGCCCACGTAGTCCTCAACCCGGGCGCTCTGGAGCAGGTGGTAGTCCTCGTTGTACCAACCCGACGAGGTGAGATCGGTGTAACCCTTGGCGTGGGCGTCGCGATAGGTGTCGCGGTAGAGGAAGAACTCGAGCTCGCTCGCCGCCTTGGCCGTGAAACCGGCCTCGGCCGCCTTGGCGAGCTGGGCGTGCAGGATGGATCGGGGCGCGACCGGCACGTTCTCGTGAGCGGCATCATCGACGACATCGCACAGCACGATCGCCGAGCCGGGCGCCCATCCGCACGGTCGCAACGTGGCGAGGTCGGGCACGAGGTGAAAGTCGCCGTACCCCCGCTCCCAGTTCGCGTATTGGTAGCCCTCGACCGGCTCCATCTCCATGTCGACGGTGAGCAGGTAGTCGCACGCGTGGGTGCCGGCCTCGATGCTGTCGAGAAAGAAGTCGGCGTCGAAGCGCTTGCCCATGGTCCGGCCGTAATGGTCGGTGAACGCCACGACGACGGTGTCGATGGCTGTGCCTTCGGTGGGATTGCCTTCGGTGGGATTGCCGGTGGTGGGATTGCCGGCGATGGCGTCGCGAAGTTCTTCGGGGGTCATAGGGGTCCCTCGCTTCCGGTGCAGGCGTTGCCGAACACTTCGGCGGCCAACGCTTCGGTGAATGGAATCGGGTTGGTTCCCGCTGACGGGTCAACCGCAGCAGCAGCGGCGATGCGGTCCACCGCGTCCGGGTCGACGCCGAGGTCGGTGAGCCGGTGAGGCACGCCGAGGTCGGCCCGCAGGGCGAGAATGTGCTCGAGAAAGCCGTCGAACCCACCGCCGACGCCCACGTAATCGGCCAGCCGGCCGACGACCGCGTCGACACCGGCTTGGTTGGCCCGCAACACGTAGGGCATCAACACCGCGTTGGTCATGCCGTGGTGGGTGTTGAACACCGCTCCGATCGGGTGGGCCAGGGCGTGCATGCCGCCGAGTCCCTTCTGGAACGCGACCGCGCCCATCGTCGCTGCGCTCATCATCTCGGTGCGACTGCCGAGGTCCGCCGGATCGGTGACCACGCGGGGTAGGTGTTCGAGCACCAGGCGGCAGCCTTCGAGCCCGATGCCGTGGGCCATCGGGTGATAGCTCGGCGCACACAGCGCTTCGAGCGAATGCGACAGCGCATCCATGCCGGTGCCGACGGTGAGCACCTCGGGCAGCCCGACGGTGAGTTCGGGGTCACACACCACCGCGACCGGCAACATTTTGGGATGAAACACGATGACTTTGCGGCTGCTGCGCTCGTCGATCACCACACCGGCGCGGCCGACCTCGCTACCGGTGCCCGCGGTCGTCGGCACGGCGATGACCGGTGCGATCGCATCGGGATCAGCCCGAGTCCAGTAGTCGCCGATGTCCTCGAAGTCCCACAGGGGGCGGGTCTGCCCGGCCTGAAACGCGATGAGCTTGCCGCAGTCGAGCGCCGAGCCTCCGCCGACGGCGACCACGCCGTCATGACCGCCGGACCGGAACGCCTCGACCCCGGCGTCGACGTTGGCCCCCACGGGGTTGGGTTGGATGGCGCTGAACACCGGGACCGGGCGGGCGAACGACGCCTGCACCGCATCGAGCGCCGGGAGCTCGGCCAGGCCCGGATCGGTGACGATCAGGGGCCGCTCGACACCTGCGGAGGCACAGGTTGCGGCCAGTTCCGAGATCGAACCGGCGGCGATGCGGATGTTGGTGGGAAAACTCCACGAGGCGGATGGCACTCGCGGAGCGTAGGACACGTGTCCCTCCGAGTGCAGGTGCGGCTACCGTCGCGAGACGCCTCACCGTTGGAGCACGCCCATGACCGTCACCCCGACCGACACCGACGAACGTACGAGTGGACGCGTGGCCGCGCCGCAGGACGACGCGCTGGGCGATGACGACGGGGTAGCACTCGTCGCCCGGGTGGCGGCGGGCGAGGTGACACCGACCGAGTTGGCCACCGCGGCGATCGCCCGGGCCGAAGCGGTCGAGCCCTCGATCAACGCCATCGTCACCGCCGACTACGAACGCGCCCTCGCCACGGCGGCGGCCAGCCCGTCGGGTGCGCTGGCCGGGCTACCGATGTTCATCAAGGACATGACCCCGATCCAGGGCCTGCCGACCACCTACGGCTCCCGGTCGATGATCGACTCGTCGCCGGCGGTCGAGACCGGCGACTTCGCCAAAATGTTCGAGGCGTTCGGCACCGTCCTGCTCGGCACCTCGTCGATGCCCGAGTACGGGCTGACGTGCACCACCGAGGTCGTCGACGCACCGCCGACGCGAAACCCGTGGAATCTGGCCCACAGCGTCGGGGGGTCGTCCGGTGGTGCCGGGGCCCTGGTGGCGGCGGGCGTCCTCCCGATGGCGACGTCGGCCGACGGCGGCGGCTCGACGAGGATCCCCGCCTCGGTGAACGGCCTCGTCGGGTTGAAACCGACGCGCGAGCGGCTGGTCGGCGGCCCCGATGACGCCAAGATGCCCATCAATCTGGTCACCTACGGCGTGGTCACCCGGACCGTGCGCGACACCTGCGCGTTCTTCGCCGCGGCCGAGGGCTACCACCACAACAACCGACTGCCACCTATGGGGCTGGTGGATCGTCCGCTCGACCGACCGCTGCGGATCGGTGTGGTCGACTCCTCGCCCGCGAACAGCACGCTCGATGGCCCGACGCACGCCGCGCTGGCGGCCACCGGCGATCTCCTCGCCTCGCTCGGTCACTCCGTCGAGTCGGTGGCCCTTCCGGTCGACGGCAGCTTCACCGATGACTTCGTTCTCTACTGGGCATCGGCGGCGCTCAGCCTCCAGCTCGGCGGCAAAAAGCTGATCCACCCGGAGTTCCAGGCCGACCGGTTGACACCGTTCACCCAGGGGCTCGCGCACCACGCCAAGCGGCACGCGTGGCGCATTCCCGGAGCCATTCGGCGGCTGCGCAAGGCCAGTGCCATGATCGAGCAGGGTCTCGGCCGCAACGACCTCCTCCTGTCGCCGACGATGGGTCACCTCACCCCCGAGATCGGCCACCTGTCGCTCGAGTTGTCCTTCGACGAGCACATGGAGCGCATGGCTCCCTGGGCCGCGTTCACCCCGTTGGCCAACGTCACCGGCACCCCGGCACTATCGCTGCCCCTCGGCCACGACGAGGATCACAACCTGCCGATCGGGATGCACTTCATGGCCCGGTTCGGCCAGGACCGCCTGCTGCTCGAGCTCGCGCTACAGCTCGAAGCGGCCCAGCCGTTCCGGCGCAATACACCTGACGACTGAGTACACCTGGCGCCGTACCCCTGGCGCCTAGGCCTTCCAGCGCTGGACGCCACCCACGCCGTACTGATGGAGGATGATCCCGCGCTGCACGGTCACGGCCAGGAACCCGGTCTCGGGTGAGTCATCGGGCCCGCCGGGAGCAAAGGCGTTGAGGTCGTAGTCAAAGACGCCGTCCCACAACCGGCGCTTGGTCTCGAGGTCGGTGACCACCTCGGCGGTTCCCCACAATTCGACGCCGTCGCCCACCTCGGTGACCTGCCAGTGCAGGGCGACCGCCGGGTTGGTCCCCACGTTGTGGGCCTTGACCGACCCGGTGCCCACCATCACCCAGCAGGTATCGCCTTCCCAGCACGGGTGTACGGGCGTGACGTCGGGGGTTCCGTCGGGCCCCACCGTGGCCAGATGGGCCCAGGGGCTGAGCTTGGTGGCGAAGTCTTTGATGGTGTCGAGATCGATTGCCGCGTCGGTGGAATCGGCGTTGGTGGAATCAGTGTCGGTCATCTCCGGATCCTAGGAGTCACGGAGATGGACCGCTCCCAATAAGCAACCGTAGGGTCGGGCTCATGAGCACCTCTCATCTCGATGGACGCGTTGTTATCGTTACCGGCGCCGCCGGCGGGTTCGGTCGGCTGCTGTGCCTCGGCGCCGCGGCCCGCGGGGCCAAGGTCGTCGCCACCGACGTCGACGCCGCCGGGGTGGCCGAGGTGCGAGCCGACATCGTCGACCAGGGAGGCGCGGCCCTCGACTTCGTCGCCGACGTCACCGACCTGGCGGCACTGCGCGATGTCGTCGCCCAGGTGACCCGGGAGTGGGGTGCCGTCGACGTCATCGTGAACAACGCGGGCACGATGCCGCTGGCGTTCTTCGCCGACCACGAACAGGCTGCCGACGCCTGGTCGCGCTGCATCGACATCAACATCAAGGGCGTGCTCAACGGCATGATCGCGGTGTACGACCAGATGGTCGACCAGGGCCGCGGCCACGTGGTGAACCTGTCGTCGATCTACGGCAACACCCCGGTCGAAGGGGCGGCCGTGTACGGCGCCAGCAAGGCGGCGGTGAACGTGATGTCGGAAGCCTTCCGGGTCGAGACGCAGGGCAAGATCAAGGTCACCGTGGTCAAGCCCACCGGCGTGCCCGGCACAGGTCTCGGCGCCGGCATCGTCAACGGGGAGGCGATCATCGGGATCCTCGGCCAGCGGGCGCCGCAGTTCTATGAGTCCTTCGCCGCCCTCGGTTCCGACGACCCCAAGGCGATGGATCTCGACCCGCAGTCGATCGGTTACGGCATGCTCGAACCGCAGCTACTCGTCGATCAGATCCTCTACGCCATGGACCAACCCTGGGGCGTGTCCATAGGCGACATCACCGTGCGCGCCACCGGCGACCTGTATCTCCACTAGTTCGATCTCGGTGGGCCGAATGCGTGCGGAACAGCTGACGACGGAGCTCGAGACAGACCCCATCGGGCTCGGTGTCGCCGCCCCGCGGTTCTCGTGGCGCCTCCCGACCCCCGGGACGATCGCCGACGGCCCTGCCGACGTGCAGCTCGCCTACGAGATCGAGATCACCAGCGACGGGGAACCGCAGTGGAGCACGGGCCGGGTCGAAGGATCAGCCCAGGTCCTCATTCCCTATGCAGGCCAATCGCTGGCCTCGCGCCAGCGTTGCTCCTGGCGGGTGCGCGTCTGGTCCGGGCCCCGGACCGCCGCCAGCCACGACGGCCAACCCGGGCCCTGGAGCGAACCGGCCACGTTCGAAATGGGACTGCTCCACGCCCGGGACTGGAACGGAACCGCATGGATCGGGCCGGCGCCTCCCGCCGAGCCATCAGCGAAATGGCGGGTACCGAATCGGCGCGACGACAACGCCGACCGGCCCAGCCCGATCCTGCGTCGGGAATTCGACATCGCCCCCGGCGAGGACCTGACGACCGCCCGCCTGCACTGTTCCGCCCTGGGTATCTACGAGGTGGCGATCAACGGCCAGCCGGTTACCGACGACCGCTTGCGGCCGGGGTTCACCGCCTACGGCCACCGGATCCAGACCCAGACCTACGACGTGTCGGCGCTGGTGGTCGAGGGTCGCAACACCATCGGGTTCACGCTGGCCGACGGGTGGTGGCGGGGTCGGGTCGGCGTGTTCCGCAAGCCCAACAACTGGGGTACCGAGGTCGCCATCATCGCCCGACTCGAGGTTGGCGAAGCCACCGTCGTCGAGACCGATTCGTCGTGGACGGTCACCACCGGCGGATGCCGGCGGACCTGCCTGTTCCACGGCGAGGAGTTCGACGCTCGCCGCGAACCCGCGGGTTGGGCGACGGTCGGCTTCGACGATCGGGCCTGGTCCCCGGCCACGGTGATCGCCGGGCCAACCGATCGGCTGCTCCCCCAGGTTGGTCCGAGCGTCCGGGTGGTCGAACGCATCCCCGCCCAGCGGGTGTTTCGCGACAGCGCCGGTGCCGACGTTGTGGACTTCGGTCAGAACCTCGCCGGCGTGGTGCGGTTCACGGTCGCCGGTGCGAGCGGATCCCGCGTACGGCTCACCCACGGCGAAACCCTGACCGCCGACGGCGAGTTCACCGCCGATACGTTCGGCCACTCGCGCCAGAAGGTGGCCTACACGCTGGCCGGTGACCCGGAGGGCGAGGAGTTCGCCGCCCGGTTCACCTACCACGGTTTCCGATACGCGCGGATCGATGAATGGCCGGCCGGTTCAACGCCGACGGCCGAGAACTTCACCGCCCTCATGCTTAGCAGCGACGCCCGCACCGTCGGCCGATTCGAGAGTTCCCACGAGGCCCTCAACCAACTCGCCGAGAACATCGATCGGTCCCAGGTCGCCAACTTCGTCGACATCCCGACCGATTGCCCCACCCGCGAGAAGGCGGGGTGGACCGGCGACATCGCGGTGTTCGGTCGCACCGGTGCGCTCAACCGCCACATCGCACCGATCCTCACGCGATGGATGGCCGATGTTCGGGCCGATCAGCTCCCCGATGGCCGCATCCCCTGCGTGGTGCCCGTATCGGCGAGCTACAACGCGTTCTTCATGCGCCCGACCCACGGCGCCGCCGCGTGGGCCGACGCCTGTGTCGACGTGCCGTGGACGCTGTACCTGCACTACGGCGACCGTCGTGCCCTCGAAGAGAACTACGCCATGATGCAGGCGTGGGTGGGCGCACTCGATCGCCGCGCCGATCGGGACCCCTGGTGGGCGGCAACCGACCCCCGCACCTATCTCGGGCGCCGGAACCACCGCCGCCACATCATCGAGCACGGCTTCCAATGGGCCGAGTGGTTGGCCCCGGGCGAGACGCTCACGAAGAACTGGATCCGGGGCCTACTCCGACCCGATCCGCTGGTCGCCACCGCCTACTACGCCCGCACGCTCGGTCGGGTTGCCCGTATCGCGACCGTGCTCGGCCGCGACGGCGACGCCGAGCGCCTGCTCGATCAGCGCCAACTCGTCGTAGCCGCCGCCCGCGATCATCTCTTCGCCGACGATGGCCTCCCCCACCGTCGCGATCAGATCGGGCTAGTCGCCACCCTGGCCTTCGACCTCATCGACGAACCCCACATCGCCGCAGCCGGCGACGCGCTCGCGGCCGCGGTCCGCGCCAACGGATCCCGGTTGGCGACCGGGTTCACCATGACTCCGCTCCTGTGTCCCACCCTGGTCGAGGCCGGTCACACCGAACTCGCGTACGACGTGTTGTTGAACACGGACGTTCCGTCGTGGCTGTACCCGATCTCCAAGGGTGCGACCACCATCTGGGAGACCTGGGACGCGGTTGCGCCGGACGGTTCGGTCAGCGACGTCAGCCAGAACCACTACGCCTTCGGTGCCATCGGCGAATTCCTCCACCGCTACGTCGCGGGGGTCGACACCGACCCGGACCGGCCCGGCTACGAGCACATCCGCATCCGGCCGCGACTCGACCCGGCGGGCCGCATCACCACCGCTGGCGCCACCCTCGAAGCCGACCGGGGCCCGGTCGCGGCCCGATGGTCGATCGACGGCGATGACCTGGTCGTCGACGCCACCATCCCCACCGGTTCGACCGCCACGGTCATCATCGGCGACACCGCAACCGAGGTCGGGCCGGGCACCCATCGACTGACGGGTGCGTTCTAGCCGGCCCAGACCGTACAGAGCTCGGCCGCGGTGGTCACGGTCGAGATGAGGGCGAGGCTGTTGTCGATGACGGCTTCGGCGTACTCGACGGGTACCCCGGTCACCGCATCACGAACCAGTACGACCTGATAGCCCAGGTCGAGGGCGCCGAGGCACATGCCGAACACACCGAGGTTCACGGACACGCCCGTCACCACCACGGTGCGCACCCCGAGGTTGCGCAGGATCTGGTCGAGCGAGGTCGAGGTGAACGGTGTCATCCCCGATAGCCGCGCCACCTCGATGTCGCGCGGATCGGGTCCGAGCTCTTCGACGATCAGCGAGCCGTCGCGACCGATCTCGTTGGCCGCGAACCCCTGGGCCTCGCGCAGCTTCTCGCCGACGGCGAAGATGCGGGAGTTCACCACCGCACCGGCCCCATCGGGACGGCTCACCGCGGTGCAGTGCACCACTCGGCTGCCGACGTTGCGCGCCGCATCACACACCATGGCCGCATGGCGGACGGTGCCGGCCTCCTCCACCTGTTCGACCAGGGCCGGCAGCGCTGCCCCCGGCCCGACGACCCCTCGCTGGAGCTCCATGGTGAGCACCGCCGTGTGCGCCGGCTCGACCAGTGCGGCGAGGCGTTCCTGATCCCGGGAGCTGGACATGTCCGCAACCTACATGGTGTTGAATCCGGCCACGAAGTGCCCGGCGGTGGCCCCACCGTCGACCGGTAGATCGATGCCGGTCACGTGGGCGGCAACGTCCGAGCACAGATACACCGCCGCCCCCGCGATCGCCGCAAACGGAATGGCACCGGGAATCGCCCGGTCCTCGAGGTAGGCCATGGTCTGATCGATGAACGGTGCCATCTGCTCAAACCAGGGGCCGGACATCTCCGGGTTACCGCTGGCATTGCAGATGGTGTTGACCCGAATGCCCGACCGACCCAGCTCGAGCGCCGCCGACTTCGCCAGGCCGCGCACCCCGAATTTCGACGCCGAGTAGGCGGTGACCGAGTTCATGCCGATCAGCCCGTCGATCGACGACACGTTCACGATCGACCCCCCACCTTGGGCTTTCATCGGACCGACGACCGCCCGGATGCCGAGGAACGGCCCGACCGTGTTCACGTCGACCACCCGACGAAAGACCTCCGCCGAGGTGTTCTCGATCGTCCCCATGTGCAGGATCGCCGCGTTGTTGACCAGCGCGTCGACGCGGCCGTGCTCGGCGACGACGGTGTCGACCACCGAGGCCCAGCCAACCTCATCGGTGACGTCGAGGTGATGAAACGTCGCCCGATCGCCGAGCTCGTCGGCCCGTTCAGCCCCGTGGTCCTCCAACACATCGGCCAGCACCACCCGGGCGCCGGCTTCGATCATCGCCTTCGCAATCGCGGCACCGACGCCGCGCGCGCCCCCGGTGATGATGGCCACCTTGTCGCTCAACACCGGTCCGTGCTCCACCGGACCACGCTCCCGCGCGCCGTCACCCATCGTCGAATCCGCGGTCGTTCATAGGCGCGGTCATTCGTGGGCCCGGCCCGGCGCTCGGGGTGGTTGGTCGCTTTTGTGTTTGTTGTGGAAGCGGCACAACGCTTGGCCGTTGGTTTCTGAGGTTGGGCCGCCTCGGCTCCAGGGTGTGCGGTGGTCGATTTGGGATTGTCGGGCGGGCACGGTGCAGCCGGGGTGTTGGCAGGTGTGGTCTCGGAGCATGATTGCTTCGCGTAGTGCTCCGGTGAAAAGCCTCTTTTTGCGGCCGAAGTCGATGATGTGGCCGTGGCTGTCGACGACGCGGCGGATGTGGCCGGTCAATGCGAGCTGGGTGGCTTGGCGGGGCGAGATGGGGGCCCCGTTTTCGGTTTCACAGGTCCGCTCGGGCGAGTAGGTCGGGTCGGTGACGGTGCCGGCGAGTTCGGCGAGCATGGTTTCGAAGGTGTGTTGGTCGATGATGACGTTGAGGCAGGGCAGCGACGTGACGGGTGCCTCGGCGAGGCTGGCCGAGCGCTGCGCCATCAACACGAGGGCGTCGATGCGGCGTTGTTGGGGGGTGCGGGCCAGGTCGGTGGTGAGCGGGTTGGTGCCGAGCCGATTTTTGG
>CALHYX010000074.1 GCA_938041035.1 uncultured Acidimicrobiales bacterium | reverse complement strand
GAACCATCTGGTGCCTGGCACCAGATGGTTCGCGGGTGGCGATCGGGGGTGGAAAACGGGCCAACCCCGGCCGGGGCCGGGGTTGGAACGTAGATCTGCGCTGGGGCCCGAGCCGACCGGCGCTATCCGGTGAAGCTCGGGTTGCCGTCGACCGGGTCGGCCGGCTGCTGGCGCTGCTGCACCGTGCCGAGCACGGTCGGCGTTGGATCCACCGGGTCAACCGTCGTCACTACCGGTGGCGGTGGCGGCGGCGGTGGTGGTGGTGGAGGAGGCGGCGGCGAAGGTGGCTGGCAACCGGGAGCGGTGGGATCGCCGCCATCGGCGGGATCACATGGATCACAGGCGTTGGGATCGTCGACCGGGAGGGCCGGGTCGCAGGGCAACTGCGGATCGTCGGTGCTCGGCGGCGGCTGGCAACCGGGAGCGGTCGGATCGCCACCATCGGCCGGATCGCACGGATCACACGTGCTCGGGTCGGCGGGATCGCCGTTCGGGTCACACGGATCGCAAGCGTTCGGCTGATCGTTCGGTACGTTCGGATCGCAGGGGTCGCACGTTGGGTCCGGATCGTTCGGCGTGCAGGGGTTGCACGAGGTGGGATCGGTCCGGGGCACGTTGTTGCTGCACGGCATGGTGGTGGGCGGGCCACCGGTGGTCGGCGGAGCGACGGTGGTCGGCGGCGGCGGAACCGGAGCGGCCAGGGCGACGCCGAGGCACACCGGGTTGACCGAGTTCTCGCTGGCGCCGGTCAAGAAGCCGTGGTTCACCCGCACCTGGGTGGCGGCGGCGTTGAGAGTGACCTCGCCGATGCCCCCGGACCAGGTCGCTTCTTCGACACCGTCGGCGATGTCGGCGGTGAGGCCGGTGCTGGCGAGCACGGTGCCGCCGGCATCGAGGAGCTCAGCGAACCAAACCTCGTGGGTCTGGGTCGGAGTCGCCGTGCGGTTTACATAGCCGTCGTAGGAGACCGCGTTGACGTTGTACACACCGGCCGGGATGGCCGACGACAGCGAGTACGTTCGCGTCGTTACCCGATTCGGCGCACCGGTATTGGAGAAGATCTTGCCGGTGAATTTGTCGAACTGCGCCGAACCCAGGGTGGTGACATAGTCGCCACTACAGGATCCCGACGGGCCCGCTTGCGCGCCCAGGGGATTGCCGGCGTCGATCGCCACCAGCCCAATCGCACTCGCTAGGGACAGAACCAGCGCTACGGCGGTGGTTCTGAACCAGCGTGGCTGTGAGTTCCACGCCTCTAGTTGCATCGCTTATCTCCTCTGTGCCGTGCGGGGGAAGACCGCGAGAACTGCTGTTCAAGCGGTCACACGTGGCGGCCTTCGCGTCATTGCGAAGTATTCGATTTGGTTCCATGTTCCTAACACCCCTTCGAGAAAGAGGAAAGGCGCATGCCCCCAAATGCCACGCGTGTAACACTACCGACTTGTACCCCGGTTCCAACTTTGGAAACAAAAACAACATCAGCAACTTAGTCCCCGGAATGGAGGAACACCAGAGGTTGGTTCGCGCGCCTCGGCGCCTAACGCGGAACCCCGCGGTCGCGCTCAGCCGAGGGTGAAGTCAGCGCCGTCGAAGTCGACCACGACCGTGTCACCTTCGCCGTAGGTGCCGTCGAGCACCGCGACGGCCAACCGGTCGCCGATCTGGCGCTGGATGACCCGCTTCAGTGGGCGAGCGCCGAACGCCGGGTCGAACCCTTCGGCCGCAAGCTGGCGCGCGGCGGCATCGGTGACCTCGAGGGAGATGCGCCGCTCGGCCAGCCGACCGCGAAGGCCGGCGAGCTGCACGTCGACGATGGTGAAGAGATCGTCGAGTTCAAGTGACCGGAAACGCACGATGTCGTCCACCCGGTTGACGAACTCGGGTCGAAAGAAGTCGAGCGGATCGCCGGGCAGGTTCGAGGTCATGATGAGGATCACGTTGGTGAAGTCGACCGTGCGACCCTGACCGTCGGTCAGCCGGCCATCGTCGAGCAACTGCAACAACACGCCGAAGACATCCGCGTGCGCCTTCTCGACCTCGTCGAGCAACAGCACGGCGTAGGGCCGCCGGCGGATCGCCTCGGTGAGCTGACCCCCCTCTTCGTACCCGATGTAGCCCGGAGGTGCGCCGATGAGCCGGCTCACGGAGTGCTTCTCCATGTACTCCGACATGTCGATCCGAACCATCGCCCGCTCGTCATCGAACAAGAAGTCGGCCAGGGAGCGGGCCAGCTCCGTCTTGCCCACACCGGTGGGTCCGAGGAACAAGAAGCTGCCGATCGGCCGGTTCGGATCGGCCAGTCCGGCTCGACTCCGCCGTATCGCGTTGGCGACGAGCTCAACCGCTTCGTCCTGGCCGACCACCCGCCGATGCAGTTCGTGCTCGAGGTGGATCAGCTTGTCGACCTCGCCCTGGAGCAGGCGGGTCACCGGCACGCCGGTCCACTTGCTGACGATCTCGGCGATGTCCTCGTCGTCGACCTCTTCTTTCAGCATGGGGTCGTCAACCTGTAGCTCACCGAGCGACCCCGTCGCCGCGTCGATACGGCGCTCGAGGTCCGGAATGAGCCCGTACCGCATCTCGGCCGCCTTCTCGAGATCGTCCTCGCGTTCGAGGTCGAGGCGCATCGATTCGAGGGACTCCTTGAGGTCACTGATCTCGTTGATGGCGCTCTTCTCGGACTGCCAGCGCGCCTTCATACCCGACAACTGCTCGGTCAGGTCGGCCAGCTCGGCGTCGAGGCCCGCAAGGCGCTCGATCGAGGCGGCGTCGCTCTCCTTGCTCAGCGCCACCCGTTCGATTTCGAGCTGGCGGGCCCGGCGTTCGACCACGTCGATCTCGGTGGGGAGCGAATCGATTTCGATACGCAGCATGGAGGCCGACTCGTCGATCAGGTCGATGGCCTTGTCGGGCAGGAAGCGGCCGGTGAGGTAGCGATCGGACAGGACCGCCGCGGCCACCAGAGCGGAGTCTTTGATGCGCACGTGGTGATGAACCTCGTAGCGTTCCTTCAAACCCCGCAGGATGGCGACGGTATCCTCGACGGACGGTTCGTTCACGAGCACCTGTTGAAAGCGGCGCTCCAAGGCCGGGTCCTTCTCGACGTACTTGCGGTGCTCGTCGAGCGTGGTCGCGCCCACCATCTTCAACTGACCGCGGGCGAGCAACGGCTTCAACATGTTGCCGGCGTCCATCGCCCCTTCGCCGGTGGCTCCGGCCCCGACGATGGTGTGGAGTTCGTCGAGGAAGGTGATGACCTCGCCGTTGGAGTCGGTGATCTCCTTGAGTACCGCCTTGAACCGCTCCTCGAACTCGCCGCGGTATTTGGCGCCGGCCAGCATCGACGAGATGTCGAGCGCGATCACCCGCTTGTCCTTCAGCGACTCGGGCACGTCGCCCTCGACAATGCGAATCGCCAGCCCCTCGACGATGGCGGTCTTGCCGACGCCGGGTTCGCCGATCAGCACGGGGTTGTTCTTGGTGCGCCGCGACAACACCTGTACCACCCGCCGGATCTCCTCGTCGCGCCCGATCACTGGGTCGAGCCGGTTTGCCCGGGCCTCCTCGGTGAGGTCGATACCGTACTTCTCGAGCGCCTGGTACTGGTCCTCGGGGTTCTGCGACGTGACCCGATGCGGTCCGCGGACCTCGGCGAGCGCGCCGAGCAGGGCTGCGCGGTCGATCCCGAGGTGTTCGTCGAGGGCGACGAGCAGATGCTCGGTGGAGAGGTATTCGTCCTCGAGGTCGCCCTGCACGGTGACGGCATCGTCGAACACCGCCAGCAATGCCCGCGACAGGCGCGACTCGCCACCGTAGGCACTCGAGAGCCGATCGACGGCTGCGGTCGCGTTGTCGCGCACCGTCATCGGCGCCGCGGTTGGTTCGGTCTGGGCCAGCTTGGCGAGAATCGGCAACACGGTGCCGTCGGCCTGGCCCACCAACGCCACGACCAGGTGGTCGGGGGTGACCTCCGGGTTCGCGTTTTGGCGCGCCAGTTCGGTCGCGGCCGAAAAGGCCTCCTGCGTCTTCAGGGTCCAGTGGTTGGGGTCCAATGCCATGCGCGGTTCTCCTTGCGCCAGTGTGCCAGCAAACGCCGACCGACCGGGGGCCTGGTCAACGCTGTTTATGGCATGACGTTCATAAATGCTGAGTGTAAGTGTATCAAGTTTGTACGGCGTTGCCGCACGCCGCAAGGGACGTGCGATTCCCGCCAGCGAACGCTTCAGTGATCCCCATCAGCCTGTGGAAAAGTGGAGAACCTTGGGGACTACTGGTGTTGTTGTCTACTGATGGGGCCATTGTTGGTGAAGTGACTACGGGGCGCGGTCGCCCATCGGCGCGGTTCGCGCGGGCCGCGGTGGGCCTTCTCCGTAGTGGACGTCGCAGTAGTGGACGCCGCAGTGGTTGGCGTGGTCCCTCAGGTGGCGTCGCGGGCGATGCGCACGCCACCGAACATCCACCGGCTCGCCGTCGGAAAGAAGTTTCGGTAGGTCGCTCGGGTATGACCCGGCGGGGTCACGCAACATCCGCCGCGCAGCACTTGCTGATTCACCATGAACTTGCCGTTGTACTCGCCAACGGCACCCTCGGCGGGAACGAACCCGGGGTAGGGGGAATAGGAACTCGACGTCCACTCCCACACATCGCCGAACATCTGCGTCAACCGACCCGGTTCGGCGTCGACCGGTGGGGCGGGGTGCAGAATCCCCTGGTCGAGCAGGTTGCCTTCGACCACCAGGTCGCCGGCCGCGGTCTCCCACTCGGCTTCGGTCGGCAACCGACCACCGGCCCACCGGGCGTAGGCATCGGCCTCGAAGTAGCTGATGTGGCACACCGGTTCGTCAGCGACGACCGGGCGCAGGCCGGACAACGTGTGCACCAGCCATTCACCATCGCGTTGCACCCAGTACATCGGTGCCCGCCAACCGCGATCGTTGATGACACTCCAACCCTCCGACAGCCACAGCGCCACGTTGTCGTAGCCACCGTCGGCCATGAACTCCAGCCAGTCACCCGCGGTCACCAGGCGGTTCGCCAGTTCGAAGTTCTCCAGATGCACCCGGTGGCGCGGGCCCTCGTTGTCGAACGAGAAACCATCGCCTGCGGCGCCGATCTCAACCAGGCCACCCTCGAACGGAATCCACTCGAACGGCGGGGCGGTCGTCTTCCGGGGATCCAGCACGGTCTGGTACGCCGGGTGCAGCACCGTGGAGGAAAACACGTGCTTGATGTCCATCAACAACAACTCCTGGTGCTGCTGTTCGTGGTGCAGCCCCAGCTCGAGTAGCTCCGCCATGTCCGGACGAGTCGGTACGACCTCGGCGATGAACCGTTCCATGGCGGCGTCGACATGGGCTCGATACGCCGTGACCTCGTCTGCGCTCGGCCGGGTGATCAGGCCGCGCTGGGAACGCTCATGCCGTTCGCCCACCGACTCGTAATAGGAGTTGAACAGGAAACGAAACGCGGGATCGAACGGCTCATAACCCGGGAGTTCGGCCAGCAGAAACTCCTCGAAGAACCAGGTGATGTGGGCTCGATGCCATTTTGTCGGGCTCACATCGGGCATCGACTGCACGACCTGGTCCTCGGCGCTCAACCGCCCGGCGAGCACATCGGTAAGGCCCCGCACCTCGCGGAAGCGAAGCACGGTCGACTCGAGCTCGGCCACGACGGGCTCGGTACCCGCGCTCATGTCCGTGCCGCTGGGGGACTGAGATGAGGCCATGACGTCAGGATCCAATCGGGGAGGGTCGAATGGTGGATCGACGCGCCCCACGAGCGCGCCGGAAGAGCGCTTCCTCCGTACACAACCCGCACCGCACCGGAGATGTTCCGTCGCCCAACTTAGCGGCGACGGCGTTGGTACAGGGTAACGCTCTGTTTGAGAGGCACCAGGTCGCGGCGGTACTGCTTGTGCGTGTCCTGCACCTCGGCGGCGCGGTCGTCTTGCTCGGCGACGAGGGCTGCTCGCAAACCGGCGATCTCGGCCTCGAGTTCGAGCACCCGCTTGACGCCGGCGAGGTTCAAACCGTCGTTGGTGAGCTCCTGGATCCGGCGCAACCGATCGATATCGATCTCGCTGTACCGACGGTTCCCGCCCTTGGTCCGCGCCGGCTCGACCAAGCCTTTGCGTTCATAGATACGCAGCGTCTGCGGGTGCACGCCGGCGAGCTCCGCGGCCACCGAGATCACGTACACCGCGTGCGTTGGTCCTACCGGCCGTCCTATGGGCATCGTCGCCTCCCGTCGGTTCCACGGTACCCAATCATGAGACCTCGGTCCCGAGGTAGTCCCGCGGCGAACCGGCCGAGGCTTCGGCCAGCGCTTCGATGGCGTCTCGCTCGGCGCCGGAGAGGTCGGTGGGAACATCGACGTTCACGGTCACCAGGAGATCGCCGAGGCCTTTGGCGGTATCCATGCCTTTGCCCTTCACCCGAAAGGTCTTGCCGGTGGGGGTACCCGCCGGAATTTTGAGGGTGACCGGCTCACTGGCGAGGGTAGGGACGGTGACCCGAGCGCCGAGTGCCGCCTCGGCGAAGGTGATCGGCACCCCGATCGTCAAATGCCGACCCTTGCGGCCAAAGACCTCGTGGCGACCGACGTCGACCTCGACGAACAGGTCGCCGGCGGGGCCGCCGTTGGAGCCGGCACCGCCCTTGCCCTTGAGCCGAATCCGCTGGCCGTTCTTGACGCCGGCCGGGATGCGTACCTTGACCGTGCGGGGGCGCCGCTCGGTGCCGCGACCGGCACACGAGGCGCACGGATGATTCACGACATCGCCGCGGCCGCCGCACTCATGGCACGGACGGCTGAACGAGAACGGACCCTGATCGTCGTCGAGCACCCCTCGGCCGCCGCAGCGGTTGCACGTCACGGGGCGACTGCCGGGCGAGGCGCCGTTACCGCCGCAGGTTGAGCAGGCCGCTTCGGTCGTGAGGTGCACCGGAACGGTCACACCGTGGGCCGCGTCCTCGAAGCTGAGATGCAGATCGGTGACCAGATCGTCGCCCACTCGTGGGCGCGGCCGGCCGCCGCCTCCGCGTCGTCCACCGCGGCCGAACATGCCGAACAGGTCGCCGAGGTCACCGACGTCGAACGGCATGCCGCCCTGGCCACCGCCGGGCATGCCACCGCCGAAGCCCCCTCCGAGGGGGCCGAGACGACGGACCTGGTCGTATTCCTTGCGTCGGTCCTCGTCACCGACGACGTCATAGGCCGCCGAGATCTCCTTGAAGCGCTCCTCGGCCTGGGCGTCGTCGGGGTTGGCATCGGGGTGGTACTTGCGCGCCAGGGCCCGGTACGCCTTGGTTATCTCCTTGGCCGAAGCGTCATCGGTGACGCCGAGGACCTTGTAGAAGTCCTTGTCGAACCAGTCTTGTTGTGCGGCCATGCGTCACCTCCGCTCAGCCCTGGACACGCACCATGGCGGCGCGGACCACTCGTTGATTCCACGTGTATCCGGTGCGAAGCACCTCGGCGACGACCGGCCCCTCGGACCCGTCACCTTCCTCGTGGGCCACCGCTTCGTGCCGGTTCGGATCGAAGGCCTCACCGGAGGTACCGATGACCTCGAGTCCGTTCTTCACGAGAATGTCGACCATCATCGTGCGCAGCGGTTGTACATGTTCGGCGCCGTGTTGCAGCGCGCTGTCGCAGGCATCGAGCACCGGCAGCAACTGCTCGACCAGCGATGCGGCGGCCTGGCTGACGATGTCGCCCTGGCGCTTTTCGGTGGCCTTGCGAAAGTTGGCGAACTCGGCGGCGACCCGTTGGGCATCGTCGAGGTTGCGGTCGCGTTCTTCGGTGAGTCGCTCCACATCCTCGATGAGCCGCTCGAGCTCGATTTCCAGTTCGCCGGCCGGCGCCTGGTCGAACCCGTCTTCGGCGTCGTCGATGAATTGCGGTGCTTCGGTGTAGGTAATGCTCGCAGGTGGTTCGGGTGCCGGCGCCTCAGCGCCCGCACCCGCGGCATCACCGTCGGTCGGTTCGACCGGCGGCTCCGCATCGGGAGTCGGTGCGTCGGACACGATCAGGCGTCCACATCGTCATCGACGATCTCCGCATCGACAACATCGTCATCGTCCTCGCCGTCGGGAGCGGCGGACGGCCCGTCGGCGCCACCGGCCGCGTCGGCGGCTGCAGCCTGCTCGTACAGACGCTGGCTGAAGTCCTGGCTGGCCTTCATGAGGGCGTCGGTTCCGTCCTTGATGGCGTCCATGTCCTCACCGCCGAGCGCCGTCTTGAGGTCGGCGAGCTTGCCTTCGATATCGGTCTTCTCGTCGGCTGACAGCTTGTCGCCCTGTTCGCGCATGACCTTTTCGGTCTGGTACACGAGCGTGTCGGCGTTGTTGCGAACCTCGGCCTCGGCGCGACGCTTGACATCCTCGTCGGCGTGGGCTTCGGCGTCCTTCACCATCTGGTCGATGGCGTCCTTGTCGAGCGAGGACTGACCGGTGATGGTCATCGACTGTTCCTTGTTGGTCGCCCGGTCCTTCGCCGACACGTGCACGATGCCGTTGGCATCGATGTCGAATGTGACCTCGATCTGCGGCACACCGCGGGGAGCGGGGGGCAGGTCGACGAGCTGGAACTTCCCGAGGGTCTTGTTGTACTGCGCCATCTCCCGCTCGCCCTGGAGCACGTGGATCTCGACCGACGGCTGGTTGTCCTCGGCCGTGGTGAAGGTTTCGGTGCGGCGGGTCGGGATGGTGGTGTTGCGTTCGATGAGTTTGGTCATCACGCCGCCCTTGGTCTCGATGCCGAGCGACAGCGGGGTCACGTCGAGAAGCAGGACGTCTTTGACCTCACCCTTGAGCACGCCGGCCTGGACCGAGGCGCCGATGGCCACGACCTCGTCGGGGTTCACCGTCTTGTTGGCTTCCTTGCCGGTCATGTCGACGACGAGTTCGGCGACGGCGGGCATGCGGGTGGAACCGCCGACCAGGATGACGTGGTCGATCTCCCCCTTGGTGAGACCGGCATCGGCGATCGCCTGCTCGAACGGCACCTTGCACCGCTGGAGGAGGTCGGCGGTCAGCTCTTCGAACTTGGCGCGGGTGAGCTGGTAGTCGAGATGGAGCGGACCGGCGTCGGTCGCGGTGATGAACGGCAGGTTCACCTGGGTCTGCTGCACCTGGGACAGCTCGATCTTGGCCTTCTCGGCCGCTTCCTGGAGCCGCTGGAGCGCCATGTTGTCGGCGGCGAGGTCGACGCCGTGGTCGCCCTTGAACGAGGTGACCAGCCAGTCGATGACCGCCTGGTCCCAGTCGTCGCCACCGAGGCTGGTGTCGCCGTGGGTCGACTTGACCTCGAACACGCCCTCGCCGATCTCGAGGACGGACACGTCGAAGGTGCCGCCGCCGAGGTCGAACACGAGAATGGTCTGATCGGCGTCTTCTTTTTCGAGGCCGTACGCGAGCGCCGCGGCCGTCGGCTCGTTGATGATGCGCAGGACCTCGAGGCCGGCGATCTTGCCGGCTTCGGTGGTGGCGGTGCGCTGGGCGTCGTCGAAGTACGCGGGCACGGTGATGACGGCCTGGGTGACCGGCTCGCCGAGGTAGCTCTCGGCGTCGCGCTTGAGCTTCATCAGCGTGCGGGCGGAGATCTCCTGCGACGTGTAGCTCTTGTCGTCGATGTCGATCTTCCAGTTGGTGCCCATGTGGCGCTTCACCGACCGGATCGTGCGTTCGGGGTTGGTGATCGCCTGGCGCTTGGCGACTTCACCCACGAGGACTTCGCCGTCCTTGCTGAAGGCGACGACGGACGGGGTGGTGCGGGCGCCCTCGGAGTTCGGGACGACTACGGGGTCGCCGCCCTGGAGGACGGAGACGACGGAGTTGGTGGTACCGAGGTCGATACCGACGGCCTTGGCCATGGTGGTTCTGCTCCCTGAAAGGTGTTGACGGGGGAATGGGTCATCAGTCGTTGAGGATTCTATCGGCCTATGGCCTTGAAACTTCAGGACCTGAACATCATCTGCATGCAGTGTAGCCAGAAATGTTGAGTGTTGCACCATCAAGTTTTCCAACCAAGCAAGACTGCCGCGGGGCCGGCGGAGATCCGACGTGGTGCAGTTGTTTTAGCGGTCGCTCAAGAACCTCTTGACGAAGTCCATTGTTTAAGCGTATGCTCAATTTAAGCAGTCGCTCAAACGATCGAAACCCAAGAGAAAGCACGGAAACAAACCATGAACAGCACCATCGTCACCTATCTGATCTACGGGATCACCGCCATCGGGCTCACCGGCTGGCTGGCCCGCACGCTCTACCGGAACGGCACCCTGTTCCTCCAGACGGTGTTCGACGACAACGCCGAGCTGGCCGGAGCGGTCAACCATCTCCTCGTGGTCGGCTTCTACATGCTCAACCTCGGGTGGGCGTTCCTCATCTTCCGCACCGACCCGGCGGCCGATGCCGTCGACGCCGCCGCTCAGCTGGTCGCCAAGCTCGGGCTGCTGTTGGTGACGCTCGGCATCATCCACTTCGCCAACATGTTCGTGTTCTGGCGGATCCGGCGCCGGGCCGGGCGGCCGACGACCTACCAGCCGCCCGTCGCCCCGACCACCACCCTGCCCGCACCGCCGGTCCCCCAGTGGGGCACCGTCCAATGAGTGGTCCCCCGACTACCGCCACCGGGCCGTCGACTCTGGTCGGCGGCCCGGTGGCCGCGCTCACCGTCGTCTACGACGAGACGTGCGAGTTCTGTCGACGGTGCCGCAGTTGGCTGCAGGACCAGCCCACCCGGGTGCCGCTGCACTTTCTTGCCGCCGGTTCGACCGAGGCCCAACAGCGCTACGGCCCGGCCGAGAAGCTGCGGGGCGACCTGATGGTCGTCGCCCAGGACGGACGCGCCTGGATCGGTTCCAGCGCCTTCGTCGCCACGCTGTGGGCCACCGAGCGCTACCACCGGGTGGCCGAACAGTTGAGCCAACCCGGCCGCTTGCCGTGGGCGCGGGTCGCCTTCGACGCCGTCTCCCACAACCGCAGCCTGATCAACGCCCTGCTGATCCCCAAGGCCGATCTCACATCGCCCGAACGACTCGCCTGCGACATCGGCCCCCCGGAGCTGCAACGATGACCAACGTGACCGACGAATCCAGCGCCGCTTCGAGTGCCGCCCCACCGGCGGCGAAACCCGCCAAGAAGCCGCCGGCGCGCCCCCGCAAACGAGCTTCGGGCGAGGCCACCAAACGCCGCATCCTCGACGCCACGATCGAGGCGCTGCGCACCGAAGGCATCGGCGGGGCGAGCGCCCGAACCATCGCCCGCATCGGCGACTTCAACCAGGCGCTGATCTTCTACCACTTCGGCAGTGTCGACGACGCGGTGATGGCCGCCGTCGGCTCGATCAACGCCGACCATCGCGAGCGCTACCAGGCCGAGCTGGCCGGCATCGACGAACTTCGCCAACTGGTCGAGGTGGCCAGCGAGCTGCACCGACGCGATCGCGAGGTTGGAGCCATCGCCACCTTCGTGCAGGCCGCCGCCGGCGCGCAGGGCAACGCGGAGATGGGCGCCAACCTCTACGCCATGCTCGACAAGTGGCGCCTCATCGTCGCGGAACGGATCGAGGTGCTCGCCACCGACCGCCTGGGGGCCGCCCACGGGTTGCCGACCGAGCAGCTGTCGTTCGCGATCACCTCGCTGTTCGTCGGCATCGAGATCCAGGCCGAACTCGACCCCGAACGCGCCCCGGTCGACGAGCTGCTTGCGTCCGCAGGCCGGTTGGCCGCGAAGGTCGACGCGCTGCTCGACAATCCGGTCGTGCAGCAGCTGTTGCTCGGGATGGCCGACGGCGGGACCGGCTCGGACGCCGGTGCATGAGCGCCGCTACTTGGTGACGTGGCCCACCCACGGCGAACAGTCGCCCGGTAGATCACTGCAGGCCCGCCACTCCACCAGCACCCACCCGTCGTCGCGGGTATCGGACACCGGGATGCCGTAGTTCGGTCCGGTCCGGTTGTAGAGCCGAACCGGGGACGAGCTCTGCAGGTTGGACCTCCACTCGACATAGACGGGGAGGCCGTCGTCGAGGGTGTCGACCAGCCAGCAGTCGATCGTGACGTAACCATCGTCGGGGCCCACCGCGTCATACATCACACACCCGGCCACCGACCCGGCTGACTCCATCACGTCATGCGCCTCATGCGCCGATGCGGAAGGGGTGCCGATCGCAAGGGCAGCGATGGAGCCCAGCGCCAGGGCCTGCAGACGTCGTCGTGTTCTCATGCCTCCACGTTCGCGCCGACGCGCCGTGGCCAAAAGGGCCCAATCGGACCGGTCCGATGGGGTTCTGGCCTCTAGCGAACGCGGTCCGGCCGGTAGGGCCGGAGCCCCCAGGTTGCCGCGGCGCCTAGCGTGATCAGCCCGGCCAGTGTCACCCACGAAATCAGCCGAGCTCCGGCAAAGCCGTCACCGGCCGCTCCGCGTCCGACGAGCGTCGAACCGTCGTCCAGGTCGATGACATTGCCTTCCGCGAGTGCGTAGCCACCGCGGCCGGGGCTCGACAGCACCGGGGGCGGCGGTCGCAACGTCTCGACCTCGGGCCCGCCGATCACCCGGAAGGCGGTCCCACCCGCGGCGACGCCGTAGAGGACCGACCGGAGATCGCCCTCAGCAGCGGCCGTGACGAGGGCAAGGTGGGGATGGCCATCGGGT
>CALHYX010000073.1 GCA_938041035.1 uncultured Acidimicrobiales bacterium | reverse complement strand
CGAAAAGATGCTCAACAAACAAGGCATCACCACCTTCGCCCAAATCGCCAAACTCGACCGCAAAGGCGTCGACGACCTCCAGGACAAGCTCCCCGAATTCCCCGGACGAATCCGACGCGAAGAATGGGTCAAACAAGCCCGGCGGTTGGCGAAGAACGGCTAGCCCGACCGGTGGTTCGGCACCCGAGGCAGGTGCCGGCAAGGGGCCCGTGGTTCGCCACGGGCCCGTCGCCGTTTTCGACCCTCGGCGGCGTCAGTCGCCCACGGGCTCAGTCGACCACGGGCAGGGGCGGCACCCGCTGTTCGAGCAGCGCCTGGTAGCGGGTATCGAGCTGATTACTGAAGCTCGGCTTGGTCGGTATCAGGAAGCGGTTGGCGTCGATGCCCTCGGCCACGACATCGGCGACATCGCCGGGATCGGCTCCCTCGGCCACCATGGCGGCCAGTCCCTGGTTCATCGCCACCGCGGTCGGCGCCTGTTCGGTGACGAGCCCGGCCGGCCTCGACCGCTCCGAGGAGCCGATGCCCGTCCGAGTCGATCCCGGGGTGAGCACCGAGACCCCGATCGGCGTGTCGGCCAACTCGTTCGCCAACGTCTCCGTCAGGGTGAAGACCGCCGCCTTGGCCACGTTGTAGGGACCGGTACCGGCGGAGTGGATCCATGCGGCGACCGACGCGGTGTTCACGATGTGGCCCCAGGCTCCGCCGTCGAGCATGCGGGGGACAAAGGAGGTGATTCCGTGAATCACCCCGTTCAGGTTCACGCCGAGGCACCACTCCCAGTCGGCGGCCGAACATTCCCAGAGCATCCCGCCCTGGAACACGCCGGCGTTGTTGCACAGCACGTGGACCGCACCGAAGGCGTCGTAGGCCGCGGTAGCGAGCGCCTCGACCGACGCAGCATCGGCCACATCGACCCCTACGGCCAACACCTCCCCTGCGGCCGCACCGGCGACTTCGGACACTCGGTCCTCATCGACATCGGCGGCGACGACCGCCATGCCGTCGGCCACAAAGCGATGCACCAGAGCTTCGCCGATGCCACCACCCGCCCCGGTCACGACGGCTACGCCCCCGGTTCGGGCGCCTCCCGCCGGCGCTGACTGCTGTTCGTTTTCGTTCTCGGTCATGGGCCGAAGCTAGTGGGGCCGGGCGACCAGAGCCTCTACGCTCAAACCGTGACGATTTCCGCACCCGCGTCGGCCTCGGAGCGACCGGCACCCAACGCTCAGCCCGACGAGCTGCCGCGCACCCTTCGGCTCGGCGCGCTCGAGCTGAGCCCTCCCGTCGTGCTGGCACCCATGGCCGGGGTCACCGATCTGCCGTTCCGCACCATGTGTCGCCGTTTCGGCGCCGGGTTGTACGTGAACCAGATGATCACGGCCCGCGGCCTGGTGGAAGGTCACGAACGCACCCTGAAGCTCGCCGAATTCGGCGCCGACGAATGGCCGCGCAGCATTCAGCTGTACGGCACCGACGCCACCTATGTCGAAGGGGCGGTCGCCCAACTCGTCGGCGAACGCGGCGTCGATCACATCGATCTGAACTTTGGCTGTCCGGCCAAGAAGGTCACCCGCCACGGGGGCGGGGCGGCCCTGCCGTACAAACGCCGGGTGTTCGCCGCCATCGTCGCCGCAGCGGTCGCCAACGCCGGCGGCGTGCCGGTCACGGTGAAGTTTCGCCTGGGCATCGACGACGACCACATGACCTTTCTCGAGGCGGGTCGGATCGCCGCCGACCTGGGCTGCGCCGCGGTGGCCCTGCACGCCCGCACCGCCGAGCAGCACTACGCGGGCGACGCTCGATGGTCCGAAATCGCGACGCTCAAAGCCGCGCTGCCCGACACTCCGGTGCTCGGCAACGGCGACATCTGGGAAGCGGCCGACGCCGAGGCCATGGTCCGCCAAACCGGCTGCGACGGCGTGGTCGTCGGGCGGGGATGCCTGGGGCGGCCGTGGTTGTTTCGCGATCTCTCCCGGGCCTTTGCCGGCGAACGCCCACTGCCGCCACCGAACCTCGGCGAGGTGCTCGACGCGCTGCGCGAGCATGCCCGGCTGGTCGTCGAATGGAGCGGGGAGAACGGCTTGCGCGGGTTCCGCAAGCACGCCGTCTGGTACGTGACCGGCTATCCGGTCGGCCCCCAGGTACGCCGAACGCTCCACGAGATCCACACCCTGGACGACCTCGACGCCGCCATTGCCGATATCGACCGATCGGCCCCGATGCCGGCAGGCGCCATGCGGATCCCCCGCAGCCACACCAGCGGCCCGCACGACGTGGCGTTGCCCGCCGGTTGGCTCGATGACCCCGACGAGCTACTTCACCTGGACCCACAGTCGGGCGCCATGGTGTCGGGCGGGTGAAGCACCGCCTTCCGGTGGTCCTGGCATCGGCGTCACCCCGCCGGTTCGATCTGCTCTCCACCATCGTCGAACCGACCGAAATCGACGTGCGCCCGGTCGACCTCCACGAGCCCGACTACGCGGGTTCGGGGTCCGCCGCCGGCGACGTCACCAACATCGCCCGCGCCAAGGCCGCGCTCGCGTGGAGCGACGGCGAGCTCGTGCTGGCGGGCGACACCATGGTGGTGCACGCCGGCCACCAGCTCGGGCAACCGGCGGACCGCTCGCATGCCCGCGAGATGTTGCTGGCCATGGCGGGAGACGTCGTCGAGGTCGTGAGCGCGGTGGTGCTGGTTAGCCGAGCCGGAGCCCGGTTCGACGAGGTCGTAACCACCGAGCTGCATCTGCGCTCCTTCGCCGAAGCGGACATCGATTCCTATCTGGCCACCGGCGCCGGCGACGACAAGGCCGGAGCCCTCGAAGTCCAGGGGCGGGCGGCCGACTTCGTCGCCTCCACCACGGGCTGTTTCACCAACGTCATCGGTTTCCCCTTGTGCGCCGTCGCCCGACTCCTCGGCGCGACGACCAGCTCGGCGTGTCGGACCTCCAGCGGCGGAGCGTGTCCGGAGCTCTAGTCGCCGAGGGCCTGCATCCGCTCGTCGTCGAGCGCCGGAATGTCATCGGGGGTCAGCGTCGTGAGCTGTGCGTCCGTGGGGTTCTCGATCGGGGCGACCCGGACCGCGTGGCGAGCGACCGCCGCCTCGAACAGGTTGCGAGCCGCCCGACCGTTACCGAACCCGCGGTCGCGCGGCTGGGCCGCAAACCAGTCCTGCACGGTCGTTCGGGCCTCGTCGTCGAGGTGGTACTCCTGCTTCTTGCTGATCAGTTCAAAGATGGCGAGGAGCTGGTCGTCGTCGTAGTCGTCGAACTCGATGGTCTTGGGAAATCTCGAACGCAGACCCGGGTTGGCGGACACGAGATCGGCCATCTCATCGGGGTAGCCGGCCAGGATCACCGTGATGGCATCTCGACGGTCCTCGACGAGCTTGACGACCGTGTCGATCGCCTCTCGACCGAAGTCTCGTTCGCCGCCGCGCACCAGCGAGTACGCCTCGTCGATGAGCAGGACCCCCTGATCCGCTCGGTCGAATACCTCGCGCACCTTGGTCGCGGTCTGCCCGACGAATCCGGCGACCAGGCCCGAGCGGTCGGTCTCGACCAGGTGACCGCGTTCGACCACCCCGAGCGTGCGGTAGATCTGCGCCAACAGCCGAGCGACGGTGGTCTTACCCGTGCCGGGATTCCCGACAAAGACCAGGTGGCGACTGGAGTCGACGACCGGTAGGTCCCGTTCGAGCCGGAGCTTCTGCACCTGGAGCAGGTTGGCGACGAGTTTCACTTCCTCCTTCACCCGTTCGAGCCCGATGAGCTGGTCGAGTTCGGCGAGCAACTCGTCGAGTGGGCGGGCGGGCGGGTCGTCGGCGGCGTCGCCCACCTGGGGAATCGTGGGGTCACCCAATGCCGGCTGGGCGGTGCCGCCCCCGGCACCTCCGGCCGTGATCGTGCGCAGCACCAGCGAACGGAACTGCTCAACCGCGCTGAGTTCGAGCCGCGAGGTGTAGGCGTCGAGCGAGATGACCGTATGGGCGACACGCAGCGCGTGTTCGTACCAGACGCTCGCGAGTTGGGTGCCTTCTTTGCGGTCGGCCGCGACCAGCCGCGTCAACATCCCCGAGGGAGCACGCAACCATTCGCGCTTGTCGCGCAGCAACCCCGACTTTCGCACGTCCGCCGGGGAAGGATCCTTGTCGATGAGGTCCGGGAAGTGCCGACCAAGCGCACTGATGAAGGCCCAGATCTCGGTCTCGGTGTGGGTCTCGTCGCAGTCGATGAACGCGGCGCTGAGGTTGAACGCTTCGGTGGCCAGGTCTTCGCGGAGCGAGTCGGCCGGAACGCCCAGGACCGGCATCGCGACCGGTTCGAGCACCTGATACAGCCGGTCGATGAACTGATCCACGGCGACGGCGAGCCCGGCATCGACCTTCATCGACGGACGAGGGCGTGGGAGACGGAAGGCACGAAAGGCACCGTAGCCGGTGCCGCGGGGCCGGGAGGTACTGCGCTAGACCGGTGGCGATGATCGACCTGCGCAGCGATACCGTGACCCGTCCGACCGACGCCATGCGGGCCGCCATGGCCGCCGCTCCGGTCGGCGACGACGTGTTCGGCGATGATCCAACGGTGCGCCAACTCGAGGAGCACACAGCGGCCCTGCTCGGTCTGGATGCGGCGGTCTTCGTGCCCTCCGGCACCCAATCCAACCTCTGCGCGCTGCTGAGCCACTGCGAACGCGGTGACGAATACCTGGTCGGCCAGACCGCCCACACCTACAAGTACGAGGGCGGCGGCGCCGCGGTGCTGGGCAGCATCCAACCGCAGCCCGTCGAGATGAACGCCGACGGGTCGATCGATCTCGATCTGCTGGCCTCCTACGTCAAGGCCGACGACCCTCACTTCGCCCGCACTCGATTGCTGGCCCTCGAAAACACCAAGGACGGACAGGTTCTCGACGACGCATACGTCAAGCGGGCTCAGGAGTGGGCCCGCGCCACGGGCCTGAGTCTTCATCTCGACGGCGCCCGGTTGTGGAACGCCGCCGTGGCCTCGGGCGTCGCCCCCGCCGATATCGCCGCCGGGTTCGACACCGTGTCCGTGTGCCTGTCCAAGGGGCTCGGCGCTCCGGTCGGATCCGTGCTCGCCGGCAGCGAGGAACACATCGCCGACGCCCGCCGGTGGCGCAAGATGCTGGGTGGCGGCATGCGCCAGGCCGGGGTGCTGGCCGCCGCCGGTCTGCACGCCCTGGAACACCACATCGACCGTCTGGCCGACGATCACCGCCACGCCGAACGTCTGGCCGAGGGCCTCGCCACCATCGATTCGCTCACCGTCGCCGCGCAAAACACCAACATGGTCTTCTTGGAGCTGCATTCCGACGCCGCCGCGCCCGACCTCTTCGCCGGGCGACTGCGCGAGTCGGGAATCACCATCATCGCCGGTTCCGCCATGCGCTGGGTCTGCCATCTCGACGTCACCGCGATCGATGTTGAGGCCGTCATCGACGCCGTCGCCGCCGCCATCACCCCCTAAGACTCGCCCCTCGCCCGGGGAAATAGGCCAAACGGACCACGTCGACAGCGTGCTTCTGCTTCAGCGCCCCCGGCGCGATGCCGAAACCTAAGGCGACATCTATGCGATCTGCCCCTTCACCACCGCGCCGCGACCGCGCCTCGTTGCCCGCTGCGGCCTCGCCGCGCCAGCAGCGGCGCCAGACCCTGATCGCCTTCACCGGGCTACTGGCTGTACTCGCCGTCATCGCCACCGCTCTGACCGCCGCCAGTCAGGGTTGGAGCATCGTCCCGAGCCAGAACCGCACCATCTTCCTCTTGTTCATCGCGGGCCTTATCGTCAGCGAGGTGCGGCTGCCGCAGGTGCGCTTCGACCGCGGGCTGGCCACCACCTTCGCTTGGATCCTGTCGCTGTCGCTCGCCCTCTGCGCGGCGCCGACCGCCGCCTTGATAGCGATCGCGCTCGGCACGGTCGCGGGCGAACTGATGTCGCGGAGGTCGATCGAGGCCGCGATCTTGTTGGCCGCTCAGCTCACGTTGTCGGTCGCGAGCGCGGTCGCCGTCCTGCTGGCGACCGGCCAGACCGATGCTCTTTCCCCCGGCGGCACCCTGTCGTGGATATGGCTGCCCGCAGTGGTTCTCGCCGGCCTGATCGCGGTCGTTGTGCGCGGGGCCCTCGCGGGCGCAGCCCATTCCATCGGCACGGGTGACCCGGCCTGGGCCAGCATGACGCAGCACTGCCAGACCACCCTGGCCACCGACGGCCTGCTCCTCACGCTGGCACCGGTGTCGGTGGTGGTCGCCCAGCGCAGCCTGCTGCTGTTGCCCATTCTCTACATCACCGCATTCGCCGTCTATCGCGCCGCTCACGTCGCCGCCGACCGCGAGTACGATGCCAACCACGACACGCTCACCGGTCTGCCGAACCGGCGTCACTTCCAGACCGAGGTGCAGACGGCACTCGCCGCGGGCCGCACCGGCGCCGTGGTACTCCTCGACCTGGACGGGTTCAAAGACGTCAACGATCACCTCGGCCACCAGGCCGGCGATGCGGTGTTGACCACGGTCGCCGACCGGCTGCGAGATTCGCTGCGTACCGACGACGTCGTCGCCCGGTTGGGCGGCGACGAATTCGTGCTGTTTCTCGCCGGTCCACTCACCCCTGACCAGGTGCTCGAGCTGCTCAACTCGCTCGGCACCACCATTCGGTCTCCAGCCCACATCGAAGGGGCGCTCCTCGAAATCGGTGTGAGTCTCGGCGCCGCCCTCGCCCCGGACCACGGCGACGACATCGATGTGCTGCTCGAACGGGCCGACTCGGCGATGTACCTCGCAAAGCGGGGCAAGCTCGGCGTATCCCTGTTCGATCCCGGCAGCAACCTGGACAACCAGGGCCGGCTGTCGATGGTCAACAGTCTTCAGCGGGCCGTCGACAAGCGCGAACTGGTGCTCCACTTCCAGCCATGGGTCGACATCGTGAACGGACGGGTGCTCGGTATCGAGGCCCTCGTGCGGTGGCCCCACCCCGAACGGGGTCTACTGAACCCCGGCGAGTTCCTTCCCCTGGTGCGCGACCCGGAGCTCGCCCAGGCCCTCAACCACCTCCTGCTCGAGATGGCGATCGGCCAGTGCGCCCAGTGGCAAAAGGCCGGGTTCATCGTCCCGGTTTCGGTGAACATGCATTCGATCACGCTCGAGACCCCCCACTTCTTCGATGTGCTCGCCAGCATGGTGCGCTCGCACCGGATGTCACCCGGCCTGGTGCAGATCGAGCTCGATGACCGCGAGGTCACCGGTGCCAACCTCGCCCAGTCGAAGGTCCTGCGCGAGCTCCACCGCATGGGCGTCAACATCACCTTGGACGACTTCGGCGCGGGAACGGCGTCGCTGGCCAGCCTGCGCGCCGCGCCGATCTCGACGGTGAAGCTCTCGCGGTCGCTCACCGCCAACAAGTTCGGCAACGCCAGCGCCGCCGTCATCCGCAACCTCACCCAGCTCAGCCGCGACCTCGGCATCGACCTCGTGGCCAAAGGCGTCGAGGAACTCGACTCCGCTCGCGCCCTCGCCGACAACGGCTGTTCATCCCTCCAGGGACACCTGGTCGCTCGCCCGATGCCGATCGCCGAGCTGATGCACTGGTTGGCCAATTCCCGCTTCGATGCCGGGCCGCCGGAGCAGGAACCCGAGCCCGAGGTGCCCCAGCTGGCTGGGGCACCGTCGCCCGAGGGGGCCGACGTCCCGGCCGCCCCGGTCGAGCCGGCTCCGGAGGGTCCATCGGCCCCGGTCGCCCCCGGCGCGGGCTAACAGCAGATCTCCGACCGCGACCCCCCGGCCGGCGGGGGTCGACCGAGCTGTGGGTTTGCGGTGGGTCGACCCGTCGATGCATGTTCGGGGCCGGGCCAAAGCGGCCCTGCCGTGCTCATCCGGCCCCGCTGTGCCCATCGAGGCGCTGCGGTGCCCACCGACTGTTCTGGAGAGACCCTTGTCCACTCGACCACCGCTGCTCGCCGGTGTCCGCGTCCTCGAAAATTCGCTCCTCGGTCCCGGACTGATCGCCACGTTCCTCTCCGACCTCGGAGCTGACGTGATCAAGGTCGAACCG
Organism: uncultured Acidimicrobiales bacterium; assembly: GCA_938041035.1. Classification (GTDB taxonomy): domain Bacteria; phylum Actinomycetota; class Acidimicrobiia; order Acidimicrobiales; family SHLQ01; genus CALHYX01. The sequence goes on along the minus strand of CALHYX010000073.1, from coordinate 21,484 downwards.
CCGAAAGGCGACTACGTGCGCCAGATGACCTGGCCCATCATCAACGGTGTCTCATTGCTCCACCTGCACACCCATCGAGGCAAGCGCAGCATCAGCCTCAACCTCAAGAACGAGCAGGCGGTGGAGCTGTACAAGGAGATGGCCAAGGAGGCCGACGTGATCGTCGAGGCCATGCGCCCGGGCGCGATGGCCAAGCTGGGCCTCGGTTACGAGGACCTCAAGGCCATCAACCCCAAGCTGGTCTTTTGCACGCTGTCGGGATACGGGTCGTCCGGGCCGTACAAGGACATGCCGAGCCACGGCATCGCCTACGACACCTGGGCCGGCATCGTGCAGCCCACCGTCGACGACGAGGGCTTCACCCGCATCCCCAAGGACATGCCCAACATCGGCATCAACGTCGGACCGATGCTCGGCGCCGTCGCCATCCTCGCCGGTGTCATCCGCGCGCGCGAGACCGGTGAGGGCTGCCAGATGGAACTCGCGCAGGCCGACGCCGCCGCGTATATGGACTGGTACCGCATCGAGACCTGGAAGGCGTACGAGCGGGACGAGTCCGAGGTGACGGGCAACCCGGCGGACGATCTGGAACGGCGCGAACCGGGCCTCGCCGGCATGTGGGAGGGCGTGCGCTACCAGATGTATGCATCCAGTGACGGCCACGTGCTGTTCATGGCATCGGAGCAGGCCTTCTGGAAGAACTTCTGCGAAGCCGTGGGGCGCGAGGACCTTTTCGACGCCAATCCGGGGTCGACCTACGCCGATCACGCTCGCGGCAACACCGAACTTCAGCGCGAACTACAGACCATCTTCGCCACGAAGACCACCGATGAATGGTTGGCTTTCAGCAGCGAATTCAATACCCCGATTGCGCCGGTGTACACGCCGCAGACCGCGCCGGACGATCCGCAGTTCCAACACCGCCTGCCGATGTGGGGTATCGACCAGGTGGGCGCCGAGCAGCTGCCGCTGCCCGTGAACGTGATCGGCGAGGATCCGGTCGTTCCCACGATGGCTCCCGAACTGGGCGAGCACAACGAAGATGTCGTGCGTTCGGTACTCGGCTGGGACGACGACCGAATCGCCGCGCTCCACGAGGCCGGGGCGTTCGGGGCGTCGCCCGACAAGCCGGCGTCGTAACGCGGGAACTCGAAACGCCGATGCGAGGTTCGCGGGTGGGCGAGATGCCCCCCGTCAACCCTGGATGAGAAACTCGATGCGGCGGTTGGTCGCCCGACCCTCGGGGGTCTCGTTATCGGCGATCGGCTCGGCTTCGCCCTTGCCTTCAGCGCTCAGCAGCGACCCATCGACCCCCTGGTCGACCAGGTAGTTCACGACCGCCTGCGCCCGGTCTTCGCTGAGCTTTTGGTTGTCAGCGTCGTCGCCGCTCGCGTCGGTGTGACCAACCACGGTGACCGGCACCCGGTTGGCGAGCAGGAACGTGACCGCCCGGTCGAGAACCGCTTCGCCATCGGCGGTGATCACCGAACTACCCGACTCGAAGGTGATTGGGTCGAGACTGAGCTGATCGTTGATCGAACCCAGTTGCGCCAACACGGTGGCCGGGAGGATGACCCGATCGACGGCGTGCAGCGTGCCGTTGGTCGGATCGGAGTCGCTGATGGTGATGATCGCCTCGCCGGCCTTCGGGCCCTCGGGAGACAAGATGGTGACCAGTTCGCTCCCCGCAAGGGTGGTGAGTGAACCATCGGTGACGACGGGAATGTCGCCGTTGACGACGTGGTGACGCAGTACCTCGGTAAGCAGAGCCGGGTCGGCCGACACCTCGGCCGGCAAGGTGGCGAGAGCCGCATCGGTCGGCGCAAACAGCGTGAACGGACCGGCGCCCTCGAGGGTCTCAGCCAATCCGGCGGATTCGAGGGCCGCCAGGAACTGCGCGTGTTGGCCGCTCTGCTGGAGGACGTCGAGCATCTGACCGCTCACGTACCCCTCGGTTGGAGTCGAGACGCTGGCGCCGGGGTCGACGGTGCCGGGAGCCAGCGAGGTGTCGGGACCGGCATCGCCCCCGTCGTCACCGCCGATGCAGCGCGACAACAACCACCCGAAGACCAGCAGGAACAACAGCGCGGCGAGCGCCAGAACCCACCACGGACGGTTCGGCGCCTCATAGCCACGCGACAGCGTTGGGGCGGCCTGCACCTCGGGGGTGGAGCCGACCGCACCGATGCCGGCATCGCCGTAGTCGTCCTCGTACTCATACTCGCCCGCGTCGTAGCTGGTGGCTTCATAGCCCTCGGCGTCTTGGAACAACGGTCCGTCGTCCGCCATGCCGGCGGCGACACCGGCGGCTCCGGCGCCGACCGCAGCGGCGCCCATCCAGGGGCCGGCGGCGGCGATGAATCCCTCATCGTCGCCGACGTCGTCGTCGCTTTCGAGGAGTCCGAGCAGATTGCCGAGACCGGCGCCCCGCATGCTCTCGCCCTCATCTTCGAGACGTTGGTTGAGCCCATCGAGCCCGAACCCTTCGTTGCTCTGGCGACGACCCAGGTACCCGAGCACCACCGGCATGATCGCGGGCAGCAGACGGCCGATCGATGGCACCTCGAGGCCGGTTCGTTCCGCCAGACCTTCTTCGACCGCCTCGCGGCGCGAGCCCAACAATCCGCTGACGAGGCCGTCGGCGTCGTCGCCATAGCGAGACTGCCCGTTCACGGTGGCCTCGAGATCGCGCAGGTCCTCGCCGTCGTCACCGCGGATCAGATCGAACAGCGCGTCGGCGCCGACCGCGCTCTGGGCGCGCTTGCCCATGGCGCCAAGCAACAGGGGCACGGCTCCCATGACGGCACCGGACGTTCGTTCGGTATCGCCCCCGACGATGCCGCTGAGGTTCTCCAGGGCAGCGCCTCGGCTCAGGGCTCCAGCAATCTCGTTAAACATGCTCACGCGTCGACCCTACGCGACCGACGGGTGCGGCTCCGGTACTTCCCATAACGAACGACATGGAAAGTGAGGGATCCCGTCACCGTCCGCGGGGCCACTCCGGCGGTCGCTTCTCGACAAATGCCCGCATACCTTCGACCATTTCGGGGCTACCTATGGTGGCCGAGAACAGCGATGCGTCCGGCTCGGCCAGGCGCCGATTGAGATCGCGCTTTATCAGACCCCGGGCCACCGGTCCGGTGCGCTTGATCTGGGCCAACGCCCATGCCACGTGGTCGTCGAGCTCGGCGTGGGGAACCACCGTCCCCACCAGCCCCATGGCCAACGCCTCGGCCGCGTCGAAGCGGGCGCCGGTGAAGTAGAGGTACTTGGCCCGGGCCGTACCAACCGCCGCGGCCAGCCGGGCGGCCATCCACGGATCGGCGGCGCCGCGGAGAAGCTCCGGGACTCGAAACTCCGCCCGATCCGACGAAATCGACACATCGCTGTAGAGGACGAGGTTCAGCCCACCGGCCATGCAGACGCCGTTGATCCGGGTGACCACCGGCACCCGGCACCGTTCAAAGTGGCGAAAGGGAAAGTGATCGGTGGGGTCGAGTTCACTCTTGAGGGTCTCATCGGTCGATCCACCGGCCATGTCTCCGCCGGCCCCGAACCACTCATCGGTCCCGGTGACGAGCAGGGCGGCGAGTTCCGCGTCGCCATCCGCGATGATCGCGGCCCGCTTGAGCCCTCGGTACATCTCCTGAGTGAAGGCGTTGCGCCGCTCGGGCCGATCGATGCGCACCGTGAGCACCCCGTCGTCGATGCCGGCGACCAGATTCGGCGAACCGAGATCGACGGGCTCAGGTGCCATCGAGACCGTAGATTCGCGCAGCCGTGCGGTGCAGCACGTTGCCGAGGACCTCGTCGTCGAGCTCACCGAGCGCCGCTTCGGCGTAGTCGCGCGGGAACCGGGCGGGCGTTTGCGGCCCGGGAAACTGACAGGTCGGATGGGGGTAGTCGGTCTCGTACATCAGGTTGTCCGGATAGTGCTCGAGAGCAAAGCGGGCACCTTCCTCCTCGAACCAGAAACAGCCGTAGATCTGCCGACGGAAGTACTCGCTCGGCAGCAGTTCGTAGTCCGGGTGTTCGAGGCCCACGCCGCCGTTGCGCCACTGCCAGTCCATGGCTTCGAGCGCACCCGGGATCCAACCCGCGCCGGACTCGACCGAGACGAGCGACAACGTCGGGAATCGGTGGCAGACCCCGCCGAATATGAGGTCGGCGATGCAGCGCATGTTGTCGAGAAAGATCAGTGACGACACCTTGGCGAAGTTCGTCATCCACCCCATCTCGGCCGTGTCGACCATCTGTGAACCCATCGAGCCACCGCCGACGTGGAAGCTGACGGACAAACCCGCTTCGGCTGCGGTCGCCCAGATCGGGTCCCAGTGCCGGTGGCCGAGCGGCGGTTGGCCGTGCTCCTGGGGCTGGTTGCAAAAGTTGATCGCCCGGTGCCCGTTCTCGGCGCATCGCTCGATCTCGCGCACCGACAACTCGACATCCCAGAACGGCACCGCCGTGATCGGCACCAACCGGTCGGAATCAGCGCTGGTCCAGTCGGTGAGGAAGTCGTTGTACGCCTGCACGCACCGATTGGCGAGTTCCCGGTCGGCCAGATTCAGGAAGTACGCGTTTCCGAACCCGCCCACGTTGGGGTACAGCACCTGGGCATCGATGCCCTGTTCATCCATGAAGGCCAGACGGGCGTCGGCGTCGTACATCGACGGGTGGATCTCGGCGAACGTCTGGGGGATCTTCAGCGGCATGAGACCGTCGAACCCGGCCATCGAGTAGTAGCCCGGGGCACCGAGGCGGGTATCGCCGGCCATCCAGGTGTCCTGTCCATCGATGTTCTCGATGTGGGGAACATCGTCGTGCACCGCTCGGGGCATCCGCGCCGTCCAGGTGTCCGGCGGTTCAGTCAGGTGGGTATCGACATCGATCACCCGAAATCGATCGAAGAGGTCGGTGGCCATGGTCGCTCCGGCGTAGTGGTCGAAACGACCCTACCGATGCCGTCGGTGGGCGTCAGGTTCACCGCCGTCCGAGGGCGAAACGGCTAGTCGGCCGCGCAGCGCTCGCGCGCCGCCGCTCGCAGTGCGACCGTCTCCGTCGTCGGCGGGTCCGCCCAGAACTGCTCGACGGTCCCTTCGGCAAAGAACGCGATCGCCGCGCATTGCGCGGCCTTCGGGCTCTCGCCCTCCTCCCGCGCCAGTGCGACTTCCCAACTGACCGCGGTGGGGATCTCCGTCAGCGCCACCAGGTCGTCCACGACGCGAAGGTCGAGTCCAGGCCCCGGGTCACACACCCGCACCGTTACCCGGTCCCCGTCGAGCTCGACCGACCGATCGGCGTCGGGCACGGCCTCGGCCCATCGGGTGAGCGCCTCGGCCATCTCCGACTCGTCGCGGGGTTCGTCGCCCTGGAAGACGAACAGCCCGCAGTAGGTCGCGTCGTCGAGCCATATCACGTAGTCGTCGCCCGACCACCCGAAGCTGGCGTCGAGCGCCTGGTCGGCCGGAAGCACCGAGGCGAGCATGAGAAACAGCGACAGCGGACCGAGCCGTCCGCTGTCCACAACCTCGTGTTCGGCCCCGACTTCGGTGTCGACGTCGATGTCGGCGAACTCCACCTCATCGGCCAGGAGGTAGCCGTAGGGGTCGAAATATGCCTCCTCGCTCAGAAAGCCGGCGGCGAGAGCCTGGTCGACCCGCTCGTTGCCCTGGGCGGCGAGGTAGCCCTGCACCATGGGTGGCCCGAGCTGGTACGGCGCGGCAAACCACGCGGTGAGAATCGACGGCACGTCGCTGACCGCGTCGTTGGCCTCGGCGCTCGCGTTCTCGGCATCGGCGTAGTACTCGTCCTGATCGGCCGGGCTCATCTGTCGTACGTACGCCGACTCCACCAACGAGGCATCGCCCTCGACGAGCGATCGGTAGGCGGTGATCTGGTCGGGGCGCTTGAAGGTGCGTCCGATGTCGAAATGCTGGTCCTGGAGGGCGTGCACGAGTTCGTGGACCACGGTGGAGCGCAGCACCGGATCCATGGGCCCGTCGGGGATGACGATGCGCTTCTGCGCCGGCGAGTAGAACGCCGCGATAGCGCCCTGGTTCAGCTCGTTGGTGGACTGGAAGTAGTCGATCTCGCCGTCGGCCAGGCCGAGCATGCGCACGAAGGCGGCCGCCTGGTCGTACCCCGCCTGTTGCTCCGGCGTGATGGTGTCGTCGGCAACCGTGACCTCCTGGTCGAGGTCCGCTTCGGTGACAAAGTCGACCTGTACCGGGTGCTCGAACGTCAAGCCCCGGGATCGCTCGACGAAGGCCACCAGATCGACCACGCGCGGGTCCCAGTTTCTCGGATGGTCGGGTTGCAGGTCGGCGATCACGCTCCGGGCGCCGATGACGACCGCCCCCACCGAACAAATGACCGCCGCCGCGATGATGAGGCGGGGCCACCACCGTGACCAGGTCGACGGCGGGGAAGCGGGAGGCGGCGCGAACGCCGGCGGCGGGGCCGGAGGCGGCGGGAGGGAGGACACTACGCCCGGCGCATCGGGCAGCTGCGGCGGTGGCGCAGGCGGCGGTGACTCCATGCAGTCCTATCGACCGGGTGGCGGGAGGCAATAGTAGGTGCCGTTCACCGTCGCGAGGGCGTCGCCGCCCTGCTCGCCGTATCCAGGGCGCCCTGGTAGCTTTCCGGCGGGGTAAAGGCTGGGAACTGGGTGAACGTCACAACGAAACCACGAGACGATCGTTCGGCGCACGCCCCGTAGCGCCATGACCGACCAACCCAGCCAGACATCGGCCTCCGGACGGGCCGTCGTGAACACGGTTACCGGCGCGGCGCTGGTCATCTCCGCGCTCGGAAGTTCGATCTCGTTGGCGGCGTTGATCTTCTCCGGCCCGCTCGAACCGGGCCTTCCGCAGGCGACGTCGGCATTCATCATCTCCGCCGGGGTCATGTCCCTCGTCATCGCGCTACGCAGCCCGCTCGTGCCCGCGGTCGCCATGTCCCAGGACGCTCCGGCCGTGGTCACCGCCGCCATCGCGGCCGGGTACGTCGCGTCGGACGGGAGCACGACCGGAACCGACGTGCTCGTCGTCCTCGCCGTCATCACCGCTGCGACCGGCCTGGCCCTGGTGGTGCTGGGCTCCACCGGCGGCAGTCACATCGTCCGATATCTACCGCACTCGGTGGTGAGTGGCTTTATCGCCGGCACCGGTTGGTTGTTGTTCAAGGGCGGAATCGAGGTCATGGCCCGGACATCGGTTTCCCTGGACAGCCTGGACACGTTCGCCTCGGGGGAGATCGTGCGCCTCTGGTTGCCGGGTCTGGCCCTCGGGGTGCTGGTCACCGGACTCAGTTCGCGCCCCAACCTGCCGGTGGCGGCCGCCAGCGCGGTCGTGGCCATCGCCGCCGTGATGTTCTACGCCGTCACCTACGCATTCTCGTCGCTGAGTGAGGCGGAACGCGACGGTTGGCTGATGGGGCCCTTCGATGGCGCGTCCCAGGTCTCGCTCATCACGCCCACCGAACTTGGCGAGGCGCCGTGGGGGCTCGTGGCCGAGAGTTCCGCCGGCCTCGGGGGCGTGGTTCTCGTCGCGCTGGTCGCGCTGTTGTTGAACCTGTCGGGTTTGGAGACCCTGACGCGCAGCCGGCTCGACCTCGACCGGGAGTTGCGCATGGTCGGGTGGACGAACCTCGCCTCTGCACCGTTGGGAGCAACCCCCGTGTTCCACGCGCTCGGCGACACGGCTCTGGCGCGACGGATGGGGGTACACGGCCGGCGGATCACCGTCGTCGTCGCCGTGCTCACGATTGCTTTCGGCGTGCTCGGGGCAGCACTCATCGGGTGGGTGCCCCGGTTCCTGCCCGGCGGCCTGCTGATCGCCGTCGGTCTTGGACTACTGGCCGACTGGCTCGCCGAGCTCCGCCGCCAGCGCAGCCGCATCGAGGCCGCTCTGAGCACGGCGATCCTGCTGGCGATCGCCACGATCGGCATCCTCGAAGGCATCGTCCTTGGCATCGTCGCGGCATGCGTACTGTTCGTTTGGCGCTACAGCCAGAACGATCCGGTTCACCGCGAGGCGACGGGATCGAGTCGGCGGAGCCGGATCGATCGCACGCCGATGGAGTCCGCGGCCCTCAACCACCTCGGGGACCGCATCATCGTCTTCGAGCTCCACGGCCATCTGTTCTTCGGCTCGATGATACGGATGGTTGACCGGGTGCAGGATCGGTGTATCCACGCGACACCGAAGGCGAGTCATGTGATCGTCGATCTCACCCGGGTGACCGGGATGGACGTCTCGGCTACCGCGCTGTTGACGCAACTCGCCGAGACACTCGGCACCCACGACGTCACGTTTCACCTCGTGCTCCCGGGGGAAGATCACCGCGGTCTGCCGGGAGCGGTTCACCATCGTTCACTCGACGGAGCGCTGGAAGCTGCCGAAGGCGAACTTCTCCGGACCGGTGATCTCGGCGGATCTCCGGCGCTTCGGACCCTCCCCGCCTCGCTGCGGTCGCTCGACGAGCATCTCACCCGCACGACCGCCAAGGCCGGTACGAAGATCCTCGCCAACGGCGACCCGGGCGATTCGATGTTCCTGTTGTTGGCGGGCCAGGCGTCGGCCTACCGGACCGCTTCGAACGATGTCGCCCACCGGCTCCGCACCTTTCGAGCGCCGTCGTGGATCGGTGAGATCGGCTTTCTGCGCGGCGAACCCCGATCGGCAGACGTCGTGGCCGACACCGATCTCGACTACATCGTGATCGACGGAGATGCCCTCACCGCACTCCGCTCGGAGGACCCCGAACTGGCGGGCGAGGTGATGACCGACATCGCTCGCCAGCTCGCCGGCCGATCGGCCACCTTGACCGAGGCCCTCATGCGCGCGCTCGACTGACGCACCTGGTCGCCGGGGTCTCCGTTCGACCATGCCCGGCGAACGACAGAGCGAGATGAGACTATGCAGCCATGGATCTGGACGCTTCCGGCACCCTGGCGATCGCGGTGACGCCGCTGGCCAATCTCAACCTTGCGATGCCCGTGGATCCCGCCGAGCCGATCGACGCGCTGATCGCCCGGGCGGTGACCGCCGCCGACCTTCCCCGGAAGGACTTTCAGGGCAACCCTCTCCCCTGGCGTCTGTTCGATGGGGACGGAACGCCGCTCGATGCCACCCCGGCCGGCCCGGCGGGGCCCGGGTTGACCCTCGATGCCGAGGGCGCGGCGGAGGTGATCCGCAAGCGCGATGGTTGGCTTGCCGATCTCGAGGCGCAGGTGGATTCGTCCTCTCGCCCGGCAGGCGGTTCGCCGATTCACGCCCGCACCATGCTGTCGCTCGTGCGGCGTACCGAGTCGCGCGCCGAGTCGGTACGTCGGCTGGAAGCGGGGCTGGGCTCGACCACCGCGCCGGCCGCTGCCGTCCCGCTCGCCGAAGCGCCGGCCCCACGACGCTGGCCCGGGCGCGTCGCCGGCGCGTTGGGCGGGTTGACCCTGCTCGCGCTGTGCGTGTGGACGTTCGGGGGCTTCGCCTGGCTCGACCGCGACGAGCCGGCCGCGAGCGACGCCGAAGAGGTCGACGGGGTGACCCACTTTTCGGAGCTCCCGGCCGAAGCCGAGGGCTTCATCGGCGCACCGGGCCAGGATGACCTGTACACCTTTGACGCCCCCGCCGGCGCGTTGGTGCGCATCGATATGGCATCGCCGCGCGCGCAGATCGACACCGAGCTGTACCTGCACAACGCCGACGATGACCGGGTGGCGGAGAACGACGACGCCCTCGGCGGAGCGGGCGGGCTCAACTCGCGGATCGATTACGAGGTTCCCGAGACCGGCCGCTACACCGTGCACGCCCATGCCCTGGGGTTCAACGGCATCGGCCCCTACGTGCTGAGCATCGTCCTCATCGAGTAGCGGCCGGTCTTCAGCCCCAACCGACTCCGCCCCACGGCTGCGTGCCAACGCAAATAGAGACGGCCCCAACCGGTGAACTCCCAGAGCTGCGTGCCAACGCAAATGAAGACAGCCCCAACCGGCTCCGCCCCACGGCTGCGTGCAACGCAAATGAACACAGCGTGCAACCGCCAATCCGGCCCCAAACGGTGAACTCCCACAGCTGCGTGCAACGCAAATAGGGACGGCCCCGACCGACTCCGCCCCAGAGCTGCGTGCAACGCAAATGAAAACAGGCCGTTTGACTCATGTCGTGACATTTCATGCTTTTCTACTGTTGTGAGTAGAGAGCATCCGTAGGTCGCTCTCGGGGTCGCGTTGATCCGCATCATGTGCACTGGTCGCTTGGTGATGCGAGGAGCGAGAGCGAAACCGGGCCCCAAAAACGTCCCCGTTCGGGACGCCGCCTGTTACTTGGAGCCTTGATCCTGTGACCCGCTCACTTCGCCAAACCCGCCCCGACGGCCGATTGCTGGCACTTACCACGATCGTCCTGTTCGCCCTCCTCACCAGCCTGGTGTGGAACCCGGCGTCGTTCGCCCTCGATGGCAGCACACCGGATCCAATCGATGTGCAGCCCGTCGACGACGTCGTCGACCCTGACGCGCCCGTGGACGCTCCGGATGCCGACGCGCCCGTCGACACCCCGGATGCCGACGCCCCCGAACCGGACGCGCCCGTCGACGACCCGGCTCCTGACGCCCCCGCGGAGCCCGCTGCTCCCGCCGCGATCGCCCCGCTTACCGTCGCCTTCTTGAACAACTGCACGGCCGTCCAGGTCGGTGTCCGGCTCACGAACCCGAACCTGAGCACCGATCTCGCCGCGACGGTGATCATCGACGGACAGACGTTCGCCGAGACCGTTCCCGCCGACTCTTCGATCCGGGTGCGGGTCCCGGCCGTCGAGGACGCCACCTACGCCATCCGGGTGCTCGACGGATCAGGCGGAGTGCTCGCCGAATCCTCGATTCTGCGCAATTGCGAAGACGATCCGGTCGTGCCGGATACCCCGTCGGCGACGGCCACGATCGATCACAGCTGTGCGAGCGGCACCATCGTGACCATCGTCAACAACGGCAGCGAATCCTCGAGCTACGACGTCAAGGTCGACGGCGTAACCGCGGAGACGGTGACGGTCGCCGCGGGTGATACCGCCGTGGTCGTGGTCGAACTGGCCGAGGACACGACGTCGCAGGTCAAGGTCAAAGACGCCGACGACAACCTCCTCGCCCGCACGCAGGTGAGCGTGGACTGTGAAGAGAACCCGCCGACCACCGAACCGCCCACGACTGAGCCACCTACCACCGAACCGCCCACCACCGAGCCACCGACCACCGAGCCGCCCACCACCGAGCCGCCGACCACCGAACCGCCCACGACTGAGCCGCCGACCACCGAGCCGCCGTCCGTCGATCCGATCGTGTCGATCGACCACGACTGCACCTCCGGTACCGTCGTGACCGTCACCAACCCCGGCACCGACCCAGCGGCGATCGCGGTTCTCGTGAACGCCGGTGTCGTCGACACCTACGAGATCGCTCCCGGCGAGACCATCACCGTCAACCTCACGCTTCGTGAGGACCGCACGTCCAGCGTGGTCGTGCGCACCATCGAGGGTGAACGCCTGGCCAAGAGCGACATCGCCGTCGACTGTGTGCCGCCGCTGGTCACGCCGACGATCACGTTCACCCATGTGTGCCAGGACACCTCGACGGTCACCGTCACCAACCCCGGCGATGTCGCCGTCACGGTCGACGTTCGCTTCGACGGCCGCCTGATCGACACCCTCGTGATTCAGCCCGGCGCCACCGATGACTCGGTGGTCGACATCAGCCGCAACCCGGGTTCGCTGATCCGAGTGATCGATGCCAACGGCGAGCTGATCACCTCCGCCCCGGCGGGCGGCCCCGACGGCTGCGATCAACCGTTGCCCGAGGTGTCCTTCAGTCATGACTGCACCGAAGGCGCGACCATCACCATCACCAACCCGGGAACCAAGCCCGAAGCGGTCGCCGTGCTGGTGAACGGTGGCGTGTTCGACACCTTTGAACTCGCCGCCGGCGAGACCATCAGCGTCGAGGTCGACCTCGCGGAGGACGAAACCTCGACCATCGCCGTGCGCCTGATCGACGGCACCGACGTCGCCAGCACCGATATCGCCGTCGACTGTGAAGAGCCGGCCGACCCGCTGACCGTCACGATCGTCCACGACTGCGCGACCGGCACCGTCGTGACGGCGGTCAACAACAGCGATGAACCCAACGCCTTCGCCGTCCTCGTGAACGGCGGCGTCGTCGACACCTACGAGATCGCCCCCGGCCAGACGGTCACCGTGATCCTCACCTTGCCCGAGGACGAGACGTCCACCGTCCAGGTTCGATCGATCGAGGGCGAACAGCTCGCCTCCGCCGACATCACCGTCGACTGCGAACAGCCCCAGCCCGATCCCCAGGTCGACATCGACCACAACTGCACCGATGGCACCACCGTCACGGTCACCAACCCGGGCGACGAGCCCGTATCGATCGCCATCCTGGTGAACGACGGCGTGTTCGACACCTTCGAGATCCCCGCCGACTCGACCCGCACGATCGCCGTGGATCTCGCCGAGGATCAGACGTCCACGGTCATCGTCCGCACGGTCGCCGGTGACCTCCTTGGCTCCGCCGACATCACGGTCGACTGTGAAGAACCCCAGCCCGAGCCGATCGTGACCATCTCTCACGACTGTGACGACGGCGGCAACGTCACCGTCACCAACGACGGCACCGACACCGTGCAGATCGCCATCATCGTCAACGACGGCGTGGTCGACACGTTCGAGATCCCGGCCGGCGATACCCGGGTCATCCCGATCGAGCTGCCCGACGGGCAGTCGTCCACCGTCCTCGTGCGCACCGTTGGCGGCGATCCGCTGGCCACCGCCGAGATCCCGGTCGACTGCAGCGAGCCGGCCGGCAAGCCCGCCGTCACCATCACCCACTCGTGCGCCGAGGGGTCGGTCGTGACCATCGACAACACCAGCACCGAGCTGGTCGAGGTCGCCATCGCCGTGAACGGCGCCGTGCTCGACACCTACCAGGTCCCCGCCGAGTCCATCGTCGAGGTCGACCTCGAGCTCACCGAGGACGAGACGTCGCTGGTCGAGGTCCGGGCGATCGACGGTGAGGTTCTCGCCGACGCCGAGATCGCGGTCGACTGTATCGAGGAGGGCCTCTCCGCCGCCCTGGACTTTGACTGCGAAGCCGGCTCCGCCCAGGTAACCCTCACCAACACCGGCACCAGCCCGGTCGTGTTCACCATCCTGGTGAACGAGGTCAGCACCGATGTCACCGTCGGTCCGCTCTCCGACGGCACCTTTGCCTTCACCACCGTCGACGGCGAGAGCTACACCGTCGTGGTGGGTGCCGGCGCCCAGCAGCTTCTGCGAGAGACGATCGTCGACAACTGCGTCGACCCGGTGAACCCGGGCACCCCGGACCTCACCGCCGTGCTCACCCACGATTGCGGCTCGGCCGCCACCGTGGCCCTCACCAACCCTTCGGCTGACCCGGTCGTATTCACCGTCTCGGTGAATGGCAGGGAAGTTCCGGTTGCGGTCGCCGCCGGCACCACCGGCACCTTCAGCTTCGGCGTCGGCGAGGACATCTCCTACCAGGTGACCGTGGCCGGCCCCGACGGCACGACACTGCTCACCGACGCCTTCGTCTACGACTGCGAACCGAACACCACGGTCAAGCCGAAGCAGCAAAAGCCAGGGACCCCGACCCTTCCCCGCACCGGTTCGGACATGTTGTACAGCCAGCTGCTCGCCGGCCTGCTCCTCCTGTGCCTCGGCATGATCATGGTCGACGTGAGCCGTAAGCGGGCGGTGGCTGCGGGCTAACCGAGCCTTGAATCGCTGACGGGCTCACCCCGCCGCTCGGCACCGGACATCCGGTGTCCTTCCCCGGGCGGGAGCTCATCGGTTGAAAGCGCAGACGCCCCGCTCCGGCGGGGCGTCTGGCGCGTCCGGGCACGATCTCGGGTCAGCCCGTGTTACGCAGGCCGGCCGCCACGCCATTGATGCTCAGCAGCAACGCACGGCGGATTCGGCGCTCCGCGCTGTCCTCGGTGTCGGCCTCGCCATCCTCGGCCGAAGGGCCGCCGGCCCGGCTCTTTTTCAACAGATTGACCTGCAGGAAGTTGAGCGGATCGAGATAGGCGTCGCGCACCTCGAGGGTGCGCCGCAACACCGGCACGTCGGCCAACAGGCCGGATCCGGTGACCGTGGCGACCGCGTCCATGGTGCCCTGGTGTTCGCGTTCGATGATCTCGAACACGTGCCGATGCTCCGGGTCGACCAGCGTGTCGACGTAGGCCCGCGAGATCCCAAGGTCGGTCTTCGACAGCGTCATTTCCACGTTCGACAGGAAGGCCCGGAAGAACCGCCAGCGGGCGAACATCTCGACCATCTCGTCGGCGTGGCCGGCCTCGGCCGCCGCCGCCAGGCCGGTGCCGACGCCAAACCAGCCGGGCACGATCTGGCGCGACTGGGTCCAGCCGAACACCCACGGGATCGCCCGCAGGTCGTCCAGTCCGTTGCTCGAACCGTGCCGGCGGGCCGGGCGCGACCCGATGTTGAGCGCCCCGAGCTCCTCGACCGGGGTCGACGTCGTGAAGTAGTCGACCAGGCTCGGATCGTCGACGAGAGCCCGGTACGCGGCAAACGCTTCCTGCGATATCAGCTCCATGACGTTGGACCAGCGGCTGCGGGTGGTGTCGTCGAGCGTGGACTCGGTGTGCATGAGGGTGGCATCGACCATGGCCGAATAGGCGAGATCGAGGTTGCGCCGAGCGAGGTCGGGGCGGCTGTACTTGTCGGCGATCACCTCACCCTGTTCGGTCGTTTTCATCAGCCCGGTGATCACGCCGGACGGTTGGGCGAGGATGGCATCGTGGGTCGGGCCACCGCCGCGGCCGACGGTGCCACCGCGACCGTGAAAGACCGGGATGGCGACACCGAACCGTTTGGCGACGTCACGGACCGACCGCAGGGCCTTGTGGATCTCCCATTGCGACGTGGCGATGCCGCCATCCTTGTTGGAGTCGGAGTAGCCGACCATCACCTCCTGCACGTTGCCGCGCAGCTCGACCAGGCGGCGATAGGCCGGATCGCTCAGCAGCGCGTCGAGGGTCTCGACGATGGCCCGCAGGTCACCGATGGTCTCGAACAGCGGCACGAACGAGATGCGCGCCACATTGCGATGCAGGTCGACCAGCCCGACCTCCCGGGCGAGGACGGCGGGGGCGAGGAGGTCGTCGGGCCCCTGGGTCATCGACACGATGTAGGACTCGATGATGTCGTCGCCGAGTCGGTCCATGTCGGAACGGAGCTGCACGAACAGGTCGAGAGCGTCGCCGCCGACCCCCGGTGAGCCGGCCGGGGCGAACGGTCGTCCCGATTCCAGCTCCGCGCTGAGTGTCCGCTGTCGTTCCGCGGCGGTCGTGGGGTAGGTCTCGCCGACGCTCGTGAACAGTTGGCCGACGGCCTCGTGGTGATGGCGGGTGTGCTGGCGAATGTCGAGGGTCGCGAGGTGAAAGCCGATGGTGGCCCCCAGCCGCCGAAGATGGAGGAGACGACCGTCGGCCACGGTGACCGCACCCGACGCTCGCAGCGACGCATCCATCCGGGCGAGGTCGTCGCGGAATTCGCGAGCGGTGCCGTAGGCGCCCGCCGCGGTGTGATCGGCGCTACCGGCCCGCTCGGTCGCGGCGAGCCGACCATCGATGATGGTGGAGGCAATGCGATAGGGCTCGTCTCGGATCAGCGGAGAGAGGCCCGCAACCAGGCGGGGAAAGCGACTCGACATGTCGGCGATCCAGGCCGCGAGTTCATCGCTCATCGGACGAATGGTGCCCGAGACGCTGAGGTCGCCCGCCAGATCCTGGACGCCCGCGCGCAGCAGGCGCAGCGCCCGTTGGCGTTGCAGGGCGAGTACCTCGGCGGTGACCTCCGAGGTTACGAAGGGGTTGCCGTCGCGGTCGCCGCCGACCCACGAGCCGAACTGCACCGGCGTGGCTTCGGGATCGAGGTGGATCCCCCGGCTGTCGGCGCAGTGTTCGAGGTCGTCCCACAACATCGGGAGCGCCTCGGCGACCAGGCGTTCGACGTAGAAGATGATCGAGCGGGCCTCATCGACCGGGGTCGGCTTCACCTGACGCAGTTCGTCGCTGAGCCACAACAGGTCGATGATCTCCGAGACCCGGCGGTCGATGCGCACCCGTCCGGCCTCGGTGGCGTCGGCGCGGGCCTGCACCAATTCGGCGATCTCGGCTCGCTTCTCGAGTACCGAGCGGCGCGACGCTTCGGTCGGGTGGGCGGTGAACACCGGGCGGTATTCGACGTTGCGCAGGCTCGTGGCCACCCGATCGGCGTCGATACCGGCCGCGTCGATTCGGGCGAAGGTGTCGAAGAGCTGACCCGAACCCTCCTTGGAGAGGCGCAGCTCCTCGATGCGGTGCACCTGCTCGGCCACATTGGCGAGATGGAAGTAGATGGTGAACGCCCGCACCAGCAGGATCGCCTCGATCTCGCTCACTTCGGCAACGGTCTCGGCCAGGGCTTCGCCGGCGGACGCATCGCCTTCGCGGTAGCGCCGGGCGAGCAGGCGAACCTTCTCGACGAGCTCGAAGAATTCGACGCTCACGTTGCGTTGAATCGAATCGCCCAGCTGGACGCCGAGCCGGCGAATGTCGGCTCTCAGCAGGTCTTCGGATTGTTCGTTCAACACGGGAGGAAGCGGGTTGGCGACATGCCCCGAGGCTATCGGTTGGTCACGTCGGGCCACGGTCCCGCGACTTGTAGTCTTGGAGGCCATGACGAACCCGCCCGAGAACCCCTATCCCGAAGCCGGCAAACCTGATTTCCCGGCGATCGAGGAGCGCATTCTCGAGCGCTGGAAGGCCGATGGCACCTTTCAGACCTCCATCGACGAGCGCCCGGCCGACTCCGAGTTCGTGTTTTACGACGGCCCGCCGTTCGCCAACGGACTTCCCCACCACGGCCACCTCCTCACCGGCTACGTGAAAGACGTCGTCCCCCGCTACCAGACCATGCGGGGCAACCGGGTCGATCGCCGTTTCGGCTGGGACTGCCACGGCCTGCCCGCCGAGATGGAATCCGAAAAGCAGCTGGGGGTTTCCGGTCGAGCCGCCATCACCGAGTTCGGCATCGAGAAGTTCAACGAGTACTGCCGCACCTCGGTCCTGAAGTACACCTCCGAATGGGAGGACACCGTCACCCGTCAGGCCCGGTGGGTCGACTTCGAAAACGACTACAAGACCATGGACCTCTCCTACATGGAGTCGGTGATGTGGGCGTTCAAGCAGCTCTGGGACAAGGGCCTGCTGTACGAAGCCAACCGGGTGATGCCCTACTCGTGGGGCGCCGAGACGCCGCTGTCGAACTTCGAAATCCGCCTCGACGACGCCACCCGCCCCCGCCAGGACCCCGCCGTCACCGTGGCGTTCGACCTGACCCCGAACCCTGACGATCCCGGCCCCATGAAGATCCTGGCCTGGACCACCACCCCGTGGACCCTGCCGTCGAACCTCGCGCTCATCGTCGGTCCCGACATCAGCTACGGCGTCTACGAGATGGCCGGCACCTACTACGTGCTGGGTGAGGACACCGCGGCCGGGTACGAGAAGCAGCTCGAGGGCGCCACCCTGCACAGCACGGTCGCCGGCCGCGATCTGGTGGAGCGCACCTACACCCCGCTGTTCGACTTCTTTGCCGACCGCGACGACCTCAACGCGTTCCGCGTGCTGGCGGGCGACTTTGTCGACACCGCCGAGGGCACCGGCATCGTGCACACCGCCCCCGGCTTCGGCGAGGACGACCAACGCATCGGCGAGGAGAACGGCGTCGGCATGGTCGTGCCGGTCGACGATCAGGGCCGCTTCACCCGCGAGGTACCCGACTGGGAGGGCGAAAACGTCCTCGAGGCCAATCAGGGCATCATCCGCCGGCTGCGCGACGACGGCGCCCTCATCCGCCACGACAGCTACGAACACAACTACCCGCACTGCTGGCGCACCGATACGCCGATCATCTACCGGGCCATGCCGAGCTGGTACGTGCGCGTCACCGACATCCGCGATCGCCTCGTCGAACTCAACCAGGAGATCAACTGGATTCCCGACAACGTGCGCGACGGCCGCTTCGGCCGCTGGCTCGAGGGGGCCCGCGACTGGTCGATCAGCCGCAACCGGTTCTGGGGTTCTCCCATCCCGGCATGGAAGAGCGACAACCCCGAGTACCCCCGCATCGACGTGTACGGCAGCCTCGACGAGATCGAGGCCGACTTCGGGGTGCGGCCCAGCGACCTGCACCGCCCGTTCATCGACGAGCTGACGCGCCCGAACCCCGACGACCCGACGGGTCAGTCGACCATGCGGCGGGTCCCCGAGGTGCTCGACTGCTGGTTCGAATCCGGGTCGATGCCGTTTGCCCAGGTGCACTACCCGTTCGAGAACAAGGAGTGGTTCGAGAGCCACTACCCCGCCGACTTCATCGTCGAGTACATCAACCAGACGCGCGGCTGGTTCTACACGCTGCACGTTCTGGCGGGCGCACTGTTCGACAAACCGTCGTTCAACAACGTGATCTGTCACGGCATTCTGCTGGCCGACGACGGCGCCAAATTGTCGAAGAAGCTGCGCAACTACACCGAGCCGAGCGAGATCTTCGACAAGCAGGGCAGCGATGCCCTGCGCTGGTACTTCATGGCGTCCAACATCGTGCGGGGCGGCGACGCCCGCATCAGCGATCAGGCGATCGACGATGTCACCCGCCAGGTGCTCCTACCGGTGTGGAACGCCTATTCGTTCTTCACCCTGTACGCGAACATCGACGGCTACACGGCCAAGACGGTCGATCCGACCCAACTGGCCGATGCCAACGTGCTCGATCGCTACATCCTGGCCAAGACCCGCACGATGGTCGAAGCGATCACCGCCTCGATGGACGCCTATGACCTACCCGGCTCCACCGCGCATCTGCTGGGTTTCATCGACGCGCTCAACAACTGGTACATCCGCCGGTCGCGCGACCGGTTCTGGAGCGGAGCCGACCCGTCCGGGTCCGACGACGCCGCGGCCGACAAGCAGGCCGCGTTCGACACCCTCTACACCGTGCTCACCGTGTTCCTCCGGGCCGCGGCCCCGTTCCTGCCCATGATCGCCGAGGAGATCTACGGCGGGCTCACCGACGGTTCGAGCGTGCACCTGGCCGACTGGCCCTCGCCCGACGAGCTCCCCGATGACCCCGACCTCGTGTACTCGATGGATCGCGTGCGCGATGTCGTGTCGACCGCGCTGCGCCTGCGCGAGGACGAAGGCCTCCGGGTGCGCCTGCCGCTCCGTTCGATCACCGTGGCCGGGCGCGACACCGAGTACCTCAACGACTTCACCGCGCTCATCACCGACGAGGTGAACGTGAAGACGGTGGCGTTCTCCCCCGATCTCGCCGCCCACGCCACGTTTGTCCTGCGCCCCGACGGCAAGGCGCTCGGCCCGAAGCTGGGCGGCGCCGTCCAGGAAGTCTTCGCCGCGGCCAAGACCGGTCACTGGACCCAGAACGACGACGACACCATCGCCATTGGCGAGCACACGCTCGACCCCGGCGAGTACGAGCTGGCGCTCGAATCACCCGACGGCGTCAGCGCCGCCGCCCTGCCCAACAACGACGCCGTCGTCGTCCTCGACACCGAGGTCACCGACGAACTGGCGGCCGAAGGTTTGGCCCGCGACGTCGTGCGTCACGTGCAACAGGCCCGCAAGGACGCCGACCTCGTGGTCAGCGATCGCATCGCGTTGTGGCTGTCGGGTGGTGGCGACGTCATCGCCGCCGTCCAGGCCCACGAGGCCTACGTGGCCACTCAGGTACTGGCGACGAGCATCGGTTATGAAGCCAACCCCGGCGCCGCGCACCGCGCCACGGTTACGGTCGGCGACGGCGAGCTGACCATCGAGTTCGACACCGTTTCGGGGTCCAACGGCCAATGACCACCGGGTAGATCTACCCATCGGCGCTGGCTCAGAAACGTGACAGCATCGGCGCCGGTGCTCCGACCGCCGGGCGCGCCACCGTCCCCGGAGGTCTTCGTTTTGTCTTCCCACCCACCCCGATGGCGGTGCTCCCGCACCGTCGTCGCCCTCGCCGCGCTGGCCCTCGGGCTGTTGGCCACCGCCTCCGCACCCGCCGCCGCGCAGTCCGACGACATCAACTTCGACGTCGACAGTGTGGTCGAGGTGAACCCCGGTGACTCGATCGAGGTTTCCGTCACCAACATCCCGGCCAATTTGGAAAACGGCGCCATGGGTTGGTGCCGCAATCCCGGCGACCAACCGTTGAACATCTTCAACGATTGTGCGTTGCTCGGTTCCGTCATCGGCCCGGTTACCAACGCGATGTTCGGCGGCACACTCACCGTTCCGTCCTCGATCATCCCCAGCGTCGGCCCCGCGAGAATCGATTGCACGTTCGCGCAAGCATGTGCCCTCATCGTTGGGCTGGGCGAGGCAGGAACCTCGGTCCCGTCGGTGTACGAGGCGTACCCGTTGACCGTGGTGAACGCGAATCCGCCGCTTCCGCCTCCTCCTCCCCCACCGCCGCCTCCGCCCCCACCGCCGCCTCCGCCCCCACCGCCGCCTCCGCCTCCGCCACCGGCCCCGCCGACGCCGCTGTTCGACGCGCCGACCAGCCCCCCGGCGGGTGCGGTGTTCATGGGCGGCTACAACCCGAAGCGGTTCTGCATGAGCATCGGGGCCGACCGCTGGGTGAACCCGCCCTGGCACGCGAACGCGTTCGCTTGCGTCACCGACGGCGAGGGCGCAACCACGGCCGAAACCCTCGACCAGAACGCGGCTTGTCGATGGCGCTGGGGTGCCAACGCCTTCATCGTGCATCCCGACGGCGGCGAGGGGCCCGCACAAAGCCCCCGCTGTTGGGCGACCACCGACGACCCCGCGTTTCTCGGCGGGGTTCGGCCGACGCCGTACTGCAAATCACTCGGCGGCGAACGCCACGTGAACACCGCCCAGCGCGTCGACAGCTTCGAGTGTGAGTTCACCAACCTCGACGGCAGCAAGCGGCTCGAGCCGCTCGACGTCGACGCCATGTGCCAATGGCGCTACGACGACCCCAACGCCTACCTCGCGTTCCCTGAGGGACCCGACGGACCGCCCCGATCAGGCAAGTGCTTCACGATCATCTAACCGCCGATCACCGAAGCCGGCTCACAATGTGATCGTCCGTGACGGGTCGCCCATCGGCGGCACGTCACGGACGCGTCCGGCCTACTTGAAGACGAACTCTGTGAAGACGCCTACTTGGTGAAGACGGCGGCCACCGACATGGGATTACCCATGCGCACGTCGATGGTGAGCATTTCGTCGAATTCGGCGATGCGTTCCCACGCCCAGTCGGGCAGGGTGTCCTCCTCGACGCCGCGGCCCTGTTTGAAGTGCACACGGATCTCGGCCTCGCAGTGCTTCATGCGGTTGGCCAGCGGTACAAAGTCGACTTTGGAG
>CALHYX010000072.1 GCA_938041035.1 uncultured Acidimicrobiales bacterium | reverse complement strand
TAGGCGAACGAACCAATCAGGCGTTGTTCGTGCCGGATGAGTTCGTTCATGGCGACTTCGTGGGCCGGTGTTGCGAACCCGAGCAACACGACTCGTGCGCCTTTGTCAGCGAGCCTTAGCGCGAGCGTTCGGCTCTCAGCCGATCCGACGGTGTCGAACACAACGTCGAAACGTCGGGCGTCCAGGTCGCGGGATGATTCGCCGCCCATTTGTTCCGCAGCTGCGGTCCGCTGCGAAGACGGTTCGATGAATTCGATCCGGGCGTCTGGCGTGTCCTGTTGAGCACAAGCGACAAGACCAAGGCCGAGGCCGCCAGCGCCGATCACAAGAACCCTATCGCCAACACCGGGGACCACCTTGTCCCATGCGCTGATCGAATTCGCGAACGGCTCGATGAACGCTGTCTGTTCCCAGGAGAGATTGTCAGGAAGACCCTCGAGCGCAGAGTCTGGAACCGCCACCTGTTCAGCGAGGCCTCCATTGCGTTGCACGCCAATCAGATTCCAGTCGTCGCAAAGCTGCATCGACCCCATTGCGCAGTAGCGGCAACAGCCGCAGCCGAGCAGCGGGTTGACCGCTACTCGGCTGCCGTCGGCCGTGGTGCCGGCGATGCTGTGCCCCATGACGCTCGGTAGCGGCCGGATCCCCGGGCTGCGCAGGCCCAACGTTTCGCTGCCGCCGATTCCGGCGACGTGAACCGTGACGAGGGACTCACCTGGCCCGGGGATCGGGTCGGGGGTGTCTTGGAGTTCGAGCCGGCCTGCGGCCTCCAGTACCAAGGCCCTCACCGCTGATCCGCCTCGATAGGTGCGGTCGGCAACCCAGGGAACGTGGTCATACAAGCATTCTCCCAGTTCGAGCAGATCTGCGCCGGGACTTCCGATGAGGTTCCGACAACGGACAACCTGATGCACCCGATATCGGCGCACAGAATCACCGACTCAACAGTCGCAAGACCGCCCGGTATCGGCCCATTGGCGGTGATCGATAGCACCGCCCAGAATCACGCTCCCGCCACAAACGCCACTCGAAGTTGCGGACCATCGCCTCGTACCCCGCCGCTTCCGCTCCGGTGAACGCCAGGGTTTTGAACCTAGCGGCAGGGCTCGACTTCCTGCTGGCGTGACTCAGCTCCAGATTGCTAGGCCGCGCCAGAACTTAGATCAGCGTGAAGGGCGCGGAGTCGAAGATGAGCTGACATCCAGCGATCCTGCCATCGACGATCGTGATGGTCTCTGCCGTTAGAACCGCACCGCTGTCGAGTCCGCAGTCAAAGTCGTAGATCGTGATCACCGTCTCCGCGCCAACACATTGGTGGCGAATCGTCACGCTCATGACGGTTGGCACGATTTGTTCGAGGACCGCCCTGAATGCATCTGGCCCGTTGACGTTCACGAGCGGGCCTATGAACGATACGTCAGCAGTTAGCGGCAGGTCGGCTACTTCGACCACGCCGCGAAGGGTGTCGTAGTACAAGTTGGCGATGGTCAGTAGGTCTGAGCTCATGGGTGCTTCCGAGGGAGTGGACGGTTGCGTCTCAATCCCGATCTAGCACGTTTCTGATGCTGTACGGATCTAAAGGGACACAGCACATGACGACCGATCTGCTCTCGCCAGCCCAGCGGATCGCCCAACCACCACCCGCCACTCTGTGTCCGGAACGTTGTCCGAAGAACTCGGGACAGGTTCGCAGACCTAGAAGCACCACCGATTTGCGAGCGTGACCCTCCGATTCACGACCTGTCGTGGCGGCTACGTCTGGATCAACACTCGAAATAGTGAAACGGGGTCGATGTTTCGTATCCGACCGGGTGACCCTCCAGCGCACGCTAAATGCCGTTCGGGACCAATGGTCGCCTGGGCAACGGTGATCGAAGGCCGAACGATAGATGTTCTCCATAGAGCAGATGCAGACATCACCGCCGACCAGTTGCAGCTCGTCGCGCTGTACTCGATCGACAACACACAACCGTGACGCGGTGCCAATCGACCAGAACGAACACGCGGTAGCTCCCGCTCAGAATCACCGACCAACCACTGACCTGCCACCCGGTAACGGCCCTTCTTTCGTAGCGCCCGATAATCCCGCCGCATCCTCGGAGTCTGGATGGCTCCGAGGCCCGGTGGGAGGGTTGATCCCGTCTCCTCGGGAGGCTGGGTCATCAAGGAGGCCGCCATGGCCTACGAGCACACCACCAACTTCCTACCCGCCGAGATCGTCCGCCTTGACGATCCGCTCCTCGTCTCGGAGCGAGTGGCGGTTGCGGCGTTCCTCGCTGGCTACTCCGGCAGCACCCGGGTCAGCTACACCACCGATCTCCGTCTCTTCGCCGAGTGGTGCCGCGACCGCGACCTGAACGCCGCCAACATTCGGCGACCCAAAGTGCCCGACGAGTCCCGCACGCTAGGACTGGACCGCAACGAACTCGGCGCCCTCCTCGTCCAAGCTGGACTCGGAGACCTACGCGATGGAGCGCTCATTACGCTCCTTGCGTTGAACGGTCTGCGGATCTCCGAAGCGCTCAACGCCGACATCGATGACCTGTCGACTGAGCGAGGCCATCGGACGCTCGCGATCGTCCGCAAGGGCGGCAAGCACGTCACCGTGCCGATCGCGCCGCGGACCGGCCGGGCGCTGGACCTCTACATCGGGGAACGAACCTCCGGCCCGATCTTCCTCGGCGTCGAAGGCGGCCGCATGGACCGCTACTGCGCCGACCGGATGGTGAAACGGCTGACCAAGAAGGCCGGGATCAACAAACGCATCTCGCCTCACTCATTGCGGCACTCGTTCATCACCGCAGCCCTCGACGCCGGCGTCCCGCTGAGAGACGTCCAAGAAGCAGCCAGCCACGCCGACCCGAGAACCACGATGCGCTACGACCGGGCCCGGCGAAGCCTCGACCGGCACGCCACCTACATCGTGTCGACGTTCATCGCCGGTGCCACCCGGCCGGGCTGACAACCACTACCCACCGCCGCTGCGAGCGACACCGAGCGATCGGGTCGCTCGTAGCGCCGGGTATGCGGCGCGGGACCAATGGCTACGGCCTGGGATTATCGCTCGGGTTCCGGTGAGCGATCGGCCGATCGGAGGCGCCGTTACGGCGCGGGTCGGTGGGGACGCAACCTGACTATTGTTGGGGTCGTGATCGAGGTCATGGGGATATCGAAGCGATACGGATCAACGGTGGCGGTTTCGGACTTGACGTTCTCCGTGCAGCCGGAGTCGGTGACAGGATTCTTGGGGCCGAACGGCGCCGGCAAGTCGACCACGATGCGCCTGATCCTCGGCCTGGATCGACCGACCGAGGGCGAGGCCCGCATACACGGCGAGCAGTACCGCGAGATGCGTTCACCGCTGCGCGAGGTGGGCGCCCTTCTCGATGCCGGCGCTGTGCAGGGAGGCCGGCGCGCACGTCATCACCTGCTGGCACTGGCCCGCTCCAACCGGATCCCGTCGACGCGGGTGGATGCTGTTTTGGATCGGGTTGGGCTCCTTGATGTGGCCGGCCGCCGGTTGCGGGAGTTCTCGTTGGGGATGCGTCAACGCTTCGGTATCGCGGCGGCGTTGCTGGGCGATCCTGGGGTTGTGCTGTTCGACGAGCCGTTCAACGGGCTCGATACCGAAGGCATCCGGTGGGTTCGACAGTTGATGAGAGACCTAGCCGATGGCGGCCGTACCGTTCTGGTCTCGAGCCATTTGATGAGCGAGGTCGAGCTTGTGGCTGATCGCCTGGTGGTGATCGGACAGGGTCGGTTGCTGGCTGACTCGTCGTTGTCGGCGTTCGTGGAGCGTGCATCTACACCACCTGTACTGATTCGCTCACCCGATGGCCAGGGACTTCTGTCGATGGTGGAAGCCGCCGGCGGCCAGCTGGAGCGTTTCGGGGGCGATGCGTGGACCGCGAACGGTCTGAGTCCCGCCGTGATCGGAGATGCGGCGCTGGAGGCTGGGGTAGCGCTGCACGAGCTTACGCCGCTGAGATCATCGCTCGAAGATGTCTACAGCGAGCTGGTGAACGACACCATCTCGTACCGCACGAGCCAGGTGGCGTCGTGAGCGGCGCGAGCTTCAGCGACGCGGTGCGTTTCGAGGGGACGAAGTTCGTCACGCTGCCGTCTCATGTGATTTTGACCGGTGTCCTGGCGCTGATGCTGCCGACGCTTTCGGTCGTAGTGGCGGCGACGGGGAGCCTGCAGGACGACGACACGATCCTCGGGGCGAGCGTGCTGGGCGGCGCAGTGATCGCGCAGATTCTCGCCACCTCGTTGGGTGCAGTGTTCGTCACCAGTGAGATCAGCTCCGGAATGATGCGCACGAGCCTCGTCGCGTGCCCTAGCCGCCTCTGGGTCCTCGCCGCCAAGAGCTTCATCGCCGCAGCCACGGTCGCCGTGATCGTGGTCCCATCGGCACTCGCCGCGTTCGGTATCGGGCTCGCGATGCTGTCTCGTGACGACTACGCGACCGGGCATGCCTTTCCCGCCGTCCTCGGCATCGCAATCGCGATTGCTCTCATGGCGGTACTGGGTGTCGCCATCGGGGCACTTGTGCGTAACTCAGCCGGCGCCGTGCTCGTCGGCGTTGCAGTGGTGTTGTTGCCCGGGATCGTCGCCCCGATGCTTGGCGACTACCAGCGCTGGTTGGGCGGCGCGTCGCTCGACGGCGTGATGAGGAAGCTCACTCAGAGCTCTGACGCCACCGACCAAGCGGTCGGAAGCCTCGGAGCCTGGCCATCACTGGCGATCGCAGCGGCCTACACAACAATCGCTGTGGGCCTCGCCGTCTGGGACCTCCGACGACGCGACAGCTAGAGACGGCCACGGTCTCCCGGCCCGACCGATATCCGGCATTCTCACCTCAAGAGAAACGATGGTGGAACTCCCGTGTATGCTTATTTGCATGCAGAGCACAAGCGTTCGGATCGACACCGCCACCCACGAAAGGCTCAAACGCCTCGCCGAGGAACTCAACACCACGGTGGGCAACACCGTTTCCCTCGCGGTGAAAGCTCTCCGCCAAGATCGAGTTGGCGCTGATCTCTCTACGCCACTTCGAGACGACGAGTTGGCATGGCTCGATGCTGACCTCGGGTGAAATCGTTGAGCTTGAACTAGGGACACCCGAGGGAAGAGAAGCTGGCTTCCGTCACCCGGCGGTGCTCGTCACCGCACAACGGATCCTCGATGCCGAGCCATCGGTCGTCCACGTCGTGCCACTGACGACCACAATCAGGCGCTTCGACTCCGAAATCACCATCGAACCCGACGAGGTCAACGGCCTCGAAACAACTTCGTCAGCGCAGTGCCAACATATCCGGGCGATCTCTCCTGCCAGGATCAACAACGTGCGAGGAAACGTTGGGACAGTGAACCTCGCTCAGCTGCGCGAAAATCTCGCAATCATTCTCGACCTACCCTGAGCTAAAGCGCCCGATAATCCCGCGTAATCAACGCTCCCACCTCGTTCGGAGTGCGCTACTTCGGCCCGAATGCGGTCTCTCATATCGGCGGTGGCGGGGAGCGTGTGTCGGGATAGTCGTCCGGTTGTAGGTTCAGTCGAGTTCGAGGACCAGGCGGAGGGCATCGTCGATGGTGACGGCTTCGTCGTGGCTTATGTGGCCGACGAGATCGCCGAGGCGTTCCACTGCCACGGCTGAAGTTTGCTCAATCAGAACTTGGGTTTGTTGGCCGCCGATGTTGATGGTCGGCCGGAATATCCGCGCCGGCGAGGACTGAGAAGTTGGAGCGACAAGAACGGTGGAGAGCATCAGGTCGTCGGCTTGGATGATCACCGCGTAGCGCTGACCCCGCTGTTCGCCGCCTCGCGTTGAGCGTGGAGCCCGCAGCTGGTGGATGTCACCGCGCACGCAACTCGTCCATTTCGGCGAGGACCTGTCGACTCTCGGCCAGGTCAGCCTCGTCGTTCATCATCTCAATCGACTCTGCTCTCATCTGTTCGCGGCGTCTCAAACGCACAGCGTCCACGAGTGCTTGGCGGATTGCTTCGGAGGTGGTTGCTCCGTCAGCGGTGAGCTCAGCAAGAGCTCGTTCGGACGCCTCATCGGTTCGGAAGTTCAACACAGGCATACCGACACCGTATGACGATACGTAAGACAAAGCAACTACCGGACGCCCGGTAATCCCACGCGGGCGATCTTGGTCGAATGGGCCGCATGTCAGTCAATGCCCCACATGAACGGTGCGGACCACCAGCCCTCTGCCGGTTCGGGGCATGGCGGCGTTTTGGCTGGGGCGGGTTCCGCCTTGTTGACGAGCTGCCAATCGATCTCGATCGGCGGATCGCTCAACGCTACGACGGCCGGCTGCTGGCCTACTCCACCGTTGTCGACACCGGCGGCGGTCCAAGGCTGCGTTCTGATTGCGGGGGTGGAGCTGACTACCGTCGTCGAAGACCTTTCGGTCGAGTCGGATGTGGCACTACCGGACCTGGCGTCTTCTTCGGCGCTACTTCGGCTACACGCTGTCAACACAAGCCCCAAGAGCACAAACCCCATCAACGCAGAACGAAGATGTTGGCTTGGCGATGGGGCGACAGAACTGCCATGCAACATCATCGAGATCTCCGCTGCCATCCACACCGACGACACGTCCCCGACCGCCTCCGGCGTGCACCGCCTCGCCACATCTGTTTGACGGGCGCTCGAGCCCGATCGGGCAACAAAGGCGGAATTGCTCGCGCCTTCGAACGGAACTTGAGACACTGGGGCCATGCAGTCGTCGCCGCCCTCCGGCCCGGTTCTCGTGTCCGCCCGCGTCACGCTCCGCCCGTTCCGCCCTGACGATGCGAGTCGCGTCGCTCTCGCCTGCCAGGACCCGGAGATCCCGAAGTTCACGATGATGGAGGAGGGGCTCACCCAAGAGAAGGCGCTTGAGTGGATTGTCCGCAGGAATCAGCTCCAAGAGGCCGGCTTGTTTGCTCTGGCGATCACCGTGAACGGGGCTGATGAGTGTGTCGGCCAAATCGGGGCCTTCGTCGACGCTCCAAACCGGCGGGCAGAGACCTTTTACTGGATCGATCGGAGTCAACGTCGACGCGGGATCACATCGGAAGCGTTGACGCTCATCACCGACTGGGTGTTCGCCGATCACGATGTCGTGCGCGCCCACCTGCTCACGCATCCCAACAACGAGGCTTCGCAGCGCGTCGCTGCTCGCTCGGGCTATCAGCGCGAAGGGATCTTGCGAGCGTGGGAACCGATCAAGGACGCCCAACCCGACGTCGTCATGTGGAGCAGGTTGGCCACCGACCCAAATCCGTCCGAGATGCCACAGCGCCGAACATGGGCTGACCACTGACCTAACCGCCCCTCGTCGACGAACCACCCTCGACATACACCACGAAGTGCGGAGCCCCGGCCTTGGACCCTGGGCGACGGGTAGTCTCGACGGAATGGAATCGTGCAGATGCTGCTCCTGCACGACATCGTCGAGATCGATGCCGGTGACACACCCCTGTTCGACGACACCGCCCCGGACGAACAAGCCAGAATCGAACAAGAGGCAGCGGATCGCCTTTTCAGGCTCCTGCCCGACGACCAAGCCGCCACATTCCGATCGCTGTGGGAAGAGTTCGAAGCGGCAGACACTTCCGACGCCAAGTTCGCCAAGGCGGTCGATCGGCTACAACCGATCCTGCTGAACCACGTCGTCGGTGGCGGAACCTGGACCGACTACAGCGTCGACGAAGCACGAGAACGACAGATGACGCAACGCATCGCCGACGGCGCACCGGATCTGTGGGCAGCGGCTGAACACGTCTTCGCTGACGCCGTCGCTTCCGGCTGGCTTCTACCAGCATCGGCAACTGCGTGAAACTGATCATCGATACCGACCCCGGCGTCGATGACGCCATGGCGTTGCTCATGGCGCTGGCGTCACCGGAGCTAGAAATCCTCGGGCTCACAACCGTCTTCGGTAACGCGACGACCGAGACCACAACGGCCAACGCGCTCACCATCCTCGAAGCCGCCGGACGCGCTGACATCCCCGTCGCCGTCGGCGCCACGAAACCGATCGCGTCGAACTATCTCGGACCGGTCCCGCAAGTCCACGGCGCTAACGGACTCGGCGGCATGACACCCACGACACCGGCAACATCGCCGATCGATGAACCGGCAGCCGATTTCATCCACCGGACGGTGACGGCCAACCCTGGCCAGGTCACCATCGTTGCCCTTGGCCCGCTCACCAACCTTGCCGTTGCGTTTGACCACTACCCCGACGTCTGTGAGCTGGTGCGTCAGGTCGTGGTCATGGGAGGCAATGCGCTTGTACCAGGTAACGCGACCCCGACTGCCGAAGCGAACATCAACAACGACCCCGAGGCCGCCGACCTGGTTTTCGGAGCCGGCTGGCCAGTCACCATGGTCGGGCTCGACGTGACGCATCAGATCAACCTGACCGGTGACGCAATCGATCGCATCACCGCACCCGACACGGCACCAGCCGGACTTCTCCGGAGCGCGCTCCCGGCCTACCGGAGCTTCTTCGAGCAAACCAACCACATCGACGGGATCTATCTCCACGACCCCGCAACAATCGCCTACCTCCTCCAACCCGACGCCTTCACGACCCAGGCCTGGCCGCTCCGGGTCGAAACCGAGAGCTTCAGCCGCGGCAAGACATGGCCCAACCTCGGCGACACCGACGAAGCAGCCCCCGCCGCCTGGCAGCACCGACCACTGATCGATGTCTGCACGGGCGTCAACGCAACCCAGGTCGCCGCCGCCGTTGAAGACCGCCTCACCCGCACATAACCACGTCGGGGTCACGCTCTCAGACCATCGCAAGGTGTTCGACTTCGGCCCTTGCGACCGCTGCATAGCCCCGCACGGTCGGGGGCTTCGTGGGTGAGGCCGCTCCGCCAACCGACGAGAAACTTTTTTCAGATTTCTTGTCCGGTCACGGCGGATTCTGACCAAAACTGTCTCACCCCCTCGTCATGATGTGGGAGTGGAATCGATCCTTCGAGACCTGAACTGGTTAGTGGCGAATCCGCCGGCCTCGCTGTCGGTCGCGGGTGTGCGGGAGGCGACCCGCCGAACCGAAGCTGCGTGCGCATGGTTGGAGGCCAACTATCTGGCGGCGATGGCGCAGGCCGAGCGCCTGCACTCGCGCGGTCAGGGCAACGGTGCCGCCGACCCGATGAACAACGACTCCAAGCGGTCAAAGCGGTCGAAGAAGACCGCCGAGGAGCGACTGAAGACCCTGAACGACGCACCGGAGCTCGGAGGCGCGTTGAGCGACGGTGAGATCTCGCCGGATCACCTCGATGCCATCGCCGCAGGCACCAAGGATGCCGACGACGACACGTTGGAGGATCTGTTCTCCAACGGTGGCGCCGATCTGGCCGACGAGGCGAAGAGCACGACTCCCGACGACCTCCAGAAGCGGCTGAAAGAGCGCGTTGCCGCCAAACAGAACGACGACGGCGAAATCCGCGTCGCCGGGCAACGGGCTCGCCAGAAGTTGAACCGGTGGACCGACAAGGCCACGTTCGCCGGGTGCGGCTACTACCGGTTCGACGAGGTCACGGCCGCGGCGATGAACGAGATCATCGACGCCGAGATCGCCGCGCTGCGAACCGCTTCGCGCGCCGGTGGTCGTGACCACCCCATGCGGGGCAAGTCGAAGGACTGGTTGGCCGCCGAGGCGTTGAAGAACATCGTGTTGGGCACGGCGCTCTCCCGGGCAGGCCGGGGCGTCAAGTACCAGATCAACGTGCACGTCGACCTCGAAACCCTGCTCCGAGGCTTGCACGATCGGTCGGTGCACACGACCCAGAGCGGCCAACTCGTGCCCGTGGAGACCATCCGGCGGCTGGCGTGTGAGGCCGGGATTGCGCCGGTCGTGCTCAACGGCGCTTCGGTTGCTCTCGACGTGGGCAGGTCCAAGCACCTGGCCACCGCTGCTCAGCGCAGCGCCCTAGCCGCCATGTACGGCGGATGCGCCGTACCGGGCTGTGCGGTCGATTTCGATCAGTGCGAGATCCACCACATCGTCGAGTGGGCGTCCCAACACGGGCCGACCGATCTCGACAACCTGATTCCGCTGTGCCGGATCGCCGGCGGCCATCATCACGCCGCCCACGAAGGCCACTGGACCTTCACCCTCGAATCCGGCACCCGCCGGCTCACCATCCACCGGGCGGACGGCACGCTGCACTCCACGAGCGTTCCGCCCGGGCAACATCACGACCCGAAACCCAAACACCATGCCGGTGAAGCACCCGCGCGGGCATCAACACCCGACGCAGGGCACCCCGACGGGTCTGATCCTGTCCCCTGTTCGAACGGAACGCTCGGCCCGTCCGAACCAGAATCGCCCGGGAACGGCCAGGGCAAACGCGGTCCACCGGGAGCATGGGCGGCGTGATCGTGGCGTCAGCCCAGAACGAGGGGCGGCACCTCGCCGACCGAGGCGACAACATGGTCGATACGCGGGTCGTCGGGGGTGGGCGCACCCTCGGCGTTTACCCAACAGGTGGCGAGGCCGTAGTCGGCACCGCCGCGCATGTCCGACGTCAGGCTGTCGCCCACCACCAACACCTCGTCGGTGCGGGGCATCCCGAGCTGCGCGAACGTGATGTCGAAGAAGGCCGCAGCTGGCTTCGAGACCCCGATCTCCGCCGAGATCACCACCGCGTCGAAGTAGCGGTCGAGATCAAAGTTGGCCAGCCGGTCGCGCTGTACCTGGCTGAACCCGTTGGTGATGAGCGCCATCGGTACCCGCCCGGCCAGCGTGTCGAGCACCTCGCGGGCCCCGGGGAGCAAGCCGCCGCAGTAGCCCAGCCGATGCAGGAAACTCGCGCTCATCGCTTCGGCATCAGCCGCAAAACCCCGGGCGGCCGCCAACCGTTCGAACCGGGCCGGACCGAGCTCCCGGTGCTCGATTTCGCCTCGCTCGAGGGCCTGCCACACCTCGACGTTGATCGCGTCGTACGCGGCGATCATCGCCGCACCACCGGGCACGCCGACCTCGGCGAAAACCCCTTCGAGCGCAGCGTTCTTCGAGCCAACGAAGTCGAACAGGGTGTGATCGAGATCAAACAGCACCACCGGGTACGACATGGCGACGGTTTAGCCGAAATTTTCGAGAAATCGAGACGCAGAGCCCCGAATTACCGGTCCCGGGGCGCCCGTGCCGTAGTGGAGGAGTCGGTTTCGGCCATGATGGCTGGATGACCACCGCCGCCTTTCGCCAGGACACCGAGACCGAGGACTCACCCCTCGACGACCTTCCTCCGGAGGTCGTGGAGCAACTCGAGGACCTCGAACCGCAGCTGGTGAAAGACCTGCGCGAAGGCAACATCGATCAGATCCCGGATGAGGTGGTCGAGCGGCTGCCCGCCGACGTGGCCGACAAGATCCCCGATTCGCTGACCGATGCCGCCGTAGCGAACCCCGGGCTCACCGTCGTGCTGGTGCTGATCGGTCTCGCCGCTCTCGGCGGTGCGGTGTGGGGAGCCATCAAGGGGTTCTTGAAGGTGGCGATCGGCCTCGGCATCATCGCCGCCATCGCCTGGTTCTGGTTCTTCGTCCGCTAAACCCTGTCCCGTTAGCCCTGAGCCGCTAGCCCTGGGCTGAACCCGCCGCAGGGTCGGGCACCACCTTCTCCAGCACCAGGTAGACGCCGTACACCACGACGACGGCCACGGTCACATGGAGCAACAGCGCGAGCGCGATGCCGCCCATGACCGCCGCGGTGCGCATCCCCGCGTGACGCCACATGGGTTGCAACGAGAACAAAACGGGTAGGACGGCCGCCCCCACGGCGCCGCCGGCGAGTTCGGACCAGAACCCGCCTCGCATCCACCAGAGCCCCGGGGTCCACGAACCGATTCGGACGTTGAGCAGGTCGAGCGTTGCGAGAACGCCAAGCAGGCCGATGACCCCGAAGTGGATGACGATCAGCGCCTGCCACAGCCGGCGGCGGGGTTCTCGTTCCCAGAGGGTCGCCATCGCCACCGCCGACCACACCAGCCAGCGGCGCACGATGCCGACCTCGAGCGCCGCCATGGCGTCGCGCATGATTCGATCGGCCTCCACTCGGGTGACGGGAGGCCCGCGATGGGTCTGGCCGACACGGGCGCGCTCGGCCTCGTTGGTGACCAGACCGTCATGCAACAAGATGGCCGGCAGGTGCTTCCCCATGCCGGGCACCAGCCAGGCGAACGCCCACGGGATCGACGCCAGGTCGGTGCGAAAATCCTGTACGTCGTGGGGAACCTCATAGGACGCCCCGGTGGGGTGATCGAAGTAGCCGAAGGAACACCCGAGGACGTAGTCCTTGGGCCCGCGTCTGTGCAGCACGTACTGCGCCGGGCTCGGCGCTCCCGGGCCGATCACCGGATCGTAGAAGTAGCCGTATGGATTCACTGCCGCCTCCCACCCTCTCCCCGCCAGCCGCACTCGTCGGGTGCCGCGAAATCGTACCTTCGAAGCGGAGGGCTCGCTCGGGTGACGCGCCTGACGGGGCGACGCTCCCGTTCTTTCGCGGTGACCGCCGGCCGGGTACGGTCGGTCCATGACCGCTGCGAACGCCGACACCGCCCATCGCACCTTCGTCAGCTACATCGACAAGTCACGCGAGTACTACGAGGCGAGCGGCTATGACCGCCCGTACCGATGGGCCCACCACAACGACGTGCCGTTCGCCCGGCTCGACCGGCCGCTGGCGGAGTCGACGGTTGCCGTCGTCACGACATCGTTCATCTTCAACCCGGCGACCGACGACGGTGACGACGGGGGCCTGATGGTGCGCGCCGACAAGGAGGTCTACGCCGCGCCCTCGTCGCCCACCCCCGAGCGCATGTTCACCATGGATCTCTCGTGGGACAAGGGCGCCACCCACACCGATGACGTGGGCAGCTTCTTGCCCCTCGACGCACTCGGCCGGGCCGCCGAGGCCGGCCGGATCGGCGCCGTGGCCCCCCGCTACTTCGGCGTACCGACCCAGTACAGCCAACGCCGATCGGGTCTCGATGCCGAAGTGATCGCCGGCTGGTGCCGCGACGACGGCGTCGATGCCGTCGTGCTCGTGCCGCTTTGACCGGTGTGTCACCAGACCGTGAGTCTGGTCGCCCGCCACCTTGAAGCCGAGGGCATTCCCACCGTCATCCTCGGTAGCGCCCGCGACATCGTCGAGCTCGCCGGAGTCCCCCGGTTCGTCTTCACCGACTACCCGCTCGGTAACCCGACGGGCAAGCCCGACGACATCGAGGATCAGCAGTCGATCCTCGACCTGGGACTCGCCGTGCTCGAAGGCGCTATCGCGCCCCGCACCACGGTTCAGTCGCCCAACATCTGGTCCGAGAGCGAGCAGTGGCGAGCCGACTTCATGCACGTCGGGCCGGACAACATCGAGGCGCTGCGAGCCGCGGGAGAGGCCCGGCGGGCCGCCCAGGAAACCAGCTGACCTCCACCTCCGCGTCGGAGGCACCGTCCGGCGACGACCGGGCGTGGATGGTGCTCGCCCTGGTCGGCAGCGCGCTGCTGCTCACATCGCTCAACTTCTCCATGATGTTCGTCGCGTTCGGCGACATCTCCGAGTCGTTCGACGCGTCCGAGGCCACGGTGTCATGGGCGTTGACCGGCTTCACCATCATGATGGCGTCGATGATCATCCCGGCGGGATGGCTCGCCGACCGATACGGCCGCAAGCGGATCCTGCTGACCGGATTGACCATCTTTGGGTTGGGCGCGGCGATCATCGGCTGGTCGCCGACCGTCGTCGTCTTGATCATCGGCCGACTGGTTCAGGCGGCCGGGCTCGGAATGCAGTCCAGCGCCGCCCTCGCGATCGTGCTCGATGCATTCGGGTCGCAACGTCGATCGAGCGCGGTGGGGGCCATCGGTGCCCTCGGCGGCGTTTCGGCCGCCCTTGGCCCGGTGATCGGCGGTGCGCTGCTCGACGTGCTCGGTTGGCGTCAGACTTTTGGCCTCAACACTCCGGCCGCGATCCTCGTAGCGGTACTGCTCTGGTGGCAGCTCGCCGATGACCGCGCCGGCCGACCGGTCGCCACCGACCGGCCACCCCCGGACATGCTCGGCGTCGTCGGGTTGATGGTGAGTATCTCGTCGCTCGCCTTGGCCATCGTGCAACTCGACGAATGGGGGTGGTCCGACCCCCGAATTGTCGGCGCTGCCGCAGTGGGTTTGGCCGCGTTGGCCCTGCTCATCACCCGTTCGCTCAGCCATCCGGACCCGGTGCTGCACCTGCCGCTGTACCGAGTGCCGAACTTCGCCCTCGGCAGTTCGCTCAACCTGATCGTCGCCGGATCGTTCGGCGGCATGTACCTCGCCTTCGTCGGCCTGTTGATCGACGGATGGGAGCTCAGCCTCGGCCGCGCCGGTTTGGCGCTCAGCATCATTCCGGTGATCGGGGGACCGCTCTCGTTCGTGTCCGGCGCCATCGCCGACCGGTATGGGCACCGGTCGGTGATCCTCCCCGGCACGCTCCTCATGGCCGGGGCCGGATTGTTCTTCTTCTACGCCACCTCCGAGGAGCCCTCCGTTGCCTCGGTGTGGATACCGGGCTCGATCGCCTACGGCGTGGGTGTCGGGCTCGCCCACACCGCCTGCCACGCATCGGCTCTGCGCGAGGTTCCCGACGCCCGAATCGGTGTGGGTGGAGCGATGTCGCGGATCGGGTTGGACGTGGGCAGCACCATCTCGGTCGCCGTGGTGGTCGTGCTGGTGGCCTCCGCCGGCAACCCGGTCGACGGTGTCCGGCGAGCCGCGCTGCTTTTGACCATCACGAGCATCGTCGGCGCGGTGATGTCGACCCGGCTCGCCCCGAAACCGGCGGAACCCGCGACCCCGACTACCGCAGGTGGGTGAGGATCTCGTCTTCCCAGGCGAAGTCGTATTCCATGCGGTCGAGCCCGCCGGCTGACTGCCACCATTCGTAGGTGTCGGCGACGCATCCGGGGAAGTCGAAGCTGGGGGTCCAGCCCCCGATCGCTTTGATCGCGTCGACGGAGAACACGACGTCGTGATCCCAGCGGTGCACGTTCGGTTGGAGGCGCTGGATGATCGTGGCGAGCTGAAACTTGTGGATGTGGGGCATGATCCGGGCCACCGAGTCCTCGGTCGAGCGAATGTCCATCGTCGGCCGGGCTCCCGTGTCGAACGGAAGCTTGATGTCGCCGTCCCACAGCTGATCCATGATCGGTGCCGGTATCGCCACCCGGTCGGCGGTGGCGCCGGTGACCGATTCGAGCACGTCGACGTAACGGGTGTCGCTGTGAGCGTCGTCACCGGTGAGGTTGAACCGACGACCGAACGAGGCTTCCGCGCCCAGGATCGACTCGATGGCTCGGGACTGGTCGTCGACGTGGCCGACGACGCCGAGGGTGGAACCGTCGCCGGGGATGAGGACCGGGCGGCCGGTGAGCATTCGGGCGAACATGCGCTGTTCTCGGCCGGGAAGCGCGTTGTGCGGGCCCATGACCATCGACAATGACACGGTGGTGGCGGGGAAACCATCGGCCTGGTGGGCGGCGAAGAGGACGTCTTCGGCCAGGAGCTTGTGCAGCCCGTATTCGTTCTGGTTGGGCCCTCGATCGTCGGGGGCATCCTCGGCCATCGGCGACGGCGAACCGGTCGCGTAGGTGACGGTCGAGCTGATGAAGATGTAATGGCCGGTGGATCCGGAGAAGACGTCGATGGCCAGCTCGGCATCTCCGGGGTGATAGGAGCTCATGTCGACAACGGCGTCCCAGCTGTGGCCGCCGAGCGCGCTACGCAGCTGGTCGGCGTCGGTCCGGTCAGCGGCGATGTGGGCGACACCGTCGGGGTAGGTGACCGGCGTCCGACCCCGGTTGCACACGGTCACGTCGTGGCCGCTCTCGACCAACACCTTGACGAGGGATCGGCCGTTGAACAACGAACCCCCCATTACCAGAACCTGCATGTGTGCTTCCTCTTCTTGAGCCGGGGGACGTTCGTTGCACCGGGGGACCCGGTTCGCGCCCCGGGCCATGCAAGCACGACTTCGCCCCCACAGCGACCCGAGCCTCCCGAACCCCTACCTTCCCACCCGCGAACCATCTGGTGCCTGGCACCAGATGGTTCGCGAAGACACCAATTCGCTGAAAAACCGGACTTCGTCGGCTCCAGCGGGCCATCTGGTGCCAGGCACCAGAGCGGTCGCGACGGAGGGTTCGCGGCAGGGGTTCAGGTAGGCCTAAGTTGCGGTGAGCAGATCTGGACCGAGGATCCAACGGGGCGAACGTGCCCACCGGATCGACAAACCAACCACGGACCAACCAACAACCAGGACCGAGGATCCAACGGGGCGAACGTGCCCACCGGATCGACAAACCAACCACGACACAAGGAGACAAAACAGTGGAGTTCGCTTTCGATGACATCGAGGGGCTCAACGGTGCGGCGAGCGAGGAGTTCGGCGACTGGGGCAACGCAATCGAGGTGACCCAGGACATGATCAACGGGTTTGCCGAACTCACCGGTGACCACCAGTGGATCCACGTCGACATCGAACGGGCGAACGCCGGCCCCTTCGGTGGGCCGATCGCCCACGGCTTCCTCACCTTGAGTCTGTTGCCGAAGCTGAACCCGGGCGGCATCAAGATCACCGGCATCAAGAACGCCGTGAACTACGGCAGTGACGGGTTCCGCTTCCTCGCCCCGGTGCCCGCCGGATCGATGGTGCACGCCCGGTCACGTCTGGTGGGGGCCGAAGCGAAGAAGAAGGGCACGCTGATCACGACCGAAGTGGCGGTCCACGTGGAGGGCAACGAAGTGCCGTCGCTGCTCTACAAGATGCTCGTGCTCTACCAGGGCTGACCCGTGCAGGGGCTACGTCCTAGTCCGATGTCGACCGCGGTGGCGGCGACGGCCATCGCCTTGCTGGCGGCGCTGTTGACCGCGGCGCCGGCCGCCGCGGACGACGACGCGGACCTTCGGGTCGGGCCCCGGTGGTCCATAGCCGACGGCCAGACCGTCACCGTGGTCGTGCACAACGCTCCCTCCCGGGTGCGAATACAGCTGTGCCCGGCCGACGGCCGCATCGGCCGGCACCAGTGCGTACGCGTGCGGCCGACCAACGTGCGGCGAACCGCCGGCGTGTTTCGTGCCCGGGTCGCGCTCCCCCGCTCGACCGGCACGTTCGACTGCGCGATCCACCGGCGGGCGTGCGAGGTGCGGGTTTTCGCCGGAACCGGAGCGGCCATCGACCGGGTCGGCATCGACTTCGTTCCCCACCACATCTGCAACGTCGACCACATCACCAAACCCGACATCGCTCCCCGCGCCGGCATCGCCGCGGTGCAGCGGGCGCTCGCTCACCCCGACCTGGCGGCGCTCGTCACGTCGGCGTCGATCTGGGTCGAAGGCTTCGGCGAGGTGGCCGCCGCTCGGCCCGATCGGCTGATGATCCCGGCGTCGAATCAGAAGATCTACACCGCGATCGGGGCGCTGGCGCTGCTTCCGGAGGACCACCGGTTCATCACCACCATCGCCATCCGAGGCGACGACCTGATCCTGCACGCCAGCGGCGATCCGACGTTCGGTCGCGATGGCGATGCCGCGATCCACGGCCTGGCCGACCAACTACTCGACGAGGGCATAACCAGTGCCCGCCGGCTCGTCATCGATGCTTCGCGGTACGACACGCCTCTGCTCGTCGGCGGGTGGCCGTCCTGGACGGTTCCGCGGTACGCAGGGCCGCTGTCGACGTTCACACTCGACAACAACGAACGGCGCACGGATGCGGCGTACGTGGCGAAACCCGACCGGCACAACGGGCGAATCGTCGCCGAGGTGCTGCGCGCCCGCGGCATCGACATCGACCGGGTCGTGGTGTCGCGGCGACCCGTCCGCAACGACACGACAGTCGCCTGGGCACCGTCTCGCCCGACGCGCGACATGGTGCGCGAGATGCTCCGCTTCAGCGACAACCGGATCGCCGACAACCTGCTGTTGGAGATCGGTGCGATGACCGGGCGCGGCGGCACCCAGGATGGCGGCGCCGCCGCGATCGACAGCTGGCTCCGCGACCGGTGCCCAAACCCGAGCGGCATCGCGGACGACGGTTCCGGCCTGTCATATGCGAACTGGCGCTCGACGCGCGAATGGCAACAGGTGTTGCGCGCCATCCAGGACGAGCCCTGGTTCGGCCTTTTCGAGCAAGCCCTCCCGGTGTCGGGAAGTTCCGGCACGCTTCGGCGCCGCTTCCTCACCGCGCAGACGCTGGGGAACGTGCGGGCCAAGACCGGAACGGTCTTCGGCGCCCGGGCCCTGTCGGGTTATGCCACAACCGTGGGTGGACGCGAGATCGTGTTCTCCATCGTCACCAATGGCGACAATGACCCGGCGGCCCGATCGCGAGTTCCCCTCGACGCGGTGATCAAAGCCGCCATCGCAATCGACGCATAGCGGTCGCGACAGGCCGGTCGCGACGGTCCGGTCGCGACCTTCGGACAGCGGGGCCGGGTCGGGATCTTTGGGTCGACATTGGCTATTTCCCGACCCGGCAACCGCGCCTAGGGTGGGCGTAGTTCCTACTTCTTTTGGGGGAAACGGGGACTCCAGCGCTTGTGACGAGCCCGACGAATCCAACAGATCAGGGGACTTCTATGCGCATGCGCTTCGGCACCTTCATGGCGCCTTTCCATCCACCCGAGCACAACCCGACGCTGTCACTCGAGAACGACCTCGAGCTACTCCAGCACATGGACAGGCTCGGCTTCGACGAGGCCTGGATCGGCGAACACCACTCGGCCGGCAGCGAGATCATCGCGTCGCCGGAGATATTCATCATGGCTGCGGCCGAGCGGACCAGAAACATCAAGCTCGGCACCGGCGTTGTCTCGCTGCCGTACCACAACCCGTTGTGGGTGGCCGAGCGCATGGTTCTGCTCGACCATCTCACCCGCGGTCGCGTCATGTTCGGGGTCGGACCGGGAGCATTGCCGACCGATGCCGCGATGTTGGGGCTCGAACCGCCGCAAATGCGACCGCTGCTCGAGGAGTACCTCGAAATCGTGATGCATCTGCTGACCAGCGATGAGCCGATCAGCTACTCCTCGGACCGACTGACCCTCGACAACGCCCGCCTGCACCTACGCCCCTACAGCGACCCACTGTTCGACATGGCGGTCGCAGCAGTCGCCTCGCCGTCAGGGGCCAAGCTTGCCGGCAAGTACGGCGGCGGGGTGTTGTCGCTCGGCGCCACGGTTGCGGTCGGCATGGATGTGCTGGCCCACCATTGGACGATCCAGGAAGAGGTGGCGGCCGCTCACGGTCAGGTCGCGGATCGTCAGAAGTGGCGCCTGGTGGGACTGATGCACCTGGCGGAAACCGCAGAGGAGGCGCGCCGGGACGTGGAGTACGGCATGGAGCAGTGGTTCCGGTACTTCCAGGATGTCGCTGCGTTCCCGCAGATGGCGGTGGACGGGACCGATCTCGACGAGATGGTGGCCTTCGTCAACGGGGGGCTCGGCGTCGTCGGCACCCCCGACATGGCGATCGCTCAGATCGAGGAACTGCTCGAGCAGTCCAACGGCGGCTTCGGGGCCTATTTGACCCTGGCGCACAACTGGGCGAATCAACAGGCGACGCAGAAGAGCTACGAGCTGTTCGCCCGCCATGTCATGCCGCACTTCCAGGGCCAGGTCGACTCCACCGTCCGGGCCGCCGAACGGGCCAGCAAGGCTCGTCCGGTTCTGGCCGATGCCCAGATGGTTGCCGTCGAGGAGGCGACGGCGCGCTACGAAGAGGAAAAGGGCGCAATCGTGCTCACCTGACACCGACACATCTCCGGCCGCGAACCATCTAGCCGCGAACCATCTGGTGCCTGGCACCAGATGGTTCG
>CALHYX010000071.1 GCA_938041035.1 uncultured Acidimicrobiales bacterium | reverse complement strand
GGTGTGGTCAATGCCGATGATGATGCGCCGTTTGGTGAGGGCAGTGTGAAGGCGGGTGAGGACGGGTCGTGTCCGGATCCCGATGCCTATCCGATTAAGGGCAATGCCGATTCGATGAAATACCACGTGCCCGATTCGCGGCATTTCGATGCCACGGTTGCCGAGGTCTGGTTTTCCAGTGCTGAGGCGGCTGAGGCTGCGGGCTTCACCGCCCCGGGTGGCGCCAAGGCCACCGAGGACGACGAAGCCGAAGAGGGAGACGAGTCATGAAGGACGCACGCGACGTCATCATCGAACCGATCGTGTCGGAGAAGTCCTACGGCCTGCTCGACGCCAACGTGTACACCTTCCGGGTGCACCCGTCGGCGTCCA
The DNA here is from genome assembly GCA_938041035.1 of uncultured Acidimicrobiales bacterium. Classification (GTDB taxonomy): domain Bacteria; phylum Actinomycetota; class Acidimicrobiia; order Acidimicrobiales; family SHLQ01; genus CALHYX01. The sequence goes on along the minus strand of CALHYX010000071.1, from coordinate 2,208 downwards.
AGCCCGAGATTCGCGACGCGGTCGAGTCGATCTTCGGGGTGTCGGTCCTCAAGGTCAACACCATGAACCGGAAGGGCAAGCGCAAGCGCAACCGCCGCACCGGAACCTTTTCGACCCGTTCGACCGTAAAGCGCGCCCTCGTCACCCTCGCCGAGGGTGACTCGATCGACCTGTTCGAGGTCTAGGAACCATGGCACTACGCAAGCGCAAGCCCACCAGCCCCGGCCGTCGTTTCCAGACGGTGTCGGACTTCTCCGACATCACCAAGACGACGCCGGAGAAGTCACTGCTGGCCAAGAAGTCCGGCACTGGTGGCCGCAACAACCACGGCCGCAAGACCGCCCGGCACAAGGGTGGTGGCCACAAGCAGCAGTACCGCATCATCGACTTCCGTCGGAACAAGGACGGGGTGCCGGCCAAGGTTGCCGCGGTCGAGTACGACCCGAACCGCAGCTGTCGCATCCTGTTGCTCCACTACCTCGACGGTGCCAAGAGCTACATCCTCGCCCCCGAAGGCGTCGGGGTCGGCGACATGTTGGAGTCCGGTCAGGGTTCCGACATTCGGCCCGGAAACGCGCTGCCGCTGCGCTACATCCCCGTCGGTACCGTGGTGCACAACGCCGAGATCAAGCCTGGCGGCGGCGGCAAGTTGTCCCGCAGCGCCGGCTCGAGCGTGCAACTGGTGGCCAAGGAAGGCGGCTTCGCCACCCTGCGCCTGCCCAGCACCGAAATGCGGCGGGTGCCCATCGACTGTCGGGCGACCGTCGGCGTGGTGGGCAACAGCGAGCACGAGCTCATCAAGATTGGTAAGGCCGGCCGCAACCGCTGGAAGGGTGTGCGGCCGCAGACCCGTGGCGTCGCCATGAACCCGGTCGATCACCCCCACGGCGGTGGTGAGGGCAAGACCTCCGGTGGTCGTCACCCGGTGTCGCCCTGGGGCCAGCCCGAAGGCCGCACGCGTAATCGCAAGAAGGAATCTGAGAAGTTGATCGTTCGTCGTCGCCGCACCCGCGGATCGCGGAGGTAAGGGACCATGCCAAGGAGCCTCAAAAAGGGCGCATTCATCGACGACCATCTGTTGAAGAAGGTCGATGCCCTCAACGAGTCCGGTGAGAAGAAGGTCGTCAAGACCTGGTCGCGTCGTTCGACCATCATCCCGGACATGGTTGGTCACACCATCGCCGTCCACGACGGTCGCAAGCACGTCCCGGTGTACATCACCGAGTCGATGGTTGGGCACAAGCTCGGCGAGTTTGCTCCCACCCGCACCTTCCGGTTTCACGCCGGTCAGGAACGGGGCACCCGCTAATGGCCTTTGGAACCAAGACCAACGAGCGCCCGGGTACGCGCGCATCGGTCCGGCACGTTCGCTCTTCGGCCTACAAGGCCCGCGAGGTGCTCGATCTCATCCGTGACAAGAGCTTTGGCGAGGCGACCGAAATCCTTGCCTTCTCCGAGCGGGGTATCTCCCGAATCGTGCACAAGTGTCTCGATTCGGCGGTCGCCAACGCGGAGAACAACGACGGCATCGCGGCCGAAGAACTGTACGTGTCGGCCTGCTACGCCGACGAGGGTCCGACGCTGAAGCGCTGGCGCCCGCGGGCGCGCGGTCGCGCCACTCGCATCCGTAAGCGCACCTGCCACATCACGATCATCGTGAGCCGGTACAGCCCCGAAGAGCTTGCCCGTCGAGCCGAGCGGGCCAATGCCTCGAGCTCGAGCGCCAACGCCTCGCAGTCGCGTCGCGACCGGGTGGCCAAGAGCAAGGCGGCCGCCGCCGCTCGCGCCGAAGCCGAAGAGCACGACCACGATCACGACCACGACCACGACGATGCCGCAACCGCCGGCGCCGCCGGTGCGGCCGCGGCGGCGGCCGACGCAGTGTCGGACGGCGACGAGGACGCGGCTACCGATTCGAGCGCCGGTGAGGCGGACGATGCCGCTGATGCAGAGGTCGGGGACACCGATGACAGCTCGAGCGCCGGTGAGGCTGACGATGCCGCTGATGCAGAGGTCGAAGATTCAGATCGCACGGTCGATGCCGACGATGTTGATTCGGATGCTGATGGTGTGGTCAATGCCGATGATGATGCGCCGTTTGGTGAGGGCAGTGTGAAGGCGGGTGAGGACGGGTCGTGTCCGGATCCCGATGCCTATCCGATTAAGGGCAATGCCGATTCGATGAAATACCACGTGCCCGATTCGCGG
>CALHYX010000070.1 GCA_938041035.1 uncultured Acidimicrobiales bacterium | reverse complement strand
CACCACGACCAAGGCGTTCGGCGACGCGTACCCGGGTGTGGTCACCGACTTCCTCCAGGTCACCGAGGATGCCAACACCACCTACGCCAACGATCGGGCCTCCACCGAGGAAACGATCGCCACCGCGGCCGGTATGGAACTCGAAGCGTCAAACGCGCTGCTCGACGCCTTTGCCTTCCCGGACAAGGCAACCCAGCTGTCCGACGCCTGGATGGGCGGCACCGTGCAGACGGTCATGAAGGAGCAGATGGACTTCTTCGTCGAACAGGGCGAGATCGACTCCGCCCTCGACAGCTACGACGACTTCGTCGACACGAGTTACCTCGAAGCGGTCGAGTAGCGATTCTGCGGTATCCGCTCAGCGCTGAGGGATCGGTGCCGATCGGAACCAACGTTGTGTGATCGGTGCGGGTGTGGGCGCAAAGCCCGCACCCGCACCATCATCAGAAACCACCGAGATCGTGCCCGGTTGCACGAGGGGGATATTTCGTGAAAGACCTGCATGTCGACGGTCTCGGCATGATTTACGAGCTGCCCGACGGAGGCTCGGTCGAAGCGTTGAAAGACGTCTCCTTTGACCTCGAGCCCGGGCGACTGCTCACCCTGCTGGGTCCGAGCGGCTGCGGCAAGACGACGCTGCTGAACATCCTGGCCGGGTTCTTGTCGCCGACATCGGGCACCGTGACCCTCGGGCACCAGCCCATCACCGGTCCGGCGCCGGAGCGGGGCATGGTCTTTCAGCAGGGTGCGTTGTTCGAATGGATGTCGGTGGCCAAGAACGTCTCGTTCGGGCCTCGGATGAAGGGGGTCGACAAGGCCCACACCGCCGCCCAGGTCGATTCGTTGCTCGGCACGGTGGGCCTCCAGGGCTTTGGCGACAAAGCGGTGTATGAACTCTCCGGCGGTATGCAGCAGCGGGTGGCGTTGGCGCGCTGTCTGGCCAACGAGCCCGACATCATCTTGATGGACGAGCCGCTCGGTGCCCTCGACGCGTTGACGCGCGAGAAGATGCAGGGCCTGGTACTCAAACTGTGGAAGGAGACCGGCAAGACGGTCATCCTGGTCACCCACAGCGTCGAGGAGGCGTTGTACCTCGGCGACAAGTTGTTCGTCATGGCGCCGCGCCCGGGACGGATCGAACAGGTCTTCGAGCTGCCCTTTGCCGCTCAGGCCCTCACCAGCGACGCCCGCAAGCTCAAGGCGTCGGCCCAGTTCATCCAAAAGCGTGAAGAGGTGCTTTCGATGATCTGGGAGATGGAAGAACAAATCATGGGCCACGGAGGCGAGTGATGACCACGACCAACCCGCTCGAAAACCCCGGTAGCCAGGACACTGTTCGGCCGCCCATCGGCAAGAAGCCGGCGCAGCGCAAGACGGTGACCTTTGGTGACGGCAGCGAGGTTACCGGGTCGGTGCCCTGGAGCGTCATCAGCCTGGTCGGGCTGATGGTGGTCTGGTTCATCGTCAAGGTCGGCGGCGACAGCGCCATGGTCAACGACCGCACCTTTCCCACCCAGGGTCAGGTCATCAAGGCCGTGTACGACGGCTTCACCGAGGGGTATCGAAACGTCAACCTGGCCAACAACACCTGGACCAGTCTCTGGCGGGTCATCCAGGGCATGTTCTTCGCCATCATCATCGGTGTTCCGGTCGGTTTCGCCATGGGTTTGTCCAACACGTTGCGCGGCATCTTCGACCCGCCGGTCGAACTGTTCCGCCCCATCCCGCCGCTGGCGCTCCTGCCGCTGTTCATCGTGTGGTTCGGTATCGGCGAACTCGGCAAGGTGATGCTGTTGTTCTTCGCCGCCCTGTGGATCATCATCATCGGCTCCCGGGCCGGAGTGCTGGGCGTCAGCAAGTCCAAGGTGCACGCCGCGTACTCCCTCGGCGCCTCGAAGCTGCAGATCCTTCGCCACGTCATCCTCCCCAACGCGCTGCCCGAGATCTTCACCAGCATTCGGGTCGCCCTCGGCGTGTGCTGGGGCACCCTCGTCGCCGCCGAAATCACCGGCGCCGAAGTGGGCCTCGGCGCCATGATCTTTGCGGCCAAGAACTTCTTCCGGATGGATGTGGTGGTCGCAGGGATCATCATCATCGGTGTGCTCGGTGTGGCCATGGATTTCTTCATGCGGTTTCTCGAACGCAAGCTCATCCCCTGGCGGGGTAAGGGCTGACCGTGTCGCCCTCCGGCGGCGTCCTCGATCGCTGGTACGACACCGCCCGAGCCGACCTTCGCTCGATCGCGCTCTGCGACGGGGCCGACCCCCGGGCCATCGAAGCGGCGGAAACCCTCGCCGGCCAGGGTCTGGCTCGGCCGATCCTGATCGGGGATGCCATCGATGCGCCCGCCGGGGTCGAGGTCATCGATCCCGCCGCCGTGGCGGCCGCTACCGACCTTCCGGCCGAGCTCAGCGAAGCGATCGCCGCCGCCGAGGCACACCCCGGCTTTGCGGGTCGCCCGTTCGATGTCGCCGATCCGGTGAACCTTGGCGCCTTGCTGGCGGCGTCGGGTCGAGCCGACGGCTGCGTGGCCGGCGCCACCCGGCCCACCGCCGATGTGTTGCGGGCCGCCATTCGCGTGCTGGGACCAGCGCCCGGGGTGGCGGCGATCAGTAGCTGTTTCTTCTTCGTGCTGCCCGACGGCCGGCCCCTCGTCTACGGCGACTGCGGTGTCATACCGGACCCCGATGCCGACCAGTTGGCCGATATTGCGGTCTCGTCGGCCCGCACCTTCGCCACCCTTGCCGCCGAGGACCCGGCGGTGGCGATGTTGTCGTTCTCGACCCGGGGCAGCGCCCGCCACGCCCGCGTCGACAAGGTGATCGCCGCCACCCGGGCGGCCCAACAGCTGGCCCCCGACCTGGCGATCGATGGTGAGCTGCAATTCGATGCCGCGTTTGTCGAATCGGTAGCCAATGCCAAAGCACCGGACTCCCCGGTTGCGGGTCGGGCCAACGTCTTTGTGTTCCCCGACCTCGACGCGGGCAACATCGCCTACAAGATCACCGAACGACTCGGTGGAGCTCAGGCGTTCGGCCCCCTCCTGCAGGGAGTCGGTGGGGTGATGCACGATCTGTCGCGAGGCGCCTCGGCCGCCGACATCGTGAACGTGGCGGTTATCGCGGCCCTGCAATCGCAAGCAGCGCAGCCTCGTAGGTAGCGAGGCTGAGGGTGCCGCTCAGATCCAGCGGTACCCAGTTCCGGTAAAAGTCGCCGACGTCGTGGTCGAGGGCGATGGCGGCCAACCGAACGTCGGAACGGCGCTCGACGAACGAGGTCACCGCGTGCAGATGGTCGGCGAGGAAGCCGTCTCGGTTCGTTCGGCTGGTCGCGGCATCGTTCGGCGCGCCGTCGGAGATGACGACGAGATGCCGGCGCCGTTCGGGGCGATCCAGTAGTCGGCGAAACGCCCAGAGCACGGCCTCGCCGTCGATGCTCTCGCGGTAGTGATCGGTGCGCAGCATCGAGGCGAGTCCGAGCCGGTCGCGCCGCCACGGGGTCTCGGCCGCGGAGTACACGATGTGCTCGGTGCTCGTCAGGCGACCCGGGTCCGCCGGTTCACCATCGGCCTCCCACCGCCGGCGCGGTTCGCCCCCGGAGAACTCCCTCGTCGTGAACCCGAGCACCTCGCAGCGGGCCCCGGCTAATTCGAGGGCGCGGGCGAAGGAGTCGACCAGCACGGCAACGGCTTCGAACCGCTGCCTCTTCATCGAACCCGACGTGTCGATGAGAAAGCTCACCACGGCGTCACAGCTCGGTCGGCTCGCCGGTCGGCGAAACACATTGCGGTCGGCGGGGTCGGTGACCAGGCGGGCGAGGCGCGCGGGGTCGAGCAGGCCATCCTCGTGGGCGCTCGACCACCCGTAGGGCGATGGTTCGGCGAGTAGGGCGCGCAGTCGTTGGGCCAACCGGGCCGGGCTGACGGACTGGGCGGCCAGCAGTCGGTCGAGGTCGCCCCGAAGCCGTCGACGGGCGGACGGCGGGTACAGGTCGGCCCCGGTGATCTCGCGGTCGTCGGCCGCCCGGTACACGTGGTAGTCGCCCGCCCCATCGAGGGCGTCGAGCCCGCCGACGGTCACCACCCCCGTGCCCTGCGGACCGTACTGGGCGTCGCCGTCCTCGGTCGGGTTGGTGTCGGCGGTGATGGCGAGGAGGCGTAACCGGGTCGTGTCGGCATCGTTCTCGCCGTCGCCGCCCAGTTCGTCGGCGATGTAGTCGGCGATGAAACGGGCGGCCGCGGCGAAGCGACGCTGGTCGGTCCTCGCCCGGGCCATCTCGGCGAGTGCCGAACCGATGACGGGGCTCAGTGCGAAGCGGGTGGCCTCGGTGATGGCATCGACCTCGTCGTCGGGTCGGTACGTCGACCGGGGGCCCATCAGTCGAGCCCGGGTCAGGTGGATGAGGGTGTAGAGCAGCACCCCCGCCTCGCGTTCGAGCAGGTGCTCGCCCCGGGCGCGCTCGCACCAACTGGTGAAGGCGGCATCGAGGTTGGCGGCCACGCCGGGCATCGACGGTGGGGTCAGTGACTCGCATCGGAGCTGTTCGAGGAGATCGAAGATGATTCCGGCCACCGTCGCCGCCGGGCGAAGTTCCGCGTGCAGGTCGTGATCGCTGTGCCGAATCCGCAACCCGAGCGCATCGGCGATGCCGCGGTCGACGGCGGCGGTGATGGTGTCGATACCGAGGCTCAGGTGGGGCGAGGCGATCTCGATCGGGCGATCGGCCACCGTGAGGCGCTGCCCCCGCAGTTCGGCCGCGGGATTGGCGCCGATCGCGCGTACCAACGCCGACCGGTGGCGTTCCCGCCGGCGTCGCGCCGCGGCGTCGCTCTGGCCGTCAGCTCGGGTCGGGCTCATCGGCTCCGTCGCCCGACACCGGCGCGCCATCGAGCCCGACGATGTCGCGGCCGAAGACCCGCTGGAAGTACTCGGCCAGGATTGGGCGCTCGGCCAGGTCGCACCGGTTGGCGAACGTGAGTCGGAACGAGCGGTCGATCTCGTCGACGATCAGCTGGTTCTCGGCCCAGCTGATAACCGTGCGCGGCGACATCACGGTCGACAGGTCGCCGGCCGCGAAACCGACCCGGGTGAGCGCCGCCATGGCGACCATCGAGTCGATGAGTTCGGGGCCGCCGCCGCCCGCGGCGAGAGCCGGCACCCGGCGCGCCACGATGTCGGCTTCGACCGCGGGGTCGAGATAGTCGAGCGTGGCGACCATGCTCCACCGGTCCAGTTGGGCCTGATTGAGCTGCTGGGTGCCTCGATACAGCCCGGTGAGATCGCCGAGGCCCACGGTGTTGGCGGTGGCGAACAGGCGGAAGCCGGGGTGGGGGACCAGAACGCGATTCTGATCGAGCAGCGTGAAGTGGCCGTCGGACTCGAGCACCCGTTGCAGTACGAACAACACGTCGGGGCGCCCGGCGTCGTATTCGTCGAACACGAGCGCGACGGGCCGCTGTACAGCCCAGGGCAACATGCCCTCCTGAAACTCGGTTACCTGCTGGCCGTCGCGCACCACGATGGCATCGCGGCCGATGAGGTCGAGGCGGGTGAGGTGGCCATCGAGGTTGATTCGCACACAGGGCCAGTTCAGGCGGGCGGCGATCTGTTCGATGTGGGTCGACTTTCCGGTGCCGTGGGCTCCCTGGACGAGGACCCGCCGGTTGTGGGTGAACCCCGACAGGATCGCGAGCGTGACGTCGGGGTCGAAGCGGTAGGCGTCGTCGATGGCCGGAACGTGCTCGGTGGGTTCGGCGTAGCGGCGGACATCGAGCGTGGTTCCGAAGCCGAACATCGCCTCGGTGTCGACGGCTTCGGTCGGGGTGTCGGGCCCGGTCATGCTCAAGAAGGTCCTTCACGGATCAGGCGCGCGGTTCGGCGCAGCCGAAGCGGGTGGGACGCTGAAGTGAGACTGTATAACAAAAACGCTAGGGTGGGAGTAGCCAACGACTTGGGAGCCCTTCGTGGCAATGGACAACGAGACGGTCGTCGTGACCGCGGCCGAGTTGGCCGATCGCGACGGACTGGATTCGCTCACGCTCACCAAAGTCGCCAAGGAGCTCGGCATCTCCCAGCCGGCGCTGTACCGCCACGTCGACGGCTACGACGACCTGATCCGCAGCCTCGGCCTGCGCGGTCGCCAGGTGCTCGCCGACGCGTTGACCTCGGCCGCCGTCGGCCTGGCCGGGCAGGATGCCCTGCGGGCCATGGGTAATGCCTGGCGGGAAATCGTGCGGCTGCACCCCGGGCTCTACGCCGCCACCGATCGGTATCCGTGCGCCGACGACCCCGAACTGGAGGAAGCCGTCGAGCGGATCGTGCACGTGCTCTCGCAAGGGCTGGCCAGCTTCGAGCTCACCGAGGACGACCGGGTCCACGCCGCCCGGTCGTTGCGCAGCGCCTTCCACGGATTCGCCCATTTGGAGTCGGGTGACGGTCACCCCCGGCCCCACGACGTCGACGACACGTTCGAACACATGGTCGAGTTGTTGAGTTGCGGGTTCCGCGCCCTGCCGACCGCCAAGACGCCATGACGGCGGACTCGCCGGTCCCCGGGATCGTCGAGCGGGCCCGCACCGCGGTCGCCGAATTCGCCTCCGCTGACCAGCAACTGGTCGACAACGCCGTGCGAGCGGTGGCCTGGTCGTTGTACGAACCGGGGCGGGCCGCCGAACTGGCGGCGCTGGCGGTCGCCGACACCGGGCTCGGCAACGTGGCCGACAAGATCATCAAGAACCAGCGCAAGACGTTCGGCACCCTGCGCGATCTGCTGCGGACGCCGAGCGTCGGCGTGATCGAGGAGGACCCGGCCCGCGGCCTCACCGTGTACGCCAAACCGGTGGGAGTCGTGGCCGCGATCACCCCGTCGACCAATCCGGCGGCGACGCCCATCAACAAGGCAATGATGGCGATCAACGGCGCCAACGCGGTCGTGACGGCCCCGTCGCCCGCGGCGCATTCGACGACCTCCGCCGCCGTCGCCTACGCCCGCGAGGCGTTGGCCGCGATCGGCGCTCCGCCGGACCTGATCCAGGTGCTCCCCGGACCCGTGCAACGCGAGCACACCCACGAGCTGATGGCGTTGGCCGATCTCGTGGTCGCCACGGGGAGTCAGAACAACGTCCGGGCGTCGTACCGCAGTGGCACTCCGGCGATCGGCGTCGGCGCCGGCAACGTGCCCGTCATCATCGATGAGTCGGCCGACCTCGGCGACGCGGCGGCCAAGATCGCCCGCTCGAAGATGTTCGATAACGCCACGTCGTGCTCGTCGGAGAACTCGGTCATCATCGTCGACTCGGTGTACGACGATGCGATCGCCGCGCTCGAGGCCGCCGGAGGTCACCGGTGCACGCCGGAGGAGTCCGATCGGGTCCGCGAGCGGCTGTTTCCCGGTGGCGAGTTGGCTCGCGATCTGCTCGCCCGCGACTTTGCGGTGCTCGCTGACGCGTTTGCCCTCTCCGCCGAACCCTCGGCGTCGTTCGTGCTGGTCGAAGAGCCCAATCCGGGTCCCGAACGGCCGCTGACGGGGGAGAAGCTGTCGTTGGTGCTCACGGTCTATCGGGCCGCCGACTTCGATGACGCGATCGACATCGCCGAGCAGGTGCTCGACGTGCAGGGCGTTGGCCATTCGTGTGGGGTGCACACCGCCGACCCGGAGCGGGCCCACCAGCTGGCCCGGCGCCTGCCGGTGGTACGGGTACTGGTGAACCAAGCCCACACGTTCGGTAACGGCGGTTCGTTCGACAACGGACTTCCGTTCACCTTGACCATGGGCTGTGGCACGTGGGCCGGAAACTCCATCAGCGAGAACCTCCAGGCGGCGCACTTTCTCAACAAGACCCACGTGGTGCGGACGATTCCCGTCGACGAGCCGACCGAGGCCGAACTCTTCGGCCCGCTGTGGGACCAGTTGGCTGACTGAGCGAAGTCGATGCGGACCGGTTCGGCCGTTTCGAACATCGCGTCGGTAGCGGTCTACGTTGCGGAGCTATGACTCAACCCATCGTTGCGGAGGCGCTCGTTCGGCGATTCGGCGACCTCACCGCGGTCGACGGCGTCGACCTGCACGTCGACGAGGGCGAGGTGTTTGCGTTTCTCGGGCCGAACGGGGCCGGCAAGTCCACCGTGGTGCGGATGCTGGTAACCCTGCTGCGCCCGACCGAGGGATCGGCGCGGGTGGCGGGGTTCGACGTCGTCACCGAAGCCGCGGCCGTTCGCCGCTCGATCGGCGTCGCCCTCCAGGACGCGGCGATCGACCCGATGATGACCGGGAACGAGCTGTTGTTGCTCCAGTCGGTGATGCACGGACTGCCCCGGTCCGCGGCGCGCGTCCGTGGTCCCGAGCTCCTCGAGCGGGTCGGTCTGACCGCCGCGGGCGATCGGCGGGTCGGCACGTACTCGGGTGGTATGCGGCGCCGCCTCGACCTGGCGCTGTCGCTGATTCACGAACCCCGGGTGTTGTTTCTCGACGAACCGACAACGGGCCTCGATCCGACCAGCCGGCAGTCGTTGTGGGAAGAGGTGCGGCGGCTGAACGACGAGGGCACCACCGTCTTTCTCACCACGCAATACCTGGAGGAAGCCGACCAGCTCGCCGGCCGGTTGGCGATCATCGATGGCGGCAGGATCGTGCGCGAGGGCGCTCCCGGGACATTGAAGGAGGCCATTGGTTCGCCGACGCTTCGCATCGACACCCCCGATAGTCACCGGGATTCCGCCGCCGAGGTGCTGGCCCGCTTCGGCGAGCCTCGCCCGTGTCGCGAAGGCCGGGTGGCCATTGGTCTGGCCGGGGGAGCGGGCGGCATGGCCGAGGTCGTGCGCGCCCTCGATGAAGCGGGGATCCCCCTCGACCATCTCGAACTCGATGCCCCGAGCCTGGACGATGTGTTTGCCGATGCCACCGGCCGCCGACTCGAGGGTGCGGAGTGACCGCGGCGCGCGCCGACGACCAGAGCGCCGACGACCCGAGCGCGGTGGGCGCGGGGATGGAACCGCCGCATCGAGGCTCGGTTCTCGCCCAGGCGGTCGAACTCAGCCGACGCTCGATCCGCACGTCGTTTCGCAATATGGCGGCGTTCATCCCCGGTCTGGTGTTTCCGCTGATGCTGGCCGCGGTCTACAGCGCTCAGTTTTCTCGCGCCCTCGCGTTGCCCGGGTTCCCCAAGGTGGATTCGTTCCTCGACTTCATCGTGCCGGCGTCGATCCTCCAGTCGGTGTCGTTCGGGGCCACCGCCGCGGGTGCGGAGCTGGCGCTCGACATCGAGGGCGGGTTCTTCGACCGACTCGTGTCCTCGCCGGTGGCCCGGGTCACCATCCTGATCGGCCGCCTCGCCGGCTCGGCGGTCGAGGCGTTGGTGAAATCGATCATCGTGCTCATCGTCTTCTTCGTCTTTGGCGCCCGCGTCGACGGTGGCGTCGGGGCCGTCATCGTGTTGTTGGTGGCCTCGGTGCTACTCGCTCTGGCGATAGGGGCGGTCGGTTTGTTGCTGGCGATTCGCACCGGTTCACAAGAGGCGGTCAACGCAACGTTCCCGCTTGTTTTTGTCACCCTCTTCGTCAGCTCTGCGTTCTTTCCGACCGAACTGATGACCGGTTGGTACCAGGCGGTTGCGCAGAACAATCCGATCACGTGGATCATCGACCCGCTGCGGCGCCTGGTGATCGAGGGCTGGTCCTGGAGCGACGCCGGCCTGGCGATCGGGTTGCCCGGGGCGCTGGCGGTCCTGACGATGGCCGCGGCGGTCCTGGGCCTGCAACGTAAGATGGCGAGCCGATGAGCGCGGCGATTGCACCCTCCGTGCCGGTCGGCGGTGCCGCCACGGCGGTTCGGCTCATCTGGCGCCTGAGCGTTCGGGGCATGCTCCGCATCGCCCGGCGCCCGTCGTTGATCATTCCGACGCTGATCATGCCCGTGTTCCTGCTCGTCAGCTTCTCGGGTTCGTTTTCGGGCCTCGGTGGACTTCAGGGCTACGGCACCGACAACGTCTACAACTGGATGACCGCCTACGCCGTACTGCAGGGCGTGTCGTTCGCCGGCGTCGGCGCCGCGGGCATGACGGCCGAAGACATGGAAAACGGCTTCTATGACCGGCTCCTGCTGGTCCCGGGAGGTCGGCTGCCGCTCCTGCTCGGCCCGATCGGCTATTCGCTGCTGCGATCGTTGATCCCCACGACCATGGTGCTGCTCGTCGCCTACACGCTCGGCTCCGCCGACGTCGCCGGCGGGGTCGCGGGCGTGGCGATGGTGTACCTCGGCGCCTTCGGCGTGGCGACCGCGTTCGCCTGTCTGGGTTTGTTTGCCGTGTTCATCCTCAAGAGCATGCGGGCGCTGCTGGCCATCCAGGTTCCGATCTTCATGATCACCTTCCTCTCGATTGGCCAGGTCCCGCTGAGCTTTCAGACCGGGTGGCTGCACGCGGTGAGTCGGATAAACCCGATCACCCCGGTGCTCACGATGATGCGGCAGGGTTTCCTCGGCCCGGTCACCTGGGCCGACTCCTGGCCCGGGCTGGTCGCCCTCCTCGCCCTGGTCGGCTTCTTCGGTATCGGCGCCTGGGTCATGCTGAGGCGAATGGCGCCCTAACCGTCGATGTGACAGATCGGCGCCACGTAGTAAGTTCGTCCACGTTCTCAATCGAGTACCCAAACCACATGGGGGAGCAGTCGGTGCAGGTCAACGTCAACGTCAACGGGGACGGTCAGTCTCACGATGTCGAACCAAGGACGCTGCTCGTCCACTACCTGCGCGATGCCTGCGGGCTCACCGGAACGAACGTGGGCTGCGACTCGTCTTCGTGTGGGGCGTGCACCGTCCACTTCAACGGCGAGGCCGTGAAGTCCTGCACGATGCTCGCGGTTCAGGCCGACGGTGAGGCGGTGACGACCATCGAAGGTCTCGCCCCCTCCGAGACCGAACTGCACCCGATGCAACAGGCCTTCCACGAGTGCCACGCCCTCCAGTGCGGCTACTGCACGCCGGGCATGGTCATGGCCGCGGTGTCGCTCCTCGACGAGGTGCCGAACCCGAGCGAACACGATGTGCGCGAAGGGCTCGAGGGCAACCTGTGCCGCTGCACCGGCTACCACAACATCGTGAAAGCCGTTCTCTCCGCCGCCGGGGGTGACGCATGATCCCCGCCGCCTTTGACTACGAACGGGCCGACTCCGCCGAACAGGCGTTGGCCCTGCTGGGCGAGCACGGTGACGAAGCCAAGCTGCTCGCCGGTGGCCACTCGCTGATTCCGCTCATGAAGTACCGCCTGGCCAACCCGGCGGTCGTGATCGACATCGGTCGGCTGAACGATCTCTCCTACATCAACGACGGTGGCGACCACCTCGCCATCGGTGCCCTCACCCGACACCGCGATATCGAGATCGACGACCTCGTCGGTTCCCAGACGCCGCTGCTCGCTGCGGCCACCAGCCAGGTCGGCGATCCCCAGGTTCGCCATCGGGGCACGATCGGCGGGGCCATCGCCCACGGTGACCCGGCCAGCGACCTTCCCGCCGCGCTGCTCGCGCTGCGCGCCACCATGGTCATCACCGGTCAGGACGGCGCCCGCGAGGTGAGCGCCGACGACTTCTTCACCGGGTTCCTCGAAACGGCGCTCGGCGACACCGACCTGCTCACCGAGATCCGAGTGCCGAAGGTGCCCGACGCCGGGTGGTCGTTCCAGAAGTTCAACCGGCGGGCCCAGGACTGGGCGATCGTGGGTGCGGCCGTGCTCGTGAACAACGGCTCCACCGGTGTCGGTCTGGTCAACATGGATTCCAAGCCGGTTCGATCCGCCGCGGTCGAAGCCGCGGTATCGGGTGGCGCCACCGCCTCCGACGCCGCTGCGGTCGCCGCCGAGGGCGTCGAGCCACCGGCCGATCTGAACGCGTCGGTCGAATACCGCCAACACCTGGCCCGAGTCCTCGTGCGCCGAGGCCTCGAGGAGGCCGGGCGGGCCTAAGCGTTGGCCGCGCTTGCGCTGTTCGATCTCGACAACACGCTGCTCGACCGCGCCGGTGCCGTACGGGCCTGGATCGAGGACTTCGCCCGCGAGCGTGAGCTGCCCCTCGGGGCGGTTCCCTGGATGGTGGAGGCCGACGGTGACGGCTTTGTCTCGCGCCGCGACTTTCTCGACCTCGTCGGCAAGCGGTTCGACCTCGGCTGGGATCCCGACGCCGAGGTCGCCGGACTGCGGTCGGCGGTGGCGGCGCGGATCCGGCCCGCGGCGGACGCGGTCGAGTCGTTGGAGCTGTTGCGGCGCGAGGGGTGGCGCATCGGCATCGTCACCAACGGCTCCCCGGTGCAGGAGGACAAGATCCGCCAGACCGGGCTCGACCGGCTGGTCGACGGTTGGGCGGTCTCCGGCATCGAGAACGTGCGCAAGCCGGACCCCGGGTTGTTCGCCATCGCGGCGCGCCGCGCCGGCGCCTCGCTGGCCGACGCATGGATGATCGGTGATTCCGCCGCGGCCGACATCGGCGGTGCCGTCGCCGCGGAGATCGACTCGATCTGGCTGCACCGGCAGCGGGTGTGGGAGCTCGGAGCGTTCCGGCCCACTCGAATAGCGTTCTCGGTGTCCGATGCGGTGACGATGCTGCTCGAGCCCGATCTGCATCTGCCCGACGCGGTCCCCGGCCTCTAGCCACGATGCGGGAAGTGCTGGTCCACCCCGAACCGAGCCGGTAGGTTCGCAGCTGGCTATGGCAGATTCGGTTCCCGAAGGGGCGAGCGAGCGGCGGCGTCGAAGCGGGGGTCGACGCGAACGATCAACCGAGCCCACGGCACCCCCGCAGCCGCAGTGGCGGCTGCACCGCCGCCCGTTTGCACCGACCCGGGTGGTGTCCGACGATCGGCTCGAGGCGATCCATGAGGCGTCGCTGGCGGTGTTGCGCGACACCGGCATGGACTTTCTCCATCCCCGGGCCCTCGAGCTGTGGCGTCAGGCCGGCGCCGACATCGATGGCGACCGGGTGCGATTCGACCCGGAGTTGATCACCGATCTGGTGGGCCAGGCGCCGCACGAGTTCACCCTGCACGCCCCCAACCCGGCCCACAACATCCAGCTCGGCGGCGACCACGTGGTCTTCGGGGCGGTGGCGAGCACCCCCAACAGTGCCGACCGGGCCCGCGGCCGGCGCACGGGTAATCGCTCGGACTTTCAGACGCTGGTGCAGCTTCATCAGCTGTTGACGGCGGTGCAGACCCATGGCGGCTACCCGGTCGAGCCGGTCGACCTGCATCCGTCGATACGGCACCTCGAAGCCTTTCGCGACCTGTTGACCCTCAGCGACAAGGTGGTCAACGCCTATTCGCTCGGTGCGCAGCGGAACCTCGACTGCCTCGAAATGGTCCGCATCATCCGCGGGATCGATGACGCCCGGCTCGACGTCGAGCCGTCGATCCACACCGTGATCAACGTGAGTTCGCCGTTGCGGCTCGACACCCCGATGCTCGAGGGCATCATCCAGTACTCGGGTCGCAACCAAGTGGTCATCCTGACGCCGTTCACCCTGGCCGGAGCCATGGCGCCGGTGACCATCGCCGGTGCGGTGGTGCAACAAAACGCCGAGGCTCTCGCGGGGATCGCCTTCACCCAGTTGGTACGGGCGGGGTCACCGGTCATGTACGGCGGGTTCACGTCCAACGTCGACATGCAGTCGGGCTCACCCGCGTTCGGGACGCCGGAGTTCATGCAGTCGGCGATGCTCGGAGGCCAACTGGCCCGCCGCTACGGCCTGCCGTACCGGTCGTCCAATGTCTGCGCGGCCAACGCGATCGACGCTCAGGCCGGCTACGAGAGCACGTTCTCGCTTTGGGGAGCGATCATGGGTGGCGCCAACCTGGTGTTTCACGGGGCCGGGTGGATGGAAGGCGGCCTGCACGCGAGCGTGGAGAAGACCGTCGTCGACAGTGACCTCATCCACACGGTGGCCACCTTTCTGCAGCCGCTCATCGTCGACGACGCCACCATGGCGGTGGAGACCATCGCCGAAGTCGGCCCGGGTGGGCACTTCTTCGGCACCCAGCACACCCAGGATCGATTCCGGGATGCGTTCTTCAAGCCGCAGGTGTCGGACTGGCGCAACTATGAGACGTGGGCCGAAGCCGGCTCGCCAACCGCGCTCGACCACGCCGAGCGGCGGGTCGGTGAATGGCTCGCGGTGTATGAACCGCCGGTAGTGCCCGCCGACCGGAAGGCCGAACTGTTCGACTTCATCGATCGACGCGTCGCCGAGGGCGGCGTGGCGACCGATTACTGACCTGCCCGAGCCAATCGGCCCGGACGCCTGTTCGCGAGGATGCCCAACCGTGGAGAACAAGCCATGAAAACCCAGGCCCAGGTGGTCGTCATCGGCGGGGGAGTGGTGGGCGCGTCGGTGCTCTATCACCTCGCCCGGGCCGGGTGGACCGACGTCGTTCTCGTCGAGCGCACCGAGTTGACCGCGGGTTCCACCTGGCACTCCGCCGGTGGCATGCACACGCTCAACGGCGACCCGAACGTCGCCAAACTCCAGCAGTACACCATCGAGTTGTACCGCGAGATCGAGGAGATCTCCGGCCAGGACTGTGGGATCCACATCACCGGCGGCGTGATGCTCGCCGACACGTCGGAACGGATGGACTGGCTCCGGATGGCCCACGCCCGGGGCCGCTACCTGGGTATGGACACCGAGCTCATCAGCGTCGCCGAAGCCAAGGAGCTGATGCCGCTGCTCGAGGAGAAGTACTTCGTCGGTGCCATGCGCGATGCCCACGAGGGCCATGTCGACCCGGCCGGTGTCACCCACGCTTACGCCAAGGCCGCGCGTCAGATGGGCGCCGAGGTGTACCGGGGCACGTGGGCCCGCGCCATCGAACGAGCCGGCGACGGGGGCTGGAACGTACACCTCATCGAAACCGACTCCGGCGACGATGCCGGTTCGATTCGGTGTGAACACGTCGTGAACGCCGGCGGGTTGTGGGCCCGCGAGGTCGGGCGCATGGTGGGGCTCGAGCTACCGGTGCTCGCCATGGAGCATCAGTACCTGCTGACCGAGGACATACCGTCGATCGCCGACTACAACGCCGAACACGGCGAAGTGCTGCATTGCATCGACTTCGGCGGCGAGATCTACATGCGCCAGGAAGGCGGAGGGCTGCTCCTCGGTACCTATGAACGCAACGGCGAGCCGTGGTCGCCGAGCGAGACGCCGTGGGACTTCGGGATGCGCCTGCTCGCGCCCGATCTCGACCGCATCGCCGAATCGCTCGACGTCGGGTTCAAGCACTTCCCCATCTTCGCCGAGGCCGGCATCAAGCAGGTCATCAACGGTCCCTTCACGTTCTCGCCCGATGGCAACCCGCTGCTGGGACCCGTGCGCGGCCTTCCCGGCTACTGGTCGGCCTGCGCCGTCATGGCCGGCTTGTCCCAGGGCGGTGGCGTGGGGCTGGCGCTGGCCAACTGGATGGTCGACGGCGACCCCGGCTTCGACGTCTGGGGCATGGACATCGCTCGTTACGGGGATTTCGCCACGTTGAGTTTCACGAACGAGAAGGTGCGGGAGAACTACGGCCGCCGCTTTCGAATCACGTTCCCGAACGAGCATCTTCCGCGGGGTCGCAACGTGGCCACCTCGCCCATCTTTGACCGGTTGCGCGATCAGAACGCGGTGTTCGGCGCGGCGTTCGGGTTGGAGGCGCCGCTGTGGTTCCAGGCCGAGGGCGAGGAGGCGGTCGAGGAGGTCACCTTTGGCCGGTCGAACGCGTGGGACCGGGTGCGCGAGGAAACGCTCGCGGTCCGGTCGAGCGTGGCGATCATGGAAACCACCGGGTTCTCGAAGTTCGCGTTCGAGGGCCCCGGGGCTCGCGCCTACCTCGACCGGCTGCTCGCCGGCCGAATCCCGGTCGCGGGTCGGATGGCGCTCACCCCGATGTGCAATGACGCCGGCAATCTCATCGGCGACCTCACCGTTGCCGCGCTGGCGGCCACCGCCGGTCGGGCCGAGGGGCCCGCCACCACCGGGCGCGGCGGCGCAACGGCCAACACCACCGGTGATGGCGAGCGGTTCATCGTGTTCGGCTCCGGCGTCGCCGAGCGGTACTACGAACGATGGTTCGACCAGCACCTGCCCGCCGATGGGTCGGCGCGCTACACCTCCCTCGGCTGGGAGACCTGCGGCCTGTCGATCGCGGGTCCCAACGCCCGGGCGTTGCTCGAGAAGGTCACCTCGGCCGATGTATCGGCGCCGGGCATGCGGTTCATGTCGTTTCGCGAGATCGATCTTGGGCTGGCGCCGGTGTGGTGCGGACGCATCACGTTCACCGGCGACCTGGGGTACGAGCTGTGGATGCCGGCGCGGTACCAGCGCTACGTGTACGAGCAGCTCATCGCCGCGGGGGAGGAGTTCGGTCTCCGGCCGTTCGGCCTCCACGCCCTCAATTCGTTGCGGCTCGAAAAGGGCTTCGGCAGCTGGGCGCGGGAGTACCGCCCGATCTATGACCCGTTCGAGGCCGGTCTGGACCGCTTTGTGAAGCTGGACAAGGACTTCATCGGCCGCGACGCGCTGGTGGCCAAGTACGCCACCGACGGCCCCGGGGCTGCGCTGGCCCTGCGCACGTTCACGGTCGACACGGTGGCCGGACGAGCGGGGTTCGACGTCATCGGCGATGAGCCCATCTGGCACGACGGCGCGGTGGTCGGCTGGGTGACCTCGGGTGGCTATGCCCACCACTCCGAAACGTCCGTAGCCATGGGGTACGTGCCGGTGGCGCTGGCGAGCGCCGACGGGCCATTCGAAATCGAGATCGTCGGCGACCGGCGCCCCGCCCAGCCGGTCGAGGGTTGTCTGTGGGATCCGGACGGCGAACGGATGCGGGCCTAACCGGTTACGGGCACAGTCGGTTAGAGGCACAGTCGGTTAGAGGCACAGGCGGCCACCGGGTTCAGATGGTCGGAGTCGCTGCTCTACTCTGGCCCGATGCCCACGCCCGATCCCGTGATCGATTCCGTCGATGCCGTCACCGCCGGACTGCGATCACAGCAGTACCTGCCCGATGAAGGCCTGGCGACCGCCATCTTCCTGGCGCTTCGCCTCCAACGGCCGTTGCTGCTCGAAGGCGAGGCGGGGGTCGGCAAGACCGAGGTCGCCAAGGTGCTCGCCGCGTGGACGGGGAGCGAGCTGATCCGGCTCCAGTGCTATGAAGGCATCGACATCTCCCAGGCGGTCTATGAGTGGGACTACGCCAAGCAGCTGCTGCATCTGCGCACCGCCGAAGCGGCGGGGCTGGCTGCCGGCGACGCCGAGCGCCTGGAGGGTGAGTTGTACGACGACCGCTTCCTCATCCGGCGGCCGCTGTTGCGGGCCATCGGTGCCGAGGGAACCCGCCCGGTGCTGTTGATCGATGAGGTCGACCGGGCCGACGATGAGTTCGAGGCCTTTCTCCTCGAAGCGCTGTCGGAGTATGCGATAACGGTGCCCGAGGTGGGCGAAATTCGGGCCGAGACACCGCCGATGGTGATCATCACGTCGAATCGCACCCGGGATGTGCACGACGCGCTCAAGCGCCGATGCCTGTACCACTGGGTCGAACACCCGGGGTTTGAACGCGAAGTCGAGATCATCTCGCTGCGAGCCCCGGGCGTCCCCGAGAAGTTGGCCCGCCAGGTCGCCAAGTTCACCGAAGCCCTGCGCGAGCAGGGCCTGTACAAGCCGCCGGGCATCGCCGAAACCCTCGACTGGGCGCAGGCGCTCGGACTGGTGGGGGCCGAGTCGCTCAGCGCCGAAACCGTCGACGTCACCCTCGGCACGCTGCTCAAGTACCGCGAGGACCAGGAACGGGTGCGCGACGGTTGGATGGAAGAGGCGATCAATCTGGCGATCGATGCCTGAGGCCGGATCACTCAGCCCGGAATCCGCCGAGGCCGGAGCCGCCGGTTTTGAACGGCACGCCGCGGGGTTCTTCCGAACGTTGCGGGTGCTCGGGCTGAACGTGCCCGTCGGCTCGACGGTGTCGTTCCTGCAGGCGGTCGGGGAGGTCGGTATCGCGGTCGAGGACGACGTGTACTGGGCCGGCCGCGCCACGCTGGTGCACCGCCCGGAGGATATCGAGCTGTTCGACCAGGCCTTTCGGATGTGGTGGCATCGAGACCCTCACGTGCTCGATCTGCGGCCGGTTGCAGCGGAGTCGGTCACCCTCGGCGTCGACGACCCGGACGGCATACCGCCCGACGGAGCGACCGGCGATGACTCCGGACCGGTCTTGTCGGTGCGTTACAGCAGCACCGAGGTGCTCGCCGAGAAGGATTTCTCGCTGTGCACCGACGAGGAGATGGCGGTACTGCACCGGCTGATGGATCGACTGCGATTCGCCGGCCCCTATCGCCGGTCCCGTCGACTCACCCCGTCGAAACGATCCCGGGGTGCCCCCGATCTGCGGCGCACGGTGCGGGCGGCCATCCGTTCCGGGGGCGAACCCATGGAACGGCTTTACCGCGAACCCGGTCAGCGGCCGCGCCGGCTGGTCCTCTTGCTCGATGTGAGCGGTTCGATGGAGGCGTACGCGCGCGGGCTGATCCGGTTCGTGCATGCGGCCATCGTCGGGCGGCGCCGGGTCGAGGCTTTCACCCTCGGGACCCGACTTACCCGGGTAACGCGAGAACTGTCGTCGCGCGACCCCGACGCCGCGCTGCGGGCGGCATCGGGCGCGGTCGAGGACTGGTCGGGCGGCACCCGCCTGGGCGACGGCATCCAGGCGTTCAATGACGAATGGGGCGCACGGGGAATGGCTCGGGGTGCGGTCGTCGTGGTGCTGTCCGACGGTTGGGACCGCGGCGAACCCCACGTGATGGCCGAGCAGATGGAGCGGCTGCAACGGGTGGCGTTTCGCACGGTCTGGGTCAACCCGCTGAAGGCCTCGCCCGGGTACGCGCCGCTCGCTCAGGGAATGGCGGCGGCCCTGCCGTTCGTCGATGAGTTCATCGAGGGCCATAACTACGACTCGCTCGAGGCGCTCGCCGCCGCGATCTCGGCTTGATGCGATGATTGCGGCAAACGGAAGCTCGGCGCGGCACACTGGAACGGAAGGTGAGGTTTGGTGAAAGAGCTTCTGAACGATCTGGAACGCTGGCAAAAGCAGGGCAAGGCGGTGGCTATCGCGCGCGTGGTCGACACCGACGGCTCCGGGCCCCGCATGCCCGGTGCCGCCATGGCGGTCAACGAGGACGGCGACGTGGTCGGCTCCGTTTCCGGCGGGTGCGTCGAGGGCGCGGTGGTGGTGGAGGCTCTTGAAGTCATCTCCACCGGCGACCGGCGCAACGTGTCGTTCGGTTACAGCGACGACGAGGCCTTCGCCGTCGGCCTGACATGCGGCGGGACCATCCACCTGTTCATCGAACCGCTGGACTGGTAGTGGCTCCGTCGATTCTGGCCTTGCTCACCGAAACGATTCGGGCCGAGGAGCCGGTCGCTCTCGTCACCGTCGTCGAAGGACCCGGGCAGGGCGCCAAGTTGCTGATCCGGCCCGACGTCGACGCGGTGGGATCGCTCGGTCATCCCGATCTCGATCGGGTGGTGACGAGGGACGCCGTTGGCGAGTTGGCGGCCGGGCGCACCGGCGTGCGGCACTACGGCGAAACGGGAGAAGCGCGCGAGGAGGCGGTGTCGGTCTTCATCGAGAGCTTTGCGCCGCCGCCGCGCATGTTGATCTTTGGCGCCGTCGACTTCACCGCCGCCCTCGCCCGCATCGCCAAGGTGCTCGGCTACCGGGTCACCGTGTGCGACGCCCGGGAGGTGTTCGCCACCCGTCAGCGGTTCCCGATGGCCGATGAACTCGTCGTCGACTGGCCGAATCGGTTGCTCGACGAGGTCGGGCCCACCCTCGGTCCGCGCGACGCGGTGTGCATTCTCACCCACGATGTGAAGTTCGACATCCCCGCGGTTGTCGGGGCGCTGGCCACCGACGTGGGCTACATCGGCGTCATGGGATCGCGCCGAACCCACGATGACCGCACCCAACGCCTGCGAGACGCCGGCGTCGACGATGCCGGTCTCGATCGGCTGCGGTCGCCCATCGGGCTCGACCTTGGGGCCCGGACGCCCGAGGAGACCGCGGTTTCCATCTGCGCCGAGATCATCGCCTTGCGCACCGGCCGTGAGGCTCCCAGCCTGAAGTTCTCCACCGGCCCCATCCACCGGGACTGAGCGACCGTTGAGCGACACGCCCCCTCGCCCGCTCGTCGATGCGGTCGTCTTGTTGTGCGATTCGGCCCAGGTGGCCGACGGCAAGCTGTTCATCCTCGGCGGCGGCATCGTCGCGATCGGGCCTCGTCCTCAACCCCTCGGCGTGGCCATCCGTATTCTGGTGCCGTGGGATCGGGCCAACATCTCCCATGAGTGGCGACTCGATCTGCTCGACGAAGATGGTCAGGCGGTGCCGCACGCCGACAAGCCCGTCACCGTCGGCGGGCGGTTCGAAGCGGGCCGTCCGGCCGGGTTCAAACCGGGAACTCCGCTCAACGTGCCCCTCGCCATCAACTTCAGCACCCTGCCGTTGACCCCGGGGAAGTCGTACACGTGGCAGCTCAGCATCGGCGGCCTGACGCGGCTGGAATGGCGAACCAGCTTCTACGTCCGATCCGGATGACGACCGAAGGACCGCGCGAGACGACGGCCGCCGTGGTGTTGGCGGCCGGTGCCGGCAGCCGGTTTCGGGGCTCGGAGCACAAACTGGTGGCCGAACTGCGGGGCCGGCCGGTGCTCGCCCACGCGCTGGACGCCGCGATCGCCGCTCGGCTCGACGAGACGATCGTCGTCGTGGGGGCGGTTGATTTTGGTGACCTCATCCCCGCCGGCGTCACGGTGCTCGAGAACCCGGACTGGGCATCGGGCCAGGCCACTTCGGTACAGGTGGCGATCGCTCACGCAAGGAGGGTCGGTCACGCTGCGGTCGTGGTCGCGCCGGGCGACCAGCCCTTTGTCGGGGTCGAGGCCTGGCGAGCGGTGGCTGCGAGTTCGGGGGATCTGGCCATGGCGTCGTTCGATGGGCGGTTGCGCCCGCCGACCCGCCTGGGCGCGTCGATTTGGGACGATCTTCCCACCGTCGGTGACGACGGTGCGCGGGTCCTGAGCCGGAGTAGGCCCGAAGGAGTAACCGCGGTAGTTTGCGAGGGCAATCCTGTCGATATCGACACCGTGGAGGACCTCGCCCGATGGAACTGAACAACGACTTCGAAGTCAGCGCGCCAATCCAGAAGGCGTGGGAGGTGCTCACCGACGTCGAACGCATCGCGCCTTGCCTGCCGGGAGCGCAGCTCCAGGAGATCGAGGGCGAAGAATACCGAGGTGCGGTCAAGGTCAAGGTCGGCCCGATCACGGCGCAATACAAGGGCGCGGCCGTGTTCGTCGAGAAGGACGATGCCGGTTATCGAGCCGTCCTCAAAGGCGATGGTCGCGACACCCGGGGTGCCGGCAACGCGTCGGCGCTCATCACCGCCACGCTCGAGTCGATCGATGACGAGACCACCAAGGTGAACGTCAACACCGACCTCACCGTCACCGGCAAGGTCGCCCAGTTCGGTCGCGGGGTCATGGCCGATGTGAGCGCCAAGCTCATGAAGCAGTTCTCGGACAATCTGGAAGAGCTGCTCGCCGCCGAGGGTGACGATGCTCCGGCCGCTCACGCGGCGGCCGCAGACGCGCCGTCGAGCTCGTCGGCCACGGGCGGAACAGCCGATGACAACGTCCGCAAGATCAACATGCCCGAGCCCGAAGCGGTCGACCTGCTGGAAACGGCGGGAGCTCCGGTCGCCAAGCGGTTGATTCCGGTCGCCGGTGTGATCGTGCTGTTGTTGATCCTGCGCCGCATTTTCGGTGGCGACTGACCTGAACTTCGCCCGCGACATCGAGGCGGTTACCGCCCTGCTCGGCCGAGCCCCGCAGGGAGCCTTCGAGGTCGTCGTGCGCAACGAAGACGGTGAACCGGTGGTGATCCGCAACGCTCCGCTGCTCGACGATGGTCGACCGATGCCCACCCGCTACTGGCTGGTCGGTGAACGCGAGCGCGTGTTGGCGGGACGCCTGGAGTCCGCCGGCGGCGTACGGCGGGCCGAAGCCGAGGTCGATGCCGTCGAGCTGCGCAACGCCCACGATGGCTATGCCGCCGAACGCGACGCGGCGTTGCCCGAGGACTATGCCGGCCACCGACCGACCGACGGCGTCGGGGGAACTCGGCAGGGGGTGAAGTGCCTGCACGCCCACTACGCGTATTTTCTCGCCGGAGGTGACGACCCGGTGGGGCGTTGGGTTGCGGACCACCTGGCCGAAGTCGACGACCGCATCGACGGTGATGCCGGCGACGGCGAACCGGGCGGATCGTCATGAGCGAGCTGGTGGGCGCGATCGACTGCGGTACGAACTCGACCCGGCTGCTGATCGGCGACGGCGAGCGTCAGGTGGTGCGCCTGATGCGGATCACCCGGCTCGGCGAAGGGGTCGATGACACGGGGCGCCTCGCTCCCGCAGCGATCGCCCGGGTGGTTACGGTGCTCGAGGAGTACCGGACCCTTCTCGATACCCACGGGGTGACCCGGCTGCGCATGACTGCGACGAGTGCGGCGCGCGACGCAACGAATCGCGATGAGTTCTTCGCCGCCGCCGAAGCGGCGGTCGGGGTGGTGCCCGAATTGTTGAGCGGGGAGGAGGAAGGCCGTCTGTCCTTCGATGGCGCGACCGCCGAACTCGATGCTGCCGATGGCCCGTTCCTCGTGGTCGACATCGGGGGTGGTTCCACCGAGTTCGCGATAGGCGGGGAGACGTTCGCCGGCGCGATGAGCACCCAGATGGGATGCGTCCGGTTCACCGAGAAGTACGTCGAGCACGACCCGCCGCGGCCCGAAGAACTGGTCGCATGCCTTTCGGTGGCCGAGGTGGTGGTCGATGAGGTTCGGCTGATGCTGCCGGCCATCACCGGTGCGCGCCGCCTGGTGGGACTGGCGGGCACCGTCGCCACGGCCGCGGCGGTCGAGATCGGGCTCGCCGAGTACGACCGTGATCAAATCCATCACCTGGTTCTCACCAAGGCCCAGGTCGAGGACGTGTTTCGAACGCTGGTTACCGAGTCGCGAGCCGATCGCATTCACAACCCGGGCCTCGAAGAGGCCCGAGCCGACGTGATCGTCGGCGGCATGTGCATTCTCGTGCAGATCATGCGGAGCCTCGGGTTCGACGAACTGCTGGTTTCCGAAGCCGACATCCTCGACGGCCTCATCGCCAGTCAGCTGTGACGGTCGGGGTGCCCGGCACGGGTGGGACGACTCTCGTTTCGAGCTAGCCGCCGGCCGCGGCCTAGGCTTTGCGACGATGACGACGCTATTCGGCCGCCGGGTGTTGCTTCGCCCCCTGGTGTCCCAGGATTTCTGGGTGTGGCAGGAGGTTCGTCGGCGTAATCGAGGGTGGCTGACCCAATGGGAACCGTCCCGTTCGCCCGGTCAACCCGACCCGATCGAGGACAGCGGCGCGTTCGCGGCCCGCTGCAATGCGCGCGATCGGGACCGGCAGCTGGGCACCGGCCACGGGTTCGGCGTGTTCGTCGACGGGAACTTCGCCGGGGAGATCAACCTGAATTCGATCCAGCGGGGCCCGTTCCAGAACGCCTACGTCGGGTACTGGATCGATGAAGCCCAGGCGGGAAACGCCTACACCTCCGAGGCGCTGGTGGTCGTGTGCCGGTTCGCGTTCGAGCACCTCAAGTTGCATCGGGTGCAGGCGGCCATCATTCCGAGAAACCACAACTCGCACCGGGTGGTCGAAAAGATCGGTATGCGGGCGGAGGGCACGGCCCTGCGGTACCTGGAGATCAACGGCGTGTGGGAGGACCACGTGCGCTACGCGTTCACCAGCGAGGACTGGGACGAGCTGGGTTCGGGGCTGACCGCCCAGTGGATCGACGGCTGAGCGGGTGCCGTCCGTGGTCAATACAGTTACTTGCCGGACAGTTACTTGCCGGCCTCGGCCTTTTTCGCCTTTTTGGCCGCGATGCGAGCCTGGAGGTCGGCCACAAAGTCGGTGAAGTCGCTCTGTTGGGTCGACCAGATCTGCGGCTCGATTTCGAGATCGACCGCGTCGGCGGCCGAGGTCACCGCATACCCCTGGGCGATGGTGTCCTTCGTCCGCTCGATGAGTGCCTTGGGCGCCTTGGCGGCTCGGGCCGCCATGTCGGTGGCAACGGTGAGCAGTTGGTCGTCGGGCACGCACTTCCACGCGAGGCCGACCCGCTCGGCTTCGGCGCCGTCGAGGACCTCGCCAAAGAGCAGCATCGCCCGGGCCACCTGGGCCGACGTCGCGTGGCGGAGCCGCCAGCTGTGGCCACCGCCGGGATGGATGGCGATCTGGAGGAAACGGCTGTCGAACCGCGCCGACTCGCCCGCCACGATGACGTCGCAGGCCAGCGCCATGTTCATGCCCGCGCCGACGGCGGCGCCGTTCACGGCCGCAAGGGTGGCCAGCTTTGATTCGGCCACCCGCAGAAAGCCGCGATAGATGGCGCGCATCGAGTCGGCGTCCTCGTTGTTCAAGAGATCGTCGAGGTGTCCGCCCGCGCAGAAGGCGGGAGGTGCGCCGGTGATGACCATGGCCTTGATCGCCGGGTCGTCTTCGAGGGTGTCGACCGCGGCGACCAGGGCGTCGTTGAGTTCGCCGGTGACCACGTTGCGGCGAGCGGGATCGTTCATGGTGACCACGGCAATGCCGCCGTCGGTGGCGACGGTGACGAGTGGCGGGGCGGCGTCGTTGGAGGACGAGTCGTTGGGCATAGCGATGTTCTAGCCCACCCGATGGACCCGGGGGTTACTCGTCGAAGTCGGGCGTAGTGGCGGGGGGCAGTTCGCTGTCGGGCCGGCCAAACATCGCCTCATCGGAGGCGGTGATCGCCAACATTTCGTCGGCGGCTTCGACACCGGCGGATGAGCCGCCGACGGTTGCGTAGTTGTCCACCCAGTCGAGCATCTTGGCATCGCTGCCGTCGCCCGCATCGTGCTTGGAGCGGGCGTGACGGTACGCCTGACGGGCGGCGGGAGCCAGTTCCTTGGGCAGGTTGGCCAACACGGACCGGCTGGCCTGTAGCGAGTGCCCGATGAACAACACCAGTTCGCCGTGGATGTCGCCATAGGTGTCGAGGTCGGGGCGGTCGTTGGCCGCTTCCGTGGTGGGGTAGTCGACGGCGAATGCCCAGGCGCCGATGAGATCGAGACCGATCTCGCCGGCGTTGCTGCCCATCGATTCGCTCGCTCCCTGGTTGCCGATGACGACGTGCTCTTTGTGGTGGACGAAGCCGGTGGCATCGTCGAGTGGGTTCAGGCCCTGGTTGACGGCCACGCGGTATTCGCCGTGGTTGAACGAACGCTTGGTCTTACCCGGGACATCGGCGAACTCGTTGCCCTTGAAGTAGAGCTTTTGCACGAGGTCGGGTCCGTCCTGGCGATCGACCCGGCCGTTGGCCCGAATGATCACCCGGAAGACACCCACGCGGCTGATCGAGGTGTCGAAGCGGGCGCCTCGCCGGGTTTTGAGAAGGAGGAACAAGGCGGCGGCGATGGCGGCCAGGGCCACGATGCCGATGATCTTGAACAGACCGAGCCCGAACAGCGGCCCGCCGTCGTCGGCCGCCGGCTGTTCGGTGTTGATTGGTTCGGGGGTGTTGTCCTCGACCACGACAGGGGCCGGCGGGGCCAAGGCGCCAACCTCAACCGGCGAGTTGGCCAGCGAGAAGTTGGTGCCGGTCGTGGTCAGAAGGGCGACCTCGAGGTTGGCGGCGGGTGCGAAGTCCTCCGGCAGGTCGAGGGTGCCGACGAGCTGGTCATCCGCACCGGGCACCAGGTCGGCGGTGACCGAGAGGCCCTCGCTGTCGGTGAGCGTGGCGCGAGCGGTGAGTTCGTTGACGGAAGTGGGGTCGATGACCTCGCCGGCGGAGTTGACGACCTGGGCGGCGACCTCGAAGGTTGCACCGGCCGCGGCGTCGCCGATCTCGCCGATCTCGAGCATGGCGTCGAGGGCGGTCGTGCGTCGGAGCGTGGCGGTGGTGGAGTCATCGCCGCGCTCTTCGGGGTCGATGACCGAGAACGTCCAGTCGCCTTCGATCGGGGCGGTGCCCGGGGTCACGACGATGCTGACGGTGCTCGGCGACGTCCACGTGGAGGCAATGGTGGCGCCGGCGACTTCCTGGACGGTGTTGGTCGTTTCGGCAACGGCGATCTTGTCGCCGTCGGGGCCGGTCACCGCAAGTACGTAGTTGTTGCGGTCGAAGGAACCGAAGACCGAGAAGTTCTCGACCGCTTCGCCGATCGAGATGATCTGGGCGCCGGCCGGGCAGTCGAACACCTGGCAGACGTTGGCGGTCGTCGTGGTGACGATCGACCCGCTGAGGGTGGCGCCGAGTTCGTCGGCAGCTTCGATCATGCTGGCCGTGTCGGCGGCTCCGCTGAAGCTGCCGATGGACGATTCCTGACCGCACTGACCACCATCGGTGGACCCGGTGGAGAAGGCTTCGGCGAACGTGGTGGCATCGAGGCTCATGTTGGCCGTCAGCGCGAGGGTTGCCACGGCGACGTCGGCGGTACGGAGCTGGTCGGCGAGGCCGCCGGCACCGCAAGCGGCTTCGACCCCGGCGCGGGTGGCGGCGCTGGCGTTGCCCGGCTCATCGAGCGCGGTTTCCGGGGCGTAGGGCTTGAACTGGCCGAGCGCGCCGACGTTGTCGGCCGTGCGTTCGGCGATCTCGAACCCGGTGTCGGTAACGAGGACCATGACCGAGCAGGTGCCGGTCGCGGCCGGGCGAGCGCTGAACTCGGCGAGGGCGCCGGTGGCAGCTGCGACGTAGTCGTTGTCGACGGCCGTGTTTCGGGTGGCGAAGGCTGCGAGTTCGGCTTCGACGGCCGGGAGGGTCTCGGCGGTGAGGTCGGTAAACGGCAGGGCGGTGGCGTAGCCGTTGCCCATGGCGCCCATGGCGACGGCGACCGGTGTTCCGCTGGCGGAGACGCCGGCGAGGTCGGCGAGCAGCACGCGACCGGCAACGATGCGGTCGGCGTTGGGATCCGACACCTGAAGGGTGACGGATTCGCTGATCACCAGCAGAACATCGAGTTGGCTGGCATCGCCGGCGCAGGCCGACAACGTCGACGGCGAGCCGCCTTGAGCTGCGACGGGCAGGACGGCGCCGCCCACGACGAACGTGATGGCGGCAAGGGTGGCGACCGCGAAGCGCCGGATGACTGAAGAAACAGCATTCATAGGGTCAGAATCGGCACCTGATCCGCCTTTGATAGCTTTTGGGCCGAAATACCCAAGAAGCACCGCTGCCGGCGCGGCGCGGTCATTGCCGCCTGCCCGCCCCGCCGGCCCCGCTACCGTGTCGGTAGGCCCGGGTGGCGGAACGGCAGACGCAGAGGGCTTAAACCCCTCGGGAGGGTAAACCTCCGTGTGGGTTCGAGTCCCACCCCGGGCACGCTGAGTAGGTAAAACGCGGCGATGAGTCGCTTGGTGATTTCGAGCCGCTGCTTGCGCATTTTTGGTCCCGCCCACCGGCGATCCGTTCGGACCGAGATGCCGTAAACCTCGTGGCCTATCGCTGTTCTATCCGCCGGGCCAGGCCGCGCAGTAGGCGGGCGGCGTGGCGTTGGAGTTGGTTGGTGTCGCTCGGGTGATGGTTGGGGCCGAACTTCTTGGTGGCTGCGGCGACCTTCTGTTCGATCGGGTCGCTGAGGCTTCCGAGCCCGGCCACGCCGGTGTTGGTGGGCAGCATCTGGAGTGATCGCAGCGCCGACCGGTCCCATGGCGCGTCGGGGTGCTTCGTCCAGGGGACGAGCGCCGTCTGCCAGTCCTTTACGACGGGGTGATCGCGTCCCCCGCGCAATGCCCAGTGGAGCAGGTTCTCGGGCCGGGTGAGGTCGTGCGGTTCCGGGAACCGCTGCTGCAGAACCCGATCGTGTTCCCAGAGCTCCAGGAGTGCTTCGGGGAGGAGCGAAGCGCCGGGCGTGGCGACTTTGCGACCGGCGAAGAACGTACCGGCCGCGAGGTGCAACGCTGCATCCTCGGTGAAGTGGATGTCGTACTGGAGCAGATTCATGCGCAGCAGTTTCTCGAGCGCCTCGACGATCTTGTGGCCGTGCACGTGGTCGTGGGCCTGCGTCTGTTGGAGGTAGGTGACGATGAAGTTCTCGAGCGCGAGCGCCGGCATCTGATGCGGCGCCATCCCGGATCGCAGTTTCTCGAATCGGGCAAACACCTCGGCCATGCCTTCAGCGGTCGCGTTGAAGTAGTGGTGCGGGTACCCGTGGTACGCGAACACGAAGTTGCACCAATTCCCGCGATTTCTAGCTGTAGTCGCGTTGTGCCGCTTTACAAGCCCGGAGGTGAGCGGCACAGTGGAACGCATCGCATCTGTTCTGACACCCGACGTGAAGCCACCGGTAGGCCAGCAAGCTTCTCCCGATCGGCCGTTCGGTCTGGCCGGGTGGGCGGCTGGCTGCTGGACGCTACTTGTTTCGTTCTGGGTGACCCTCGGGGCCATCCAACTGCCTGCAGCCGCGGGGCTGATCGAACTCGAAGGACGCAACCGCGGGCGCCCCCTCAATGCGGACGATCACTTCTCTGAGCTACCACAACTCGACGCTGCGTTCGACGCTGCGAATCTGTCCCTTCAGCACCCAATCATCTGGATGCTGACGATGTCGGTCTTCGCTGTTTCCGGGCTCGTGATAGCCATGGGTCTCGTGGCTTCTAGGGCGAGGTTTGCCGGCCGGATTCTGTCCACGATGTGGGCGGTCTGGCTGCTCGGCTGTGTTGTCGCTGCAGTTCATTACGAGACGCTCGATCTGGTGACGTGGCTCGATAACTAGCACTGCCAAATTGCTCATCCGAGGCGTGCTCGAGTGCTCCGAGCAATTGGCGGCCTAAGTGCTGCCTCAAGCGTCAGCGTCCGTATCGGAGGCGTCCAGTCTTTCTGGCGGCCCTGATTTGTTCCGATGTCTACGTCGCTGTACCACGACGTCGGATGCCGCACTCTGACGCGGGCCGCCGGGTCACGCGCGTGCGAGAACGCTTACCCGGGCTGGCTCTTTGGATACATCCAGGACGGTGAGACCTTGGGCCTGCACAAGTGTGTTCAGGGAGTCGGCGTCGTAGAAGCGCACGACTCCCGGGACGCGTTGGTAGAAGGCGGCCCGCAGGCGCCAGTAGAGGCTTCGGGGCAGGAGCGATGTTCGGTCGCGCACTGGCGCCACGATCAGGAGGTGTCCGCCGGGTCTGAGGGATCGCCGGATCTCGGCGAGGAAGGCGGCGGGGTCTCGGAGGTGTTGGATGACCAGGAACGCGAGTACCGCGGCGAGCGACTCGTCGGCGAAAGGTAGTCGCTCAGTGGCGTCGGCTACATCGAAGCTGACCGCAGCATCTTCTCGGGCAGCCCGTCTTCGGGCGACGTCGATCATGCGAGGTGAGCCGTCCAAACCGATGACCTCGTAGCCGCGGCGGGCCAAGGCAATGGCGTGGACCCCGGGCCCACATCCGAGGTCGGCGACCGGGCCGGGCACGGCGGTCACGCTCGCGATCTCATCGGCCGTTCGCTCTATCAGCTCGCGGTGCTCGGGTCCGTCGTGTCGCCTCCCGAGCGCCTCGCTCTCCCGGTCGTACATGAACCGAAAGAACCACTG
>CALHYX010000069.1 GCA_938041035.1 uncultured Acidimicrobiales bacterium | reverse complement strand
TGAGACCGACCGGGCCGAAGCCCGCGGCGTCGCCCGGGCCATCCGCGATGCCCGCAAGCCGGGTTCGAAATGGAGCGACCAGGCGGTGCTGGTGCGCACCAACGCCCAGGTGACCATGCTCGAGGAAGCGCTGCGCAAGGTGGACATCCCCTTTCAGTCGCGCGGGGCCGCCAACCTGCTCGACCGACCCGAGGTCAAACGGGCACTGCGCGAACTGAAGTCGCATCGCGAACCGTTGTCGAGTGCCCTCGATGCGCTGGCCGAGACCGCCGAACAGCTCGGCGCGTCCGCCGAAGCATCATCGGGCGACGGGGATGACACCGACAGCGGGGGCGCATCGAACACGTTGGAGGACCGGCGGGCGAGCCTGTTGACGCTCGTGCGTCTGGGCGGCGACTACCTCGCCATCGACCCGGGCGGCGATGCCGGCCGATTCATGTCCTGGTTGCGCACCGCGGTGGGCGGCGATCACTTCACCGCCGACCGCGACGGTGTCGACCTCGCCACCTTCCACGCGGCGAAGGGCCTCGAGTGGCCCATCGTGCACGTCGCCGGGCTCGAGGACGGGTTGGTGCCGATCGGTTTTGCCAAGACCGCCGCCGCGCTCGCCGAGGAACGCAACCTCATGTATGTGGCCCTCACCCGGGCCGAGCAGGTGCTGCGCCTCAGTTGGGCCCAGCAGCGAGCGGTGGGCAAGCGGACGGCGAGCCGCAACCCTTCGCCGTACCTCGTCCAGGTCGAGGAGGCCATCGAGGCGGTCCGGGCCGGTCGCCCGATCGCCGATCCACGCGACCAGATCGCCGAGCAAAAGCGTCAGCTGAAGGCCAAGCGGGGAAAGCGGGGCTCCGGCACCGACACCTCGACGGTAAGCGACGACGACCCGGCGTTCGTCGCGCTCAAACAGTGGCGCCTCAACACGGCGCGGGCGGCCAACGTGCCGGCCTATGTCGTGTTTCCCGACGCCACCCTCAAGGCCGTGGTCGACGCCAAGCCAACGTCGGCCGACGACCTCCTACGGGTCAAGGGCATCGGCAAGGTGAAGGCCACCCGCTACGGACCCGACCTGCTCGAGGTCCTCGCCAACTCCTGACCAGCGGCGATCTACGCAGCGGACCATTCGGCGGACTTGGCCGGCGGCATGATTGCGACCACCACCGTCGCGTCGCACCGTTCGAGCACCGTCTCGACGCTGTGGCCGAGGAAGGGTCGCCCGTCGACCTGACGCAGGGCCGCACCGAGCACGACCAGGTCGATGTCTTCGGATGACGCGGCGTTGACGATCTCATCCGCGGCGGAAATGCCATGGCTGATCCGGGTCCGGGTTTCGATACCCACCGACGACGCCCGCTCCGATGTCTCGACCATCAACTGACCCGCGACTCCGGTCGGGTCCTCCGGCTGGAATCGACCGAAGATTTTCGGCAGCGCGGCCACCGTCGGTGCCGGGCGGTTCACCACGTGGAGCAGGGTGATCTCGGTCCCCAGATCTTCGCTGATGCTGAAGGCGATCTCCTGGGCGGCGAGAGACGAACGGGTGCCGGTCACCGGCACCAGGGCCCTGGAGAAGGCGCCCGGGAGCGGCCGGTCGAGGTTGCGGGCCCGGCGGACGATGACGACCGGTATCGGGCTCACTTTCAAGAGTTCATCGACCATGGGTGACAACAGGCCTTCAGCGTGGTCGACCGCTACCCCGACACACACGGCACCAAAACCAAGCTGGGCCTCATCGGCGATCGCGCCGGCGACCTCGCCGGGATCCTTCACGGATCGGAACTCGACGTCTCGTTCGTAGAGCACGTTCCGCAACGGTTCGAGGGTCGCATCATCGACCGTCCCGATCGAAAACACGGTGGCGGGCGCTTCGCTCGGCCAGGCGTAGTGCAGCACCTGGGCGGCCGAAATCGAGGCCGGTCCACCGAGGCTCGGCAGCAGGACCCGGGAGTTGCGCACGATGTAGTTGCGGCTCAGCGCTTCCTCGCGTTCGAGCCGCTCCTGCTCTTCGGGCGAACCCAGCCAGTCGCGCACGACGTAACGCAACGAAACCGAGGCCACCACGGTGGTGACGAGCGGAACGAGCACGATGACGGTGTAGGCGGTGTCGTTGAGCACGCCGAGGCTCAATCCCACGGTGGCGATGACGATCTCGAGCGCCCCGCGGGCGTTGAGACCGGCTCCGAGCGCGGTGGCCGCGCGGGTGGACTGGCCCGCGGCCTTGGCCCCGATGAACGCGCCGACAAACTTGGCGACGAGCGCGACCGCGAGCACGACCGCGGCCCAAAAGAGCGTGTCGGCCGAGGCGAGCAGACCGAGGTCGACCCGTAGGCCGGCCGTAGCGAAGAACACCGGGGCGAGGAACGCCTGGGTGATCTGTTCGATGCGATCGACCACCTCGTGTTGCTGAAACCGCGACTGGTGCAATACGACACCGGCGACGAACGCCCCGAGTACCGCTTCGATGCCCAGAGCCTGCGTCGCCACGCCGAACGCGAGCATCGTCATGATCGCCACGGTGAGGGCGCCGCCGACGTTGGGACCGTCGCGCCGAACCCGTTTGAGGGCGGTGTCGACCACCCGTTGGCCGAGCGTGAAGGCCACGGCCATGAAGATCGCCATCCCGATCAGCGTCGTGGCCACGCCCGAGATCGAGACCTTTCCGGACGAGGCCAGGCCGGCAAAAACGGCGAGCATGAGCCAGCCGACGACGTCGTTGGCCATACCCGCGGCGACGGTGATCTGACCGAAGTCGCGGCGCATGAGACCGAGCTCGGACAATATCTTGGCGATCACCGCCAGCGACGAGACCGCGAGCGCGGCCGCGACAAAGAGCGCGAAGACCGTTCGGCTGGTGTCGTCACCCAGGAAGGAGTCGGGCAGCAGCAGCCCAACGACCAGTCCGCCGCCG
Source organism: uncultured Acidimicrobiales bacterium (assembly GCA_938041035.1). Classification (GTDB taxonomy): domain Bacteria; phylum Actinomycetota; class Acidimicrobiia; order Acidimicrobiales; family SHLQ01; genus CALHYX01. The sequence goes on along the minus strand of CALHYX010000069.1, from coordinate 38,946 downwards.
AGGGGCACGATGAGGCTGAAGGTGGTTACCAGTGCCGCGGCCCGTCCGAGCGACCGGATCAGGCCGAGATCGGTCTCAAAGCCGGTGACGACGAGCAGCAGAGCGACCCCGACCCAGGCGACGGCGAGCAGGGCCGCCGACTGCGCCTCGTCGTCGGGTAGGAACCAGTGGAAGCCGCCGGCCCAGACCCGACCGAACACCGAGGGCCCGAGCAGCACGCCGGCGCCGAGTTCGCCGATGACCGACGGAAGCCCAACCTGGCGCATCGCCCAGCCGAGCGTGCGGGCCACGCCGACCAGGACCAGGAGCTGAGTCCAAAAGACGAGGAGGGCGTGTTCCTCTATGGGAATGAGCATGAGGCGGCGAGCCTAGGCCAGCACGAAGTCGGCGAAGACCGGCGCGTGATCGCTCGGCGTTTCGGCCTTCCCGCCCTTGCGGGCGTTTCGATCGACGAGGCACAGCTCCGACGCTGCGGTGGACGCTGCGTCGGCGAGGATCAGGTCGATGCGCATCCCTTTGCGCTTGTGGAAATTTCCGGCCCGATAGTCCCACCACGAATACAGCTCGGCGCCGTCGTGGTGGGCCCGGAACACATCGGTGAGACCCCAATCGCAGATCGTGGCCAGCGCGTCGCGTTCGGCCGCGCTGACGTGGGTGGCGTTCTCGAACTCCGCGGGTGCGTCGTAGTGATCGCGATCATCGGGGGCGATGTTGAAGTCACCCACGATCACCGTGGGGGTGGCCGGATCGGCGTTGGCGTCGAGATCGGCGCGCAACCGGGCCAACCAGGCGAGCTTGTAGGCGTAGTGATCGTCGTCGAGCGAGCGGCCGTTCGGCACATAACAGCTGGCGATCCGCACGCCGCCGCAGGTTGCCCACACGATGCGGGCATCGGGATCGGGCTCGCCGCCGTCGCCAAAGCCCGGACGAACGTCGGTGAGGCCCACCCGGCTCAGGATCGCCACGCCGTTCCAGCGCCCCTCGCCGTGATGCACCGACTCGTACCCAGCGGCCGCGAACTCGTCGGTCGGGAAGGCGTCCTGGGCGAGCTTGGTCTCCTGGAGGCACAACACATCGGGCTCGAACAGGTTCAGCCAGTCGAGCACGCGGGGCAGACGGGCATTGAGCGAGTTCACGTTCCACGTCACGATGCGCATCGACGGACCCTAGTGGGCATGCGACGGCGCCACGCGACCGTGGAGGTCCGATTCCATCGGAACCCGGCGGAGATTCCCGGGAAATCGGTGAGGTTCCCCAACACCGCGGACCGGGTGTACCTAGACTCACGGCGTGGCAACCCAAGCCGATCCTCCAGCCGCTTCCTCGATCGGGCCCAACGCGTGGCTCATCGACGAGATGTACGAGCGGTACCTCCAAAAACCGTCCTCGGTCAGCGAGAGTTGGCAGGAGTTCTTTGCCGACTACGGCGACCACCGGCCATCGAGTGTGGCCGCCGCCCCCGTCGCCACCATGAGCCCGCCGACGACTGTCGACGCCATGGCCACCCCCGCTCCGGCGGCTGCGCCCGCCCCGAGCAACGGCGCCGCGGACGACGACGCGCCGGCCGAGCCCGCCGGTGATCCCATCCGCGGCGCGGCGGCCCGGATCGTCACCAACATGGAGGCCAGCCTCGGCGTACCGACAGCCACCTCGTTCCGTGAGGTCCCGGCCCGGCTCCTCGAGGTCAACCGTTCGATCATCAACGGCTACCTGGGCCGCACGCTCGGCGGCAAGGTCTCCTATACCCACATCATCGGGTACGCCGTCGTGCGCGCCGTAGCCGACGCCATGCCGGTGATGAACTCCACCTACCTCGAAGACGACGAGGGAAAGCCCCGCGTCATCCGCCACGAGAACATCGGTCTCGGCATCGCCGTCGATATGCAAAAGAGCGACGGTAGCCGCACCCTGCTGGTCCCGTGTGTGAAGAACGCCGACACGCTGAATTTCCGAGAGTTCGTCGACGCTTACGAGGCCGTGATCCACAAGGTCCGCTCGGGCAAGCTGTCGCCGGACGACTTTGCCGGTACCACCATCAGTCTCACCAACCCGGGCACCATCGGCACCGTGCAGTCGGTGCCACGGCTCATGCCCGGCCAGGGGCTGATCGTCGGGGTCGGCACCATTGCCTTCCCCACGGCCTATCAGGCGGCCGATCCGGCCACCCTGGCCGATCTCGGCGTGTCGAAGGTCCTCACCCTCACGTCCACCTACGACCACCGCATCATTCAGGGTGCCGAGTCCGGCATGTTCTTGAAGAAGGTCCACGAGCTGCTGCTCGGCGAGGACGACTTCTACAAGAACCTGTTCAGCTCCGTCGGCGTGCCGTACGAGGCCGTCATCTGGCGCAAGGACGACAACCCGGCCGACCGCGAGCACACGATGCTCGAAAAGCAGGGCCAGGTGAACACGTTGATCAACACCTACCGGGTCCGGGGCCACCTCATCGCCGACCTCGACCCCCTCCGGGTGCAGGAACCCAAGATGCACCCGGAACTCGATCCGGCCACGTACGGATTGACGATCTGGGACCTCGAGCGGGATTTTCTCACCACCAATCTCGCGCCGGCCGCACCGGACCGCGAACAGCACATGAAGCTCGGCGCCATTCTCGGCGTGCTGCGCAACGCGTACTGCCGCACCATCGGCATCGAGTACATGCACATCCAGGAGCCCGAGGAGAAGGTCTGGATTCAGGAACGGCTGGAAGGCATCTCCGACAAGCTCGACGAAGGCGATCAGCGTCACATTCTCAACCGCCTCAACGCCGCCGAGGCTCTGGAGAAGTTCCTGGCCACCAAATACGTGGGCCAGAAGCGATTCGGTATCGAGGGCGCCGAGAGTGCGATCCCGATTCTCGACCGCATTCTCGACGAGGCCGCCCAGAGCGAACTGAACTCCGCCGTGATCGGGATGGCCCATCGAGGCCGGCTCAACGTTCTCGTGAATATCGTGGGCAAGGACTACAACACCCTGTTCGAGGAGTTCGAAGGAACGATTCAGGAGGATTCCGTCCAGGGGTCCGGGGACGTGAAGTACCACCTCGGCCAGGTCGGGGTGTTCGAGGCCCGTTCGGGCAAGACCATCGAGGTCGAGCTCGCCGCCAACCCGTCGCACCTCGAGGCGGTCGACCCCGTCGTGGTCGGAATGGCGCGCGCCCGCATGGACCTCATCGAACTCGGGAGCACCGAGACGCCGTATCCCGTGCTACCGATTCTGATCCACGGCGACGCCGCGTTCGCCGGCCAGGGTGTGGTCGCCGAGACGTTGAACCTCTCGCTCATCAAGGGCTATCGGGTCGGGGGCACCATCCATCTGATCATCAACAACCAACTTGGGTTCACCACCACCCCCGACCGCGCCCGGTCGAGCAAGTACTCGACCGACGTGGCCAAGATGGTCCAGGCCCCGATCATCCATGTGAACGGCGACGACCCCGAAGCCTGTGTCCGGGTCGCCGAACTCGCCTTCGAGTACCGCAACACGTTCAACAAGGACGTGGTGATCGACATGGTGTGCTATCGCCGCCACGGCCACAACGAGGGCGACGACCCGAGCTACACCCAGCCGCTCATGTACCGGGCGATCGAGAACCGGCGCTCGGTCCGCAAGCTCTACACCGAGTCGCTGATCAAGCGGGGCGATCTCGACCTCGACGAAGCCGAGGCGGCACTGGCGGACTTCCAACGCCTCCTGCAGGAGGCGCTCGACGAGACTCGCGAGGCCGCACCCGGCGATGACCGCAAGGCCGCGCCCTCTCCTCCACCGAAAGGCGTGCTGCCGCACGTCGATACGGCGACCACCCAGGAGGTCATCGACCAGGTGATGGCCGCGCTCGAAACCACGCCCGACGATTTCACGGTGCACCCGAAGCTGGCTCGCCAGTTCACCCAGCGCAGTGAGATGTTCGCCGCGGGTGAGGTGGACTGGGCGCTGGGCGAGGCGTTCGCCATCGGCTCGCTGCTGGTGGAGGGCACCTCGGTTCGCCTCGCCGGTCAGGACTCTCGTCGGGGCACGTTCTCTCACCGGCACTCGACCCTGATGGACCATGAGAACGGCGACGAGTACGTACCGTTGGGGGCCCTCACCGAAAGCCCCGACGTCGACCTCTGGATCTACGATTCCCTGCTGTCGGAATACGCCGCGATGGGCTTCGAGTACGGCTACTCGATCACCAACCCCAATGCGTTGGTGATGTGGGAGGCCCAGTTCGGTGACTTCGTCAACGGTGCCCAGATCATCCTGGATCAGTTCGTGGTGGCGTCGGAGGACAAGTGGAAGGAGAACAGCGGGCTCGTCCTGCTGCTGCCCCACGGCTACGAGGGCCAGGGACCCGAGCACAGCTCCGCCCGTATCGAACGGTTCCTGCTCGCCGCCGCCGAGGACAACATGCAGATCTGCAACGCCACGACGGCGGCCCAGTTCTTCCACGTGCTTCGCCGCCAGATCAAGGGCGAACAGCGCAAGCCACTCGTGGTGTTCACCCCCAAGTCGTTGCTGCGCGATCGGTTCTCGCGCTCGCCGGTGACGGCGTTCCTCGACGGCAGTTTCGAGGAAACCCTCGACGACCCTCGCATCGAGGATCCCGGCGATGTCACGCGCGTGGTGTTCTGCAGCGGAAAGGTGAGCCTCGGAGCGCTGAATCGGCGTGACGAACTCGAGGCCCCGGCCGCCGTCGTGCGCATCGAACAGCTGTATCCCTGGCCCTTCGACGACGTCAGCGCGATCCTCGACCGCTACAGCAACGCGGACGAGATCGTCTGGCTGCAGGAGGAACCCGAGAACATGGGGGCCTGGAGCTTCGCCCGCGGGCGCCTGTTCGAGGCCCATGGTGCCACCCACAAGATCCGGCGGGTGAGCCGATTCGAGAGCGGCAGTCCGGCGACCGGTTCGAGCGCGATCCACAACCAGGAACAGGAAGAGCTGCTCGATCGAGCCTTCGACCCGGGCCTCTTCCCCACCTGACCCGGCCGCGAACTGAAGTAGCGGTTTCGTCGTCGCTACGCTGGTGAACAATGATCGCTGACCTGCGGGCTCTGCCCTCGACCACCTGGTTCCGGCTGGTGCCCTTCGCCGCCGTCGCGGCCCTGGTGATGGGCATTCCGACCGACCTGATCGAGAACCCGATCTTTGGGCGTCCGGTTGCTGCGGGGCCCGTCGACTACGTGATCTGGTTGGTCACCAGCGCATTGATCGGACTCATCTTCGCCATTCGAGTGCCCGCCGCCACCGATCTCGACGAGGACTCCCGCCCGCTGTGGGGCGGCTTCGTGTCGTTTCTCGCCGTTGGGTGCCCGGTGTGCAACCAGGCCGTGGTCGCCCTCGTGGGTACGTCCGGTGCGCTCAACTGGTGGGCTCCCGTCCAGCCGCTCGTCGGCCTACTGGCGCTCGGCATTCTGGTAGTGGCGCTGCGCCGGCGGCTGGCCACCTACCAACTGGTCGCCTGCCCGATCCCGAGCGCGGCCGGCTACTGATCCGGGCGTCGTTGGGCGGGTAGGCACAACAGCGTGCTGCCGCCGACGGCCACCAGGCGGCCGTCCGGCGTCCACAGCTCTGCCGTGGCCATCACCGTTCCGCCAGTCGCCCGGGGAGCCCGCGCCCGGCTGAGCAACCAGGCGGCGTTCGTCGCGGGCGCGAATCGGGCGGTGACCTCGATGGTCGGCGCGAAGAACTCGAGCTCGCCGACGTGGCCGCGCACGGTGGCGCCCCAGGCTTCGAGGTCGACGAGGATGAGTTGGCGGCAGGCATCGACCCAAGGATCCTCGAACACGGCCGTCGGTCGAAACCGGTACCACTCGTCGCGTTGGGGTTCATCGGGTTCGGTGCGGGCGTCCCAGTCGTCGATCCATTGGAGCGGGCGACACTCGAGATTCGCCCAGAACGGGTGGCGCGCCAGTTCGCCGTCGGGCCGGCTGGCCATCCGCTCCTCGACACTCGGCACGCCATCGGGGCCGTCGAGGTCGGGGGTCTCCCCCGTGTGGTGGGTGAGCCCCGGTTGCTCGTCGACCCCCCAGACCGCCGCCGAAAGCACCGAGCGGCCATCCTGGGTCACCTGCACCCGCACCGACGACCCGGTGCGGGTGTCGCGCTGGGTCGTGACCTCGAGGTCGACCTCGGTGAACGCCGCGGTGCGCAGGAAGTGCACCGTGATCGATGCCGGTCGGGCGCGGCCGCAGTGCGCGCCGGCGGCTCGGAGCGCCAGCGCGGCGATGTAGCCGCCCGCCGGGCCCCAGATCTCCCATTCTCCGGAGACGGTCGCCCGGTACCGACCATCGCCGCCGGTCAGCTCGGTGTCATTCGCCAGGTCGCCCATGGCCCGATCGTAAACCCGCCGCGGCGGCGGCCCGGGGGAATTTCCGACCGGAAAACGCGGCGACCGGCACGGAGCCGAAGCTCCGTGCCGGGGGCCGCCGCCCAAACGACGCTCCGCGATTGCGCTGCGCCATCGCTCTTGTTGGGAACCGCTACTCGTTGAAGAGAATCACGTAGTGGAGCTCGGCCACGCAGCCCCCGCCGCCGACTCCTTCCTGGAGCTGAATCGCCTGGGGGTATTCGCCGCCAAGACCGGTGGAGCTCGTCGACAAGTTACTCCAGGCGCCGTTGGCGAACTCGTGGGTCCGCACGATGGTCGTGCCGAGCCGCTCATCGTCCCAGACGGCGCCGAAGATGTCCCCGTCTTCCTCGGTGGCATCGAACGTGATGGTCAGCCACTGGCCTTCCGCGGAGTCCATGCTGAAGGGGACGTCGTACAAGACGTTGTAGTAGTCCCCGTCGCCGAGAATCTGCTGCTGGGTGGTGAGCCGGCCGGCGTCCCCGAGGATGGTGACACCCAGGCTGGCGTCGACCCGGGCGCTGAACGTGAATTCGCCATCGCCGTCGGGAAAGCCGTCGCAGTCAGCGGTGGACTGAAAGCGGATGAAGCGAACGGTTCCGCTGGCCGGGGTGACCTCTTCGGGCTCCTCCGTGGTCGGGGGCGGTTCTTCCGTCGTCGGCGGAGGTGGCGGCGGCGGGGGTGGCGGCGGCGGGGGTGGCGGCGGCGGGGGTGGCGGCGGCGGGGGTGGCGGCGGCGGCGCCACCTCGGCGGTCGTGGGCGGCGCTGTTTCGGCCACGGGTACCGGCACGGTGACCGTCACGATGACCGTTTCCGGCGGGGCCGCAGTGGTGTCGGCCGCCACCACATCGGTGGGCTGCGCCCCGGCGCACGCACCGGCAAACAGCGTCGCTGCTATCGCCAGGGCGGGGGTGAATCGGCGAACCCTCGCCCACCCCGCCTCCCGCCCTCGTTGCTCCGTGTGCAGTTTCATGTCCTCGCCTTTCGTTGATCTGGTGAGACCAACAATGACGAATCACGGCAACCACCTCACTGGCGCACGGGAGTGTCTTGGGCGCCACCCTTCAGCCCCGACGCAAAGGGGTGCAGGGACGGAGGGTTGGGGGTGCAGACACCCCCAACATGGCCATCGGAGGCGCCAAACGGCTCGGAACGGCCCGATCTAGGCCAGATCGAACCCCAGAATGGCGGTGAGTTCGCCCAAGGCCACGTCCGGATCCCCCACCTTGATGGTGGTCATGCCCATGGCGCGGGCGGGCTTGAGGTTGATGCCGAGATCGTCCAGGAACACGCATTCGCCCGGCTCGACACCGAGTTGGGCACACGCGGTCTCATAGAAGATCGGTTCGGGCTTGCGGGCGCCGACCTTCGACGACTCCACCACGACGTCGAACAAGGCCATGATCTCGGCCAGGAACGGCCGGTTCGGGTCCCCCTCGCCGTCGGGCGTCGACACGATGTTGTTCGTCAACATGGCCAACGGAAGGCCCTGTTCGCGTATCCGGTGCAGCGCCCGCACCATCTGGGGTCGCACATCGCCGCTCAGACACGCGAGCACTGCGGCGGCATCGACGGTGTGGCCCAACGCCGCCGCTTCGGCCTCGAACAACGCGCAGAACTCGGTGACATCCACGTCGCTGCGCTCAAACTTCGCCCACGCGTTGTTGTCGGGGTTGGTGGCGTTGATCGTTCGGATGGTGTCGGGCGGCAGGTCGTTGTCGGCCTCGTAGCGGGCAAAGGCCTCGAACGGACTCGACAAAATCACTCCCCCGAAGTCCCACAGGACGGCTCGGATCGGGGGGCGATCGGGCGATTCGGACGGCGCGGCATCGGTCACCGGTTCATGTTAGGGCAGCGCAGCTGGGGGCTCAGATCGCTTCGAACGGACCGAGCGCACGCGGCCGGGCGACGATGGAGGCCAGGAAGGTCCGCGACGGCTGATAGTGGCTTGCGGCATCAAACGCATCGGCGAAGTGATCGGCGGCGACGTCGCTGCGCACAAAGAACGCATTGGACCCGGACAGGTCACAGTGCACCAGCCGATACCCCTTCTTGCTCCCCAGGTCGGTGAGCGACGCCAGGCTGGCGCCGTGGTAACTCGTGCCGTTCCAACCCCGGTGAGGTGCGTAGGCCTGCACCCACAGCGCGTCCGGGGGCCACATGGCGTTGTACTCGACCACGATGGCCCGGGGACGGTACTGCTCGACGGCCTGCCACACCCAGTAGTCGTTGCCATCGATGTCGATCGACAACAGGTCGAGCTCCTCGGGCGTCTCGGCGGCGGCCAGAAGGCCCTCGATGTTCTCCGCAGTGACGAAGGACTCCCGCAGTTGCAGCACTCCCGTGGACAGGAACTGCTGGTGGCTGTCGCGGATGGCGGCGACCAGCTTCGGGTCCCCGTCAATCCACAATCCCGACCAGTCCCGGTGGAGCAGATAGAGGCTGTTGTTCTCGATGCCGTTTCCACACCCGAACTCGACGAACCGCTGATTCGTGGTGCCGATCCGACGAAAGATCTCCGCGATCACCCCATCCTCGCCGTTCTGGGAGAAGACCCGGTGTTCAAAGGGTGCCAGGCGTCCGGGTCCGGAGAGTTCGGGCCGATCGGTGAGCAGATCCCGGATGAATCGTTCCCGTTCGTACTCGCGGCGAGCCCGAAGCTGGAATCGACGTTGTTCGATAGCGGTTCGAATTCGGTGGGGCGACGGAATCAGCATGTGGTTCCCGTCGGCAGGAAACCTTGTCGACTTACCTCACCCTTCCGGTACCGAAGCCACCACCGATGACGAACCGGCCAGCCACCCCGCATCGCATCGGAAGCGGTAGCCTCGCCCCGATGAGCGCCCAGTACATCTACACCATGCACAAGGTCGGCCGGTTTCATCCGCCCGACCGTGAAGTCCTGAAGGACATCTCCCTCAGTTTCTTCCCCGGAGCCAAGATCGGTGTGCTCGGCGCCAACGGCACCGGCAAGTCGACCCTGCTCAGGATCATGGCCGGCGTCGACACCGAGTACACCGGTGAGGCTCGACTGACCGAGGGCTTCACCGTCGGATACCTCGAACAAGAGCCCCATCTCGACGAGAGCAAAGACGTCCACGGCAACGTCATGGACGGCGTGGGCGAGATCGCCGGGCTGCTCACCGAGTACGACGAGGTCCTTGCCGGCTGGAGCGACCCGGACGCCGACCACGAAAAGCTCGGAGAGCGGCAGGCATCGCTCGAATCCAAGATCGAGGCCGCCGGTGCGTGGGACCTGCAACGCACAATCCAAATCGCCATGGACGCCCTGCGACTTCCGCCCGGCGACAGCGACGTCACCAACCTGTCCGGCGGTGAGCGCCGCCGGGTCGCGCTGTGTCGGCTGTTGCTGTCCCGCCCGGATCTGCTGTTGCTCGACGAACCCACCAACCACCTCGACGCCGAGTCCGTCGACTGGCTCGAGCGGTTCCTCGCCGACTACGAGGGCACCGTCGTGGCCATCACCCACGATCGCTACTTCCTCGACAACGTGGCCGGTTGGATTCTCGAACTCGCCGGGGGCCATGGGTTTCCCTACGAGGGCAACTACAGCGGCTGGCTGGAACAAAAAGAAGCGCGGCTCGAATCCGAGGACCGCCAGGACGACTCGCGCCGGCGCACGCTGCAACGAGAGCTCGAGTGGGTGCGCATGGCCCCCAAGGCCCGTCAGGCCAAGGGTAAGGCCCGCCTCGCGCAGTACGAAAAGCTGCTCGCCGAGTCCAAGGCGGCCGAGGGCCGGGACGACAAGTTGCAGATCGTGATCCCGGCCAACAACCGGCTGGGCGACGTCGTCATCAATGCCGACCACATCTCCAAGGCGTTCGGCGAAAAGCTGTTGATCGAGGACCTCTCGTTCATCCTCCCGCCTGCGGGCATCGTCGGGGTCATCGGTGCGAACGGCGCCGGCAAGACCACCCTGTTCAAGATGATCGCCGCCGCGTCCCGCGGTGAAACCGATGCCGAGGCCAACCCCGACTCGGGCGAGCTGACCGTCGGTTCAACCGTGGAGTTGGCCTATGTCGACCAGAGCCGCGACACCCTCGACGCCGACAAGTCGGTCTATGAGGAGATCACCGGCGGGGTCGACAACCTGGTCGTAGGCGGGCGCGAGATGCACGGCCGGGCCTATGTGGCATCGTTCAACTTCAAAGGGTCCGACCAGCAAAAAGAGGTTGGGGTCCTCTCCGGTGGCGAACGCAACCGGGTGCACCTCGCCAAAGTGCTGAAATCGGGCGCCAACGTCCTCATGCTCGATGAGCCGACGAACGACCTCGACGTCGACACGTTGCGGGCGCTGGAGGATGGCCTGGAGGCCTACCCCGGCTGCGCCATCATCATCAGCCACGATCGCTGGTTCCTCGACCGGGTCGCCACCCATGTGCTCGCGTTCGAGGGCGACAGCCAGGTGCGGTGGTTCGAGGGTAACTTCAGCGAGTACGCCGACTTCATGAAGAAGGAGTTCGGCGCCGACGCAATGCGGCCCAGCCGCATCAGCTACAAGCCACTCACGAGGTAGTCATCCATGTTTGCCCCCCGCCGATGGTCGGCGATGTTGTTTTGCCTTGCCCTGCTCACCAGCGCCTGCGGTAGCGGGAGCGCAAGCGTCGAGGTCGGGAGCGAAGGTGACGACGGTGGCGCGGCACAAACCTCCGCCCCTGCTGATGGGGCGGGTGAGGGTACCGCGCCCGCCCGTTCGAACGGACCCGAGGCGATGGATTCGGTGGGCATCACCGGCGACGGGCTGAGCGCCTTCAATGCCGATCAGGCCGACCCGGCGCTGGGCACGGTGGCGCCCGGGTTCACGACGTCGGCCTACGACGGTAGCGATGTCGCCGTCGGCACCGACGGACGAGCCAAGGTGATTGGTTTCCTGGTCCACTGGTGTCCGCACTGCCAGGCCGAGGTGCCCGTGCTGGTCGACTATTTCGCCAACAACGACCTGCCCGACAACGTCGACGTCGTGGCGGTGTCAACCGGTTTTGATGAGGACCGGGGGAACTGGCCGCCGTCGGCCTGGTTCGATCGCGAAAACTGGCCGTTTCCGGTCGCCATCGACTCCGCGGCAAGTGAGATCGCCGTGGCGTACGGCATGACATCGTTCCCGTACTTCGTCGTCGTCGGTGCCGACGGGACGGTGCTCGAGCGGGTCGCCGGCGGACAGACTCCCGAGTCGTTCGCAGCGCTGCTCGCCACCGCCGCCAGCTGAGGTTCTCCGAGGCTACTTTTTGGCGGCCGGCTTGCGGCTGCCCGAGACCTTCTTGATCGGCGCCGACGGCTTACCGAAGGGCTGCTTGGCCTCTTTGTAACAGTCGGCGTGGAAGTGCTCGACGTGGCTCCAGACGTTCTTGATGTACACGTTGCAGATGACCTGCTGGTTACGCATCTTGGCCTGGAACTTGACCCGTTCACCGCACAGCTGACAGTCCACGCTGCTGCCGGGCTCGACCAGGCGGGTTGCCGCCCGGCTCTGCCACTTCTGCTGCTTCTTCGGGGCGGCCTTGCTCTTGGTCGACGACGACTTCGCCTTCGTCGACTTCTTCGCGGGAGCCTTCTTCTTGGTCTTTGGGGCCATGGCTATCTATCGGCAGCCAACCCCGGTTCTTCACCCCTTGCGCCCGGTTCCGAAAAACCCCCAAAAATTCTTCCCGTGGTCACTCTGGTGCCAGGCACCAGATGGTCACAGGCCGAGGAGGGTGAGGACCTTGGCGGCTTGTTCCTCGGGGGCCCCGTCTTCGGGGACGAGGCGCAGCTCGGGAGCCTCGGGAGCCTCGTAGGGGTCGTCGATGCCCGTGAAGCCCTTGATCTCGCCGGCCCGAGCCTTGGCATAGAGCCCCTTCGGGTCACGCTGCTCACAGATCTCGATCGGGGTGTCGACGAACACCTCGTAGAACGGCACGTCGGCCGCTTCGTGAATGGCGCGGGCCCGGTTGCGAGCCGCCCGGTACGGCGACACCAGCGGCACGAGCGCCATCATCCCGCCATCGGCCATCAGCCGGGCGACCTCGGACACCCGACGCACGTTCTCGTCGCGGTCATCGGCGGAAAAGCCGAGATCGCCGTTGAGACCCATGCGCAGGTTGTCGCCATCGAGCAGATACGCCGGTTGGCGCCGTTCGACCAGAAGCCGTTCGACCTCGACCGACACGGTGGATTTCCCCGAGCCCGACAGGCCGGTGAACCACACGGTGGCTCCCCGTACGCCCAACGCGGCGTAGCGGGCCGACCGGTCGAAGTGTCCGGGATGCCAGACAACGTTCTCGCTATGTTGACTCATGGTGCGCGGTGCTGATCCCTACCGGCTAGTCGGTGCCGACGATCATGCCCGCGCCGACCGTGTTGTTGGTGTTCTCGTCGATCAGCACGAAGCTGCCGGTCGCCCGGTTGCGCCGATACTCATCGGCGAACAGGGGCTGCGTCGTACGCAACGTGACCCGGCCGATCTCGTTCAGCTCGAGCACATTCGACGTCTCGTCGCGGTGCAGCGTGTTGATGTCGAGGCGGTACTGCACGTCTTTCACCATGGCGCGAGCCATGCGGGTCGTGTGCTTGATCGCCAACTTCATACGCGGTTCGAGCTTGGTCTCCGACGTCATCCAACACACCATGGCGTCGACGTCCTGGGTGGCGTCGGGCTGGTTGTTCGGGCGACAGATCATGTCGCCTCGGGAGATGTCGATCTCGTCTTCGAGCAGCACGGTCACCGCCATGGGAGCAAACGCTTCCTCCACGGGTCCGTCGAAGGTGCGAATTTCCGCGATACGGCTGGAGAAGCCGGACGGAAGCACGACCACATCGTCGCCGGGCTTCAGCACGCCACCTTCGATGGTGCCGGCGTACCCGCGGAAGTCATGGTACTCCTCGCTTTGTGGGCGCAGGACGTACTGGACCGGGAAGCGGGCATCGATGAGGTTGCGGTCGCTCGAGATGTGCACCGTTTCGAGGTGGTGCAGCAGCGACGAACCCTCGAACCACTCCATGTTCTCGGACCGGTCGACGACATTGTCGCCGTGCAGGGCCGAAACCGGGATGAAGGTGAGATCACCGATGTCGAGCTTGCTCGCAAAGTCGCGGTATTCGCCAACGACGTTCTCGAACTGATCCTGGGAGTAGTCGACGAGATCCATCTTGTTCACCGCCAGCACCAGGTGCGGAATCCGCAACAGGGAGGCCAGGAACGAGTGGCGCTTCGACTGCTCGACAACGCCGTTGCGGGCGTCGAGCAAGACGATGGCCAGGTCGGCGGTGGAAGCGCCGGTGACCATGTTGCGGGTGTACTGAGTGTGGCCGGGCGTGTCCGCGATGATGAACTTGCGGCGCGGGGTGGCGAAGTAGCGGTACGCAACATCGATGGTGATGCCCTGTTCGCGCTCGGCCCGAAGGCCGTCGGTCAGCAGCGCCAGGTTGGTGTACTCGGTACCCATCTGCTCGCTGGCGGCCTCGACCGCTTCCATCTGGTCCTGGAAGATGGTTTTGGTGTCGTACAACAGCCGACCGATGAGGGTGGACTTACCGTCGTCGACCGAACCGGCGGTTGCGAATCGGAGAAGTTCCATTAGAAGTAGCCCTTCTTTTTACGATCTTCCATTGCGGCTTCGGATACTCGATCGTCGGCGCGGGTGGCGCCCCGTTCGGTGATGCGGGTGGCGGCCACCTCGTCGATGATCAGGTCGATCGTGTCGGCGGCGGATTCGACCGCACCGGTGCAGGTCATGTCGCCGACCGTGCGGTAGCGGACCGTTTCCATGAACGGCTTCTCGCTCTCCTGCATCTCGGTGTACTCGTTCACGGCGAGCAACATGCCGTCGCGTTCGAACACCTCGCGCTGGTGGGCGAAGTACACGCTCGGAATCTCGATCTCCTCGGCCTTGATGTACTGCCAGATGTCGAGCTCGGTGTAGTTCGAGATGGGGAACACCCGAATGTGCTCGCCCTGGCGAACCTGGCCGTTGTAGAGCTTCCAGAGCTCGGGCCGCTGACTCTTGGGGTCCCACTGCCCGAACTCGTCGCGGAAGGAGTACACCCGCTCCTTGGCGCGGGCCTTCTCTTCGTCGCGGCGAGCGCCACCGAACAGGGCGGTGAACTGGTGCTCTTCGATCGCGTCGAGCAGCGTGGTGGTCTGCAGCTGGTTGCGCGAGGAACGCACACCGGTCTGCTCGACCACCTTGCCCTCATCGATCGACTGTTGCACCGAGGCAACGATCAACCGGGCGCCGAGCTCCTCGGTGCGCCGGTCGCGAAACTCGAGCACCTCGGGGAAGTTGTGGCCGGTGTCGATGTGCATGACCGGGAAGGGCAGCTTGCACGGGGCAAATGCCTTCTGGGCCAGACGCAACATGACGATCGAGTCCTTGCCGCCGCTGAACAGCAGGCAGGGGCGCTCGAATTCGGCAGCCACCTCTCGGAAGATGTGGATGGACTCCGCTTCGAGTTCACGGAGATGGGAAAGCTCATATGACATACAGCATCAATGGTAGAGATCAGTGGCCGACATGGTGGTAGATGATTGGCTGACGCCAGGATCATCCACCGTTTCAACTATCGGCCGGAGTCGGTGCGGCTAAAGCGCAATTTCAAATCACAGGTGTGCCAGATTGGCGCATTCGATCGAGGAGCAGAATGTCCACTTCCCACGAAGACCATACCGAGGCAGCTCGAATCGCGACGCGAGCGGGGGAATTGCTGATGGAACTTCGCGAGCGCCTGGTGGCCGAGGACACTCCGGCCGACGTCTTGAAGGCCGAGGGGGACCGCCAAGCGCATGAACTCATCATGGCCGAACTGCGAGCGGTTCGACCGGATGATGCCATCTTGTCCGAGGAAGGCAGCGATTCCAACGCGCGGCTCGATTTCGAGCGGGTCTGGATCGTCGATCCCCTCGACGGCACCCGCGAGTTCAGCGAACCTCCCCGCGACGACTGGGCCGTGCACGTGGCGCTCTCCGTCGCCGGGGTCGCAACCGTCGGCGCCGTCGCCCTGCCCGCCGCAGACCTGACATTGTCGACCGCCGAGCCGGCTCCCGACCCGGGCCCCATGCCCGAGCGCCCCCGGATGCTCGTCAGCCGAACCCGCCCGCCGGCCGCCGCCACCCATGTGGCCGAGGCCATGAACGCCGAACTCGTGCCCATGGGTTCGGCCGGCGCCAAGGCGATGGCCGTGGTCCGGGGCCTCGCCGACATCTACGTGCACTCCGGCGGTCAGTACGAATGGGACAACTGCGCCCCAGTAGCCGTCGCCAACGCCGCCGGGCTGTTCACCAGCCGCATCGACGGCAGCCCGCTGGTGTACAACAACGAGAACCCGTACCTGCCCGACCTCATCGTGTGCCGGCCCGAGTTGGCCGAAGCGGCGCTCGAGAGCCTCGCCTCGTTCGAGGGCTGACTCCCCGGGCGGGCTACGCCGTGGCCCGCGCCCTGGCGATCAACGGACCGGCCATGAACGCCGCGGTGAGGCATAACGCCGCGCCGGCCAGAAACGCCCCCGTCTCCGCCCCCACCGCCCACGCCACCACCCCGAGCAGCAGTCCGCCTGCGCCCGTGGCGATGTCGAAGAACATCGAGAAGGTGGCGATGGCATGGCTGCGCGAGGTCGGCGACGCGCCTTCGAGCACGACGAGAAACAGGGCCGGAAACAGAAACGCCTGCCCAAACGCGTGAACCACCGTGCCAACGACGATGCCCGCCGGGCTGACCCATAGCCCGATGATCGCCAGCCCGGTGGCCGACGCGACCGCGGCGGCGCGCACGAGGACGACCGTGTCGACCCGGTCCGGGACGCGGGCGGCCAGCAAACGGAGGGCGAGCACCACCCCGGCAAAGACGAGAAACGCCAAGCCGCCGATGCCGACCCCGACCTCCTCGGAGTGCAGCTCGATGAAGGCGATGAAGCCGGACTGGGCCATCAACACGGTGCCCAGCAGCACTCCGGGCCGCAGCGCTGCCCGGTGCAGCACGGTCGACGGGCGCGGGATCGCATCCATCTCCGGGGTCGCCCCGGGGGCCACCTGGGCGAGCAGCACCATCAAGGCACACATCCCGGCGGCGACGAACCACACCGCGTCGACCCCGTAGGTGTCGGCCACCCAGTCGCCGAGCACGGGTCCGATCGCCAAGCCCCCGTAGACCGCGACGGAGAAGTACGACGCGGCCTCGCCGCGGCGGTGTTCGGGGGCCAGGTCCTGGGCGGCGGCGGCCGCGCCGACGAAGGTGAACGCCTCTCCCACCCCGGTGATGAGCCGAGCGCCGATCACGGCCGCCAGGCTCTGCGCCGGCACCAGGGCCAACATGCCCAACCCGGCGATCGTGCCACCGACCGTGAGCACGAACCGTCGGCCCCGACGGTCGCCGATCGACCCGAGGATCGGGCGCAACACCGCAGCCGATATTCCGAACACCCCGACGGACAGGCCGACCTCAGCACTGTTCCCGCCCAGGTCGGCTTCGACGAACACCGGCAACACCGTGAGGGTGGAGCCGATGGCCACGAAGTACGCGAGCGCCGACGCGGTCACCAGCACGAAGCGGGGGGTGAGGAGACGTTCGCCGGTCATGGGTTCGCCAGGCTCGTCGCAATCGATCACGACTGCAACACCGGGGCATCGGGCCGCCGTCCGAGGGCCCGCCGGCCGCGCGATGAATCTTCGGTACGCACCGCCGAAGTGGCCCATCCGCTGGCATCATCGAAGGGTGACGCCGTCCACCTCGCCCGACCCCGCCCCCATGTCGCCCGCTTCCTCCCGCACGACGGCCGACGCCCCGCCCGACCTGCACCGCGGATCGTTCAGCGACGACCCGCCCTGGTTACTCACCGAAGACGTCGAGCTCACCTGGATGCGCAAGGTGCCCCAGATTCGCGACGCCGTTCGTCGCCAGGTCCCCGAGCTCATCCGGCCCCGCCGCTTCCCGTCGGGCCCGCGGGCAATCGCCGTAACCCGCCGGATCGGCGTTGCGGTCGCCACCTGGGCCATCAAGGAGCGTCGCCAGGGCGACAGCATCAGTCGCGCGGGCATCTCCCGCCGACTCCGGCTCGCCGCCGAGGAACTCGGACCGACCTACATCAAGTTGGGCCAGATCATCAGCTCCGGCGAGGGCCTGTTCCCGGTCGAACTCGTCGATGAGTTCAAGCGATGCCGCGACCAGGTGCCCGCCGAGCCGTTTTCGGTCGTTCGCCGGGTGGTCACCGAAGAGTTGACCCGACCGATCGACGAAGTGTTCGCCTCCTTCGACGAGACTCCGCTCGCCGCCGCGTCGATCGCCCAGGTGCACCGGGCGACGTTGCTCGACGGCACCGAGGTGGTCGTCAAGGTCCAACGCCCGAGCGTCAGCCAGTTTGTCCACGAAGACCTGCGGGTCATGGCCTGGCTGGCCCCGTTCGCCATTGGCCGCATCCCCATCGCTGCGCTGGCGAACCCGCCGGCGCTGGTGGAGGTGTTTGCCAAGACCATCTCGGAAGAACTCGACTTCCGGCTCGAGGCCGAGTCGATGATGGATGTCGCCCGCTCCTTCGCCACCCTCGGGCAGAAGGGTTACGTGATCGCTCGACCCCACCCGGAGCTGGTCACCCGCCGCATGCTGGTCATGGAACGGCTCAGCGGTTTCGCGTACGACGACCTCGCCTCGATGGAAGCCGCCGGCATCGACACCCACGAGATCATTCGCACCAGTCTGATCGGGTTCATGGAGGGCGCCATGATCCACGGCATCTTCCACGGCGACCTCCACGGCGGCAACCTGTTCGTGATGCCCGACGGCCGCACCGCGCTGCTCGACTTCGGCATCACGGCCCGTATGGACGAGTTCCACCGGCTCGCCTTCCTCCGCCTGCTCATCGCCGGCACCATGAACGACGCTCGCGGCCAGGTGGCCGCCATTCGCGATCTCGGCGCCCTGCCGCCCGACACCGACATCGATGCCGTGATCGCCGATCTCGGTCTGGACGGTCCGGCGCTCGACCCCACGGCGCTCAGCGCCGAGCAGTTGGTGGCCGAACTCCAGCGGGTGGTGAAGCTTCTGCTCGGCTATGGCGCCCGGCTCCCGAAGGAGCTGATGGTGTTCGTGAAGAACCTCGTATTCCTCGACTCCGCCATCGCCACCCTGGCGCCCGACATCGATCTGTTCGCCGAAGTGGCGCACGTCGCGACCCACTTCGCCATGACCCACGGCGAACGCATCGCCGACGAAGTTGGTATGGACCCCTCCAAGTGGGACTTCGACATGGACGGGGTCAAAGATGCCTTCGGGGTCGACCGCGGCGTCGACACCCTCACGTATCGAGACCTCCAAGACCGGCGCGAGCTCATCCAGAAACGGCTGAAACACCGGGGCTAACCCACAATTCGGAGCGCCCGACCTGACCGGCGGGGGGTTCGGTTCGTACACTCTGAACCTCATGCGTTTGCTGATAGCCCGGTGCACGGTCGATTACGACGGCCGCCTCACCGCCCACCTCCCCAGTGCCGTGCGCCTCATCATGGTGAAGGCCGACGGGTGCGTCGCCATCCACGCCGACGGCGGCGCCTATAAACCACTGAACTGGATGAACGCTCCGAATCGTCTCATTGAACATGACGACCATTGGACGGTCACCAATCCCAAGGGCGAACAGCTCACGATCACGATCGAAGAGGTGCTGTCGGACCTCTCCGAGGAGATGGGCGTCGACCCGGGGCTGCAAAAGGACGGGGTCGAGGCCCATCTTCAGGAGTTGTTGGCCGCCAACCCGGAATCGATCGGCGAAGGCCTCCGGCTCGTGCGCCGCGAGTACCCCACCGACATCGGCCCGGTCGACCTGTTGTGTCGCGACGCCGACGGGGGCGCGGTCGCCGTCGAAGTCAAACGGCGCGGCGAAATCGACGGAGTCGAACAGCTCACCCGCTACCTCGACTTCCTCAACCGGGATCCAACACTGCGGCCGGTACGCGGTGTTTTCGTCGCCCAGGAGATCAAACCCCAGGCCAAAGTACTGGCCACCGACCGCGACATTGGTTGGGTGGTCGTCGACTACAACGAGTTGCGCGGTATCGAATCCAACGAACTTCGGTTGTTCTAAATGAGGCGGCGCCGCAAGACCCTTCTCGCGGTGCTGGCCGGCGTCGTCGTTGGGCTGCTCGTCGCGTTCTGGGCGATCGACGCGGCATCGCGCACCGACCGGGTGGGCCGCGGGGTAGCGGTTGCCGGCGTCGACATGGCGGGACTCGACCGGGCCGGCGTCGAGGCTCGACTGAGCCGCAGCAGCGCGTTCGACGATCGCGAGATCGCCATCGACATGGGCGCGGGGGCCGAATCGGTGACCGGCGCCGACCTCGGTCTTCGTTTCGCCGTGGAGGAAACCGCAGATCGGGTGATGGGCGAGACCACCCGCGTCGCACCCTGGAGCTGGGTGGCATCGTTCTTCACCACCATCAACGTGGTGCCCGCCCTCGAGTTCGACCGCGAACTCGCCGAGGCGGAGCTCACGCGGCGCTCGCCCGAGGCCACCACCGCGGTCGAGCCGCAGATCGACCTGGTCGACGATGAGCTCGTGGTCGTCACCGGCGAGCCGGGCAGCACGATCGATCTGGACGAGACGATGGCGCTACTGGCGGGCGCAGCCCAGAACGACCCCATCGAGGTGACCGCCGCAACCCGGCCGGTTGCCCCCGAGGTCAGCGATGACGACGCCCGGTCCATCGTCGACCAGCTCAACACGGTTACCGCGGACGGGGTCGAAGTCACGGTGGCGGGCCAGACTCGAACCATCGCCGCCACGGCCGCCCGCCGGTGGCTTCAACTCGACATCGTCGACGGGGAAATCACCGTGGCGATCGACGAAGCATCGGCGTTGAACGGCCTGCGATTCGCCTTCGGCGACGTCGCCGAGCCCGGCATCGACGCCGTCTTCACGGTGCGCGGCGACGAGGTGGTCATCGAAGCGGGCGAACCCGGCCGGGTGTGTTGCGATGCCGACGCGCCCACCGACCTGCTCGCCGCGATGATCGGCGGCAACTCGAGCACCACCCTGCAGATGACCGACGAGCCCGGCGAACGCGGCCGCGAGTGGGCCGAATCGCTCGGCATCGAAGAAGTCGTGGGCGAGTTCACCACCCGCTACACGGCGGGGCAGTCGCGGGTGACCAACATCCGCCGCATCGCCGAACTGACCCAGGGCGTGATCATCGAACCCGGCGCCATGTTCTCGGTGAACGAGTACATCGGCCGCCGCACCAGCGAAAAGGGGTTCGTGGGTGCCGGAGTGATCTACAACGGCGTCTATACCGAGGACATCGGCGGCGGCATTTCGCAGTACGCGACGACGTTGTTCAACGCCGCGTTCTTCGCTGGCCTCGACTTCGGCGAGTACCAGAGCCACTCGCTCTACATCTCGCGCTATCCGTACGGGCGCGAGGCAACGTTGTCGTTCCCGCATCCCGATCTGCAGATCATCAACAACACGCCCCACGGGGTGATGTTGTGGCCCACGACCACGGCGTCGTCGATCACGGTGCAGTTGTTTTCGACCCGCTGGGTGACCGGTGAGGTCGCGGGGCAAAGCGAACGGACCCAGGGCGTCGCGTGCACCCGGGTGACGACCAACCGCCTTCGCCGTTACATCGACGGCACGACCGACAACGACAGCGTATTCGCCGTATACCGGCCCCGGGAGGGTGTGAACTGCAACGGCAACCGCAGCGATGGCAGCGGTCCCGCCACCCCACCCACCACCGAGGCACCGCCACCGCCGCCGCCACCACCTCCCCCGCCGCCTCCACCACCGCCGCCTCCTCCACCACCGCCACCGCCACCACCTCCCCCTCCGCCGCCGCCACCACCGCCGCCCGGGACCGGCGACCCGTAGGTCGTTGCCCAGGCCCGGCCAACCGGACCGCTCGACAAGGCGAAGATCGCCGATCATCATGAAGGATCCGAACGTGGCGCCGATAGGGGTGCACGCACCGCACCGTCGGCCAGACCAGGAACGTGATGGCACCAGAACCAGCTGAACCCGGCGCACCGATCCACTTCGGCGATCGGATGTCCGACGCCGACAGCCTGATGTGGACCGTCGAACGCAACCCCGCCCTGCGCTCCACCATCACCGCGGTCGCAACCCTTCTGGAATCACCCGATCGCGAACAGCTGCAATGGCGCATCGATCGCGCCAGCCGCCGCATCCCCCGCCTACGCCAGCGGGTGGTCGCCAACCCCATGTCGATCGCCCCGCCGCGATGGGAGTACGACCCCAACTTCAACCTCAGCTATCACCTTCGGTCCGTGACCGCCGGCGGGTCCGGGACCCTTCGCGACGTGCTCGACTTCGCCCAGCCGATCGCCATGCAGGGTTTCGATCGGGCCCGACCGCTGTGGGAGTTCACCCTGGTCGACGGACTCGTCGACGACAAAGCCGCCCTGATCATGAAGGTGCATCACGCCATCACCGACGGCGTCGGGGCGGTGCAGATGATGCTCGAGACGTTCTCGTTCGACGAAACCATCGCCGACCGAAGCGACCTGCCCGCCGAGCCCGAAGCGGTCGTGATGGGTCAGGGCGAGCGCATGCGCGACGCCGTCAGCCATGAAGCGCGCCGCCAGATGGGCATCGCCAAACGGACCGTCGAGGGACTACGGCGAATCGACCAGGGCGCCGCCGAGGTCGCCAAACAGGCGGGAGGGGCCGCCGTCTCCGCCGGCCGGCTGATCGCACCGTCGATCACCCCGCTGAGCCCGCAGATGATCGACCGCTCGCTCAGCGTGCACTTCGACGTGTTGACCCTGCCGGTCGCCGATCTCAAGGAAGCTTCGGCGAAGGCCGACGCCAAGCTCAACGCCGCCTTTGTGGCTGGCGTCGCCCGAGGCATGCGCCGCTACCACGAACACCACGGCGAACCCATCAGTCACCTTCGTATGGGCATGCCGATCAACAACCGAAACGACGACGCCGGCGCCGAGGCGGGCAACCAGTTCACGCCGGCCCGCATCAAGACCCCGATCGACATCGTCGACCCGGTCGAACACATGGCGACCATCAACCGACTCACGGCCGCGGCGCGCGACGAACCTGGCCAATCGCTCGTCGAACCCATGGCCAACGTTCTGCGCCGCATGCCGAAGTTGCTCACTACCAGCCTATTTGCCATGGCCTTCCAGGGCGTCGACTTCACGACGTCGAACGTGCCCGGAATTCCCGTCCCCATGTACCTGGAAGGGGCGCCGGTAACCGCGCAGTTCCCGTTCGGGCCGCTGAGCGGCGCCGCCGCCAACCTGACGCTGCTCAGCTACTGCGACGACGTCCACATCGGCATCAACGTCGACACCGCCGCCATCACCGACAGCGATGTCTTCCTCGGCTGCATCGAAGAAGGTTTCGCCGAAGTGCTCGGGTAGTGCTGGCTCTTTCGTTCACACCCCGGGGAAGCGGGCGCCGGGGCCGGTGAACATACGGCGCCTCCACCGGCGCGGCGTGAAGACCAGCGCACGGGGGTAGTCCTCGAACAACCAGCGGGCGAAGTTACGGCGAGTCCAGGCCGTGGAGCCAACGATGCGCACGGCGAGATCAGCCCCCCAACCCCGGGCCAGCATGTGCCCGAGAACGACCGCCATCTTGTGGTCGGCCACCAGTTCCGAACGAACCTCGGCCCGGTACCGGTCGGCCACCTCGGCCGCCGTGCCCCCAGCGATGATCGCCTCCGCCGCCCTCCGGCCGGTCAACAACGCCTGGCCGATCCCCTCGCCGGTCATCGGGTCGGTGGCCGCCGCCGCGTCGCCCACGAACAACACCCGGCCGATCGACAGCGTCGCCTCATCGATGCGAGCCGGAATCGGCCACGACCGCCCCGGGCTCTCGGGCCGAGCATCGGCGCCGAGCGCCGCCCGGACGTGGGGCCGGTCGATCAACCCATCGGCCAGGGCGCGCAGATCCGCCCCCTTGCGGTCCGCCGACCTCATGACGCCGAAACCCAGGTTCACCCGACCATCGGCGAGAGGAAACGCCCAGGCATACCCGGGCAACAGATCGGCATCGAACCACACGAGCAACTCGTCGGCCGCCGGTCCCGTCACTCCGTCGATGTATTGCCGCCAGGCGTGCCATTCGCCGCGGTAGCCATCGGGTTCGAGCAGCTTGCGCACCGGCGACCACATCCCGTCGGCGGCGATGACCTGACGCGCCCGGATGAGATCGGGCGCTCGGACGGATCCGGAGGCCCCCGAATCGACCATCGCCACCGTCGCGGCCGTGCCGTCGTGCTCGATACCCGTCACCGCGCACGCCTGGCGCACCGGTACGCCTGCCGCGATCACCTGTTGCACCAACGCGTGGTCGAACTCGCTGCGGCGGGCAATGGCGGCGAAGTCGCCGCCGGAATCCGGCAACGGGAAGCGGATGGCCGCCGTCGATGGGCCCCGCACCGTGCAGTCGTCGACCACCCGCCACGACGGCACCGTCGCAGGGTCGAAGTCGAGGTCGGCCAGCAGGCGAAGCGCCAGAGTGGTGAGCCCGTCACCGCAGATCTTGTCGCGCGGAAACGTGGCCTTGTCGACCACCTGCACGGTGACGCCTGCCGCGGCGAGCGTCAGCGCGGCGGCACAGCCGGCCGGGCCCGCGCCCACGATCAACACATCGACGGCGGTCGGGTCATCATCGCTCGGACGACTTGAGTCGACCGCGGTCACAGCGCCGTTCGCTGGCCGATCGGCCATTGCGCGCTCGCCGTGCTCAGGCGGCGGAGTCGGCTTCGGCGTCAGCCGCAGCCATCGCTTCAGCGAGTTCGCCCCGGCGCACGACCTGCTTGCGGTCGAGCGAGCCGAGCTCCACACCGTTGCTGAACACCACGCGGTAACGGATCCAGGTGAGCCCGGTCGAAACCAGGACGCGACCCGGGGTGCCGGCGGGAACGCCAGGCAGGTCGGTGACGGCGTAGACCTTTTCGCCGTTCTTCAGGAGGTGAGGATCCTTCTTCGCCATAAGCGCAAACCTTAGAACGTGGACCCCACCGAGCGCGTCATCCAGCGCCGGGAGTGCACCGGTTCGTAGAACCGCTCGCGTGGGGAACGCTAGTTGGCGGCCACCGGGGTCGCGGCCGGCGCAATCGAACTGCTGGCGGTCACCGCGAGCAGGGCGCGGACGTCGAGAAGCAGATCGGCCATCTCGTCGCTGGGGACGAGGTTTCGGCTGGTAAGACCGCCAAGACCCTCGTCGATAAGGCTCAACGCCTCGGTAATCGACTGGGCATCGAGTGTTTCGGTCATGTCGCACCTGCCTCGCTAGATCGGGGGACCCCCAAACGGAGGTCGTTGCCACACTGTACGGCACCCGAGGGACACAACGTAGGCACAATTGCGCACTTTCCGTCACATCCGACCAAAAGGTGCCAACCGGCCCACGGCCCGGCGCCCGAGCATGGGCCAAACGGCACCGGTTCGTTCTACGATCGGCCCATGGATCTTACCGACAAGGTCGTGGTAGTCACCGGGGGGGCCTCTGGAATCGGCGCGGCCCTCGCCACCCGGTTCGTGGCCGAGGGCGCGGCAGCCGTGGCGATCGCCGACCTGCCCGGCGCCGACCTCACCGCGGCGGCCGACCGGATCGGTGCCACCGCGATCGCCACCGACGTGAGCGACGAGGACCAGGTGATCGCCCTGATCGACCGGGTCGAAAACGACCTCGGTCCTATCGATCTGTTCTGCTCCAACGCCGGCATCGGCACCGCGATGGGCCTCGACGCACCCAACGAGGTCTGGCAGGACATCTGGGGCATCAACCTGATGGCCCACGTCTATGCCGCCCGAGCGCTGGTGCCCCGCATGACCGAACGCGGCGGCGGTTACCTGATGAACACGGCGTCGGCCGCCGGATTGCTCACCAACCTCGGCGATGCCCCGTATTCGGTCACCAAGCACGCGGCGGTGGCGCTGGCGGAGTGGATCGCCATCACCCACGGCGATGCCGGTATCCGGGTGTCGTGCCTGTGCCCGCAGGGCGTGCGCACACCGATGACCGACTCCGACGACCCGGCCGTGCAGGCCGTGCTGTCCCAGGGGGCGATCGAGCCCGAAGACGTCGCCGACTCCGTCGTCGCCGCCCTCGCCGAGGAGCAGTTCCTCATCCTCCCGCACCCGGAGGTGGCCGGCTACGCCCAAAAACGGGCCGGCGACCACGGCCGCTGGATCGGCGGCATGCGCAAACTTCAGCGCTACTTCTTCGGCGACTGAACGGATTTCTCCGCCCCGGTCGCCCACCCACCCGCACCCGATTGCCCGGGTTCGGTGGTTAGCTCCCTCCCCTCTGGTCAGGCACTATGCAGTAGCGCCCATCGACCGACCTGTGCCGCTCCCTCTGGAAAGAACATGACCTCCAACTCCGACCGTATCGACGCCCACGGCCTCCAGGTCGCCCCCGTACTTCACGCCTTTCTGGTCGACGAGGCGCTCCCCGGCACCGGCGTCGACGCCGACTCGTTCTGGTCAGCCCTGGCCGCGCTCATCCACGACTTCGGCCCCCGCAACCGCGACCTTCTCGAGCGGCGAGCCGAGCTCCAGGCCGCGATCGACGAGTGGCACCGAGCCAACGCCGGCGCCGGCCACGACGCGGCCGTCTACCGGGCTTTCCTCGAGGAAATCGGCTATCTGGTGCCCGCCGGTCCGACGTTCTCGGTCGAAACGGAGAACGTCGACCCGGAGATCGCCACCCTGCCCGGACCCCAGCTGGTGGTTCCGGTGATGAACGCCCGCTACGCCCTCAACGCGGCGAACGCCCGGTGGGGTTCGCTCTACGACGCCCTGTACGGCACCGACGCCATGGGCGACCTTCCGCCCGCCGGACCGTTCAACACCGAGCGCGGCGATCGGGTGATCGCCTGGGCCAAGGCCCATCTCGACGCCATCGTCGGCCTCGCTGAGGGTTCTCACGCCGAGGTCACCGAGTACGCCGTCGTCGACGGCGCACTCGCCGCCACCCGCGCCGACGGTTCGACCACCGCGTTGGCCGATCCCTCTGCCTTCGTCGGCCACGCCGGCGCCGCCGGCACCCCTTCGGCCATCCTGTTGAGCCGCAACGGACTCGGCATCGAACTCGTCATCGACCGCGGCCATGCCATCGGGAGCACCGACCCGGCCGGCCTGGCCGACGTCAACCTCGAAGCTGCGGTGACGGCGATCATGGATTGCGAAGACTCGGTCGCCGCGGTCGACGCCGACGACAAGGTCACCACCTATCGCAACTGGTTGGGCCTCATGCGCGGCGACCTCGTCGAAGAGATCTCCAAGGGGGGCGACACCTTCGTCCGCCGCCTCCACGACGACCGCACCTACACCGCGGCCGACGGTACCGAGCTCACCAAGGCCGGCCGGGCCCTCATGTTGGTGCGCAACGTCGGCCACCTGATGACCAACCCTGCGATTCACGACCGGGACGGCAACGAGGCACCCGAGGGTCTGCTCGACGCCATGATCACGGTGCTGTGCGCCATGCATGACCTCGGCAAGGGACCCGATGCCGCGGTGCGCAACAGCCGTCACGGTTCGGTCTACGTCGTAAAGCCAAAGATGCACGGCCCCGACGAGGTTGCGTTCACCGACGAGATCTTCACCTTCGTCGAGCGCCAACTCGGCCTTCCGGCCAACACCGTCAAGATCGGGGTGATGGACGAGGAACGCCGAACGACGCTCAATCTCGCCGAGTGCATCCGGGCGGCAAAGGCTCGTATCGCCTTCATCAACACCGGGTTTCTCGACCGCACCGGAGACGAAATCCACACCTCGATGCAGGCGGGGCCCTTCGTCCGCAAGAGCGAGATGAAGGCCCAAACGTGGATCGGGGCCTACGAGGACTGGAACGTCGACGTCGGACTCGCCTGCGGCCTGCGCGGCCGGGCCCAGATCGGCAAGGGCATGTGGGCGGCGCCCGACCTCATGGGCGACATGTTGCGCGACAAGATCGGCCACCCCAACGCCGGCGCCAACTGCGCCTGGGTGCCGTCGCCGACCGCCGCCACGCTGCACGCCACGCACTATCACCACGTCGACGTGCTGGCTCGCCAGGACGAGCTCGCGGCGGGCGGGGCACGGGGCACCATCGACCAGTTGCTCACCATCCCGATCGCGCCGGACACCGACTGGTCCGAGGCCGACAAACAGGCTGAGCTCGACAACAACGCCCAGGGCATCCTGGGCTACGTCGTTCGCTGGGTCGACCAGGGCGTTGGCTGTTCGAAGGTCCCCGACATTCACGACGTCGGCCTGATGGAGGATCGCGCCACCTGCCGGATCTCCTCACAACACATGGCCAACTGGCTGCACCACGGGGTGGTCAGCCCCGACCAGGTCATCGAGACCATGCGCCGGATGGCCGCGGTGGTCGATGGGCAGAACGCGGACGACCCCGAGTACGTCGCCATGGCGCCCGGATTCGACGGCGTGGCGTTCCAAGCGGCCTGCGATCTGGTGTTCAGCGGCGTCGAACAACCCTCGGGCTATACCGAGCCGATCCTCCACGCCCGCCGACTCGAGCACAAGGCCAACGCCGCCGAGAGCAGCGGGACCTAACCATGGCGGGCACGGCGTGGTCGGACCGGTTGAGAAACCTCACCGGTCGGCGCGCCGGTACCACCCCCGTCGCCGACCCGCTGGTGGCCGATCTCCAGCAGGCGTTGTCGGCCGACCGCGTCCACGACAGCGGCGTGCATCGCGCCCTGATGAAGAAGGATGCCTCCGTCTTTACCGGCGGGGTTTCCGGGCCCCTGTGCTACCCCGAGACCACCGAAGAGGTGCAGGCGATCATGCGCATCGCCGAGCGCCACGACCGCGCGGTGGTTCCCCGCGGCGCGGGCACCGGGCTCGCCGGCGGAGCGATCCCGCTGGGCGCCCCGATCGTCATCGCCGCGACCCGCATGAACCGCATCGTCGACGTCGACCTCGACGACCGGGTCGCCTGGGTGGAGCCGGGTGTGGTCAACCTCGATCTCACCCGCCACCTGCAGCCGCTCGGCTTTCACTTCGCACCGGACCCTTCGAGCCAGCAGGTCTGTACGATCGGCGGCAACGTCGCCAATAACAGCGGTGGCCCGCACTGCCTCGCCTACGGGGTCACCAACGCCCACGTGGTCGCCCTCGAGGTCGTACTGCCCTCGGGTGAGGCGCTCATGCTCGGGGGCCTCGATGCCGAGCCGCTCGGCTATGACCTGCGCGGCGCGTTCGTGGGCAGCGAAGGAACGCTCGGTTTCACCACCAAGGTCGCCGTGACCATCACCCCGAACGCACCGGCGGTGCGCACCCTGCTGCTGTCGTTCGACACGATCCGCGATGCCGCCAACACGGTGGGTGCCATCATCGCCGACGGCATCGTGCCCGCCGCCCTGGAGGTCATGGACCAGCGCATCACCGAAGCGGTCGAGAACTACGTCGGCGCCGGGTATCCCACCGATGCGGGCGCGGTCCTGCTCGCCGAGGTTGACGGACTGGCCGACGGCATCGCCATCGACGCCGACCGCATCGGTGAAATCGGTCGGGCCCACGGGGCCATCGACGTACGGCAGGCGGCCACCGAGGAGGAGCGGGCGCTGCTGTGGAAGGGCCGCAAGACCGCTTTCGGCGCCATCGCCCAGATCGCCCCCGACTACTACCTGCACGACACCGTCGTGCCGCGCGCCAAGCTCGCCGACGTGCTCGACGAGGTGTACGCCATCGCCGAGCGCCACGACGTGCTGGTGATGAACGTGTTCCACGCCGGCGACGGCAACCTGCATCCGCTGCTGGTGTTCGACGCCCGCATCGAGGGCAAGCTCGACGCGGTCCACGCGGCCGGCTCGGAGATTCTGGCCGCGTCCGTCGCTGCCGGAGGGGTGCTGTCGGGAGAGCACGGCATCGGTGTCGAGAAGCAGGCGTACATGGATCAGATGTTCACCGACGATGACATGGACCATCAGGGGCGACTCCGCCGGGCCTTCGACCCCGTGTGCCGGGCCAACCCGGGCAAGGTTCTGCCCATGGGGCACAGCTGCGCCGACATCGCTGCGTTGCGCTCCGTGCCGTCGGAGGTGTGGGGGTGAGCCCGTTGCTGGCGGTCGACGACCCGGTACTGCTGAGCTTCGCCGACGAGGTCGGCGCCTCCGGCCCGGTCGCCGCGGCCGGTCGTCGAACCCGCTGGGAACGCGGTGGCGCGCTTCACCCCGATACCCGGCTGGTCACCGCGCCGACGGGCATCGTGGCCTACTCCCCCGCGGAGATGACCGCCCAGGTCCGGGCCGGGACGAGCGTCGAGGAGTTTCATCTCGCCCTCGCCGAACACGGCCAACGATCAGCGCTCCCCGAGCGCGGCGGTACCGTCGGCGGCGCGATCGCCGTGGGCGAGAACGCCGCGAGTTCGCTCGGCCGCGGTCGCGTACGAACGGCCGTACTGCAGATCCGCTACGTGTCGGCCGAGGGCCGCATGGTGAGCGGTGGCGGCCCGACGGTCAAGAACGTCACCGGCTTTGACCTCCCCCGGCTGATGGTCGGCTCGCTCGGAACGCTGGGACTGTTCGCCGAGGCGATCATCCGGACGAATCCCATCCCGGAGGTGAGCGTCTGGCTGCGCTCCGACGACGCCAACCCGTTCGCGGTGCCGACGACGGTGTTGAAGCCCTCCGCGATCTTGTGGGACGGCGACCAGACCTGGGTCGAACTCGAGGGGCATCGGATCGACGTCGTCTCCGAGCAGGGTCGACTTGGCGCGATCGGCTCGTTCCGCGAGGCCGACGGACCGCCCGCGCTCCCCCACCACCGTTGGTCGCTGCGACCCGCGGAGCTCGCCTCGCTCGACCGGGCCGCAACCGGGGCCTTCGTCGCCTCGGTCGGCACGGGTACCGTGTGGGCGACCAACCCTGCGCCACCGCGCTCGCTCGACCTCGGCGTCGCCGCCCTGACCGAGCGCATGAAGCACGAGTTCGACCCGACGGGGCGTCTGAACCCCGGCCGATCCGTCGCCACCGCCTGAGGCACTCATGGACCTCCATCTCGACGCCGAAGACCTGAACTCCTGCGTGCAGTGCGGGCTGTGTCTGCCGGCCTGCCCCACCTTTCGGGTCACCGGCGACGAGTCGATGTCGCCGCGCGGTCGGATTCAGCTGATGCGGGAAGTTCAGGACGGCGACGCGCCTCTCACCGACGAGGTACTGCGCTCGTTCGAGACCTGCGTGCAATGCCGTGCCTGCGAACCGGCGTGCCCGAGCAGCGTGCCGTACGGCCACCTCATGGAGCGCACCCGCGAAACCCTGGCCGACGGCGGGCACATCACCCCCGGTTGGCAACGGGTGGCGTTCAAACCCCTCGCCCACCCCCAGCTGCTCCAGATCGGGTCGGCGGCGCTGTCGGTGGCCCAAAGGGCGGGGCTCGTGCCGAAGCGACTGGGTCTCAGCGCCGAGATTCCGTTTCGCCAGGAACCGCTCACCGCATCGGGCACCGATGTGTACCTCTTCACCGGCTGTGTCATGGACGCCTGGCAGCGTGAGGTCCACGCCGCGGGCCAACGGGTGCTCGAAGCCGCCGGGTTCGGGGTTACCCCCACCGCGGAGCTCGCACCCTGCTGTGGCGCCCTCCAGGCCCACGCCGGCCTGGCCGACGACACCCGGGGCCTCGCCGCCACCATGATGGCCAACCTCGCGCCGGATCGACCGATCCTCGTCGACTCCGCGGGCTGCGGTGCCGCGATGAAGGACTACGGCCATCTCCTCGGGACCGCCGAGGCCGAGGCGTTTTCCGCCCGGGTGTTCGACATCCAGGAATGGCTCGCCGATCACCTCGACAAGCTGCCGCAGGCGCGCCCCCTCGACCTGCGGGTGGCCGTGCAGGACCCCTGTCATCTGCGCCATGTGCAGCGGGTGCACGGCGCGACCCGAGCCGTTCTGGCCCCGTTCGTGCGCGAGTTGGTCGAACTCGACGACGACGGCATGTGTTGCGGCGCAGGGGGCGCCTATTCGGTCCTCGAACCCGAACTGGCGGGCGCGATTCGCGACCGGAAGCTCGGCGCCATCGATCGAGCGACGCCCGACCTCGTGGCCTCGGCCAACCCGGGCTGCTCGATGCACCTCGGCGCCGCCGACGTGGAGACGGCGCACCCGATGGAACTGGTCGACCGGGCGCTCCGCCAGGTCTGACCATCGCCGTCATCGGTGGCCGCGAACCATCTGGTGCCTGGCACCAGATGGTTCG
This sequence comes from uncultured Acidimicrobiales bacterium, assembly GCA_938041035.1. Taxonomy (GTDB): domain Bacteria; phylum Actinomycetota; class Acidimicrobiia; order Acidimicrobiales; family SHLQ01; genus CALHYX01. The sequence goes on along the minus strand of CALHYX010000069.1, from coordinate 7,440 downwards.
CGGAAGCGTTTTGCCGCGGTATCTGGCCCTCAGGACCGGTGACGGGGTAAGCATTTTCCATGGCCGACACCGCCGAAAGCCCCACGATCTCCTTCGATGACATCGACGTGACCAATCTCGATGTCTTTGCCGAGCGGTATCCCGAGGAGTGGTTCACGTTCCTTCGGGCCAACGCACCGGTGTGGCGCCACCCCGGCACCGACGGCAGCGATAACGAGGATTTCTGGCTGGTCACCAGCTACGAACACATCACCCAGGTACACCGTTCGGGCATGCTGTACAGCCACCAGACCGGCCCCGGCCGCGACGGGGCCGGCGGCATCGCGCTCACCGACCTCGAGCCCGACCGGGGTCCCGGCCTCCAGATGGTCATGACCGACCAGCCCCAACACACCCGGTACCGCAAGCTCGTGAACTCGGGCTTCACCCCCCGTATGGTGCGGCGACTCGAGGACAGTCTCCGGGTGCGCACCAACGCGGTACTCGACCGCATCACCCCGACCGGAGCATGCGATTTCGTGGTCGACATCTCGGCCGAACTGCCACTCATCGCCATCGCCGAGATCATCGGCGTTCCCCAGGACGACCGCGACAAGTTGTTCGACTGGAGCAATCGAACGATCGGCGGCCAGGACGACGAGTACGGCGACAGCGATCCCGAAGCCGACGAGTACACCGATGCCATGATCGAGATGGCGATGTACGCCCACGGACTCACCGATGACAAGCGGGCGAACCCGGCCGACGATCTGTGGACCCGGCTCACCAACGCCGTGGTGACGATGGAGGACGGCACCGAGGTCGAGTTGTCCGAGCTCGAGCGGGATCTGTTCTTCACCCTGCTGGTCGTGGCGGGCAACGAGACGACCCGCAACTCGATCTCGAAAGGTCTGCTCGCGTTCCTCAACCATCCCGACCAGTGGGAGCTGTGGCTCCAACACGTCGATGACGACGCCGACCCACTGGCCGACACGATGGTCGACGAGATCCTGCGCTGGACCAGCCCGGTGAACTTCTTTCGCCGCACGGCGGCCGAAACGACCGAACTCGGTGGTCAAACCATCGGCGCGGGCGACAAGGTCGTGCTCTGGTACCCGTCGGGCAACCGCGACGAGGCCGAGTTCGATCGGGCCGACGAGTTCGACATCGCGCGCACGCCGAACCACCACATGGCGTTCGGCGCCGGGGGTGCCCACTTCTGCCTGGGCGCCAACCTGGCCAAGCTCGAGATCAAGATCCTGTTCCAGGAGTTGGCCCGCCGTATGCCCGACATCCACCAGGTCGGCCCCGCCGATCGGCTGCGGATGAACCTGATCGACGGCATCAAGCACATCCCGGTCGAGTTCAGCCCGACCCCAGCCCTCGCCTGACGGAACGTCGCGGGACGGACCCCTGCCCGGCCCGCCCGACGCGGGGGGTCAGACCCCGGACCGGGCCGCGGCCGTAGGGTTGTTCGATGGTCGACACGACGATCGCCAACCGGCTGCCGGCGCCCGTCCGCAACGCCCTCGCCGGGGCACCGCGCCTGAGCCGGTCCCGGCGCAAGGTCGCCATCGTCGCCCACCTGTTGATCATCGGGTTGTGGCTCGGCACGGCGTTCTCGCTGCTGATCCTGGCCTCGTTCGGCCGGTTCAGCGGCGACCACCGCACCGTTCATGGCACCTATGTCATCTTCGACTTCTTCGACGTGTGGGTGATGCCCACCGTCGGCGCCCTGACCCTGATCACCGGCTTCACCCTGGCGATGGGGTCCAACTTCGGGGTGCTGGTTCACCGCTGGATCGTGTTCAAGATCGTGCTCGCCGGCGTGGTGTTGTTGTCGGCCTGGCAGATGATGCAGCCGTGGGTTCGCGACGCCAAACTGCGCACGAACTACGACGCCGCCACCTCACTCGATGGGCTCGATACGACCATCCTGGTGTTTGCCGTGGTGTTCAATCTGTCGCTCTGGGTCATCGTCGCGGTATCGGTGACCAAACCGTGGGGCCGTACCCGGTTCGGTGACCAGGTACGCGGAGACCGTCGACCGGGCGGCTCACCGACCGGCGGCTAGGCGATCGTGCCGTGATAGCGAAGCAGCGTGACCCTCGACCCTCGGCGCCCACCGCGACTGAGCCGGACGTCGACAAACAGGCGGTCGCCGGTTCGTTCGGTGACGACGTCGAGACGGATCGCGAGCGGCACCGGTAGTCGCCACGGGCCGATGCGCATCCCCGCAAGCGCCATCGCCGCGCCGTCATCGGCGACGTCGAGATCGAACTCCAGACCGGTCGGCCCGAGGAACTCGTGCAGCTGTCCATCGACGATGCGAACGGTCGTGGTGAATCCGCGTCTCGCAAAGGAGCGCTGCCAGCGGTCACCGCGCGGCGAAGGGGTGATGCGAATCGTGACGTTGGAACCGCCCGATCGCGGTATGCCGAGCAACGTCGCGAGCACCCGGCCGACGATCGCGGACGACTCGATATCGACGACACCGGTGGCCGCGGGAAGGCTGAGCACGCCGCCAACACAGCTCTCCGGCATCGTCATCCCATCACCTCCTGTACCGAGTCTCGCACTCCGATCGAATCGTCATGCGGGCACCTCGACCTGAGCATGCCGGCTGAGCTGCCTGACCTGTCGCGACACCAGGCCCCGGCGATGATCTTGCGATGCCCGCCCGACCCCGCAAGGGTGACCGGATGACCTCGCCGACCCCCAACCCCCACGCGGGTGCTCCGTTCACCGACGATGACGCCGCGATACGCGCCGCGCTCGAGGATGTCAGCATCCCGACGCTCATGTGTGCCCTCGTCCACATCACCGGGGACCCCTCGTGGATCCGAGGCGAGTTCCAGCCCGCCGGGCTCTTCCTCAACGAGTACCAGGGGTTTATGGACGAAGAACTCCAGTCCCGCGCCCGGGAGGCCGCGTTGCCGGTGATCGCCGCCTACCGCGATGCCGGGTGCGTTCCCGCGGCCGCCCCGTCGACCGAGCTCTGCCAGGAGATGATGAGCTACCTGGCCTGCGAACCGGTCGCCGATGAATACGTCCCGCTGTTCCTCGAGGAACTCGGGCTCGACGGCCGCGACGCCGGTGCGATCGAATGGAACGAAGCGGACATCCCCGCGGCGCGGCGGGAGAACTTCCCCGTCGTCGTCATCGGCTGTGGGCAGTCCGGCCTTCTCGCCGGCATCCGCCTGACGGAGGCGGGCATCCCCTTCACGATTCTCGAGAAGGCCGCGGGTCCGGGCGGGACCTGGTTCGACAACCGCTACCCCGGTGCACGCGTCGACGTCGGCAGCCACTTCTACTGCTATTCGTTCGAGCCGTCGGACCACTGGACCGAGTACTTCAGTCAGCAACCCGAGCTCCAGGCCTATTTCGAGCGCGTGCTGCACGACTACGGGATCGCCGAGCACACCCGCTTCAACACCGAGGTCGTGTCGGCCACCTACGACGAGGCGGCCGCCACCTGGTCGGTGGTCGCGCGAGCCGCCGACGGGACCGAGGACACCCTCGTCGCCCGGGCGGTGATCAGCGCCGTGGGCGCACTCAACTACCCGAACACACCGGCGTTCGCCGGCATCGACGACTTCGCCGGACCCGCCTTCCATTCCGCCCGATGGGACCATTCGATCGACTACACCGGAAAGCGGGTGGCCATGATCGGCGCCGGCGCCTCCGGCTTTCAGATCGCCCCCACCATCGCCCCCGACGTCGAGCACCTGACCATCTTCCAGCGGACCGCGCAGTGGATGTTCCCCAACCCGAACTACCACCGCACCGTGCCCGAGGGCGACAAGTGGGCCATGCGCCATCTGCCGTTCTACAACCGCTGGTTCCGCTTCCTGACCTTCTGGCCCGGGGCTGGGATCGATGTCGAACGGTCGCGGGTGGACCCGGACTACGACGACAGCGACGGACTCGCGATCAGCGAACACAATCTCTCGACGCGGGGGTTCTTTCTGGGTTTCATCGCCGAGCAGGTGGGCGATGACCCCGAGCTGTTGGCGAAGGTGACGCCGGACTACCCGGCCACCGGTAAGCGGACGTTGCAGGACAACGGGTCGTGGCTGAACGCGCTCAAGCGCGACAACGTCGATCTCGTACGCACCGGTATCGAGCGCATCACCGAGACCGGCGTGGTCACCGTCGACGGCACCGAACACCCCGTCGACATCATCTGTTTCGCGACCGGGTTCCGCCACAACGACTTTCTCTGGCCCATGACCATTACCGGTCGCGACGGCATCGTCCTGAACGAGATGTGGGGCGATCAACCCAAGGCACATCTCGGTATCGACATGCCGAATTTTCCCAACTTCTTCTGCATGTACGGGCCCGGCACCAACCTGGCGTCGGGCGGCAGTCTGATCTTTCACAGCGAGTGCCAGATCCGCTACATCATGGGCTGCCTCGAACTACTGCTCGCCGGCGAACACCGAGCGATGGAGCCCACGACCGATGCGTTCGAGGCCTATGCCGCCCACCACCAGAGCGAGATCTCCCAGATGGTGTGGGCGCACTGGTCGGTGACCAACTCGCACTACAAGAATGCCGACGGCGCGGTGTACACCCTTTCGCCGTGGCCGATCCCGACCTATTGGCGCATGACCCATCAGGTCGACACCGACAACTACACGTTCTCCTGAGCGCGAGCAGGTTGCTCCCGGGTAATCCCCCACTGGGGTTTGGGGGGTTTCCCGTCTACCCGGAGGGCCGGTTTTTGGCGACCTTGGGGACATGGCAACCCTCGATCACCTCAACCCGGCCCTGTTCACCGACCTGGCGGTGGCGATCGACGACCTCCTGCACTGGTACTACGACAACGCCAAGGTGATCTTCGCCATCTGCATCGTCACCGCGGTGGCCGGTGAACTGGTGACGCGGGCGGTGCGGGGGCGGCGAATCGACATCGACTCGACGCTCACCTCGTTCAGTTCCGGGCTCGCGTTTTTGGGCGTGAAGTTCGTCCTCGGCAAGCTCGCCTACATCGCCATCGCGCTATACGTCTACAACAACCATCGGCTGTTCAACCTCGATCTCGGCAACCCGCTGGTCTGGATCGGGGTCTTCCTCGGACGCGACTTCGTCTACTACTGGGCCCATCGGGCCGAGCATTCCTACCGGTTCCTGTGGGCATCGCATCTGGTGCACCACTCACCCGAGACCATCGGCATGACCACCGCCGTTCGCGTGCCGTGGATGGAGGCCATCTACAAGCCGTGGATCGGGCTCTGGCTGCCGCTCGTCGGCTTCAACCCGGTGGCCGCCATCGCCTTCGACGTGTTCGCCTCCACCCTCTCCCAGGTCCAGCACACCGAGGCGTTCGCCGCGACCAGGCGCAGCGTGCTCGGTTGGCTCTTCGTCACCCCGTCGGCCCACCGGGTGCACCACGGGTACAACCCGGAGTACCTCGACAAGAACTTCGGCGCCGTGCTGATCTTGTGGGACCGCCTCTTCGGCACCTACGAACCCGAGGTGGCACCGGTGAGGTACGGCGTGGGCGCAATCGATGCCGTCGTCACGCCCCGCGACGCCCTGGTGGGTGGCTACCCCCGGCTCGTCTCGGCCATGCGCTCGACCGGCTCGGTGCCCGGCGCCATCCGGGTGGCGTTGGCCAAGCCTTGAGGCCGTACCGTGGAGGCGTGCCCACCCAACGTGCCCCAGACCCGTCGGCCTCGGCGACCGGCTTCGCCGCCCTCGGCGTGCCGGCCGAGCTCGTCGCTGCGCTGGCCGCCGAAGGCATCGTCGAGCCGTTCGCGGTACAGGCCGCCACCATTCCCGACACCCTCGCGGGCGACGACGTGCTCGGCCGGGCCCCAACCGGTTCGGGCAAGACGCTGGCGTTTGGCATCCCGCTGATCGCTCAGCTCGAACGCAGCGAACCGAGCCAGCCGCGGGGGCTGATCCTCTCGCCCACACGCGAGCTCGCCGAGCAGATTCGCCGGGAGCTCGAACCGCTGGCCTTCGCAGTGAACCGCCGGGTCCTGGCTGTGTACGGCGGCACGTCGACCTATCAACACGTCAAGCGGCTGGACCGGGGCGTCGACCTGCTGGTGGCGTGTCCCGGGCGACTGCTCGACCTGATCGGGCAGCGGGCGGTCGATCTGTCGAAGGTCGACATCGTCGTGGTCGACGAAGCCGACCGTATGGCCGACATGGGCTTTCTCCCCGACGTGTGCGCGCTGCTCGACGAGACCTCGCCGAAGCGCCAGACCGTGCTGTACTCGGCCACGCTCGACAACGACGTCAAGGTCCTGATCGAGAGGTACCAGCGCAACCCGCGCCGGCACACGATCGCCGAGGTCGAACCCGATCTCCGCCTGGTCCAGCATCGTTTCATCCGACTTCAGCATCTACAGCGGATCCCCATGACCGCGGCGTTGATCGAGGAGGCCGACGGCCCGACGATCGTGTTCACCCGCACCCGTCACGGAGCCGATCGAGTCGCCCGCCAGCTGGGTGCTCACGGCGTACGGGCCGGGTCGATCCACGGTGGCCGATCCCAACCTCAGCGGGACCGAGCGCTGGCGGAGTTCGTTGCGGGCGACGTCCAGGCGCTGGTGGCCACCGACGTTGCCGCGCGCGGGATTCACGTCGACGGCGTCGCCTGTGTCGTGCACTTCGACCCGCCGGAGGACGACAAGGCCTACACCCACCGGTCCGGTCGCACCGCGCGGGCCGGCGCGAAGGGCGAAATCGTCTCGCTACTTCAGCAAAAGGACGTGAAGCCGAGCCAGCGCATGCAGTCTCAGCTCGGGTTGGAGATCGATCTCGAGGACGTCGACCCCGCCTGGGTGGGTGGAGGTCGCCGGGACCGGGGCGGGAACGAGCGTCGGGAGCGGGGGAAGTCTCGGTCGAAGAAGCCCTCGGGGCGCCGGGACGAAGGCGCCGGTTCGCGCGACAAGGCGAGCCAGAAGGCCGAGCGGCGGGCCGAGCGCTCCGCGGCGGACACCCAGCGGGCCCACGCCCGGTGGGCGGCGTCCAAGGCCCGGTCCTCGGATTCCGACGAGGACGGCTCGCAGCGGGGTCGGGGCGCGAAGAGCACATCCGGCAGCTCGCGCCCGGGGAAAGGCCGCAACCAAGCCGCGGGCACGGGCGGAAAGGCGGCGGGAAAGCGCAGCACCGGCACAGGCGGAAAGGCGGCGGGAAAGCGCAGCACCAAAGCAGGCGGAAAGGCGGCGGGAAAGCCCCGGCAGAAGAACCGGGCCCGCAACGCCGGCGCCGCCAAGAACGTCGGCAAACGCCGCGGCACCCGCAAGTCCCGCTAACCCGCACCGCGCACCGCGCACCGAGAAAGCCCGTCAAATCCATCACAACCGTTTGCAACCCGTGCGCGAACCATCTGGTGCCAGGCACCAGAGCGGTCGCGGCGGAGACGATTTCGGGGTGCCAACCGCCGGTATTCCGCCAAAATCTCGGCTTTTGGCAGCACGTTCCGGACGTCCGCGAACC
>CALHYX010000068.1 GCA_938041035.1 uncultured Acidimicrobiales bacterium | reverse complement strand
CGTAAGCATCACGTGGTCGGCGGGATGGTCAGCCATGCGGTGAAGAACCCGACATGGGACCCAATCGCTAAGCCTGGAGCGTTGCACGACTTCTTCCGCGGTAACCCCGACGGTCGGTCGCCGCTCGAGATGTTGGCCGAGCGCGAACCGTTGCCCGCTGAATACATCGACAAAGACGCTCGGGTCGCCAAGCTCGAACAGCAGGGTCTCGAATCGGTCTGGCTGTTTCCCACCTTGGGCGTGCTCTATGAGGAACTGATTCACACCGACATCGAAGCGGTCAAGCACCTGTTCGGCGGCTTTAACCAATGGCTGCTCGAGGACTGGGGCTTTAACTACCAGGACAAGATCTACGCCGCCCCGTACATGGCGCTCGGCGATGTCGACTTTGCGGTCAGTCAGCTCCAGTGGTCGCTCGACAATGGTGCCCGCGTGGTCTGTATGCGCCCGGCACCCGTTTGGACCGACAACGGTTTCAAGTCGCCGGGCGACGCCTATTTCGATCCGTTCTGGTCGTTGGCTAACGAAGCCGGAATCACCGTCGTCGTTCACGCCAGCGACAGTGGGTACAAGACCAACGGGTACGCCCCGGATGGATTCGGCGCCGACATTGGTGCATCCGGAGCGTGGAAGCCCACGATCAAGGCGTTCAACATCGAGCGGGCCGCTTTCGACTGGCTGATCACGATGTCGTTTGAGCGGATGTACGAACGGTTCCCGAACCTGCGTATCGCGTCGGTCGAGAATGGGTCGGATTTCTTGGGTCAGTTGTTTCGAAAGCTCGACCAGACCGCTCGCAAGTACCCCGGGTACTTCAAGGTCGACCCGATCGAAAGTTACAAGGAACACGTCTGGATGAACCCATTCTGGGAAGACGACGTGACCGAGGTTGCCGAACTCATGGGCGCCGACCGAGTGATCTTTGGGTCCGACTGGCCTCACATCGAAGGCATGCCCCAGCCGCTCGACTACATGGTCGAGATCAAGGAGATGGACGCCGCCACCCAGAAGAAGGTGTTGCTCGACAACGTCACCGAGCTGAATACGCTCTCGCCGGCCTGACCATGGCCCGCCCGAACCTGGTCCTGTTCATGGCGGACCAGTTGCGCGCCGACGCGGTCGGGTGTTTCGGCAACGGTGTGGCCCGGACGCCGCACATGGATGCCCTGGCCGCTCGCGGGGTCCGGTTCGCCGACGCGTGGTCGCAGCACTCGGTGTGCGGGCCGAGTCGCGTTTCGATGATGACGGGCTGGTATCCGCACGTTCACGGGCACCGCACCCTCGACAATCTGCTCGAACCGTGGGAGCCAAACCTGTTGGCGCTGCTGCGCGCCGCCGGGTACTACGTGGCCATCGCCGGCGACCGGGGCGACGTGTTCGCCCCGGGCGTCACCGAAGCGAGCACCGACTTCTGCGGCTACATCGAAAAACCGGAGCCCGACGCGCTGATTCACCACTTCACGTCGCCGTACCCCGAAGATCACCGGCTTCACCGCGCGATGTACTTCGGGTCGGGCGGTGCCGAGATCGTCGTCGACATGGACGAATCGGCTACCCGGACCGCCGAGGCATGGCTGGCCGAAGGGGCGCCAACCGATCGGCCGTGGGCGCTGTGGATCCCCCTGATCTACCCGCACCCGCCGTTCAAGGTCGAAGAGCCATGGTTCTCGATGCACGACCGAGCCGCCATGGCGCCGCCGATCTCGCCCGATGCCGCGGTGGGCAAGGCCGGATTCATCGACGCCTATCGCGAGATCTACGGCTGGGGTGACCTCAGCGCGGCCGACTTCGCCGAGATCACCGCGACCTACTACGGCATGGTCAGCCGGGTCGACGATCAACTCGGGCGGGTGCTCGCGGCGATCGACGGCATCGGCGCGGCCGATGACACCGTCGTCGCGGTGTGCACGGATCACGGTGAGTATCTCGGCGACTACGGCCTGGTCGAAAAGTGGCCGTCGGGTCTCGACCCGAGCCTGGTGCGCAACCCCTTCGTCCTCGCGGGCGCCGGGTTGCCGGAGGGCCTGACGATTGATCAACCCGTCGAGATGATCGACCTGTTGCCCACCTTCCTCGAGCTGGCCGAAACCGAGGCGGCCCATACCCACTTCGGCCGGAGCCTTCTGCCCGTGATCGACGACCCGACCCGCACTCACCGCGACTTCGCGTGCGCCGAGGGCGGGTTTCGTCGCGGCGATGTCGACCTGCTCGAACTGGGCTCGTGGATCTACGAGCCGAAGTCGAGGCTCCAGCACGAGCAACCGGACTTGGTCGGGCTGGCCACCGTGCTCCGTACACCGACCCATGCCTATGTGCATCGACGCTACGAGGGCGACGAACTCTATGACCGGGTGGCCGACCCGGACGAGACGACGAACATCATCGATCGGGCCGACGCGGCGCCGGTCCTCGCCGACCTGCGAGCGCGCCTGCTCGATTGGTCCGCCGAGACGAGCGATGTGATCCCGTGGGAGGCGAACCCCCGATTCCCCTCGATCACCCACGGTTGGCGCGACGGGCGCGGCGAATAGCGGCTACGTCGCCGGCGCACCCTCGCGTTTCGCAGTCCGACCCGGCTGCCCGTCACTCCGGGCTGACGCCGTCGCGGTCGCGCGAGATCAGCGCGATGAGCGCAGGTAGCACGATGACATCGGCGGCGAGTGCCAGCGCGATCGCCAGCGCACCCAACCAGGCGATCTGGCGAAGCCCGACGAGTGGCATCAGGGCGAAGGTGATCAGCCCCAGGGTCACGATGGCCGAGGTCAGTGACAGCGCGGGGCCGGTCTCGCGCATCGTCTGGGCGACGACCGCCTTGGGCTGGTTCGACCCGCCGTCGGCGATAAACGTGGCGTGCACGACGTGCACGGTGTCGTCCACGCTCACCCCGATCAGCACGGCCCCCACCACGATCGTCATCATCGATATGGGGATTCCCGCCAGCCCCATCGCCCCCGCGAGAAGGACGGCGGGCAACAGATTGGGGACCATCGACACCAACCCCCGGCCCAGGCTGCGCACCGCCAGGGCCACCAGTGCGGCCACGATGCCCAGTGCGAGTGCGTACGACCGCACGATGTCGGGAAAGGTGGATTCGGCACTGATTCCCGCAGCGAGGCCTGTGCCGGTGAGGCGTATGCGCTCACCCGGACCGGCGAGGGCGTCGAACTCAGCCTGTAGCGGTTCGGCCTCACGGGCCAGGTCCGTGTTGGAGATGAAGCTGGCGGAGAGGGTGATCCGGGCTGCCTCGTCGTCGGAAGTCACCAGGGCATCGAGATTCCCGAAGGTGTCGGCCGAGCGCAGGAGTTCGGCGAGTTCCTCGGCGCCAAGGTTGGGTTGGGTCGCGGCCGCGAGGTCGAGAAGGTCGCCGACGTGGGCCTCGACGAACAGGGGCTCGCCGCCGATTCGCGTCCGGTCCAATATCTCGGAGATCTCGGCCAGGCGGGCGCTGCCGGCATCGGAGATGACACCACCCGGGTTCTCGTTGGTGTACAGGAGCTCGATTTGGAGCCCTCCGCCGGCTCCCAGCTCGTCGAGCGTGTCGATGGTGGCGAACAGATCGGATTCGTTGCCGAGTATCGTCCGCGCCGAAAGAGCGAAATCGAGGCGAGGGACCCCGATCAGGCTCACCAGCAGCAGCACCCCCGTGCCGCCGAGCACGAGTCCCTTGTGATGCCATGACCACGAGGCGATCCGGTCCAGTGCGTTGCCGATCCGGCCAACCACGGGGCGAGGCTCGCGGCCGACGAACCACGAGAGCGTGGCGGCGGCCAGGATCATCGAAACGATCATGGCGAAGGTGACGCCGACCGCGCCGAAGATGCCGATAGCCGCGAAACCGCTCAGTCCGACGAGGCCGAACGAGGCGAACCCCGCGGCGGTCGTCAGGCTCGTGAACACGATTGCGGCCCGCTTGCCGGCGATGGCCTCGGCGACGGCGGCCCGGGGCTCGTCGCCGGACCTCCACGTCGATGCGTACCGATGGAGCAGATGTACGGAGTCGGCGACCCCGCTCACCATGACCAGGGTCATCAGCACCTGGGAGAAGGCGTTCAGAGGTATGCCGAGCCAGCCCATGAGCCCGAGCATCCAGACCAGACTGAGCCCGATCACGATCAGGGGAAACAGGGCGGCCCGAAGGCCGAAACAGAAGCCGGTGATGACCACGATGAGCAGAAATTGCAGCGCGGTGCCGATGCCGATCATCTGGCCGACGCGGTCGGTCGACTCCGTTACCAGCACCGCTTCGGAGACGACAAAGGCCGACACGCCGTCGACCGCGTCGGCCCGGGCGACGGTGGCCGACAAGGCCCGGGCGTAGTTCGCCAGCGCCGCGCCGCCCGTCCATTCGCCGGCCGCGTCCCGTCCCGGCACGCTGGTCACGAGCGCCAGGTAGCTCTGCCCCTCGCGTACCGAAACGAAGCGGTCGACGAAGGGCGCGTTCAGGACGCGTTCGCGCAGGGCCGGATCGGTGATGTCGGTGTCGTCGGTCAGCAGGGGAGCGCCGTCCGCCCCCTGACTGGTGAGCAACGAGCGGACCCGCCCTCCGTCGTCGGCGACCAGTGGGAGTTGCTCCAACTCGCGGTGCAGGTCCCGGTAGGCGTTGAGTTGGACCGGGGCGAACGGATCGTCGCTCGCAAGAATCACGAATCCAGCCTCATCGAGGCCGAACCGGTCGCGGAACGCGTCGAAGTCGGCCTGTTCGACCGAGTCGGCGTTGATGAAGTCCCGGCTGTCGGTGATGACTTCGAGCCGCAGCAGTCCGGAGCCCAACACCACGGTGACCAGCGCGAGTGCCGCGATCCAGCGCCGCGGGTGGGCGGCGCAGTGGTCGAGAATGTCGTCGATTCGGTCGGTCACGCGATCGTTACGAGCGGCGCCGAGCGGACGCGGGAGTGCTCGCGCCGACGTCTCCCCAATCCGTTGTACCGCGTTGCCCGTCGAGCGCAAAGGGTCCGATCGGACCCGTGGGGCTGTGACAGGGTGATCGGATGAGAACTCCCGTCACCAGTCCCACCGCCACGGCCGTCGGCCCCTACAGCCACGGTGTCGACACCGGCGAGTTTGTCTACTGCTCCGGTCAGACCCCGATCGATCCGGCCACCGGCGTATTGGCAACCGGCGGCATCGCCGCCCAAACCGAGCGGTGTTTCGACAACCTCTTCGGCGTGCTCGCCGCCGCCGGACTCGGGGGAGAGCACGTGATCAAGGTCAATGTGTTCCTGACCGACATGGACGACTTCGCCGCCATGAACGAGGTGTACGCCACCCGCTTTGCGGAGCCGTATCCGGCCCGTACCACCATCGGGGTCGCCTCGCTGCCGCTCGGTTCACCGGTTGAGATCGAGCTCGTCGCCCAACGGTGACGCGCCGAGGCCGGCGTGTCGCCACGCCGGCCTCTGGTCCGCCTCGAGGTTCCCGGCCTGGTGCCGCCGCCTCGTGCGTTGTCGTCGTATGGCCTACGGAGCCGACATGCGGGTCTCGCAGGTGCTGTTCGAGCGGTCGACACCGGCGCCGCCGTCGCAGTGGTCGGTGCCCGCCAGGCCCTTCACCACGTCGTCGCCGTCGCCGCCGAATACCTGATCGTCGCCGCCGTGACCGGTGACCCGATCGTTGCCGGCGCCGCCGTTGAGGAGGTCGTCGTCGGCCATGCCGAACACGTTGTCGTCGCCGCCGTCGCCGGTGACCTGGTCGTTGCCCGGGCCGCCCCAGAGGGTGTCGTCGCCGCCTTCGCCGGCGATCGAATCGTTGCCGCCGCCGGCCCGGACCCGGTCGTCGCCGCCACCGGCCTGCACCACATCGTTGCCGGCCGAGCTGAAGATGCGGTCGTTGCCGTCGCCGCCGACGATGACATCGTCGCCGAAGCCCGAGCAGATCACGTCGTCGCCGCCGAGGGCCGCGATCTGATCAGCACCGCCAAAGGTCACGATGACATCGGGGCCGTCGGTGCCGGTGATGACATCGGGGCCGGGGGTTCCGACGATGGTCGCTTCCATGCCACCGCAGATGACCGGGTCGGGATCGACCGGATCCACCGGATCAGGATCGACCGGATCGGGATCGGTCGGGCAGCCACCGGGAAGGAAGAGGCAGGGGTTCAGCGGCGGGAAGAAGATCACCGGTCCGGGGATGACGGTGACCGTCACCTCGAAGAACACCTTGGCGCCGTCGTCGGTACCGCCGGAGCGAACGAACAGATGCGGCACACCATCGGTGCACGTCTGGGCGTTGGCGCCGTCGACTCGCACGGTGCAGCCCGTCTCCCAGTTCGTGTCGATCAGGAAGCCCCGCCGGCTGTTGAAGGGGTTGATGTCGATGTGGTCATCGGCATTGTCGTCATCGTCGTAGATGTCGAAGTTGATCGTCATCGAGTCGGTCGATCGCAGCGCGGTGTGGCTGAACGTCCAGTTCGGGGTGATCGTGTTGGTGTTGGCGATCGGGGTCGTCTGCACCGCCGAGGCGCCCTGCATCCGCACCCGGGCGTAGAAGTCGGTGGCCGAGCCGCAACCGAACAGGAACTCGTCGTGGCAGTCGTTCGCGCTCACCTCCAGCACCTTGAGCTCGACCTTGACCTTGTCGAACAGTTCGGGGTTCACATCGCTCTCGTGCTCGATTGGAGCCGGCGGTGTCGCCGGAGCTTCTTCGGCCGCCGCCGTGGCCGGCACCAGGCCGACGACGGCGAGGCTCAGCGCCATCAGCGCCGTCAACGCCCGCTTGCCTCGGAACTTTCGGGTAGATCCCATCGCACATCCTTTGCGTATGCGGACCGCCGCCAGTCGAGGTCCGTCACCCTCATGATCACCAAACCTGACGTGGGTGTCCGTGTGCTGCGACACGGAGGGAATGCGCGCTCGCACACGGTGGGGTGGGCCGGCGTGCGAGTATGAGCCGATGAAACTTCGTGGCGCTCATGTTCTGCTCACCGGCGCGTCAAAGGGCATCGGGCGGTGCCTGGTCGACGACCTGGCGGCCGCCGGGGCCACGGTTGCGCTCGTGGCCCGATCGGCGGAGCTGATCGAGCCTCTGGCCGACCGGGTCGGTGGCAGCGCCCATCCGACCGATCTGGCCGACTCCGCTCAGGTCGCCGGGTTGATCGAGCGGGTGGAACAGGCCGGGGGACCGGTCGACGTGCTCATCAACAACGCCGGTATCGAGAACCACGCGCTCATCGATCAGCTCGACGAGGCCGTGATCGAGCAGACGACGGCGATCAACTTCACCACGCCGCAGCGGCTGTGTCGGCAGGTGCTGCCCGGCATGATCGAGCGCGGCCGGGGTCACATCGTCAACGTGTCGTCCTCGGCCGGCGTCTTTCCGGTTCCCGGGCTCAGCACCTATTGCGCGACCAAGGCCGGGCTCAGCCAGTTCACGGCGTGTCTGCGCGCCGACCTGGCGGGCACCGGGGTGGGGACCACCCTCGTGCGCCTCGGCCCGGTCGACACTGCGATGTGGGACCGGCTCATGGATGCCAACACCACCATGCGGCGGGTTTCGGAACGGCTCGAGACGCTGAAGATCAGCGTGTCGGTGCCACCCGAGAAGGTCTCGGGCGACATCGTGCGAGCCATCGGGTCGGGTAAGCGCCATGTCATGCACCCGAAGCGGATCGTGCCCGTCTACATGTTGGGTGAGGCCAACCGACGCTCGACCGAGGTGTTGCTCACCGGCGTTCAGCCCCGGGCCTAGGTGCGCTTGCGCCGCTTCAGCGGTACACGGGGCCGGCGCCGAAGCAGGTTGGTCGCCACCGACGTCGAGCGGGCCGGGATCGGCATCAGGTCGGCGAGGTCCTCGACCGGCACGCTGTCGCGCTGGGTGAGTCGGTAGCCGGCGTACACCGCGATGAACGCATGCACGGCGGAGAGGGTGGCGAAGAACCCGCCGGGGCCGGTGGCCTGCATCACGGTGGCGGCCAGGATCGGTCCGATGATGGCGCCGACGCCGCTCACCAGCACGAGCATGCCGCTGGCACTCGCCAGCTTGGTGGTCGGGATCCAGTCCGCCGCGTGGGCGATCGCGAGGGAGTACAGCGGGAAACTGGCCCCGCCCACGAGCAATGCGGCGACGAACGGCAGGACGCCCCCGCCTACGATGCCGATGCCTCCGGCGAGCGCAGCGAATGCGGCGACCGACGTGATCACGACGCGGCGCGGCACGCGGTCGGACACGGCGCCGATCGGCCACTGGAACAACATCGCGCCGCCCAGCAGGAGGGCCATGAACAACGACGTGCGGCCGGTGTCGAATCCGGAGATGGTGGCGTACAGCGCGCCCATGCCGATCATCGCACTCGAAGTGATACCGACCGCGAACGCCAGCGTGGTGGCGAGAGGTACCTCGTGCCACAGCTCGCGCAGCGTCATGGGTTCGACCTGGTTGATCGGTGGTGCACCCGTCGCCGACAGCGACACGGGCACGAGCGACAGCGACACGAGTACCGAAGCGACGATGAAGAGCTCGAAGCTGCGGGAGTTGCCGACGTTCAACAGAAACTGACCGCTGGCGATCGCGCCCATCGTGACCATCATGTAGACCGACAGCATCTTGCCGCGGGTCTCGTTGGTGGCCATGTCGTTGAGCCAGCTCTCGGCGGTGACGTACAACCCGGCAACGCAAAAGCCGCTCGCCATCCGGATGAGCACCCAGGTGCTCGGGCTGACGAACACCGCGTGCAGCAGCACCGACGCCGACGCGGTCGACGCCAGCGCGGCGAACACCCGAATATGGCCAACGTTGCGCAGCAGGTTGATGGTGACCCGGGTTCCGACGAGGAAGCCGCCGTAGAACGCGGCCATAATCACGCCGGTCACCAGGGTGCTGAAGCCTTCCTGGGAGGACCGGACGCCGAGCAACGAACCCTGGAGACCGTTGCCGAGGTGCAGCAGGCCAATGCCGGCGAACAGGGCCCACACCGCGGCCACCATGCCGCCGCGCGACGAACCTGACGAAGGGTCGTTTTCGGGCGTGCTCGCAGTCGGAGCGGCCTCATGTCTGATCATGGCGATGTCCTGTTCGGGCCACGGGTACCACAAGAGCCGCCAACCTGCGGTTCGCGGTGCACGGTAAAGCAAGATCGGCAAAAGGGGAAGCGTTTTCGTCCCGGCGTGACATGTGCGACTTTTCCGCTGTTGGGAAAGTCGATGGAAAGGCCGGTGGGAAGGTCTGCCCTACCCGTTGGGCAGACCCAGCCTGCTGCAGGTCGAGGGTTACCGTTTCCGGATGAGGGTGAGTCCGTCGCCCACGGTGAGCACCACCGCCTCGACGCGCCCATCGGCGGCGACGTGTGCGTTGAACGCCCGAATGTGGCCGGTGTCGGCCTCGGTGTTGTCGGGGTTGAGGACCTCGCCGTTCCACAACGTGTTATCCACGAGGATCACGCCGCGGGGCGCCAGGCGGGCGAAGATGGCCTCGTAGTAGTCGATGTAGCCGCCCTTGTCGGCGTCGATGAACGCCATGTCGATGACCTGATCCGACGGCAGGGCTTCGAGGGTCTCGATCGCGGGGGCGATGACGAGATCGATCCGGTCGGCGACGCCGGCGCGCTCCCAGTGTTCGCGTCCGATCGCGGTCCACTCCTCGCTGATGTCACAACACAGCAGGCGGCCGCCCTCGGGCAGGCCCCGCGCCACCGCCAACGCCGAGTAACCGGTGAACGTGCCGACCTCGACGGCGAAGGTCGGAGCGATGACCGATGCGAGGATGGTCATGAACGTCCCCTGGTCCGGGGAGATCTGCATGCCGGAGGCCCCGCCGAGGGCGACGGTGGCGTCGATGAGCGACCGGGCGACCGGGTCGGGCTGGGCCGACTGGGCCAGGACGTAATCGTGCAGTTCGGTGGCGAGATAGAACGGGCGCGGTGACATGCCTGCAACCTAGATCGCAGAGGAGTAGCCGACGAGGTGTTGTGCCCCGTGCGGTGTTGGGGGAGTGCCAGTCCTCGGTGTCGGTCGGACGCGTCCGCGGGCGGATTTTTGACGCCGATGTCGGGTTGTGGGCTATCGGTTGGTGGATACAGGGGTTCGTCGTCGCGCCGCCGCTACGGTTGGGCTGATGTCCACGACCCGGATCGGTGCCTGATGGAGGACGAAATCCCGCCGACGGTCGAGCCGACCTGGTCGGTGGTGGAGAACTTCGTCGAGGGCAAGTCCGCCGATGCGATGTGCGAGGACCTCATCGTCGTCACCGCCGACTTCGCCGTCGTGGTCGACGGCGCCAGCGACAGCACGGGGCTGCGCATCGACGGCCAGACCGGTGGGCGGTTCGCGGCCGAGATCCTCCGCCGGTCGATCGAGTGTCTCCCCGCAGCCGCTACGGCCCGGGAGTTCGCCGACCGGCTCACCGGTGACCTTGCGGATCGAGTGCACGAGGCGGCCGGCGACCTGGGGCCGTCGCAGCGTTGGCCCTCCGCGAGCGTGGTCTGCATGTCGTTCGCCCGCCGGGAGATCTGGCGAATCGGCGACTGCAACGTCGTCATCGACGGCCGGCCGGATGTCGGGGGCAAACGGGTCGACGATGCGGCGTACGGCTTCCGGGCCGCGTACAACGCGGCGCTGCTGGCGGCGGGCACACCGCTCGCGGACATTCTCCGGGACGACCCGGGCGCCGCGGCCTCCCGGCCCCTGCTCGATAGCCAACAACACCTGGCCAATGTCGCCGGTCCCTGGGGGTACGGCTGCATCAACGGTCGACCGGTACCCGATGAGCTCATCGAGGTGCAGGCCGTCGCACCCCGGGTGGGTGAGGTCGTGTTGACGAGCGACGGCTACCCCGATCCGCAGCCATCGCTCGCCGCCAGCGAAGAGCGCCTCCAGCAGCTGCTCGCCGCCGACCCGGCCGCCATCGGCGCCCTCTGGACGGTGGGAAAGTCCTTGCGCCCCGGGAATCGGTCGGTCGACGACCGGGCCTTTCTTCGCCTTCGGCAAGCAGCGACGCCGTAAGCGCCGGAATTCCGCGGTTCGCCTCGCCGAGATGGCATCCCCCAGGGGGTTTTGGGGGTTTTCCCCAGCAGACGCGAGCCCTGTTTGCTGGCTCAATGGGG
Source organism: uncultured Acidimicrobiales bacterium (assembly GCA_938041035.1). Taxonomy (GTDB): domain Bacteria; phylum Actinomycetota; class Acidimicrobiia; order Acidimicrobiales; family SHLQ01; genus CALHYX01. The sequence goes on along the minus strand of CALHYX010000068.1, from coordinate 252 downwards.
ACATGAGCACGCAACTCGCGACCCCAACCACCGTTTCTCTGACCGACATGGCGTCGAGCGCCAAGGCCGACCGCAACCGGGCGGTCGACCTGTACCGGGCGGTGGCCATGCTGGCCGTCGCCATCGGGCACTGGGCCGCCATCGCCGTCTCGCTCGACTCCGCCGGCGAGATCCAGGCCGGCAACGTGCTCGAGCTCGTCCCCGAGATGTCGTGGGTCACCTGGCTTCTCCAGGTCATGCCTCTGTTCTTCG
>CALHYX010000067.1 GCA_938041035.1 uncultured Acidimicrobiales bacterium | reverse complement strand
ACCATCTGGTGCCAGGCACCAGATGGTTCGCGGTGGGGTGGTTTTCCTTTGATTTACTGGGTTCTGGCCTCCGAGTGGACCATCTCGTGCCTGGCACCAGAGCGGTCGCGGATGGGGGGTTAGTTCCAGTTGCCGCTGAGGGTGGGGGTTTCCCGCGCGGTCCACGTGGCCCGCGCCATACCGGCGACCCAGGGGCTGTCGTGCTCGCGCAGGCGACGCAACACCGACCGCCAGGGTTCGGGCCACTCGAGGTCGGCGCCGACGAACTGGGTCACCGCGACGGCGATCATCGCGGCTCCCTCGCCGGCGTCGGCGTTGCTGCGCACAAAGTCCAGCAACGGGCCCGGTTCGATGCTGCTGCGAGTTCGTTGCCCACCGAGGACCTGGGGGACGGCCGAGAAGGACTTCCACCGGGCGTCCGGATGTTCCTCGCTCAGTTCGGCCAGACGAACCATTGTCGGTACCGGACTCTGTTCCTCGGCGCCCGCGACGATGAACCGGGCGGCTTCGGCCGGATAGCCGGAGGCGGCGACCACCGAAGCGGCGGCCCGCAGCGCCTGCTGTGCCGCTGGTTCGGGGTAGCTCCGGTGGGTCAGGAGCTCGAGTCGTTGCGCGAGCGGGCGATCGCGTTCCGCGCCGGCGTCGGTGCCGGGGGGCTCGGACTGGGCCACGAGTTCGGAGACAATGGTGGTGAGTACGTCGACCTCGTCGGGGCTCATGAGCAGGCTTCGCAACCGGTCCGCGGCCGGGGAGATGTGCGTCCACGAATCGAGGTTGGTGAGCGTTCGAATAATGGTGTCGCGGGCAAGGTCCGACGACGGCAGGAGATGATCGAGCGCCAACCACGCTGCGTTGGAAACCGTGTGGTGCCGATGTTCGAGCAGCGGGACCACCAAGGCGGCAAGACGAGCCCGCTGGTCGCGCGGCCACGCGAGCGGCCGGGCCGCCTGAACCAGGGCAAGAGCCTCGTCGTTCGACCCGGTGGCCATCTCACCCAGCACCTCCCACGTGAGGTCCAGCTCGGGGTGATTCCTCAGTGCCGACGCAAGCGCAATGCTCAGGTCCCGATGCAACGGGCGACCGGCCCACACCTCCCGGAGCAGGTCGACGGACCCGTCCGGCCGAATATCGCCGAGGATTCGCAGAATCTCCTTGCGGGCGGTGAGTTTCGTTTCGTCGTCCGCCAGGGCGGCCCGGAGCCGGCTGGTGACGGTGGCTGGATCGGCGAACCGTGACGCTCGGGTCGCGGCGTACGCGGCGACCCGGGCCCGATCGCCACCAGCACGAGCCAGCAGCGTTTCCAGAGCATCCCCCGGCCGCTGGGTCCAAGCCAGGGCGCCGAGTGCGGCTTCTGCCACCAGCACGTCGTCCGAGTCGACGAACTCGAGGAGCGCGTCGTGGCCGGCCTCGGGAACGCGGCCGAGGGAGTGGAGGGCGCTGGCCTTCATGGCGGGCCGGTGCTCGTCCTGCACGGCCGAACGCAACTTTCGGGCATACGTGCGCCGCTGGGCGGGATTCCAGCGCCACAGCGGCTGCCGCGTGGAGGGAACCACCGACCGGGCCGTGTTCGCCCAGCGTCCGGTGGGGAAGTCCGTGCCCAGCACGTCGTCGAGCAGGTCCTGGCGCTTGCGGGCGATGTAGTCGAACACCTCGGGGAGGCGGGCGGCCGAAACATCGCTGGCGGCCAGTCGCCCGACCCGCTCGCTTCGGCTGGTGGGGTCGGCGAGCCAGTGGCGGATGGCGGTCTGGGCGGGCGTGGCCTTGCCCCCCAGGGCGATGTCGGCCAAAAGATCCTGGAGCCCCTCGACCCCGAATGCTCGGGGCCCCATCGCACTGGTCAGGGCGAACAGAAACCCGAACCGCTCTGCGGCCACGTCGTCGACCAGCCGGGATTCGAGGGCGTCGAACAACAGCTGCGCTCCACCGCGGGGGAGTTGCTGATGGAGCGGACCGAGGTACCCGATGTGCCCGCCCGCGACGAGGCTGGCGAACGCGTCGGCGGCGGGGCCGATCAGGTCTCGTCGCTCCGGCGTAGCTCCGCTCGTCATGATCCGCACGACCAGCTGGCGGAGCTGGTGGGTGGTGCCGCCGGAGGTGTCGCGGGCTTCGACGGCGAAGCGGACAAGGTTCTCGACCGCGGTGAAGTTGGTGGAGTCGATCATCGTGGGCGAAACCTCGGCGAGCGCGGTGAACGCCGCCGACCGAACGGGATCCTGGTCGTTGGCCAGTCGTTGCAACTCGTCGAGCATGCGGTCAAACGCCGAGCGGTCACCGCTGCGGACGGCCGCCCGAACGAGCCGGTTGTATCCGGCCGCTCGGAGCGAGGCGTCGCTGGCCTCGGTCGCGGCCCGGAGTTCGTCCCATACCTCGTCGATGGCGAGCGATGTCAGAACCTCCAGTCGTTGGGCCGGCTGTTGACGGACCGCCTCGGTCTCGAGTTGACGCCGGGCCTCCCGGTGACGGACCGCATGGGGGAGGACCGGGGCGAGAGCGTGCATGATCTCGAGCTGTGACCGCTCGGTCGTCGCCATGGCGGCCTCGAACAGTGCTTCGCGCCGCGAGGGAGCCAGCGGGGTGAGCAGGTCGATCAGGAAGCGTTGGTCGTTGCCGATCCGTTCGGCGACGAGGGTCAGGGTCTCATCGGATGCGTTGGCGAGTCGGCGACCCGAGCGCCTGACCGCGTCCTTGAGGTCGAAGTGGTTGCCGTCATCGAGGATGCTGCGAAGCGCTCGGTCCGGGTCGTGGCCCATCAGGGAGCCGAAGGCCTGGCCGATGGCCGCGGGCTGACCAAGGGGTGGAGCGAGCGTGGTCCAGAGTTCGAAGACCGCCGCCGGATCATCGAGGGCGAGCTGCACGATTCCATCTCGAGTTCGGTTCCACCACATCGAACGGCCGAGGACCGAGCCGTTCAGTTCGGATCGCAGAAAGGTGAGGAACGCGTCGGGTTGGGCGCGGGCGATGCTCGCCCAGTTGGCCACCCCGTGGTCGAGTCGCGGCAACCATTCGTGCGCGCTCGCCGGTGTGCAGGCCGGAAGCAGCGATGCCGCGGTCCGGGCGCCGAACCGCTCGAACAACGGACCGATCAACCGGTCGGCGAGTTCGGTGTCGCCGCGGGCTCGGATGACCTTGATGATCGCCGTCCGGTCGTTCGGCGTGCTCCGTAGAAGCCGGGTGCGGAGTTCGTCGCTGCCGATGGTGACGTGGCGTAGCCCACGAACGGCCGCGGATCGGACCGACCGGAGCGGATGATCCAGGCCCGCGAGCAGGTCCGACGACTCGCGCGCCGCAGTGGCGGCGATGAGCCGCAACTGCCACTCGTGCAGGTCACCGTCGAGTTTGTCGAGCAGTGCCCGGAGCTCGGGCGTGCCGGCATGCTCCCGGCCGAGTATCGCGAGACGTCGGGTGCGCTGGTCATGGGTGAGCGGCGCCACCTCTTTGAGAAGCGCCCGTTTGGACGGCAGCTTGGCCATCCGTCGACCGTACTCCCGCGCCCCACCCTTGGATGCTGATCATTCCCGAAACCCCTCTTCGCGACCGCTCCGGTGCCTGGCACCAGAGTGACCACGGGTGGGGTCAACTGTTGGGGGCCGACTCCGATGGAAGGGAATGAGGTTTCCGATCCAGCCGATCTTCTTGGCGGGGTTCGTCCTGTTGGCCGGATGCGGTGGCCAGGTGATCGATACCTCGGCGAAACGAGTGGTGCCTCCATCGATCGAACCGGCGGGCATCCCCGTGGTGGTCGACACGCACCAGGGCGCCGATCGCGGCAAGCTCGCCGGACTCAGCACAAGGGAAGTCACCGTGGCGGTCGAGGGTGATGTGACCTGTGTGCGTGCGGGGAGCACGGTGCTCGTGTGGCCGCCGGGCAACGACCGCTCGGCTTGTTTCCGACGATGAGCTGGAGCTCAGCCACGGCGGTTCGACCTTCACCCTTGTCGGAAGCTTGGGCTACACCTTCGCCGGAAGCCACGCGGACCTTCCCGAAGCCCGTTGCGCCGGCGACCCGTTCCTGGTGAATCTGCTCGATGGTCCACCCGAAGCCGGCGGCGGCCCCATCACCGACTAACGCTGCACCGCGACCGCTTGGGGGTGGGTTAGGCGAGGCCCTTGCGCTTCTTGACCTCGTCGATGATGGCCGGCACGACCTGGTGCAGGTCGGCGATGACCGCATGGCCGGCCTTGACGACCATGTTGGCTTCGGCGTCGGTGTTGATGGCGAGGATGTTCTTCGACGCCATGGCCCCCACCCAGTGCTGGATCGCGCCGGAAATGCCGGTGGCGATGTAGATCTCGGGCGCGATGCGAGTACCGGTCTGGCCGACCTGATCGCTGTGCGGGCGCCACCCGTTGTTGGTCACCGCCCGTGAACACCCGACCCGGCCACCGAGCAGCTCGGCAAGCTCCTCCAGGGGCCCAAAGCCCTCGGCCGAACCGACGCCGCGGCCCCCGCTAACCACCACCGGTGCGGTCGCCAGGGTGACGCCCTTGGTGAGCACCGTGCGATCCTGCACGATCGTGCGAGCCAGGGTGGCGTCGAGCTCGGGAGTGAAGGCGATGGTGCTGCCGTCGCCGGCACTGTCGGCCGGGCTGGGCTCCAGCGAGTGGTGCCCATAGGTCAACAGCTTCATGCCGGCGACCAGGGTGGTGTCTTCGAGCAATGAGCCGCCCCACTGGACCCGGGTGATCTCCCACGGGTCGCCTGGGGTCACGGTGACGCAGTTGGCGACGAACGGCTCGTCGAGCCGGGCCGCAATCTGGGCGAGCACCTCGTTGCCCCGTTCGGTGCCCGACGCCATCACGGCGCCGGCGTCGATCGAGCGGGCGAGTTGGGCGACCGACTCACCCCAGGCCTCGGGCCCGAAGTCGACCAACATGTCGTGGCCGACGACGTGGGAGACCTCGGCGCCGTATTTGGCGGCATCCGATGCCAGATTCTCCCCGTTGGCGCCGACGATCACCGCATGCATCGGCCAACCGTTTGCCGCGGCGAGGCCCCGCCCGGCGGTGAGGGCTTCGAGGCTGGCATCGGCCAGGTCGCCTCGGTCGTGTTCGAGAACGACGAGCAGCGTCATTACAGAACCCCCAACTCTTCGAGCAGATCGCACACGGCGCCCGCCGCGTCGGCCCCGGTGCCGAGGATCACCGTCTCGCTCACCTGCTCCTCGGGGCGGTGCAGGCGCACCCGAGCCAGGCCACCGGAGTCGGCCTGCAACTCCATGGAGGCGACCTCGACCTTCTTCGATGCCAGACGCCCCTTCATGGTGGGGTAGCGGGGCAGGTTGATGCCCTCCTTCACGCCGAACACCGCGGGAAGCGGAACCTCGTAGACCTCATAGCCGCCATCGATCTCGCGTCGCGCCGAAGCCACGCCGTCGGCGAATTCGATGCCTTTGATGCCGTTCACGATCGGCCGGCCGAGGGCGTACGCGCAGCGCACACCGACCTGGAAGCCGCCGGAGTCGGCCGACTCGTTGCCGAACAGGATCAGATCGAAGGCACCATCGGCCGCTTCGAGATCCGTGATCGCCTGGCTGATGGCCCTGGCGGTGCGCTGGGGGTCCCACGGCTCACCGTCGGTGGGGATCAGCACGGCGTTGTGGGCGCCGACGCTGGCCGCGTAGCGGAGCTGTTCTTCGGCTGCGGCCTCGCCGAGGGTCAACACCGTGACCTCGCCGCCCTCGCGTTCGGCGATCTGCACCGCTTCTTCGAGGGCGCACTCCTCGTGCGGGCTGGTGGTGAATCCGAGGTGGGCGGCGTCGACGTCCTGGCCATCCTCGGTCACCAGGATCTTGGCGCCCGGGGCCGGCACCCGTTTTACACAGACGAGTATTCGCATCAGAACCTCAGCTCTTGAGACGGGTATCGTCGGGGTCGAAGGCCGAGCCCGATGTGGCCGCGACGGTGATCGGGAACAGTTCGTTCATGTACATGACCTGGAACTTGGCGCCGACCTCGGCGAGTTCGGTGGGCAGGTAGCCGAGCAGCAGGTAGCTGCCGACCGACGGTCCCATCGCCGCGGAGGTCACCCGGCTCACCCGGCCGTGGGAGTCCTCGATGCGTTCGCCGTCGAGGGTGAGGATGGGTTCGTTGCCGCCCTGCATGTACCGCTGGCGGCCCTGGCTGTCGGTGAGGTCGTCGACGGTGAAGGTGCACGCCGTGGCTGCGGGCCCGGCTTCGCGGGCGGCGAGGTAGGCCTCCTTGCCAATGAAGTCGGCGGCCTTGACTTTCGGGCGGGCCAACCCGGCCTCGACCGGGTTGTACTCGCTCTCGAGCTCGGCGCCCATCAGGCGATAGCCCTTCTCCATCCGGCCGGTGCCGCCGTACACGCCGATGCCGACGGGCCGAATGCCATGATCGGCGCCCGCCTCGGCGAGGGCGTCCCACAGTGCCACGCCGTTATCCCAACCGGTGTAGATCTCCCAGCCGGTGTCGCCGACGTAGGAGATGCGGAACAGCGTGCAGGGAATGCCGGCGATCTCGGCGTTTACCAGCGAGCCGTACTTCGACCCTTCCTGGCTGAGGTCGATATCGGTGAGTGCACCGAGGACGGCGGGGGCCTTCGGACCCCAGAGGCCGATCGTGCAGGTGCTCATCGTCAGGTTGGCAAACGTGACCGATTCGTCCTCGGGCAGGTACTTCTTGATCCAGAATTCGTCGCGGCCGCCGTCGAAGGCGCCGGTGACGATGCGGACGGTGTCCTCGCCGGTGCGCAGCATCGTGAGGTCGCTGTGGAAGCCGCCGTCGGGGGTCAGCCATGGCGTGTACGTGGACGAGCCCACCGGCTTGTCGACCTTGTTGACCGCCAGATATTCGGCGAACTGGATGGCGCCGGGCCCGGACAGTTCGAAGATTTGGAAGGCGCTCAGGTCGACCATGCCGACGTTTTCGCGCATGTTGAGGTGCTCGGCGTCGATGATGGGAGACCACCACCGGTTGTCCCATTCGACCTCGCGCTCGGACAGTCCGTACCGCTCGACCAGGTCGGCGTTGGATTCGTACCACTGCGGACGTTCCCACACCCGCGCCTGGAAGAAGTAGGCGCCGAGGGCGACCTCACGCTCATACAGCGGGCTCTTCACCAGGTCGCGGCGACCCTCCCACTGCTCGGCGGGATGCACGATGCCGTACGTCTTGTTGAAGTGCTCCTCGGCGCGAGCCCAAATGTGGTCATCGCCGCGCTCGGCGGCGTAGAAGCGGGCGATGTCGGCGCCGTGGGCATCGATCACCCGGGGGTAGCCGTAGGTCATCCACTCGGCGACCACCTGCGCCATGCCGGGGCCCTCCTTCACCCACACCGCGGCGGCGGACCACAGGTTGCGTACCTCGGTGGTCTCGCCGAGGCACGGCATGGCGTCGGGGGTGAGGCTCAACAGACCGTTGATGGCGTACTTGATCTCGGCGTCGCCGAGCATGTCCATCAACTCGATGGCCTGTTCCATCTGATCGTCGAAGTCGTCCGGCGTGAACGGCATTTCGGTCGGCGACAGGGCCGCCTCTTCGTTCGACGGGATCTCGTCGGGGTGGTGCAGGATCGGCCGGTGGGCGTACGAGCCGACCTCCATCGATCCGGCGGACTGGCGCTCGTAACAGAACGTGTCCATGTCGCGAACGATCGGGTAACCGATCTCGTTGTTGGTTTCGGCCAGAACATCCATGGGGCCGACGTCGGCCATCTGGTGCACGGCGGGGACCAGGGGGATGGTGGCGCCCGCCATCATGGCGACCTTGTTCGCCCAAACGCCGCAGGCGATGACGACGTATTCGGCTTCGATCGTTCCCTTGTCGGTGACGACCGCGGAGATCTTGGTGGCGCCGTTCGGGGCGTCGGTCGTCTCGAGGTCGAGCACCTCGGTGTTGGCGAAGACCTGGAGGCCGGTCTTTTCGATGGCGAGTTTGCGCATCACGGTGCCGGTTTCGAGGCTGTCGACCACCGACACGGACGGGCAGTAGAAGCCACCGAGAATGACCTCTTCGTTGATGAAGGGCACCAGCTCCTTGACCTCGGTCGGGGTGAGTAGTTGCGCCTCGACGCCCCAGGCCTTGGCCGAGGTCATTCGGCGCTGGAGTTCGTCCATTCGTTCCTGCGTGCGGGCGACCTCGATGCCGCCGGAGTCCACGCTCAGGTTCATGTCCCGGTACTGGTTGGCGCTTTGAACGCCGAGCAGCGCCATCTCCTTGTTGTGGTCGACCGGGAAGATGAAATTCGAGGCGTGCCCGGTCGAGCCGCCGGGGTTGGGCAGCGGGCCTTTGTCGAGCAGGACCATGTCGGTCCAACCGAGTTCGGCCAGGTGGCCGACGAGACAGTTGCCGACGATGCCGGCGCCGATCACGACGACGTTGGCGCGGGTCGGAAATTCACTCATGCGGATTGTCCTTGGGAGCGAGCAGCGAGCTGCATGAAATTGGTGACGAGGTTCGGTGGTGCTGAGAGCTGTCGGAACGCTGGGTAACCGAGCCGGTCCGAGAGCGGGGCACCCGGATCCGACGCGTGAAGTTACTACAGGCCGCGGACGACAGCCCGTGTCGGACAGTACGGCATCGGGCTCAGATCTTCCATAATGCGGGAAGCACTTCCCGCAGGGCGGGAAGGTGGCTAGGGAATCCGGGGCACTGTCAGCTCGTAGACCTCGGCGTCAATGCCGCAGCTGCCGGCGTCGCTGTTGAAATACACCCGGGTGAACGAGCGGTTCACCGCCGCGTGCGTTTCGGTCCAGTACTCCTCGCCGCAGTTGTAGGTGTGGGCGAGGTGCACGACCGTGGCGTCCGGGGCCAACTCGACGGCCATCACCTTGTGGCAGGTCCAGGCGCCGGGGTCCTTACAGCTGTAGGTCGACACGATGACCCAGCCGGGTTTGTCATAGCCCTTGCCCGAGACGTGCACGGAGGTGTTGGCGCCGCCGTACACCCGAAACAACCGCGTGCGAACCAGGGTGTCCAGGTCGACCGACACCAACCAGCCCGCGTCGGCGCTCGTGCCGTCGTCGAAGTCGATGTACACGTATGCGTCGCCGCCGTCGGTATCGACGGCGATGTCGCTGTGGTCGCCCTTGGCGTTGATCTGACGTTCGTTGGTGAGGTCGGCGTCGGTGACCCAGGTGCCGTCGTGGTACCCCGCCACGACCCGCTCGCCCGACGGCGTCATGGACACCCAGTCGAGCACCTGGCGGGGGCCGTCGTCGGAGGCGTCGGCCAGGCCGAGAATCTGATCGGCGGCCAGGTCGTAGCTGACGATGCCGATGACGTCCTCGTTCTCGTCGAGCACCATCCACGCGTACCGATCGCCCGCCGCGCTCGGCGCGCCCTCGGCGCCATCGCTGATGTAGAGCGCGTCGGGCCAGCGCTCCCGCACGCGTGCCGTCAGGTCGGCGATGGTCCGCTCGGCCCCGCTGGCGACGTTCACCTCGAACAGCTTCAACGCGCCCGCCGACGCGTTGGTTCCGGCGACGTAGCGCACCAGGTCGGCGTCGGAGGGGTGCCACTGCGGTTCGGCGTCCGGGTGGATCGACAGCACCCGAACCAGTTCGGCCGAATCCCGGTCGTACACGTTGTAAGCCGCGTCTCCGTGGTAGGTGAGGAATCTCGAGCCGTCGGCGTTTTCGGCCTGGCGTCGGCTGTAGGTGTTCCGGTTGAACCGGGTGCCGGTGGCATCGGTGACCCGGCGGACCGGCGTGCCGTAGACGGGGTCGCCGTACCGCTGGTTCAAGCCGGGGCGGGTCCAGGTGGGCGACGGGGGAGTGGCGTCGGTGCCGGTCGTGAGCGGCAGGTCGCCGGTCGGTTCCGCCAGTGCGGTCACGGTCGGGTCGATCGTCGTGGCCGGGTCCGGATCCGGCGCCACGGGGGCTGTTGGGGGTTCGGGCGGCGTGTCGAGGTCGACATCGGCGGGCGTGACCGCGGGCTCGGTTTGCACCGTGCTGGTGGTGGTCGCCGCGGCCGCCGGCGTTCGATCGGCGCGCAGCGATCGTTCTATGGCGGCCCCGGTCGCGCCACCGATCATCGAGCCGGCAAAGAGCAGCACTGCGGCGGTGATGATGGTGGTCGTTCGACCAAACGGGGAGAGAAATGGGGAAGGCACGTCGGTAACACGCAGCGGACCCCCGTATCGGGGGACGCTCGGAGGTCGATGTCGGCTTCGGTAGCGCTGAGGTGAAACCGGTTCTATGTTTGAAAGGGTCGCCCCGGTGCGCGGGGCGCTGCCCAGGGGAAGCTGTGACCATCGATCTCGACTACGTCCCGTTCGACGCCGACAACCACTACTACGAGGGTCATGACGCGTTCACGCGTCACGTCGACCCCAAGATGCACCAGCGCTGCGTGCAGTGGTGCGAGATCAGCGGGCGGAAGTACCACGTCGTCGGTGGCACGGTCAGCCACGCGGTCGTGAACCCGACGTGGGATCCAATCGCCAAGCCCGGGGCTCTGCACGAATATTTCCGGGGCAACCCCAACAACCGTTCGCCCCTCGAGATGCTGAAGGAGCGCGAGCCCCTGCCGGCGGAGTACATCGACCGAGACGCCCGCGTCGCCCGCATCGCCGAACAGGGCCTGTCGGCGGTATGGCTCTTTCCCACTCTCGGTGTGCTCTACGAGGAGCTGGTCAAGACCGACCTCGACGCCGTGAAGGCGTTGTTCGGCGGCTTCAACCGCTGGCTCCAGGAGGACTGGGGCGTCAACTATCAGGACAAGATCTACGCCGCGCCGTACCTGCCGTTGGGCGACGTCGACTTCGCCGTGTCCGAGCTCGAGTGGGCCCTCGATCAGGGCGCCCGCGTGGTCTGCATGCGCCCCGCGCCGGTGTGGACCGCCGACGGCACCAAGTCGCCTGGCGACCCCATGTTCGACCCGTTCTGGGCCCGGGTCAACGAGGCCGGTGTCACGGTGGTCGTGCACGCAGCCGACTCGGGCTACAGCGCGCAGGGCTACGCCGAGGACGGTTTCGGCGCCGGCTTCGGGAGTGCTCGCATGGGCCCGACCATCAAGGGGTTCAACATCGAACGGGCCGCCTTTGACTGGCTGATCACCATGTCGTTTGAGCGGATGTACGAGCGGTTCCCGAACCTGCGCATCGCGTCGGTCGAGAATGGCTCGGACTTCCTCGGCCAACTCTTTCGCAAGCTCGACCAGACCAGCCGCAAGTACATGGGGTACTTCAAGGAGGACCCCGTCGAGCTGTACAAGCAACACGTGTGGATGAACCCGTTCTGGGAGGACGATCCCTACGAAGTGGTCGAACTCATGGGTGCCGACCGGGTGATCTTTGGGTCGGACTGGCCCCACATCGAAGGCATGCCCGAGCCCCTCGACTACGTGGCCGAGCTGTCGAAGTTCAGCGACGAAGACAAGCTGAAGATCCTGCGCGACAACACGCTGTCGGCCAACGAAACGCTGTATGGCAACAGCGGTAAGCTGAACTTCGCCAACGACACGGCCACGATTGCCGCTCTCTCTGGGTTCTACTTCCTTTCAGACGATTACTACGCCTCTGTGTTGCCGCTAGGCTATAAGGGCCGCGAGCTCTATTTGCCGCAGCTCGCCATCGGGCGCTTAGTCGAAACGCCGACCGAAATTGAGCGCGTGATTGACCAATATTTACTCGAATCGACGCTGACCGTGAACTCGTCTCTGGTGACTGGCTACGATTTTCTGATCGACCAAGCGGAGGCAATCTCGCAAACCTTGGGCAATTTTGGCGTGACCAATCAAACGTTGATCGACAACAATTGGAATGGCGCTGACTTCAACACGACAGTGACAAACCAGCGCTTTGATCTCATCTCGCTGAACTCACATTTTGATCATGACTTGTTCTTCCCGAACGGGGCGCCGAACGGCTCAAACCTCATTCATGCAGGCGATTTAACAAGCCTGTTCCCGAACAATGAGCTGGAAGGCACGCTGGCCTATTCGGTTGGCTGTCACTCTGGATTAAACGTCAGCGGCGATGATTGGGCGCAGCTGTTTGCTAGCCAAGGCGCGACCTTTATCGGCAACACCGGCTTTGGCTATGGCGATGGCGATCTGCTGGCCTACTCTGAGCGCTTGATGCTGATTTTCACGCAGCAGCTTGGCAGCGATACGTCAGTGTCGATTGGCGAGGCGCTGCTGGCAGCCAAGTCGGAGTACAAGGGGACGCTAGCGGCCGGAACGCTGAGCGACTATGACGAGAAGGTGCTGGCGCAGATGACGCTTTATGGGCTGCCGATGCGCAGGGTGTCGCTGCCGGGTGGGGGAACGTCACGCAGCGGGCGTGCCGCTTCGGCCGAACCGACAT
>CALHYX010000066.1 GCA_938041035.1 uncultured Acidimicrobiales bacterium | reverse complement strand
CGGATCCGGGCGAATCTGTAGCCGACCCCGGCAGACCGGATCTATGGTTGGCCGGTGCCGTACGACGCAGTGATCATCGGGGCCGGGATCTTCGGGTGCGGCATCGCCTACGAACTCAGCCGCCGGGGGCTGACGGTGGGCGTGGTCGACATGCACCCCGGTCCCGGCCTCGGTTCGACCTCGAGCTCGGGGGCCGTCATTCGGTTCAATTACTCGACCGTCGACGGCGTGCGCATGGCATGGGAGGGCAACCAGTACTGGGTGAATTTCGCCGACTACCTCGAGACCACCGACCACTCGCACGGCGTGGCCCACAAGGTGCCGACCGGGCTGGTGTTTCTTCGCTCCGACGAACCCTTGCATCAGCTCTACGTGCGCAACCTGAGCGAGGCCGGCGTTCCCTTCGAGGAATGGACGGCTGCGGAGACCGCGGCCCGGCATCCCTACCTGTCGATGGCCGAGTTCGGGGGCGCCACCAGCCCCGACGACGAGCGCTTCTGGGCCGACCCCGTGGGCGAACTCCCCGGGGCCCTGTTCACCCCGGACGCCGGGTATGTCAGCGATCCCCAGCTGGCGGCCCAGAACCTGCACACCGCCGCGCGGGCGAAGGGGGCGACGTTCCACTTCAACTCGCGGGTCGACGACATTCTCCACGACGGTTCCGCCGTCAGCGGTGTCCGGCTGCGGTCCGGCGACGAGCTTTACGCCCCCATCGTGGTGAACGGAGGCGGGCCCTGGTCTGCGACCATCAACGAGATCGCCGGACTCGCCGACGCCATGGCGATCCGCACCCGGCCCATGCGCCACGAAGCCCACCTGGCGCCCGCACCCCCCGGCGTCGACTTCGAGGCCGACGGCGCCGTGTTCGGCGATCTCGATCAGGGCATGTATTTCCGTCCGGCGGCGGGCAACAACATCTTCATCGGGTCCGCCGACCCCGAATGCGATGGCCATGACTGGGTCGACGACCTCGACGGACTCAACCGCGAGATCACCGAGGTGGCCTGGGACCGCCAGACCATGCGGCTGGCAAAGCGACTACCCGACTTCGGGGTGCCGCACCAGCGCCGCGGGCTGGCCGAGGCCTACGACGTCAGCAGCGACTGGGGTCCGATCTATGACCGCACGGATCTCGACGGGTTCTTCGTCGCGATCGGTACGAGCGGCAACCAGTTCAAGAACGCGTGCGTCGCATCGCACCTTATGGGCGAATTGATCACCGCGGTCACCACCGGCCATGACCACGATGCCGACCCGCTGGTGGTGCCGGGCCGGTACACCGGTACGCCCATCGCGATGGGTGCGTTCTCGCGCAACCGCGACGTGAACCCCGACTCCACCGGCACCGTGCTCGGCTGAACACCGCCGCACGTTCTCTTCAGGGGCGGGGCCGCCTCGCCTAGTTCGGCGCGTGGACGCCCTCGTCGGGGTGATACACGAACCACTCACGGGCGTTACCCGACCCCACGAGGCCGTTCACGGCGGAACCGGCGATGATCGGCGCCCCCATGACACCGCTGTCCCAGTTGTTGCCCGGGCCGACCCGTTGCTCGATCGACGTCGCCGGGTCGCATCCCGCGGCCGGCGGCGGCACGGAGCCCTCGCCGATCGAGCTCGTGCAAAACACCGTGATCTGACCGGGGCCATTCGCCAACGGGTTGGCGTTGAAGATGGCGACTGACTTCGGGGCGACGCCGCGCACGGTCCCGTTGAACGGGGAGTGCACGTGCTGCAGTCGATCGCCGGGTGCGGCCGCGCGGATCGCCGGACTGAGGGCCGAGCACTTGTCGCCCGCGTCGATCCAGTTATCCGCGGCATCGAAGCACATGGAGATCGACTCGAGCATGGTGTTCGACGTCTTGTCGATCGCTCGCGCCGGGTTGAACACCGCGTAGTACGGGCTGAACGCCACCGAGGCACCGAGCGAACCGTCGGCCTGGGGGATGTAGATACGACCGTCCGGCTTCCACAGGTCGCGGTGGTTCTCGGCCTGGAAGGCCCAGAAGTCAAAGCAGGCGATCTCGCGTTTACCGTCGTTGTAGAAGTCGGGGCGCACGTCGGCGCTCGGATGCGACGAACCGCCACCCCAGTTGACGAGCACGTTCGGGTCACAGTCGCGGACGAGCTCACCGGGGTCGCCCCAGTGCATCAGTTCGGTGACGTGCACATAGGTCTCGCCGAGAGCTCGGTCGGTGCCGCTGCCGTTGCTGCCGCTTCGCCCGGTGCATTGCAGGTTGAGCTGGTATTCGTGCAGGTTCATCGCAAGCGCGTCGGCCGACCAGGTGCCCTGGTGCACCTTCGACAGCCAGTTGCAGGTGATACCCGCTGGGGTCAGCGGCTCGCCGAGGTTCGCGGCGTTGCCGAACGTGGCCTCCCACCCGGTCTGCACCACCACCTTGTGGCCGGCGTGGTCCTCGTGGCGCGGCGCGCCCGGCACTTCATAGGCGTACACCTCGTTGGCGTACCCGAAGGGCACCCCTTCGGATTCGCCGTAGATCGGGCTCAGCCGCGGGTCGAAACCGTGTTCGTGCCCGAAGGCGCAGCCGCCGGGAATCTTGTGCGGATGCCACGACGGATAGATCCGGTGGTCGGGCCCGACCGTCCACCACGACGAGTGTTCCGCCTCGTCGCAATCGGCGGGTTGGGCGTAGACGTCGTGATAGGTCGACACCGCGTTCCATGCGAGCGGTCGGACCTTCTCCCACTGGGCCTGCGACACCCCCAGAAAATCCCAGGGCGTGACATCGCCGAAGGAGTCGACCACCGACCCGGTGCCCGGGTGGGGGTCGGTCTGGCACGAGGTGGTGCTGGACGCGGGGACTCCAACGCACACGTCGTTCCCGGCGCCACCGGCGACGGTGAACAACGCCTGGTTGGTGAAGTTCACGATCGTGTCGTTACCCCCACCACCGGAGATGACGGTGGGCTGCACCCCCAACAGGGGGCTCGTCGGCGCGGTGGTTCGGTTCACGCAGATCAGATCGTCGCCGCCACGCCCGTCGAACTGCACCGGGCCGCCCGCGATGACCACGACGTCGTCGCCGCTCGTCCCCTGGTGGGCCACGATCGTCGACCCCTCCGAGGCCTTCCAACCGATGCCGATCGTCGCGGGAACGCCGAGGCACTCCGACAGCGACGCCGACCCCGAGACGTCACCAGGGTTGTAGTAACAGCCCGAGGCGAGCAGCAACAGGGCGATGAGCGAGATCACGAAGCGCATGGCTCCACCCTCCTCCCATAACGAGCCTGACGCAAGCGCCAGTTCGCCGCCCTCCCCGCCGCGAACCATCTGGTGCCTGGCACCAGAT
>CALHYX010000065.1 GCA_938041035.1 uncultured Acidimicrobiales bacterium | reverse complement strand
TCCCTCGAGACGGATCTGGAGCTGCCGGCTTCGGGAATTCTGAATGTGTTCTATGACCACGTCGAGCAGCCTGCGGGGTTCGAGCCGACTCATCGCGATGGCTGGCGATTGGTCTGGGCCGATGAGGCGGCGGCGGTTGAGGCACCCGCACCGAGTGAGGCGACCACCTTCGTCTCCGTTGGGCTGGAAGCGACCCAGACCCTCACGATTCCCGGCTGGGAGGAGCCGGCCGTCGCGTCCCTCTTCCCGCCGCATACCGACCGCAGCGACGCCGCCTTCTCCGCGCGCGGGCGTTGCTACGACGTGGAGGAAGCCTGGGCCGAGGCCTTCGAGGCTCCAACATCATCGAACCACCAGGTGGGCGGCTGGCCATCCCTGCAACAGGCACCCATCTGGACCGAGTCCGACCTGGTGTCGAGTGGGCACACACTCGGTACCTACCTCGATTGGGAGGCAGCGGAGTCGTTCCGGTCACGGGAGCGCGAAGCCTTATGGGGGCTGCTACTGCAAATCGACAGCGATGACGAGGCCGGCTGGATGTGGGGCGATGGCGGGATGCTCTACTTCACGATGCAACGACCGTTCGACCCGACGACGTTACCCGATGCCGCGTGGATGATCCTGCAGGGCGGATGAAACGCGGGAGAACCCGGCTCGGGGCCACCGTGATCGATCGTGCTCGATGCGACTCCGTCAGGTGCCGGTGCCAAAGGTGCGGTAGGCGACCCGCCAACCGTGGCGTCTGATGGCTCGGGCTGCTTGTTTCGGTGTGGCGTAGTAGCGCTGACGATTCCAGGGATGGAAGAACCACAAGAAGAATCCGCCGAAGGCGGCGACGAGAACGACGAACCCGACCGCCACCCACGAGAATTCGCCGGAACCTCGCAGCACCTCGTACGCGACCCAGGCAGCCAACGCCAGGAAGAACACACCGGTAAAGAGGCTCAACAGCTCCTGACCCGGACCGCCTCGCATATGTACCCGAACGTCCGGCGCACTCCGATGCAGCGCCTCGAGGGTCTTCACGACGTTGTCGGCGAGCTGCTTCTGGTTCCGCAATTGGTAGATGGTGACGGACGTATCCGGAGAGGAAAGATGGAGTCCGCCATTGCCGACGCCATTGCGATTCCAGGTGCTGTAGTGCGCATCGGTCACGGACCGAAGATCGATGCTGGGCTCGCCGTCGCGCAAGAGATGGTGTGACTCGACGCTCCATTCGCGGGGACGAAGTGCCTTTCTGATCTCGGAGGGCATAGCCGCAAAATACCACCAGCGTGGCGTCCGCTGACTTCGCCGCGACCCGGAATGCGCCTTGCCGTTTCAGATGTCGCGTCGGTGCAACGTTGCCATCGCGGCCGCCGAGAGGGCGCCGATGGTCGCTGCGAGGCTGAGTGAGGCGGTGACGATCGCGACGCCGAGTGGTTCTTCGGGCCCGCTGATCCACGAACTCACGTCACCGGCGAGGGCGGCGGGGGTGTATTTGCCGACGGTCGGTATGAGGGTGAGGAGGGGGCCGACGATGAGCAGGAGACCGAGCGAACCGAGCATTGCGTAGGTGTCGCTGCGGAACAGAATGCTGAACGCGAACGCGATGGCGGCGACGACCAGGGCAAGGAAGCTGCCGCTGAGCATGTTTCGGACGACGCCGTCCCACACGATGGTCTCGCCAAATGACGCAACCGAGACAACCGACGCCAGCGCGCCAATTCCTGCTGCGGCAGACAACCCGGCGACCATTGCTCCGAGCCCAACGGCTGCCTTCGTAGCGATGAGCCGGCCCCGACGGGCGTCGCTGCCGAGCACTCGGCGCAGCGTGCCCTGACGGAATTCGTGGCCGACGACCCAGCCGCCGAACACGGCGCCGAGGAGGGGTGGGATGACGTCGAAGACTCCACCGACGGCGGCGATGACATCGGTGCCGTCAGCTGGATTCCTTATGGCGTAGTACACGGGCGCAACGGCAAGCGATGCGATCAAGGTGGCGAGGAGCACCCACGGGGTGCGGTGGGTTCGGAGCTTGAACAGTTCGGTACGAGTCATGATCGGGCTACTTCCGGAGTGGTGAGGTTGTCGGTGTCGTCGGGTTGTTGGACAAGGTCGAGGAACGCGTCCTCCAGAGACGCCACCGGTTGGTTGATTGACGACGCGTAGACGTCGGCGGCAGCGAGTAGGCGGTTGAGGTCGCGTCCTCCGACCTCGGGTGGCGGCTCGATCACAAACGTCGTGCCGATCTGTTCGGTCACCGCGAGCCCGGCGGCGCGCAGCACGTCACCTGTTTGTTGGGTCTCGGTGTTGTCGACGGTGACGTGAAAGATGTGCTGTGTCCGGCCGGACAGGATCTCGGCGGTCGTCCCCTGCGCCACGGTGCGGCCGTCGGCCAGGATGATGAGTTGATCGCAGGCCTGCTGAACCTCAGCGAGCTGGTGGGATGAAACGAGAACGGTGGTGCCGGTTTCCGGCAGCCGTCCCATCAGCTGCCGGATCTCGATGATGCCGGCCGGGTCGAGACCGTTGCCTGGTTCGTCGAGGATGACGAGGTCGGGTTGTCCGACGAGCGTGATCGCGATGCCGAGGCGTTGGCGCATGCCGAGCGAGTAGCCGCGAGGGCGGTCGTCGGCCCGGTGGGCCAGGTCGACGAGACGGAGGAGTTCGTCAACCTCGGCGTCATCGATGGCGCCGTCCACGGCAAGGCACTGGTACTGCAGGTTCTGGCGGGCGGTGAGTCGGTCGTAGATCGGTGGCTCCTCGATCATGGAGCCAACCCGATTCAGGACGTCGCCCCATCGGGGTTCGCCAATCGTTCGCCCGAGCAGCGAGATGTCTCCACCGGTCGGTCGAACAAGGCCGAGGAGCATCTTCATCGTGGTGGTCTTCCCGGCGCCGTTTGGCCCGATAAGGCCCACGACGTGGTTTCGCGGGATCGAGAAGGTCAGGTCGTCGACGACGGTGTGGGTGCCATATCGCTTGGACAGATGCCGGACTTCGCACGGGCTGGCGGCGGAAGAGGACTGGAGTGGGTCGGTAGATCTCATGGGCTCATCGTCCACTCAGGCGGGGCCCGGCGACACAGCCCGAGGGCCGCTTTGTCCCTGGCCGAAAGTACGAGAATCCCAAGGGCGGCATGGCCCAGGGGCCAATGAAGCTCGTTTGGGGGCTGGCTAACGTGGCTTCGTGCCATTGCAGATCCGAGATCGGCTCGAAGCCGTAGCGGTCGTCGAGCCGATTCCGCCTCTTCGACGTTGGGACCTGGCGCTCACCGCCTGCCTGGCGGTCGTCGCTCTCGGATTCGTCGTGCTCGAGGATCCGCTGCCGTTGTGGGCGAGGGCCCTGCCTGCGGCGCTCGCGGTTGGATTCGTGCCGTTCCGGCGCCGGATTCCGCTCATTGCTGTTGCGAGTGTGAGCATCTCCACCGCGGCGTGCGTCGCGCTCGCGCTTCGGGGATCGGACATCGCCGACGTCGGGTCGCCCGCCGGGCTTGCCGATGCCGTGCTGTTCTATGCACTCTGCCGGTGGTCGACGCCGCTCCGTATCAGCATCGGGTTTCTCGTCGCCATCGGCAGCGAGGCATTCATCTTGTGGGCATCGCGCGGGGTGCGTCCCGACGACTGGGTCGAGGTGGTTCCGTGGTTCGCGATAGCCGCGTTCGCGCTCGCGATGCGCTACCGGGCGCGCGCGATCGAGGGCCGCAACGACCGGGTTCGCCTTGCGGAGCGAAACTCGCTGGCTCGAGAGCTGCACGACACGGTCGCCCATCATGTGACGGCGATTGCGGTCCAGGCGCAGGCGGGACAATACGTAGCGGCTTCCAATCCGGCGGCGGCCGCCGAGGCGCTCAGGTCGATCGAGGCAATAGCCAACGACTCGATCGACGAGATGCGACGCATGGTCGGCGTCTTGCGCAGCGAAGACGACCAGCCCCGCACCGCCGCGCCCGAGTCGCTCGACGTGCTCGCGGTACCAAAGGGGCGTCCGATCGTGCAGGTGAGCGGGGACACCCGCCTCGACCGATTGCCAACCGCGGTCGGCGGAGCACTGTTTCGCATCGCTCAGGAGTCGATCACCAACGCCCGCCAACACAGCCGCAACGTCACCTTCGTCGATGTCGCCGTTACCCATCACCGCGACCGCGTGCACATGACGGTCGACAACGACGGCATCCCGACAACGCGCAACTCCGGCAGCGGCTACGGCCAGATCGGTATGCGGGAGCGGGTCGAGGCACTCGGCGGCACTTTTGAGTCGTCGGCGCGACGGTCACGCGGATGGCGCACGAGCACATCGATCCCCTTGGCCAGGGTTGACCGATGATCCGCGTGCTCATCGCCGAGGACCAGGACATGGTGCGCGCCGGATTTCGAATGATTCTCGACGCCACAGATGGCATCGAAGTCGTCGGCGAGGCCGACAACGGGCGCGACGCCGTCACGAAAGCGTTGCACCTGACCCCCGACGTCTGTCTCTTCGACATTCAGATGCCCGACCTCGACGGCATCGCCGCGACGACCCTGATCGCCGGGCCCGACGTCGACGAACCCCTGAAGGTGGTCATCATCACCACCTTTGACCTCGACGAATACGTGTACGGAGCCCTCCAGGCGGGTGCCATCGGATTCCTGCTGAAGAACGCAGGCCCTGAGGTGCTCGTCGCTGCGATCCGGGCCGCCGCGAACGGCGACTCGCTGATCTCCCCGGAGATCACGACTCGGCTGCTGGAACATCTCGTGGTTCCGAACGCACCGGCGCCCACGGGCGAGAGTCCGCTCACCGACCGCGAGACCGACGTCGTTGCCTGCGTGGCGCGAGGGCTCTCCAACCCCGAGGTCGCAAACGAGCTCCACGTGTCGGTCAGTACCGTGAAGGCCCACGTCGCCTCTTCCATGGCGAAGCTCGGCGCCCGGAACCGGGTCGAACTCGTGATCTGGGCCTACGAGCAACAACTGGCTGGCTAGCGGGCCTGCGGACTCGGCCTCGGCCAAACGGACATCGGTACCGGCCACAGGGATAGTCGCGAATGCGATTGCGTAGCCATAGGGCCGATGTGCGACGCGGGCAGCATCTTCACGATGAGGCCATGAAACAAACCATCGAAACATCTCACCCCTATCCGACGAAGCGCGCTGCGTTGCTGCTCGGCGCTGTTCTACTCAGCCTCGCGCTGGTGGCGGTCGCCTGTTCGAGCAGTAGCTCGACTTCAGACCCCACAATCACGGTCGCCCCGACCGTCGCCGCCGAATCAAGAACCAGCGAAGCGCCACCCGCGACCGACGCATCGGGCCCCGAAGACAGCGCGCCTCCCACCACCGAACCCGCGCTCCCGTGTCTCGAGACACTCCCGCACGTAGAGATGACCTGTGGACGGCTCACCGTGCCGGTGGACTACGACGATCCCGACGGCGACACCTTCTCGTTGCCGTACGTCGTGTTGCCAGCGCTCGGCGATAACCCGGCAGATGAGCCGCTCGTGTTCATGCAGGGCGGACCCGGCTTCAGCACCCTGGCGACGGTTCCGTTGTTCGTCGAATACTCCGAGTTCCGCCAGGACCGCGACATGATTTTTCTCGAGCAGCGGGGCACCGACCCGTCCGGTGTCTTCCTCCGTTGCCGACCCGACATCGCAACCCTCGACGACATCCAGGAATGCCACGACGGCTATGTGGCCGACGGTATTGACCTCTCGGCGTTCACCACGCTCAACGCGGCGAAGGATCTCGCTCGGCTACGAGCTGATCTCGACATCGAGCGGTGGCACTTGCTCGGTGGTTCCTATGGGACGACCTTGGCCATGGTGGTCATGGACAACGACCCCGACGGTACGGCGTCGGTCATTCTCGACGCCCCGACCGCACCCGAAGTCATCATCTACAGCGCCGATATCGAGAGCCTGCTCGACGCCTTCTCCAATGTCTTCGCCGACTGCGCTGCGGACGCCGATTGCGACCGCCGCAACCCTGATCTGTTCAACACGCACCTCGCCAACTTCGAGCGACTCACCAATGATCCGTGGAGCGTCGAGACCACCGATCTTGTCGAGTCGTTCGGCCCGACGATCAACCAGGAGACCTACTTCCGTGTGACCGCGGATTTGCTGCAGGGACAGCCCGGCGCCCTGCCGGCATTCGTCACGGCGATTGCCGAGCGTGATGTGAACGCACTTCTCGATTTCGCCGATGACGGCGACAGCGATTCGCCCGAACCCCCTCAGACGAGCGATCCCGGGTTCGCTCAGGGCCTCAACTACTCCATCTACTGCGCCGAGGAAGCTCCGTTCTTCGATCTCGACGCCAATCCGATCGAAACGGTCGACGAATGGCCCGTCGGGACCGTCGATTTCCTTCTCCAACCCATCGAGCAGATCTGCGAGATCTGGTCCGTCGAACCCGCCGATCCGAGCGACGTCGACCGCGTCCGCAGCGCAATCCCCACCCTGATCCTCGCCGGTGAGTACGACCACACGACCCCGCTCCGTCAAGGAGAGATCGCCGCGGCCGGCCTCAGCGAATCGGAACTGATCGAAGTCCCAACGACGGGACACACAACCTTGGACAATTCATGCGCCCGCAGCGTCATGGTCGACTTCCTCCGGTCCCCCGGCGGAGATCGGAGCTGCCTCGCCACCATCGCGCCCATCGTTTGGCAGTAGCCGCCGCGGGGACCGCCACCAACCCGACCCGGAGTGCGTCCGCTTCGGGCGTCGGAGCAAGCGGTTCGGTTCAGCAGTCGGCCATGGCGTCGAGCGCCGAGCAGATCTGCCTGCGGCCGTCGACGCCGAGTCGACCGAGTCGGGTGGTGAGTACGGATTTCGGCACGGAAGCCAGATTGTCGAAGGTGGCGACGCTGTCGTGGTCGATTCCTTCGTCGACTCCCACCGGGATGCAGGTCGGGATGGCCCGGATGGTGCTGGTCACCGGGGCGACGATGACGTTGTTGAGTACGGGGATGACTTCATCGCGCGAAACGACGAGCACCGGACGGCGCTTCCGGTTGGGCGTCTCCATGAGCCAGAGTTCCGCTTGGGCTACCAAGGTTCGGCTTCGGTCATGGCGGTGGCGTTGGCCATTGCGAGGTCGTCATCTTCCCGGGTTTGGGGGTGTTCGCGATACGAGGCGGCAATGGCGGCGCCGACCCGCGCTCGGCGGACACGATCGGCAAGTTGGTGGACGCCTTCACGGATCACCGCGGACCGGCTGTCTCCGACGCCTTGGTCGACCAACTCGTCGATGAGGGCAAGCTCTTCATCGTTGAAGCGAGTCGGTACCGGAGTCGTCATACGGTTTAGTATACGGACTGTAGTGCAGTTGTAAAGAGGTTGTGGGCACGTTCGACCGCGAGGTGTTCTCTTGCTCCCGAGAACTACGTATGTATAATACGTACATGCCGAATAAGACGATCAGTGTTCCGGATGATGTCCTTCCGGTCATCGAAAGCCTGGACGTGCCGTTCTCGCGGTGGGTCACCGATCAACTGCGCCGCCACGCCGCCAGGTCGAGGATGTCGTTCGCTGACCAACTTCTCGCGGATGCAGCGATGGCAGCAGGTGAGCCCGTTCCTGATCGATCCACGGTCGGCGAGCGCATGGAGCGATCCGCACCGTGGTAACCCGTGGCTCGGTCTATTGGATCGACCTCGACAAGCGTCGCCCCTGCGTGGTGGTGTCGTCTCCGGAGGTGCTGAGCGTCGACGTCTGGCAGACCCACGTCGTGCCGCTCACCTCGAACGTCGATCGAGCCGGTCTGGCCGGCAACATCTCGTTGGAGTCAACCATCACCGGCTTGCCCAAGGACTCCGTCGCGGTGCCGCTCGGTCTGGAGCTGGTCGACCGGGATTGGCTCGTCGACCGGGCAGGCCAACTGCCCGATGCGCTGATAGGCGCGATCGACGATGGCGTTCGTGCTGTTCTTGGCTTGTGACAACGACCAGTCGCCATCTCCTCACCGATCTTGTGGGTCGCCCTCCGGCCTCCAGGTGACCTCGGGCGGCCGCTCCGACGGATGGAGCACGAAGGCTCGGGCCACCGCTCTCGCGGTCGCGAGTGTGACCACCGCGTCGGGGTAGAACTCGTGTGAACCGTCCGGGCTGGCGAAGGCGACGGGTTCCGTGGGGGAGAGGTTGGCGTCGTCGAGCGCGTGCCAGGGCTCGTTGTCGGCATCGCGGTAGAGGGCGACCGACAGATCCGCTCGGCCGAGCCCGATGCTGAGGCTTGTCCGGTCGCTTTCGAGGCGCACGAGGACGGGTTCGCCCACGGTCTGGTGGATTTCGTGGATTTCGTCGAGGAGCTTCTCGACGAAATCCGGCGTTGCGAGCGTTCGCACCCTTTGCGGATGGCGAACGGTGACCACCGGTAGGGGTTCGCCGTGCTGGGTGAGGGGGTGGAGGTAGGCGGCGGTTTCGGTTTTGCCGAAGTGGTTGGCCCAGCCCCATGGCGTCGCGCCGATGTAGGTGTCGACCAGGTTTGGGTCGGCGCCGTGATCGATGAGAAAGCGCGCCCGGTCGGTGTCGTCGCCTTCCGCCGCATGGTGGAGGGCCGTCTTGGTGCCGGCTCGATCATTGATGTCGAAGCCGAACTCGATCAGCAGGTCGAGCATCTCGGAGTGTGCAACCCCGACGTTCCGGCAGAGCCCCGGGTGCTCACGGCGGAGCTGGGGGAGCAGCTCTGGATGCTCGTCGAGGAGTTGGCGCAGTTGGTCGGTTTGGTTGGTACGGGTGTGCTGCAGCGCGGCTTCGACCGGCGTGAGTCGGGTGTCGATTCCGTGCTCGGCCAGGAGCGCGAGTATCGCGGTGTGACCTTCGGCCGCGGCGATCCTGGCGGGCGTCGTCTGTGATCGCCCGATGGGTCGGTCGAGATCAAGGCCGAGCGCGGCCAGGTAGGCGAGGATGGTGGGCCGGTTGCGTTTGGCGGCGGCCTCGAGTTCGTCGTAGAGCAGCTCCTCGGGTTCGCGTAGCTGCTCGCCGAGGCGCTGGTACCAGGGGCCGTTCTGTTGGGTGCCGAGCCCGTACTCGACGAGAAGTTCGAGGTAGGCCGGGTCGTCGTGGTTCTGGCCACCGATGCCGTTGTTGTACAGGAGTTGCCCGTCGTTGGGGTCGGCTCCAGCGTCGAGGAGCAGGCGGGCGATTTCGACGCGTTCGCTATGCCACGGCTGATGGCTTTCGCCCCCGCCGAACGCTCCGGTGAGGGCGGTGAACGGCGGGACGAGGCCGCGCCAGAGGAAGCCGGCGTTCGGGTCGGCTCCCCGGTCGAGCAGTACCTTGACGGTCTCTTTGGCCGACCAGTCGGGGTTGTCGTTGGCGATTCGGGCGTAGACCGCATACAGCAGCGGTGGCCATTCGTTGGGGCCGCATGGCTCGTCGATGGCAGCGGGCCGGCGGTCGAGTTCGGCGGCGAGGGCTCCGTGGTCGCCGACGGTGGCCAGCGCCTCGATCGAACCCGACGCGAGCGACGGGTCGGCTTCGAGCATTCGGTGAGCCGCGGCGATCCGGTCCGCCGGGCTGGGACCGTCCTCGGCGTAGTCGAGGCAGGCATCCTTCACGAACGACGCGGGTTGGTCGGGGCCCGAATCCCGTTCCGCGTGGGGGGTGAAACTGTGGGCGGTGACGACGGCGAGGTGTTCCCGCAGCCGGTTCCAGCTCGGGAACCGGTACATCCGGGCGACGACCAGTTGCGCGTCGGCGGTCTTGAAGCCGGACCGCTGACCGTCATCGAGATCGCCAGCGTCGAGACGAGGGTGGAACTCCTCGACCATCGCCAGCCCGCCGGGGTCTCCCGCCCGGATCAGGTCACGGACGAGCTTGGCCTGACCTTTGAGATGTTCGAGCGACGGGTTCTCGGGCAGTGAGGTGGTTGGCACGGATGGCCCCTTTCGTAACGCCCGCCGTCCGCCTGATCGGGCCCGAAAGAGGAACGATGTTCCCTGGCATGTGATCGGTGTCCTGCAGGTGGGCTTTGCCCTTTCCGCGGACCGGAAGCACCCTGCCGGCGCTCCCCTCATCGTAGGACATGGGGGCGGGTGGCGGAGTTCTAGATGCCTTCCCGGTACTCGCGCACGGCGGTGAAGGGGTCCTCGGCGTTGCGCCAGTGGCCCAGGGCGGGGCCGCCGGGCTGATAGCCGATCAGGCGGACGAGTTCGTCGTCCCACTCCGCCACCGCGTCGGGCGGATACTCGAGCAAGAACAGCTCGGTCTGGCGCAACCAGCCGACGGCGTATTGGGCATTGACCGCCAGGCGGACCTCGTCGGTGACGTTGGCGCCGCCCCCGTGGAAGATGAGGCCGGTGTACAACAGCACCGAACCTCGGGGGGCCACGGCGGGGATATCCTCGCCGGCCTGGGGGCGCCGGTCGGGCTCCCAGGTGTGGCTTCCCGGTACCACCCGGGTGGCGCCGTTGGCTTCGGTGAAGTCGGTCATGGCCCAGAGCGCGTTGAGGTCGACCTCAACGCCAAACGGCGGGGCGCCGTACTTCCAGGTGTCTCGATGGAGCATCTGGGTCGGCTCGCCGCGGAAGAGCTCGAAATAGTGGGCGAAGGACAGGTTCCACCCATGCGCATGGCCGAGCACATGTTGACCCGCGGCCATCACCGAAGGATGCAGCGCCAGGTGCTGGCGAAAGGTCGGCGACCGGCCGACAACGAGCCCGGTGCGGCGGGTCCCGGAGCCGGCGAACTCGGTGTCGCCCCGCGGTGTCGATTCCACATAGGGAGCCATGTCGGCGGCCAATGCGTCCACGAGCTCCGGCTCCAGTGCCCCCTCGATGACACAACAGCCGGCCCTATCGAGTGCATCGGCGAGGGCATCACGGCTATGCCCGGCCGCCAGCCGAGGAATCTCGCGTCCATCCGTTGCCATATGCGCCCCCTTCGCTCCCACACTACGCGCCGAACCTTGCGACCCGCCGGTGATCGGTCGAACCCGAAGACGCTCCTCGTATTCACGAGCGTGATCCCTCAGTTCCCCCCGAGCGATGGCGGTCGCGCCGAGACGCCGTACGAGCCCGTTGGCAATTCGGGGTTAGCGGAGCGGAATCCCCGGCTGTCGCGGAAACCCGGGGACGGTTCTGAGCGCCAGCCTCGTCATTGTTTCCTCGGCTCCGACGGTGTCTCGAAGCGCCTCGAGAAATCGGTCGAGATCATCGACGTCGACGGCTGCGATCTGCAACTGGTAGTCGTACGGGCCGGTGACGTGGCGCGCATCGACGACTGCCTCCAGATCGAGAAGCCGAAGATCTGCGGTCGACTTGTCGACATCGCGGCGCAGGCGCATGTCAACAAAGACGGTCATCGGGCGGCCGACCGCCTTAGCGTCGAGTTCGACCGTGAACCGCTTGACGATCGCCGACGAGGACAATCGTCGAAGCCGTTCGGTCGTCGCCGAGCTGCTGAGTGACACTCGATGCGCCAGGTCGGTCGCGGTAATTCGCGCCTCTTCCGCCAGAATGCCGAGAATTTGCCGGTCGATCTGGTCCATCTCACCAAATGTACCGGCCAATCGGTCAGTCGAGCGCCGAATTCGGGCCCATCGTCGGTCGGTTCTTGCCCATCATTGAGGCGACGACGAGCTGAGGAGTAACGAATGCACCACGTCCCGATCAACGCCGCAACCGCACCCCAACCGGCCGGCGGTTACGCGCAGGCAGCCTTGGTCAGCGATGCCAGCGAATGGCTGCTCATCAGTGGACAGATTCCAGAAACGCCCGACGGAGTCGTTCCGGACAACTTCGACGACCAAGCGACGCTCGCGTGGGCCAACGTCAAAGCCCAGCTCGCGGCGGCGGACATGGACGTGGGCAACCTGGTGAAGGTGACGACCTTCTTGTCGTCGAGGGATTTCAACCTGGCGAACCGGCACGCCCGACAATCGGCATTAGGCGACCACACGCCGGCGCTGACCGTCATCATCTCTGGGATCTTCGATGCGCGATGGCTGCTTGAAATCGAAGCGCTGGCCGCCCGCTAGGCCGGGCCACGATGGTCCACGCCGCCACCCGGGCTACGTTGGTCTGTCGGCCGGCACGGTGAGTGAGGGGCGACTGGAGAGAAGCGATGGCAGACAACTCATTCGGACCGTCGGGCTGGACGCCGGACCTTCTGGGTACGCAGAACGGCAAGACGTTTCTCATCACGGGCGGCAACAGCGGGGTGGGGTTCGAAGCGACGCGGCTGCTCCTCGGCAAGGGTGCCGAGGTCGTGATGCTGAACCGCAGCGCCGAGCGATCCGAGGCGGCGGTCGCAAAGCTGAAAGAGGAATTCGGGGCGGAGGCGCGGGTGTCGTTCGTGCGCATGGACCTCGCCGAACTCGACAGCGTGCGCAACGCCGCAGCGAAGGTCCTGGAGACGGTTCCCCGGATCGACGCGGTCATCTGCAACGCCGCCATCGCTCAGGTGCCCAGCCAGAAGATCACCGTCGATGGCTTCGAGAGCATGCTCGGCACCAACCACTACGGCCACTTCCTCCTGTGTGGTCTGCTCTTCGAGCGGGTCGAGCAGGCGGAGGGTCGCATCGTGGTGGTGGCCAGCCTGGGGTACAAGATGGGGATCAAGACGATCCAGTTCGACGACATGAACTGGGATCACAACTACCACCAGAACAAGACCTACTCGCAGAGCAAGCTGGCCCAGATGATGTTCGCGTACGAGCTTCAGGACCGGCTCGCGGCTGCGAACTCCGCCGTTGAGGTCTATGTCTGCCACCCCGGCTCGTCGAGCACCTCGCTGATCTCGACCAGCGGCAATCTGGCCACGCGGATCATGTTCAAGCTCATGTCGTTGTCGCCGCTGGTCCAGTCGGCCGAGCAGGGGGCCTACCCCGAGGTCATGTGCGCCACCGAGGGCGGCCTCGATCTCCGGGCGCTGTACGGGCCTACGGGGCGGAACGAGTGGGTCGGCCCGGTCGGAAAGGGCACGCTCGAGCCCTTCGCCCATGACAAGGCGACCATGGAGCGGCTGTGGCGTCTGTCGGAACAGGAAACCGGGTTCGACTGGGAGCTCTGAACCGCGCCGCCAGACGCTGACCGGGAGCGGTTGCGTCCGTATGCGCCGCCACCTAAGTTATGCCAGTAGAGCTGGCAATAGGTCGGCATGAGGGAGGGGATACGGCCTGATGCCGCGCTACGGAACGATCAACTCCGACTACATCGCCTCCTGGTTTGAACGGGAGGACCCCGGGGGGCCGATGTGGGCGCTCAACCTCATGCAGTACCGGGACCGCGCCGACTACGCCGACGGCCGCGAGACCGAGCTCACCGGAGCGGAGGCCGACGACGTGTACGCCCCGCACGCCCACCTGGCTGCCGTCGGCTCGCGGATCATTCTCGTGGCCCCCGTCGTGCACCACCTTCGCGGCGACGCCCGGCGTTGGGATCGCATCGCCATCGCCCAATACCGGGACCGTATGGCCCTCGTCGAGATGAACTCGACGAAGGATTTTCAGACCGACGAGCAGCACAAGGACGCCGGGATGGAGTTCACCATCGTGATGGCCACCTTTCCGGTCGACGGCGACCCGGTTCCGCCGCAGCGATCAGCGGCCGGTACCGACGAGTTGCTGCTCCTCCAGGTGGTCGGCGGCCCCGACGCCCCCGACCTCGCCGACGGCCTCGACGCCACTCGGATCGGACGCTTCTGGGTCGAGGATCGCTTCATCGGCGACGACCGATCGTTCGCCGAAGCTCGCTTCGACCTGATCTCGCCCGGCACGGCAGCCGAACTCGGCTCGCGCGAATTCGTGCCCGACGACGCGGGCTACGCCGTGATCGCCGACCCGACCATGGACGAGGTCGCCCGCTCGCTGAGCGACCCCACGAAGGTCCTGTTCTGAACCTGGGTTTACGCCCAAAGGAGATGTGTACATGCCCGGCTACGGGGAAATCGACACCGAGTATCTGCAAACGCTCGCCACCACCGCGCCCGACGACGACGGGCCGGTCTGGATGGTCAACCTGATGAGCTACAAGGAGCGGGCCGAGTATGCCGACGGGCGCGCGACCGAACTGACCGGCCGACAGGCCGACGACGCGTACACTCCGCTCGGCCCGTTGGCCGCTGTGGGAGCCGAGATCGTCTTTGCGGGAGACGTCGAGGATCAGTTCCTGGGCGAAGCGCCGAAATGGGATCGCATCGGCGTCGTGAAGTACCCGACCCGGGCCGCGTTCATCGCGATGCAGGAGCGCGAGGACTTCCAGCAGGCGCACGAGCACAAGGAAGCCGGCATGGCCGAGACCATCATCATCGGCGGCCAGCCGCTCGAGGTTCCGACGGCTCCCGATCCGGTCGAGTGGGCCGACGTGCCCCACCCGCCGACCGATGAGGACGGCCCGTACATGATGGTGCACGTCATCCGATTCCACGAGCAGGACGGCGCGACGGCGACTCCGGATCACATGGAGGCCTACCAGAACGTCGCGGGCTCGGTCGCGGTGCCCAACGGCGTCCGGATCGACGGCTGGTTCTCGGCCGAGGGCACGATCGTCGGCGACGGTCGGTCGTGGCACCAGGTTCGCTTCAACAGCTTTCCGAGCAGGCGGGCGTTCATGGCCGTGGCGACGGACCCCGAACGGCTCGAAGCGCACAGCGAGCACCGCGACGCGGCAATCGCCGACACCTACGCCCTCGGAGTGAGAGCCAGGATCAACGGGCTGGCGGCATCGGTGGAGGCGACGGGTTGAAGGTGCCGCTCACCTACACCCTCTACGGCGCCCCGGTATCGCTCTACACCGGCAAGGCCCGGTCCTACCTGCGCACCCAGGGCATCGACTTCGTCGAGGAGGCGCCGGGCAGCGAGCGCTATCTCGGCCACATCGTGCCCGAAGTCGGCCGCTGGATCATCCCGTGTCTGGAGACTTCCGACGGTGAGATCGTTCAGGACGGCGCCGACATCATCGACCATTTCGAGAAGGGGCCGGGTCAGGAGCTTCGCCGCTTCTCGGCCTATCCCGAGTCGCCGGTCCTTCTGGCGATCGCCCATGTGTTCGAACTGTTCGGGGGCGAAGGCCTGCTGCGCCCCGCCATGCACTATCGGTGGAACTTTGACGACCAGAACCTGGCCTTCCTCAACAGTGAGTTCGCGGTGCTCGTCCCGGGCGCCAGCCACGACGAGGAGGCGTTTCTGCACAACAGCGGACGCATGCGCAAGGCGGCCGTCAACTTCGGCGTCACGCCGGAAAGCGTCGAGGCCATCGAGGCCGCGTTCGACGAATGGCTCGATTTGTTCTCGGCTCATCTCGTCGACCATCCGTACCTGCTGGGTAGCCACCCCACCATCGGCGACTACGGGCTCATCGCGGCGATGTGGGCGCACCTGTATCGCGACCCGGCGCCGGCGATGTTGATCAAGCAGCGGGCTCCGAGGGTCGGCCGTTGGGTCGAGCGAATGACCACGGCCGAGCCGTATCTGCACGAGTACGCCGCCGGTTCCCTCACGGACGACGCAGCCCTCGTCAACGAGACGGCCCTCATCAACGATGCTGAGCTGCCCGACACGTTGCTCGCGCTCATGGCCTACGTCGCCGAGGAGTACCTGCCCGAAGTCGCCGCCCATGTCGATGTCGCCAACCAGTGGCTGGCCGACAACCCCGATATCGAACCCGGTACGAACGGTCTCGACAGCCCCGCTGCCCGCGGGCTGATGGGTGGTCGGGGTCTCGTCGGCTCCGGTGCCGCCACATTCGACTGGCGCGGGCAACAGCTCACCACCGGCGTCATGCCGTACCGCTTCTGGTTGATGCAACGCCTCCACGACGACCTCGCCGCCGCCGACCAGGCATCGCAGGCCCGCGTCCGCGAGTTGTTCGCGGCCACAAACCTGGAGCCGCTCCTCGACCTGCGCACCCTTCGTCGGGTCGAGCGGCAGGGCCACCTCGAAGTCTGGGGCCCGGTCGAGTGACGGCCGCCAACGCAACGCCAACGGAAAGGAACGCATGATTTCCAAACTCACCACGGTCATCAAACAACTCACTTCGGACGTCGACAACGACGCCTTCGCCGCAGCGCCGCGCCCGCACGACCCGGCCGACTATGAGCGGCCGGTGCTCGATGGTTCGGGCCCGAAGGCCGCGGACATCCTCCTCGACGGAACGAAGCCCGATGCATCGCTCAAGGTTTGGCCGCCCCGAACGCTCGACGGCTGCCGTGAGCCGCTGGCTCCGGGTGCACCCGACCTCCGCGGGGTGTGGGAGTGCTACGAAGGCCGCATGGCCGGGCATGTCGAACGGGTCGAGCAGGCCGGCAATCGCATCACCATCACCACCGGTGGGCTGGTGCACGACATGTTCTGCGACGGCACTCTCGAGAACGGAGTCGACGACACCGCCGGGTTCGGAGGATCGCGCATACGGGTCGCGGCGACCTTCGAACACGGTGTGCACAAACTGCGCCCGTTCGCGAAAAAGGTCGTGGTCGTTTCCCGGCGTCTCGACGGCGACGAGATGGTGTGGCGCTACGGGCCGTTCCGGAATCGGCTGCGCCGCCTGGACAGCCCACCGTTCGACCATCCCGCCACCCGGGCCGCGGCCGAGACCGCGGGCACGTTGCCCGACTGACCGACTGGCCGACGGGGTGACGCCCGGAAGCCCGGAGCGACCTACCGGTTGCCCGACCCCGCCGACCGACTGCGGTGGTTACCGGGACTGTGCCGCTCGCAGCAGACCGGTGAAAACCGGGTGGGGGTTGCCAGCCGATGTTCGAAGTTGCGGCTGGTAGAGCGTTGCCAGGAAGAACGGGTGGTCGACCCGTTCGACCGCGCGGATCTCACCGAGTCCGTCGCGCGCGGCCACCCTCATTCCGCCGGTCGAGGCGATCGATTCAAGCGAGGGGTTCAGGCCGTAGAAGCACGTTGCACTTTCCGTCACGGACGCGTCGTCGGTGTGCAGTTGGGCGAGCAGTGAGCCCGGAGCGGTGTCGAGCGCGAGTTCGGTGCCGTGAATCGAACACTCGAGCTTGGCGATCACGTCCGTTCCGGCGCCGCCGTATTCGGCGTGCACCGCGTCAACCACTCCTGCGCAACTGCGGGCATGCTCTACCAGAACATGTTGAAAGCCGCCTCAAGTGCCGACCAGGGGAAGACCCTTCTCGCGGGCGGTACGAATCACCCGTTCGGCTGCGTCGGGTTCGATATAGGGCGAACCGGGCCCGATGACGACGGCGTCCGGTAGTTCGTCGAAGTAGCGGTCGTCGATGGTGTCGGTGCGAACGACGCGCACCTCGGCATCGAGCTCGAGACCCGCAGCGGCGTGTTCGACGGCGTCGAGGGTCGGCTGGAAGTAGTCGGTCATCTCGGCCGGGACATCAAACACCACGTCGACTCGCAGGTTCACGGACCTGAAACTAGCCGTTCGACCCGATGGCTATCGATCGGTGGCGAGTCGAATGCCAAAGGCGATCAGGATCGTGCCGATCACGCGGTCGAGAGCGCGGGCGTGGCGCTGGTAAGCCGCTCGCAATCGCCGTCGCGAGAGTGCTTGGGTCACGACCGTGTACCACCCGATCTCCAGAGCAAACCCGGCTGCGAGGATCACCGCCCGCGTCACCACGGAGGTTCCCGGTGGAATCGCCACGGCATAGAGTCCGATGAAGAACGCGACCGCCTTCGGATTGGAGAGGTTCACCACCAGGCCGAGCCGGAACCCGCTGCCAAAGTCGCTCCCGCCCCGGGCAGACGTTGGCTGGGTCGAGTTTCTCGACCCGCTCTGGCGCCACAGGTTGATGCCCAGGTAGACGAGGTAGGCGCCACCGGCCAACTGAATGAACCTGGCGAGCCAGCCGACCTGGGTAATGAGTACCGACAGCCCCGACATCGCTGCAACGGCGTAGAGGGTGGCGGCCACCGCCAACCCGAGGATCGCCCCCGTCGAAGTCGAGCGGCTCTCGCCCAGCGCCAGTCTGGTCACCAAGGCAAAGTTGGGGCCGGGGCTTACGACAACAACGACGTATACCGCCAGGACCGCACCGAGCACCGACACGTCAAGGTTCATCGAAAAACCCTACCGGGGCCTGCCGCTGCCGTCTCTGAATTGGCGAAGCGCTCGAGGGCAGGGAAAGCCAGTGCACACGAACCCTCAGCGTTGGGGTGGGTGTACGCTCGGCCCAGTTCTGAGGAGGGTCCATGGTCGAGACACCAGCCGCAGCATTGGCGAAGCTGCCTGCACTTGGGTTCCACATCGGCGGCGAGCTGTCCCGCGTCACCAATGCAGCGACCGTCGACCATGTGTATCCGGCGTCGGGTGAGGTGACGGGTTCGGTTCCAATCGCAGCAGCCAACACCGTGGACGAGGCCGTTCGGGCAGCGCGCGAAGCCCTCCCGGCGTGGAAGGCGCTATCGGCAGCCGACCGGCGCGGAATGCTGCTGCGAATCGCCGCTCTCCTGCGCGACAACGCCGAAGAACTGGGTGAGATTGCGGTCTTGGACAACGGGGCTCCGCACTTCGGTGCGCTTGCCGGGGTGAGCACCGCCGCCGACCACTTCGAGTACTTCGCGGGTTGGGCCGACAAACTCGAGGGCGCGGTCATCCCGGTGTGGCCCGGTTCGGCTCTCGATTACACCCGCCGAGAGCCTTACGGGGTGGTCGGGCTGATCATCCCGTTCAATGGCCCCCTGGTATCGATGGGGCTACGGGTTGCGCCCGCACTGGCCACCGGGAACACCATTGTGTTGAAGCCTTCGGAGCTCGCGCCGTACGGTCCGCTTCGATTCGCCCAGCTGTGTGCCGAAGCCGGCGTGCCGCCCGGGGTGTTCAACGTTGTGTCCGGCGACCGCACCACCGGTCAAGCGCTGGTCGAACATCCAGGGGTCGACAAGATTCACTTCACCGGCAGTGTGCCGACGGCGCGCGACGTTCTGACCCGCGCGGCCCAAACCATCAAGCCGGTCGCCCTTGAGCTGGGCGGCAAATCGGCGAACATCGTTTTTGCCGACGCCGATCTCGACCAAGCGGCGGGCATGGCGGTCATCGCCTCGGTCGTGGCCATGAGCGGACAGACGTGCATCTGCCCCTCGCGTCTGCTTGTCGAGGCGAGCATCTACGACGACTTTATGGGCCGCGTGGTATCGCAGGCCGAAGCGGTGGCGATCGGTGATCCATTCGCCCCGGGAACGCTGATGGGGCCCGTTATCAGCGAGGCCGCTTGCGAACGCATCCTCGGCGTTGTCGAGCAGGGCCGGGAGCAGCAGGCCGGCAAACTTCTGACCGGCGGAGCCCGGTCCGGGGGCGACCTCGCCAACGGCTACTTCATCCAGCCCACCATCTTCGGTGAAGTCGACAACAACAGTTCGTTGGCCCGCCACGAGATTTTCGGCCCGGTACTGGCCGCGATGCGTTTCGACGACGAAGCCCACGCAGTAGCACTGGCCAATGACACCGAATACGGCTTGGCGGGCTACGTGCACACCGCCGACATGACACGAGGCCATCGCATGGCCGCGTCGCTTGACGCGGGCTACCTGTCGATCAACGGATGGGCGATGATGCCACCCGGCGCTCCGTTTGGCGGCAATCGGCGCAGCGGTATCGGGCGGCTCGGTGGTCGGGCGGCCCTCGACGAGTTCCTCCGAGACAAGAATGTCTACGTAGGTCTTTGAGCGACCGCTACCGCAGTGTTTTGATGAAGCCGGTGTCTTCACACGCCGTGGTGAAACCGCACGATTCGTAGAGCGCATGGGCGGCCGCGTTGGTGCTGACGTGGCGCACGAGAGCGCTGGTGGCGCCCAGTTCGACGGACCACTGGAGGGCCTGAAGGATGACGGCGCGCGTGAGGCCCCGGCGCCGATGGTCGGGGTGGCAACCGGTTGGCTCGATCTGGACGACGCCGTTGTCCGCGTCCAACCAGAGGGTGGCGAACGCCGCGACCTCCGACGCCGGCGACGCGGCGATGACATCGAGACGCGGGGTGTACGGCGGACAGGCGCGCAGCGCCTGGTAGGCATCGACGAGCAGTTCCTCACCCGGAAAGGCCGCGTTGAACGCCAGCACCCGCGATGCGAGATCGTCGGTACGCAGCTCGCGAACTTCGTAGCCCCTGGGCACCGTGGCGGGCGCAACATCGTCGCCCGCGAGTGGTCGGCTCATCGCCGGAACACCGAAGGGAAGCCGTTCGTAGCCTCTCGCATGGAGGAGATCGATGACCTCGCTCGACTGCACGCGGCGGCCGACCCGCAGTTCGACCGGCTCTCGCCCGTCAGCGGTCGCCGCCCGGGTGCTCTCGGCCCAGTCGAGCGCCTGCGTCGCCGCGTCGAGGCCCGCTCGGCCGGGGCGGACGACAAGATCGCAGACGCGGGAACCGTCGAACATCGTGAACACCTGGGTCTGCCCTGCGGCATCGGTCCACAGGCGAAGCGCTCCAATCGCGCTGGGCCAGCGGTGGAACGTCCCCCAGGCGAGGTCGCCGACATGCATCTCGGAACCGGGGCCGCTTTCCGGCCACATCTCCGACACGAACGCTGCCGCCCGGTCGAACACGGAGGAGCGGGTTACGTCATCGTCCACCGCTCGAATCTACTCGCGCCGATCTGCTCCACGGCTCCGCCACCTCCTTGCCGAACGGTTCAGCAAACCTTCAGCTTGGTTCTGCGACGATGCCGACCAGTCGCACCCCTACATCAAGGAGAATCGGTGGCCGTGACCGAAACCCCACCTTCGCCGTCAGCCGTTTCGCAACGCGCCAACCGGCCGGCGAGGCTCGTCTCGAAGCTGATCGGCACGAGGCAGGATTGGCGCCTCTATCGCCCCGCGGCGCCACGGCTCAAGCCCCAACGATCGTGGATCGGCGCCATCGCGGTCGCAATGTCGGTGCTGGTGGGATGGTTTGCCTTCACCGGCGCGGCGGGCGAGGACGGCAACGTCACCCTGGGTCTCTTCGTTGGCGCGGCATCGATCCAACTGATGGCCTGGAGCTTTCTGCTCGCGATACGCATCAAGTGGCTCGAACCGCTTTTCGGCGGGCTCGACTCGATGTACCGGTTGCATCGTTGGTGTGGCTCGCTCGCCGTCGCCGCCATGTTCCTGCACACGCGGATCGAACCCGAGGTCAAGAATGGGGTTCGGGGTGCGAGCCGGGATCTCAAGAACTTCGCCGAAGACCTGGCGGGTCTGGGCGAGACCGCGATCTACGTGCTGGTCGGCATAAGTCTCCTCCGGCTCATCCCGTACCGGTTCTGGCGGCTCACGCACAAGTTGCTCGGGATTCCGTTCCTCTTTGCCTGCGCCCACTTCTTCACCGCGACGAAGCCGTACGCGAACGGTTCGCCCTGGGGGCTCTGGTTCGGATTGTTCATGGCCGGTGGCACGCTGGCGTACTTCTGGCGGGTCGTCGTCAACGACATGATTCGCCGCGGGGCGCGCTACAAGATCGTGAGCAGCCGCCGGGTCGGCAACAACACCGAGCTTCGAGTCGAGCCCACGACCCGTCGCCGAGTCACCCATCGCGTCGGCCAGTTCGCCGTTCTGCGGATCCTGCGGCGGGGGCTGAGCGAGCCGCACCCGTTCACGATTGCTTCACACCCCGACGATGACCACCTGTTGTTCATCATTCGGGATCTCGGTGACTGGACCGACAAGATCGGCTCGCTCGATCTGGTCGGCGACCTGGTGGAGATCGAGGGACCTTTTGGTCGGTTCGAACCCTTCGGAGAAGCCGGCCAACCACATGTGTGGATCGCTGGGGGAGTGGGCATCACGCCGTTTCTCAGCGCTGTGCCAACCGCTGCCCGACCGAACGCGGTGGTTCCTCACGTGTTCTATGCGGTGAAGTCCCGCGTCGACGCACCAGGGCTCGACCGTCTCGAACAAGCCCACGCGGATGGGCGCATCCAACTGCAGGTATTCGACTCGGCCGCGGGACAACGGCTGACGACAGATGCGGTCAGCCAGGCGGTGGGGCCTGAAGGGTTGGCTGGTGCCCACGTTGCCTTGTGCGGGCCGGCCGGTCTCGTTCGGACGCATCGCCAGGCGGCCGCCAACGGTGGGGCGCGTTCGATCGAGGTCGAGGACTTCGACTTCCGGCAAGGCTTCGGCCCCGAGCTCAGCCGCGAGATCGAAGCGCTCGCTACGACGGTACGACCGCCTCGCGGGGCAGCGTGATTCTCACGGTTGCTCCCGGACGGTCGTCCTCCACGATTTCGACTTCGCCGCCGTGGGCATGAACGATGCTCGCCACGATCGACAACCCCAGCCCGGTTCCACCGGTGTCCTCGGCGGAGTTCGCCCGGCGACGCCGGTCGCCCCGGGAGAAGCGGTCGAACGCACGGCCGCGCAACTCGGGGTCGATGCCCGGACCGTCATCGGCCACCTCGACGATTGCGGCGCCATCGTCGGCGGATAGCCGGACGCGCACCGGCGTTCCGGCTGGAGTGTGTTGCACGGCGTTGGCCACCAGGTTGGCGAACACCTGGCGGAGCCGACGCTCGTCGCCGGAAACGGTGAGCGACCCGATCGAGTCGACGTCGAACGGTGTGGAGGGGTCGATTGCCGCTGCGTTGTCGACCGTGTCGCGAAGCACTGCGTCGAGGTCGACGGGGGCTGCTTCAAGCTGATCCTGCTGGTCGAGCCGGGCGAGCAGCAGCAGATCCTCGGTGAGCCGTTGCATGCGCGTGCCTTCGGACTCGATGGTGGCGATGGCATGGTCGAGCGGCTCGCCCGCCGGAATTCCCCCTTTGCGGTACAGCTCGGCATAGCCGAGTATCACCGTCAGCGGCGTCCGCAGCTCATGGGATGCATCAGCCGCGAAGTTGCGCACCCGTTCTTCGCTCTCCCGCTGCTTGTCGAACGCCACGTCGAGCTGGTTCGTCATGTCATCGAGCGCGTCCGCGAGCTGACCGAGTTCGGTGTGTGACTGCCGGTGATCAATGCGCTGGGTGAGGTCGCCGGCGGCGATCGAACTGGCGGTGGCGATCATTTCGCCCACCGGCCGTAGCTCTCGGCGAATGACCAGCCAGGTCACCACCGCTGCTGCGGAAACCACGGCGAGGCTACTGAGCGCCGCCAGCAGGCGAATCCGGGCGATCGTCGCCTGTTGTTCGGTTATCGGCTCGGCGATGACGAAGAACCCGCCATCCGGCGTCACCTCCGCCGTTGCCCGCACGTCGGATCCCTGGGCGTCCGGCACGGTCGTCAGCTCGCCGACGAGTGCCTGCAACTGGCCGAGATCGAGGTCGGGGAGTGGGTCGGGGTCGTCGACAAAGCCCGAGCTTGTCGACGCCAGGAGGTCTCCGCTCGCGTCGAACTGGAGCTCTGCATACCGGCGAAAGCCCGCCGGGTCCGGCGTTGGCCGACTAGGTGGAGCACCCGGCGGCACCCGGTCGTCGGGCCCGATTCCCGGGCGGTTCGCCACCAGCGCAGGTTTGGTGATGACGTTCGTCAACCCGTCATCGACCTGGGCCATCACGGTGGATTCGACAGCGACGACCGTCACCACGCTGAGTACCGTTGCGCCAACGGCGAACACGGCGGCGAGGATCGCCGTCAGCTTGGTGCGCATGGTCACGATGGAGGCTCCGGCGCGCGCAGGGCATACCCGATCCCGCGGACGGTCTTGATCATCGACTCTGACCCCTGGTCGAGCTTGCGCCGCAGGTAACTGACGTAGGTTTCGACGACCGCCCCGCGGCCATCGAAGTCGTAGCGCCACACGTGGTCGAGGATCTGTGACTTCGACAACGCCTGGCCCTGGTTGAGCAACAGGTAGTGCAGCAGTCGGTACTCGGTCGGCGACAACTCGATCTCGTTGTCGCCCACCCACACGCGATGCTCACCGTCGTCCATCGCCACCGGTCCGCACTCGAGCCGCCCGTTGGTGCTGCCGCTGCTCGATCGGCGCCGAAGGATCGCTCGGATGCGTAGGTCCAGCTCTTCGAGGCTGAAGGGCTTCGTGAGGTAGTCGTCGCCGCCGCGGGTGAAACCCTGGTGCACGTCGGATTGATCGTCTCGCGCAGTGAGAAACACGACGGGGACGTCGTTGCCATCGGCCCGAATCCGCCGGCAGACGTCGAAGCCATCGAGGTCGGGCAGGTTCACGTCGAGCACCACGAGGTCGAACGCGGCGGTCTTGGCCTGATCGAGGGCAGCAAAACCCGTCATCGCTGTAGCCACCTCGTAGCCCGCGAAGCGCAGCGCATCGCGAAGCAGATCCAACAACGCGGCCTCGTCATCGACGATGAGGATCCTCGGTTTGGGGTCCGAATCTGTGCTCACGTCGTGCACCGTACCGAGCCAAGCTGGGTGTTTCCTGTGAGGATCCTGCCAGTCCTCTGTCGTTGGTTCACCGCATGCGGAACCGGGCACGAGATGTTCTCCGGCGATTCCCAGGAAACTGCCAGCTGGGGTGGTGATGGTGATGCCATGAGCTTCCCGACCAGCATCTTGTCCAGGCTATTCGCCCCTATCGCCGTGTTCGCCGTGCTTGGATCGGCGTGCGGCGATGGGGGCACCGATACCGCGCCGGTTGACGACGGTGCCGTGGCAACGGTGGCGCCGGCCGGCGACGGGGACCCGGCCGGGTCGACCGAAGAACCCACACCGGACACCAACTCCACAACCGAGACCGACCCACCGCCGCCCGAGGATGGATCGGCCGACGGCACCTATCTCGGTTCCTATGAGCTGGTCGATGAGGAGTTTGGCACCATGGTCTCGGTCACCGTGGCGGACGGGATGCGCACCATCACCTCCAACGCTCTGCCCGATCACGAGACGGGCGAGTTCCCCAACGATGGGAACCCAAACGAGATCACGGCACAGGACCTTTCGTGGGAGTTCACGACCACGCCCGTCTTCGTCGGGTCGGGCACCGATGCCCGCACCGCGGGTGTGGCGGTGAACGGGGTGAAGTTCGAGCCGGGGACCGGTGAGTCGGTCACCTGTCAAAGCGGTGAGCAGTACCGCATCGAGGCGCTCCAGGACACCTACAACCTCGGGCTGGATTTCAACAACGCCCATGTGCAGCCCGGTGGGGAGTACCACTACCACGGCATCTCAGAAATGCTGGTCGAGGCCTATGACAGTGAGGACGATCTCGTCCATGTCGGGTTCGCCGCCGACGGCTTCTTGATGTTCTATTCGAAGTCCGGCGCTTACACCTCCGGCTACGAACTGCGAAGCGGCCTGCGATCCGGCACGGACTGTGTGGCCACCGGACCTGACGACCCGGCCGTCGAAATCGAGGGCACCACTCCCGATGGGGTGTACACGTCGGACTGGGTGTTCACCGACGGGCTCGGAGAACTCGACGCCTGTAACGGCATCACTATCGACGGCGAGTACCTCTACGTCATCACCGACACCTACCCGTTTGTGTCCCGATGCCTGAATGGAGAGTTCGCCGGCGACCTGCCCGGTGGTGGCGGTCAAGGCGGAGGAGGAGGGGAAGGAGGCGGAGGCGCGACGCTCCCCGACTTCGCCACTATCGCCGCCGAGCTCGGCATCGACGAAGCCGCCCTCGCCGATGCGTTGGGCGACCCGCCGTTCGATCTCGATGCTGCGGCCGAGGTCCTGGGCATCCCGGTCGAGGAGCTCGAAGCCGTGCTCCCGGGCCCTCCCGGATCATGACCTGTCCGTGCCCATCGTCCACTCGAGACCACAACCGGAGACCGGCAATGCAAACCCGCAAACATCTGATGGCCCTTGGGCTCGTCGCCGCACTCATGCTCGGAGCCTGTTCC
The DNA here is from genome assembly GCA_938041035.1 of uncultured Acidimicrobiales bacterium. GTDB lineage: Bacteria > Actinomycetota > Acidimicrobiia > Acidimicrobiales > SHLQ01 > CALHYX01. The sequence continues at coordinate 20,951 of CALHYX010000065.1, read as the reverse complement.
GCCGGCACCGATGACTTGGCGACCGGTGCCACGGCCGCCGAGCCGACCTCGAGCGGAGCGATCGATGTGGTCGAGCCGGAACCAACGGCCGCCGGCCAGGCGTCGACGGTCGAGCCCGATGAAAATGCCGGCGCGGATGAACCGAGCGAGATCGCGGAAGACGAATCGCCTTCGGGTGACGGCGACATGGTTTCGGCGGCCGTCACCGCAGCCGATTCGCTGACCGGGCTACTGGCGGACGACGAGGTCGACACGTTGTCCTACGACTATGGCGACCCCGCCATCACGACCTCGTGGTCGAACCTGCCGGCGTGTGACAGCCAGGGTCGCGCCGGCATCCGCCACGGTGACCTGTCCGACGAGCAGATCTCCGCAGTGTTGGCCGTGGTCGACGCGGTGCTGAGCGACGAGGGTCTCGCCAACTACACCCAGATCATCGCTGCCGACGAAGAGTTGGGCGGAGGTGACGGCGACGTGTGGGACGCGGACTGCTACTACATGGCCTTCTTCGGAACGCCGTCGACGACTGAACCCTGGGCGCTGCAATTTGGTGGCCATCACTACGCCCGAACCGTCACGTTCGCCGATGGCGCCGCGACGGTCACGCCGGCATTCACCGGCGTCGAGCCAAGGTCGTTCATGTTCGAAGGCGAAACCGTGGCACCGCTCGCCGCGAAGTCAGAGCGAGTCTTCGCCATCTTCGACACCCTCGACGGCGAACAACTCGCCGCCGCCGAGCTCAGCTCTGCTCAGACCGAAATCCTCCTCGGGCCGGGTTCAGACTCGTTCCCCGAATCCGAAGGGCTACTGCTCAGCGAAACGTCCGAGGCGACCCAGGAGGCTGTGTTGGCCGCCGTGAGCGAATGGGTCGAGGACTTCGGTGCCGATGTCGCCGTCAGCATGATGGCGTCCTTCGAGGCGGATCTCGCGTCGACGAACATCAGCTGGTCGACCTCGACCGACATCGACACCCAGGACGCATACGCCCGCATCGACGGACCAGGGATCTGGATCGAATTCATCAACGAGCGCGGCGTCGGGAGCGGTGAGATTCACCAGCACTCGGTATTTCGCGACAAGTCCGACGACTACGGCACCGCCGCCTGACAAGGAGCAACCATGAACACATCACCGAACGTAAACCCTGGCCGCCGGCGGGCCGTCAGGGCAATGCTCGGGGGACTCGGCCTCGCCGTTTTCCTCGGTGGAATCGGCCTCTGGTGGTTTCTCCGCGACGATGCCCCCGACGACGTCAGTCTCGGGGCTGCGGTCGAAAGTCTCGAGGAAGCAAATGAGAGTCCCGAGGAAACGTCCGGGAGCGAAAGCCCTGTTGATACGACGACGGACGAGGTTTCCGACACCGAGGCTGTGGACGCGGGAACGATCGATGGGACGTGGACCGTCGACACCGAGATCGGTGACTTCGACTACGAGAGCGCTACCGGTTCCTTCGTCGGCTTCCGAATCGAGGAAGAACTGAACAGCATTGGCTCGACCACTGCGGTGGGCCGCACCGGCGATGTTGTCGGCTCGATGGTTATCGAGGGTTCGACGGTGGTCAGCGCAAGCTTCGACGTCGACATGACGACGATCACCACGAACAGCTCGATGCGAGACGACAACGTGCAGGAAGCCCTCGAGACCGGCGACTTCCCGTCGGCGTCGTTTGTTCTGACGAGCCCGATCGAACTGGGCGACGACGCCGCGACCGGTGCCGCGGTGTCGGCCACCGCGGCCGGCGACATGACGATCCATGGCGTGACCAACCCCGTCAGCTTCGCCATGGACGCCCAACTCGTCGACGGTGTGGTGATCGCGGTCGGCACGACGGAGATCACCTTCGCCGACTTCGACGTTGTCGTTCCGGACGGTGGACCGGTCATTTCTGTCGACGATTTCGGGGTGCTCGAACTTCAGTTCCTGTTGACGCCCGACGGGAACGGGTAGCGAAGGAAACCCACAACGGCGAGACCTCGCCCGGGCTAGCGTTTCGGTATGAGTCTCGAGTGGGAGCAGGTCGTGATCGCCGCTCGCGACCCGGCTGGGCTGGGTCGATGGTGGTGCGAGGCGCTCGGGTGGGCCGTGGTCGACGGGCACGTGCGTCGGGGGCACTCCCCATAGACGAAACGACGTTCGCGATGCGTCAATGCGAGCATGCGAAACCTTGGTCAATCTGGTCCCGAAACCCGCGACGGGATACTCATTACTCGACTCGATGAAACCCTTGAGATTGGATCCGGCCAGGTGGTCGCCAAGAGAAGGGGAGTGGGCAGCCCGAACGGTTCGGTTCTGATTCTCCCCCCGTTTGGCGTTGCGGCATCAGCCCTCGAACTGGTGGCCGACCTCGTCGTGGCCGAAGGCTTTGAGGCCGTGCTGCTCGACCCGCGAGACAGCACGGGCGCCGGGAGCGGAGACATCGGTGAATTCCGGCTTTCGACGCTCGTCGAGGACTGCCGAGCGGCCGTCGAGCACTATCGACCCGACGTCGTACTGGCCGTCAGCCTCAGCGCCCGCGCCGCCGCTCGTGCGCTGGCCGAAATTGCGGAGCCGCCTCGATCGGTGTTCCTGCTCCCGGTGGTCGACGTTCGGTCCACCCTGACCACCGTCCTCGATCGTGACTGGTTCACCGTGCCCGACGACGAAGTCCCGACGCGCGTGCGCGTCCTCGGCTTCGACATTCTGGCCGAGCCGTTCATCGCCGATTGCCTCGAGCTTGGAATCCTCTCCCCGGAGAGCATGCGCCGCGACCTCGAAGCGCTCGACACCTCCGTGACCTTGCTGCCCGGCACCCGGGACCCGTGGATCGATCACGCCACGGTGACGGAGATCTTCGACGCCGTCGGCTCGAGCGACCCCCGCATCAAGATGCGCAGCCTGGCGTGCGACCAGCATGAGTTGCACCGCCACCCAGCGCTCGCCGTGCGGCTGATCACCGAATGTGTCGCCGAGGCGTGTGCGCCTGCGATGGAGCTGCAAATCTGATGCGACGACTCGGCTCGACAGCCGGGGGTGGAGGCGCACCGTCCCCGATCTTTGTCAACCTGGGCCAGCGGACCCCGTGGCTCGCGTTCGCGGTCCTGGCCGTTACCGCCGTTCTGGCCGTTCCCTTCCTGCTTCTGGCCCCGGACGACTTTGCGTCGACCGAACCCGGCGGCGCCGTGTTCGACGCCCGGGACCGGGTGGACGAGCGGTTCGTCGCTTCGGTTTTCGACACGCCCTTCCTCGGCGAGACCGCGGACGGCGACGTCCTGCGCGCCGAGCCGTTGCGGGCCCTCCTCCTCGCACAGGACGCGCTCCGGGCCGACCCGGACGTCGGGCCGACGCTGTATGCGTGGTACGTCCCCGAGGCCGAGGTGCGTGCCACCGGGGTCTTCAGTCTGGCCGACTTCGTCGACCTCGAACTCCGGTCCATGGGGGTCGAAGGTGGGCTCCTCACGGCCACCGATGCCCAGGTCAAAGAGGCCGGCGCCGCGCTCATCGCCCGTCATGGGGTGGACAGCCTGGTGCTCGGGCTGTCGCAGCAAACCAGCCTCGACGACAGGGGCCGCTGGACCGTACCGGGGCTCGCCCTGCGGGTGCTGTCCGACGACGATGTCCTCGGCTTCGGCAACCGCTCGATCAACCTCGGGGCCGACACCGCTCCCGAGCAGTACTCCCGGGACCTCCAGACAATCCTGCGCCAGGCCGAGGGGTGGGAGATCTATGGCGTCGGTATCGACGTCAACCTCACCAGCCAGGAACAGGGCGCCCTCGCCGGGCCGTTCATCGGTCTGACGGTCCTGGTGGCCCTGTTGATGCTGGGCATCGTGTTCCGCAGCTACTGGGTGGTCGCGGTCGTCAGTTCGATCTTTCTGGTGCTGCTCATCTGGCTGAAGGGCCTGTCGAACCTGATCGGTCTTCAGGAAAGCACGGCGCTGTCGTTGATCGTGCCGATCGCCATGATCTCCTTCGGAGTGGACTATGCGTTTCACTCCATCGGCCGATACCGCGAGGAACGAACGGCGGGCCGGCCGGCCGCTCAGGCCGCGATGGTCGGTACCGCTGCGGTCTCGGGTGCCTTGATGCTCGCCGCGGTGTCGGATTCGGCGGCCTTCCTCGCCAACGTGACCGCCGGCATCGCCTCGGTCGTCCAGTTTGGTATCGGCGCCGCGATCGCGCTCGTGGCCGCGTGGCTGCTGCTCGGCATCGTGACCCCGTACCTCGTGGCGTGGATCGAAGAACGGGTTCCCGAACCCGGCCCCGGCCGCTGGTCGACAGCGGGCCGGTGCGCCGGATCCCTGGGCGCGGTGCTGTTGGCCACCGCATCGGTGTTGCTGATCGTGTTCGTCCTACCGTGGGCCGGGGTCCTGCTCTCCGCGTTCACCGTGTTGGTCACCCTGGTGCTGCCCGTGCTCGCCCAACAGGCCCGCCCCGGTCCTCGGGTGGGGGACCAGCCCGCCTCGACCCCGGCGTTGAGGCTGGCGCCTGCGTTGGGGGCCGTCGTCGTCCGGCTGACCGAGTGGCGCGTGGCCGTCACGGGCGTTGCGCTGCTGGCCACCGTGGTCTCCGTGTTCTTCGCGGTGCAGGTCCCGACCCGATTCGACGTCAAGGATCTGTTCTCCGCCGACAGCGACTTTGTGGTCGCGCTCGATATGCAGGACGAACACGTTGGTTCGCTGCGCGGTGAGGTTGCGACCATCTACATCGAAGGTGACCTCACCGACCCCGTCCGGCTGGGGCAGTTGCGCACCCGGCTCGACCAGTTGCGGGCCTCGGATGCGACGAATCTGTCCCGCGACGCCGACGGTGTGCGGCTGTTCGGGTACGGCGTCCTCGAGGTGATCGACGCCGCGTGGGCCTCGCCGTCCATGCGCACGTTGGTGCGCCAGCAGACGGGCATCGCGCTCACCGACGCCGACGGCGACGGCATCCCCGACACGAGCGAGCAGATACGAAACCTTCTGGAAGTCGCCGCCGAGCGCGGCGTTCCCCTCGGGACCGATGGTACGAACCGGTTGGCCATGACCCCCGATGAGGTGGCGGTCCGGGTGGACTTGTCCGAAACCCCCCACGCAACCACCGTGATCGTCGGAATCGCGCAGAGCCGCGACCAACAGGTCATCGAGCAGGTGCGCCGTGACCTGTCGCCCATCACGACGGCGATCAGCGAGGACTTCGGTGGTTCGTTCGTGCAGCTGACCGGCAGCCCGGTCGCCCGAGCGGCATCGCTCGACGCCACGGCCCGGGCTCTGCTCATCTCGCTTCCGGTAGCCCTGCTGGCCTGCTTCGCCGTGGCCGCGCTCTTCCTGCGATCGGTGCGTTTCGCCCTGGTGTCGATCGTGCCCATCACGATGGTCGTCGCCGGGCTGTACGCATTTATGGAGCGGTTCGGGTTTGCCATCAACCTGGTCACGGCCACGATCGGCGCCATTTCGATCGGCATCGGTGTCGACTTCGCGCTCCACTACAGCAGCCGGTTTCGCCAGGAACTCGCTTCGAGCGGTCGGCGGGAGGATGCGGTTCGGGCCGCGGCGGAGGGCACCGGCGTGGCGCTGGTGGCATCCACGATGAGCTCGGCGGCCGGCTTCGCGATCCTCGGGCTGGCGCCGATGCCGCTGTTCGCCACCTACGGCCTGCTCACCGTGGTGATGGTGGTCGGCGCATTAGCGGTCACCTTGACGGTGCTTCCCAGCCTTCTCGTGCTCGTCACCGCCGACGCCTCGGACCCGGTAGTGGCGGCCAGCGCCGCACCGCCGCCCGAGCCGAAGGCGAACGGCGTCGCCATACCCGTTCGGCGACGGGCCGCGTTGGTGGCATCTGCGTTTCCCGACGAGTCGGCGATGGCGGTCAAGATCGCGAGCGCGGTCGAGGTCTCGGACCGGCTGATGAACGAATGCAGCGCCGCGTTGCGGGTACTCGACATGGCGAGCAACCCGCTGGACCTGTGTGACGGATTGGAAATCATGTCGCCGGCGATTCGGCAACTGCACGACATCAGCGTCTGGGCCGATGAGTCGCAGGAGTGGGCCGGGGTCGTTCTCGCCCCTCGCGCGACCACCCTCGAGCAGCAGGCGGTACTCGTTCGCACCCTCGCCGGCATCGATGCCGTGCGGGTGAGAACCGACGGCTACATCCAGTCGTTGCGGTCCCTGACGAACGGGGAAGTCGCACCGACGGAGCAGGTCGTGGCGCGGTTGGACGGAGTCAGGTCGACGTAGTCGGTCTGGAGCCGTGCAGCTGACAACGTCGGAGACGCCTACGATCGCCCGGTGGCAGAACAACGATGGACGCAGCGGCGGGCCCGGGCCTGGAGCGATCAGGTGGGATGGCTGGTCGGGTGCAACTTCGCGCCATCGACGGCGGGTAACCAGCTCGAGATGTGGCAGGCCGAGACCTTTGACCCCGACACGTTCGAGCGCGAACTGGGTTGGGCGGCAGGGCTGGGCATGAACGTCATTCGCCTCTACCTGCACGACCTAGTATTCGCCGCCGACGGCGACACCTTCCTCGACCGGGTCGACCAGGTGCTGGGCATCGCCGACGCGGTGGGCATCGGTGTGATGCCGGTGCTGTTCGACGGGGTGTGGCACCCCGAACCCGCGCTCGGGCCCCAAACCGAGCCGACGCCGAGGTTGCACAACTCGATCTGGCTGCAGAGCCCGGGGAGCGCCTACCTCTACGACGATGCCCGCTGGCCCGAGCTGCGGCCCTACGTCGACGCCATGTTTGCCCGCTTCGGCGATGACCAGCGCGTGCTGGTGTGGGATCTGTTCAACGAGCCCGACCAGCTCGACCGCGACACGATTCTGTCGGGGTCCCGCGACGCGAAGGCGGCCGCGGCCACCGCGTTCTGCGAAGTGGTGTTCGACTGGGCTCGCGAGGCGAACCCCTCACAGCCGCTGACGGTGGGGGTGTGGGAGTGGGGCGACGATCACCGGGTGGTCGACAACGCGCTCAACCGGCTGGCGCTCGAACGCTCCGATGTCATCAGTTTCCACTGCTACGACCCGCGCGCTGCGCTCGAAGCGGTGATCGACGGATTGGCCGAGCACGGTCGGCCGTTGCTGTGCACCGAATGGCTGGCCCGCACTGCCGGGTCGACCGCCGACCTGCTCGAGGTGTTCGCCGATCGGGGAGTAGATGCCATCAACTGGGGGCTGGTCGACGGCCGCACCCAGACCCGCTTCCCCTGGACCTCGTGGACCGAACCCGTCGCCGACGACGAACCGTGGTTCCATGAACTGCTTCACGCCGACGGTCGCCCCTACGACGAGGCCGAAGCGGCCTTGTTTCGACGGCTGACGAGTGCTTCATCGGGCTAGCCCCCGAATTCGATGCCGGAGGACGGCTACTGAAGCATGTTCGCCACCGCGGTGTAGGACGACTCGCATGCGCCGTGCACCGCGATGGTCTTGCCGTTCGGGTTCATGGCCTCACCGGCGAAGAACACCCGGCCGCCCACCGGTTCAGCCAGCTTCTTTGCCGAAGCCTTGCGCTGAGAGTACGAGCCGCCGATGTACGGCTCGCGGGTCCAGTCCTGGACGACGTGTTTGATGTAGTGCTTCGAGGGCTGGCCGTCGAAGATCTCGTCGAGCTCGGCCAGAAGGTAGGTGAACAGCGCATCGTCGGAGCCGTGGGCCGTGTACGGCTCGGCCTTTTTGCCCTGCGAAAAGAAGCCAAGCACGTGGCGCGTGCTGTTTTTGCCCATAGCGGCGTCGTAGTAGATGCACTCTTCGAGTGGTCCGCCACTGAAGATTCCGCCGCCGACCTGGAGCACGTCGGGGTAGAAACGTTGAGAGAACTCGATGAAGGCCTTGAGTCCTCCCGGCACCTTTTCTTTCTGGATCTCAGCCGCTTTGTCGGCCGGTAGTGGGGGGTCGAACTGAATGGCCCCGCGCTGCAGCATGGCGATCGGCACGGTGATCAGCACCTTGTCGCCATGGTGAGTCGTGCCGGAGTCGGTGGTGAGCGTCACGCCATCGTTGCCATACGCGATGTCGGTGACCGGGGTGCCGAACCGAATCTTGGCCAGCAACTCCGACGTGACCAGCGTGTCGAGGGCGTCAAACCAGGTCGACTCGCTGAACTTGTAGTCCGTCGGCATCGGCAAAAAGCGTTGCCAGTTCCGCTTGCGCAATTTGCCGTCCTTCCACAGTGAGATGGTCTGGGGCTTGTCGGCAAAGGTCGGGAACCGTGGATCGGCACCGTCGAGCAGCGACGTGAAGACTGCGGGCTTTGCCGAAATCCACTGATGGATCCACTCGGCACCGACGTCGATCGGAAAGTCGGCGAAGCCGTCGACTTTGCGAATCCGACCGCCGCAGGTATCGCTGGCTTCGAAGATCGTGAAGTCGACGCCGTGTTCGTTGAGTACGTGGCCCGCGGTGATGCCCGCTGCCCCGGCCCCGATGATAAGGGATTTCATAAGCAGCACACCCTAAGGGACGGCTGGTTCAGGAGATGAGAGAGGGTTAGTTGCGGACGAGGCGAAAGACCGGGATCACGCGGCCGGTCTCGGCTGCACTGGCGGCGTATTGCAGGAACTGCTGCTGTTCGGCGGCTTGGGCGTCATACAGCCGGGTGCGCTCTTCGCCTTCGGTCAGCACCGCGGTGGCTTCGTATTTGTCGGTACCGACCTCAACGGTGACGGTCGGGTTGGCGACGAGGTTGTGGTACCAGTTTGGGTGTTCGGGTGCTCCGGCCTTCGAGGCGATGATCACCATGTCGGATCCGTCGGTGGAATACACGAGCGGCGAGCACAGTTCGCGGCCGGATTTGGCCCCCGTCATCGTGATGAGCACGACGGGGAGGCCTTCGAGCTGCCCGCCAACAACGCCATCATTCTCGCGAAACTCGGCGATGACCTGCTTGTTGATTTCCAACATGTCCATGGTGGATGTCCTTTGTCTTCCTGCGCTTGGGGTCGTTGATGGCTAGGTGGGTCTGTCTTACGAAGTGCTCAGTTGTTGAAGGAGCGACTCTGCGGCGAGCCGACCGAAGGCGTTCGCTGCTTGTGGTCCGTCGCCGGTGATGAGGCGTCGGTCGATGTGGGTGGTGCCGTTCGACTTCTTGTTGATGATGTTGACGCCCAGCGCGGTGAGTCGTTCACCGAACTTCCACGGCATGTGCCCCGGCATATAACCGATCAGCGGCGTCTGTTTGTCGACCGCGTCGGGGAAAACGGCCATGGCGTAGCCGTCGTAGAGGAAGCCTTCGTCGGACTCGGAAGTGCTGGCCTCGGGCAGGTTGGCGGCGAGGAGTGCGGCCGGGCCATGGCACAACGACAGGGTGTGCAGATCGCGCCCGTGCGCCCAGTGGAGAATCTTGCCCACATCGACGTTGTCGGGAAGGCCCAACATCGCGCCGTGACCGCCGGGCAGGTACACGGCGGCGTACGCCGAGGTGTCGTTCATCGAGGTCGCAACGAAGTCGGTCAGCGGCCTGGGATTCTCGAACTGGTTCTTGAACTCGGTGAACAGCGCCATGACGGCCTGGTCTTCGCGGGGCATGGCCCACATCTCGATTCGCGCCGGAGCGCCGGTAGGCGTCGCAACTTCGATATCGAAGCCGGCCGCCCGCAGATGCAGCATCGGGACCAACATCTCGACCGGGTGATTGCCGGTGGAGAACTGCTTACCGTTGGCCATCGTCATGGCCTTCTCTTCGGTGCAGATCATCAGTACTTTCGCGTCGCCTTGGTAGGCGTTGCCGTAGACCTGGCCGTCGTAGTCGGTGACTTTTTGGGTGGCGACTCGCAGCGCGAGCGACGACGGGCGATAGGTGCCGTCTTCTTCGAGCTGCGGCGACAGGGGAGTGCGCATTCGGGGTCCTTCGAGCGTGCTGAGACCTCGACCTGAGGGCTCTTCGCCGAGGACAGTATCGGGAAGGTAGTAGTATCTTCTACGGTACTAATGGAGAAAAATCGAGAAAGTTGGCAACGGTGCCCGATCATCCCTCAACAGCTGTCACGGTCGAGGCCTTGGCGACCTTCACCAAGATGGTCGGAGGCCGGTGGAAGATCGGCATTCTCTACAGCCTCGGGTGCGACGGCAAAGCCCGGTTCAACCAACTCGCCGACCGGATGAATCCAATCACCCCCACGACGCTCACTCGCCAACTCCGCGAGCTCGAGCGCGACGGCCTGGTGACAAGAACGCAGTTCAACGAGATCCCGCCGCGGGTCGAGTACGACATCACCGACACCGCCCACACGCTGCTCCCGGTTATCGAGGCGATCGCCGGGTGGACAACGTCTCACGGCAAGAAGCTGGCTGTCAGCTAGTTGCACGTTGTCGACCACGCAGCACTCGGCGGTTTCGTACACCTGGGTTTACCATCGCCGATGCAGCCTCTGGCCGGCTGCACGGGAAGGAACAGATGAGTGACGAACGGATGCTGCGCAGCCTTGACGAGCATGGGGTGTTGCACCTGACCATGAATCGGCCCGAGCGCAAGAATGCCTTCGACGAGGAGCAGTGGGACGCGTTCGAAACGGCGCTCGCCGATGCCGAGGCCGACCCGACGGTTGCCGTGGTTCTGCTCAGCGGGGCGGGGGGCAACTTCTCGTCCGGCGCAGATCTCGCCTCGTTTGGTGGCGATCCTCGGCCGCCGAGAGAAGACGGATACGCCTCCGGGTTCTTTGCCGCCGAAGCCCGCGTGCTCTCGTTTGCCAAGCCCCTCGTGGCCGCCGTCACCGGGATTGCCATCGGCGGGGGTTGCACGATCGCCCTGGCCGCGGACCTCACCTACGCCGGCACCGGCCTCCGGGCCCGTCTGCCGTTCGCCAACCTGGGCCTGGTGCCAGAGATCGCCAGCAGCTACCTGCTGCAGGCCACCATCGGCCGTCAGCGGGCGAACGAGCTGATGTTCACCGCCGAGTGGATCGACGCCGATCGTGCGCTGGAGTTGGGCATGGTGGCCCGTGTGCTTCCCGATGACGAACTGCTCGACGCGGCGTTGGCCAAGGCTCGCGAGATCGCCCAGTGGCCGACCTCGGGACTCATGGCCATCAAACGCACCCTGAGCACCGCCCACCGAACCGGCATCGAGGCGGCGCTCGAGATCGAGCACGCCGAGATGGCCAAGGCAACCGGCTCGCCCGAAAACATCGAGGCCATCATGGCCTTCATGGAAAAGCGCGACCCCGACTTCCGTCAATTTCGCCAGTAGAGCTGGCCGCGGCTGCGGCCCAGGGCCCCGAGACAGACGCGGTGCAGCCCGATGGCGGCCATCAGCCTTCGGCCAGCGGGCTACTGTCGGGCCCGCGGATCGCAAGTGACCGATAACGAACAGCCGATTGGCAAGGGAGCGCCCGATGGCGTGGGATTTTTCGACCGAACCGGAATGGCAGGAGAAGCTCGACTGGGTCCAGCGGTTCTGCGACGACGAAGTCGAACCGCTCGGCCACATCTTCCCGCACGCGGCGCGGCTGCCCGACCCGAAGGTCCGCGAGCTGGTGCGGTCGCTGCAACAGCAGGTGAAGGACCAGGGACTCTGGGCGCTGTTTCTGGATGAGGAACTCGGAGGGCCCGGGTTGGGTCAGCTGAAGCTGGCGCTGCTCAACGAGATCCTCGGTCGGTACCCGGCCGCGCCCCAACTGTTCGGTGCGGCGGCCCCCGATACCGGCAACATCGAGATGCTGGCGGCGTACGGCACCGAGGAACAAAAGGAGCGGTGGATGGTGCCGCTGTTGAACCAGGAGATGTTCTCGGCCTACTCGATGACCGAACCCCAGGGCGGCTCGGATCCCAACCTGTTCACCACGAGCGCGATGCGCGACGGCGACGAGTGGGTGATCAACGGTGAGAAGTGGTTCACCAGTGCCGGCCGGGTCGCCGACATCTTGTTCGTGATGTGCACCAACGGCATGTTCGTGGTGCCTCGCGAGACCCCCGGCGTGGAGATCATGCCGGAACCCCGCACCCACAACCACATCAAGTACACCGATGTGCGGGTGCCTCTCGACCACCTGCTCGGGCCCGAGGACGGCGCCAAAGTCCTGGCCCAGAAGCGGCTTGGCGGCGGCCGCATCCACCACGCCATGCGCACCATTGCCCAGTGCAAGCTGGCGTTCGACATGATGTGCGAACGGGCGCTGTCGCGCGAGTCGCACGGCAACATCATCGCCGAGCACCAGATGGTGCAGCAGAAAATCGCCGAGTCCTACGCCTCGATCAACATGCTGCGGCTGTACGTGCTCGAGACCGCGTGGAAGATCGACAACACCAGCACCCAGGAAACCCGCACCGACATCGCCGCGGTGAAGTTCACGATGGCCCGAGTGCTGCGCGAGGTGTCGTTCAACGCACTCCACATTCACGGCGCACTGGGCACCACCGACCTCACGCCGCTACAGGCCATGTACGCAGCGGCGCCGACCATGGGTATCGCCGACGGGGTCGACGAGGTCCACACGGCGACGGTCGCTCGCCGGGTGCTGAAGGGGTACACCCCGCACGAGGGCTACTGGCCCACCGAGTACCTCCCGGCCAAGCGCGAGCAGGCCTGGGCCAAGTTCGAGCCGAAGTTCGCAGCCGACCCGGAGCTGCGCAAGACCGCCGAGGGCTGGCGCGGTTACTTCGAAAAGCGGTCGCGCACCTGACGGTCGGGCTAAAGCTATTCTGCGCCGGGTAGGCGTCCGGGAAAGTGAGCAGGAGAGGGGCGACCGAGGCTATGCGTGACCTCCGGGCCCGGTACCGACGAGACGGGTTCGTCGCCCCCGTGCGGGTGGTCGACGAGATCTCGGCCCTGGCCCATCGCGCGCGGATGGAGGCGGCCGAGGAGCAGGTCGGCCCGCTGCACTACCGGGACAAGGCGCACCTGGTGCTCACCTCGGCGTGGGAGCTGATCGCCAGCTCGACCCTGCTCGACGCCGTCGAAGCCTGCATTGGGCCGGACATCTTGTTGTACAACTCGACCTACATCGTCAAAGAGCCCGGCAGTCCCGCCCAGGTGAACTGGCATCAGGACCTCACGTACTGGGGCCTGAGCGATGATGATGCCCAGGTGTCAGCCTGGATTGCGCTCTCGCCCGCCACCCCCGAGTCCGGCTGCATGCAGATGATCCCCGGCAGCCATGTCGCGGGCCCGGTCGATCACGTCACGCCGGCTCAGAAGGCGCCCGATGACGTGCTCGACCTCGGGCAGTACGCCAGAGGGGTCGACGAGTCGACTGCGGTCCATGTTCCGCTGCTGCCCGGCGAGGCGTCGCTGCACCACGGGTTGACGCTCCACTCGTCGAGGCCGAACCGCTCAGACGATCGCCGCATCGGGGTCAATGCGCAGTTCGTGGCGCCGCACGTCCGTCAGTTGCAGCACGGCGACGACACGGCGATCGTGATGCGCGGGGTCGACGCTTTTGGTCACTTCCGTCCCGAAGAGCCACCCGTTCGTGACCTCGCCCCCGAGGCGCTCGAACGGCAACGGGAGGCGGACCGACGGATCAAGAGCAACTACAAAGCGGTCCGCGACCGTCGGTAGATCCGGCCGCGGTGGCGGTACCGCGGCCCGGAGCTCGCCGACTTACGCGCCGTCGATGGGGTTCTTGTACTCGTCGAGGTAGGTGATGGCCGATACCGGCGGTCGTTGGGCCGGCTTGAAGTCGGTGCCGATGGTGTAGGCCACCGGTAGGAGCCCGGCCTGGGTCATGTGCGCCGGGATTCCCAGCAGCTCGGCCGCTTCGTCTTCAAACTGCAGATGCATGGTGGTGTAGCAGCTGCCGAGTCCCCGGCTCCGCAGGGCGAGCTGGAAACTCCACACCGCGGGCACGATCGAGCCGAGTAGTCCGGCGGCCACCGTGGTGATGTTGTTTGCCCCACCGAGTCGGGGCGAGTCGAGCCGCCCGATGATCAGCGGGATCACCAGGACCGGGACCCTTTGCAGGTTCTCGGCCAGGTAGGTGGCCGAGTCGAGCACCCGGTGCATGGTCGTGCCCTGCTCGGTGTCGGCGGCCGCGGTGGTCAGATAGTCACCGCCGCCGCGTCGGTACAGGTCGGCGAGCGCGTTCTTGCGCTCCTGATCGCGAATGACCATCCACCGCCATCCCTGCTGGTTGGACCCGGTGGGTGCCTGCACCGCCAGCTGCAGGCATTCCAGGACCACGTCGTTCGGAACGTCGCGGTCGAGGTCCAACCGTTTGCGCACCGCCCGGGTGGTCGAGAGCAGCGCATCGGTCTGGGCGAGGTCGAAGTTCATGGCCGTAGTGTTCCACGGCTCAGGGCATCGGCGGTCTGACGCCGTCCTCGAAGGTGGCCCGGAGGCCGGCCGCTTCGGTGGGGGTGGGGGCGATGACCGCCCGGGCGAACCGAGCCAGCCTCGTCAGCAGAGCCCGGATTCCGTCGGACCGCTCGCGCTCCGGCGAGGTCGCCGCGGTGTCCTCGATCGGAACCTCGCCGGCAGCGCCGGGACGGGTCGGACGGTGGGCTGCCGGGTAACCGACGCAGCCGGGTCGATGTACGTCTAGGGAGTGAGCCATGCCGTCATTGTCCGGCGGCACCACAACATGCACAAGCGACAACATTTCCTACTTTTCATTCCAACGTGTCATGGCCCCTTCAGTTACCCTGGAGCCATGCAGCTCGATGTCGAATCCCTCCGAGTCCTGCTCGCCGTGCTCGACACGGGCGGCATGACAAGCGCCGGCCGCCAGCTCCACATGAGCCAGTCGGCGGTCAGCCGAAAGGTCAGTCGGCTCGAGGATCGGGCGGGTCAACCACTGCTCATCCGCGACGGTCACAACCTGCGCCCCACGCGCGCCGCCCGGGAATTGCTGCCCGATGCCCGCGCGATGGTCAAGCTGCACGACGGGGCCGTGGCGCGCCTGGAGCGTTCCGACCTCGAGGGCACGGTCCGGCTCAGCTCGAACGGCGAGGTCGACGTCGCCCAGATCGCCGCCGTGCTCGGCGTCTTCGGCCGCCGCCACCCCGGCGCCGAGATCGAGTTCTCGGTGGACAATTCCGGCTCGCTGACCGACCGGATCGACGCCGCGGAGGTCGATGTGGTCCTCGTCCAGGTGAGCGATGAATCGCTTCGGCCGACCGACATCGTGCTGTGGTCCGAGGAACTCGTGTTCGTCAGCTCGGCCTCCGATGACCATTCGACCCCGCCGGTTCCGTTTCTCGATTTCGATTGCTGCTTCTACAACGAGTACACCCATGCTGCGCTGCGCGAGGCGGGGATCGAGTTCAAGACCGTCTTCTCCGCGGCGACATCGCTGACCGTCCGCTCTGCGGTGCAGGCCGGGATCGGGGTGGCGGCCATGAGCGCGAGTTATCTCGGCGACGACGTGGTGGCCTGGAATCCTCCGGCGCCGATCGGCGAACTTCCCCGGATCCACCAGATCATTCGGACCGTTCCCGGCGAACCGTCCGACGCACTGGCTGCGCTGGTGGAAACCATTCGTGCGGAGTTCGAGACGGCCCCCCGGGCCCTCCGAGCCTCGTAGCTGTGATGCCTTCGATGCGCTGAGTAGTGTCGGCGGATGGCTGACCACGACGCGTTCGCTCCCGCCCGGCTCGGGCCGATCACGCTGCCGAACCGGTTCATAAAGGCCGCGACCTTCGAGGGGATGGCCCGCAAGAACAAGATGACCGACGCGATCATCGAGTTCCACAAGGCCCAGGCCGCGGGCGGCGTAGGCATGACGACGATCGCCTACTGCGCGGTGTCGCTCGAGGGTCAGGGCGCCCCGAACGAGATCGTGATGACGCCGGATGCGGCGGAGGGGCTGCAGCAGTTCACCGACGCGATTCACGAGTTCGACACCATGGCGTCGATACAGCTCGGCCACGCCGGGCCGGTGGGCAACGGCAGCGGCGGCACCGCCATCTCGGCGTCGCCGGCGTTCGCGCTGCAACGAATGAAGCGCACCGCCGAAGCCACCGAGGCCGACATCGAGCGGGTCACGAACGACTTCGTCACCTCGGCCCAGCTCGCCGTCTCGACCGGCTTCGACGCGGTCGAACTTCACTTTGGTCACGGCTACCTCATCTCGAACTTCTTGAGCCCCAAGCGCAACAAGCGCACCGACCGATGGGGTGGGTCGATCGAAAACCGGGCGCGCTTCGCCCGCCAGGTCGCGACCCGGGTGCGCGAGGGCGTCGGCGACGCGATTGCCGTCACCGCCAAACTGAATCTGGCCGACGGCGTCGCCGGAGGCTTCTGGCTCGGCGAGTGTGTGCAGGTGGCCCAGATGCTCGAGGCCGACGGCGCACTCGATGCCCTCGAGCTCACCGGCGGTTCGAGCTTCGAGAACGCGATGTATTTCTTTCGGGGCGAGCCGCCGATCCACGAGATGGCCCAGACCATGCCAAAGGCGATGCGGCTTCCGTTCAAGATCGCGGCCCGGAAGCTGATGCCGACCTACCCGTTCGAGGAGGCGTTCTTTCTCGAATACGCCCGCGAGGTCCGCGCCGCGGTCGACATGCCCCTCATCTTGCTGGGGGGAATCACCCAGCGTGAGACCGTCGACGTGGCGATGGCCGAGGGGTTCGAGTTCGTGGCCATGGGGCGGGCGCTGTTGCGCGAGCCCGGCCTCATCAACCGCTGGAAGGCGGGAAGCGAGGCGGACGCACTCTGCGTGCACTGCAACAAGTGCATGGCCTCGATCTACGCCGGCACGCACTGCGTGCTGGTGCCCGAAGGCGAACGCCCCGGCCATGCCGAGTGGGCCGAGCTGAAGCACTGAAGCACTGAACAATGACGACCGGAGCCACATGACCAGCGGGGAATCACTCGATGTCGAGGGGGTGTTGGAAGAGGCGCGGGTCCGCTCCGGCGGGTTGGAAGATCTCGGTCCCGGCCCCTTCGTCGAACCGCTCGGACGACTGATCGACTCCCTTCGTGGCGATGCCCACCTCAATGACGTGGGTCGGTTGATTTCCAACGAGCGCATGCTGTTGCACACGGTGAATCGCCTCGCGTACGTAAACGATCGGAAGCGGTTCCCCGAGATCGCGGAACAACGGATCGTGAAGCCGGTGTTCATCGTTGGCATGCCCCGCACCGGCACCACCATCCTGCACGACATCTGTGCCCAGGATCCGGCGAGTCGCGCGCCGATGACCTGGGAGGTGATGTTCCCGTCGCCTCCGCCGGAGACCGACTCGTTCGAACGGGACCCCCGCATCGACCGCTGCGCTGCCCTCATGCCTCAACGCGACGCGCAACTCCCCGGATTCGACGCCATCCACCCCATGGGGCCGCAACTCTCGCAGGAATGCGTGGTGCTGATGGGGGAGGCGATGTGCACGCCGCTGTTTCACAACCAGTTCCGGGTTCCGACCTATCAGGACTGGGTGGACGACGAGGCCGACTGGGCCGACGTGTATGCCGTGCACGAGCAGCAGCTCCAGCATCTTCAGGCCCGGCACCGGGGCGACCGGTGGGTCCTCAAGACCGGTGCTCACCTCTGGGGCCTCGAACACATGCTGGCGACCTATCCCGATGCCCGGGTCGTCTTCACCCACCGCGACCCGGTGAAGTCGATGACGTCGTACGCCAGTCTCACCTCGATCGTGCGCCGCGTCGGCAGCGATGACGTCGACCCGGTTGAGATCGCCGGCGATTGGACCCGTCGGTTGCGCAAGGTGTTGATGCACGGAATCGACGTGCGGCGATCCAACGCATATCCCGACGCGGTGTTCTACGACATGTACTTCCAGGACTTCATCACCGATCAGTTCCGCGAGGTCGAGAAGATCTACGACGCCTTCGGGTTGCCCATGACCAACGCGGCGGCGGACGCCATGCGGGCGTTCATCGACGACAATCCGCCCGGCAAGCACGGGATTCACCGCTACGCACCCGAGGAGTTCGGTGTTGTCCCGGACAGGGTTCGGGCCGAGTTTGCGGCCTACATCGACCATTTCGGTCTCGTTCCGGAGGCTGCCCAGTGACCGATCCGACGTCCACCGGGATGCCCGCCACCAGGATGCGGGCCTGGCGAGTGCACGAGTACGGCGCACCGCTCGACGTGCTGAAGCTCGAGGAGGTCGACGTACCGGCGCCGGCGGCCGGAGAGGTGCTCGTGCGCGTCGAGGCAATCCCGCTCAACGTGAACGACCTCGAACGCATCACCGGCGGCAACATGATGGCGCCACCGGAGTTCCCCTACAGCCCCGGTATGGAGACCGTCGGCGTCGTCGAGGCATGCGGAGACGGTGCTGAGCAGTGGCAGGATCGGCGGGTGGTCGCCATCTGCAAGCGGGCGCATGGCGGCTTTGCCGAGAAGGTGCTCTGCGACACGAACGCGGTGTTCGCCATGCCCGACGACATCGCCCTGCCGGATGCGGCGGCCCTGTTCTTTCCCTTCCATCTGGCCTGGCTCGGCCTCCACGATCGCGCCGGGATCCAGGCCGGGGAATCGGTGCTGATCCACGCGGCGGCCGGTGGGTCGGGGTCGGCCGCCATCCAGCTCGCCAAACAGGCCGGGGCCCGCGTGTTCGCGACCGCCGGCACCGACGAGAAGGTGCAGTTCTGCCGCGACCTGGGTGCCGACTTCGCCATCAACTACTCGACCGAGAGCTTCGCCGACGTCGTGCTCGCCGAAACCGACAACCGGGGCGTCGACGTCGTGTTCGACAACGTGGGCGAAGCGGTGTGGGAGGAGTCGATCAAGTCGACCGCGTACAACGGGCGGTTCCTGATGATGGGGTTCGCCTCGAACAAACTCGTCGCGGACGAAAAGTTCATCGTGCCCCGCCAGATCGCCTTCGCGAACATCAAGTTGTGTGGGGTGATGCTCCACTACGCAGGTGATGACATGTTGGCGATGGTCAAGACGGCGATGGGCTGGAACGTCTCGCCGACCAGCCTGGGGACGAAGATCATGGCCGACGTCGTCGACCTCGTCCGCAACGAAGAGGTGCGCGCCGTGATCGGCGCGGTGGTCGACTTTGAGGAACTACCTGCGCTCATCACGTCGATGGGAGACCGCGAGACCGTCGGCCGGCTGATCGTCAGGATGCCCGCTGACCAGGCCTGATCCCATCGATGCCGATCTCGCGGCGGTGGTGCTGAGCGCGACCGGGGCGCGTGCGGTAGTCGAAACGCGGGCCGTGCAGAGTCTGTGGAGCGGATACGGGCAGATCGTGCGGTATTTCGTCGAGGGCGGGGAGCAGGCGAGCGTGATCGTTAAACACGTGCGCTGGCCCGACGAGCGCAACCATCCCCGCGGCTGGAACTCCGACCGGTCACACGAGCGGAAGCTGGAGTCCTACCGGGTGGAGACGGCCTGGTACGACCGCTATGCCCATCGGTGCCCGGACGGATGCCGGGTGCCCCGGCGCCTGGCCCTCGAGACTCGGGCCGACGAGGTCGTGATGGTCCTCGAAGATTTGGACGCGTCGGGTTATGCCGGGCGGCGCCGCCGGGTGAGCGAGGTCGAGATCGAGGCCTGCCTGTCGTGGCTGGCGAGCTTCCACGCCACCTTCATGGGGGAGCGGCCCGACGGCCTCTGGGCCACGGGCACCTACTGGCACCTGGCGACCCGCCCCGACGAGTTCGATGCACTCGCGGATGGCCCCCTGAAGGCGGCGGCCGCGGCCATCGATCGGCGCCTCGCAGACACGGCATTTGCGACCTTTGTCCACGGCGACGCCAAGCTGGCCAACTTCTGTTTCGACGACCGCGGGCGGCGAGCTGCCGCAGTGGATTTTCAGTACGTCGGAGGCGGCTGCGGGATGAAGGACGTCGCCTACTTCATCAGCAGCTGTCTCGATGAGGACGACAGCGAGGCCATGGCTCCCGGTCTGCTCGACCGCTACTTCGAGCTGCTGAACGACGCCTTGCAGCGGGCGGGCGACGCGCTGGATTTCGCCGCGCTGGAGCAGGATTGGCGCGCACTGTACCCGGTCGCCTGGACCGACTTCACTCGCTTCTTGCAGGGATGGAGCCCGGGTCACCCGAAGCTGCACCGGTACAGCGAACGGCTGGCGCGAGAGGTCCTTGAAACACGGTGATGGAGTGCACCAGGTGAACCTCTCCCCGTCGGATCTGCACACGCTGGCCGAGCTGGCGATCCGGGCCGCGAGTGAGGCGGGTCAGATGATCGCCGGGTCGCGCCCGGCGGAGGTGCAGCACAAGCCGGGTGACGACACCGCCGCCAGCCTGGCGGCCCAGGTGGTGACCGAGATCGATCGGCGCAGCGAAGACATCATCGTCGAGCGCCTGACGCCCACCCTCGAACGCTTCGAGCTCGGCCTGCTGACCGAGGAACGACACGACGACGGCAGTCGCCTCGCCGCCGACCACTTCTGGTGCGTTGACCCGCTCGACGGCACCTTGCCCTTTATCGAGGGGATACCCGGCTACGCCGTCTCGATCGCCCTCGTCGCCCGCGATGGAACCCCGCGGATCGGGGTGATCTACGACCCCGTCGAAGGGGCGCTGATGCATGCGATCTCCGGCGTGGGCGGGTTTCGTGACCGGCGGCCGTGGCCGATCGGGTCCGCCGGTGCTGGAGGAGGCGGTGGGGGAGAGGCGCTATCCGTGTTCGCCGATCGCAGCTTCTTGGCGATGGACGACCGCGAGGTTGTCGTCGATGCGTTGGAACGGATTGCCCGGGACATGGGCCTCGACGGTGTGCAGCTCCATGCGAGCGGCGGAGCCGTCCTGAACGCCTGTGGCGTACTCACCCATCCGCCGGGCTGCTACCTCAAACGGCCCAAGCCCACGGGCGGCGGCAGCCTGTGGGACTTTGCCGCCACGGCATGCCTGTTTCACGAGTTGGGCGCGGTCGCCACCGACATACACGGCGGCCCGCTCGACCTGAACCGGGAGGACGCCACCAACATGGCCCACCGCGGCGTGCTCTTCGCCACCAACCAGGCGCTGGCCCAACGAATCCGGGCCGGCATCGCACAAATATGAAAATGATTCCCATTCCGATTGCGATCGGGTACGGGGCCGCGTACGCTCAAATTGAGAGTCATTCCTATAACGGTGTCAGCCCGGCGCCGTACACTTTGATGGCC